>NZ_SRSR01000004.1:0-551688 GCF_004792275.1 Mesorhizobium sp. M4B.F.Ca.ET.143.01.1.1
GCACCACGCCGCAAAGGCGGTCGCCCGCTACAGCGCTAGTTGAAGAGCGCGCGGGCGACCGCCTTTGCTCTCTCCAGCGCTTCAGCTCTTGTCGTTGTTTATCAGCGGTTTTCGACCGTCGTCGACAAAGCGAGGTGGACAAAGCCGTTGCGGACTTTGCCAGTCGTTGGCCGGGCCGCTTCGCAACAAATAGTCAGATCAAAGAGCACATAACTAACTCGCTAGGCGAGGAAGCCGGAAAGAATATCAAGGGGTTCCAGCATGTCGTGAAACGGGCGGGAATGACGCCAGTCAGCAAGCCGCTATGGATTAACGGTAAAGCCGAACGTTTCGTTATCGTGCGGGGTTTTGATCCGGCCGGATTTGAAGGGAAAGGCGGGGGCGAGATAATTAAGGAAATAACCGACGCCTACGGTAAATTTACGCTGCAACCACGCTAGCCGCCAAATTATAGAAATTTAGCGCGACGTAATGCAAATTACGCACGACGAAATGCAACGAAATGAGACAACTTCCTTACAGTACTTACACTACTTACAGCTATCTATGAGCTTATAGAAATCGAAAAGGTAGTAGCAATCTGTAGAAGGGGTATGGGCTCCAGAAGCTACTAGGAAGCCTGTAAGTAGTGTAAGTACTGTAAGGCGAAGGTTCCTTACGTTTTTTTGTGCCGCGCAGCCGTGGATACCATCGCGGCGGAGCAATCGTCCGCCATCGAGCCAGCAAACCCGCCGTCTGCGTCCGACAAGTGGACCTTACCCGCCAAATTACCGGTCAAAAATAAGGAATGAATAACCCGTGTACGAACTAACCCTGCCAGCCACACCGGACGGAATTAAGTTCGCCAAGCTCGGCGTCGCCTTTGATGCCGCGATGGAACATTTCCGGGACCGACCATTTGCGCGTCCGCTCCGTCGAGCAACGTTCAATTTTGGCGATGCAAATATCCAGATATTCAGCGGATATGACGACACGCACCGGAACGTCCGGACGACATTTTGGGTCGAGAAGAATTATTGCAGCTATCATTTCCTGATCGACGCCAGAGAATTAATGACCGGCAAGCGTGTGGTAGCAGTGGGCAGCGTAGGCGGTCCGAACGATGCAAATATCGTGTCCGGCAACAATTATTTCTTTGTCGGCATGGACGAAACAATCGTTCACACGCTTGATGAGAAAAACAACCACGGCTTTGCCATGACCGGACCGAATTACGTTGCGGAATTGTTAGACCGATTGCTCCAGCCGTGGAAGGCTTATTCGGTCGAGCGACAGAACAAGTTACAGCCAGTAACGCCAGAAATTGCACGTGCGCTGGTCCGTCTAGGTTATCGATCTAAGGATGCAACCACTTGGGCGGCACCGGGCGCAAATATCGGTAACATTCAATAGTAATTAGCAGTTGTGGATAACTTTCCGCTTGTCTTTGCTTGTCGCGACGGTCAGTCTTATTGCTTTCGCTTAAATACGACTAACTCTAAGCGGAAGGAATACAGACTATGGCAATCAAGGGTTTCAACAAGGTAGCGGGCGAGACGAGGGGCGGGCTCTATCAGTGGTCCAGCCCGGCGGGCGGGTCGTATAGCTGGTATTGGCCTGCACAGTTCGCTGGGGTAAGCGGCGACCTGGATTCTGTCGCTACGGCGCTCGGGACGGGCCTTGGCGCGGCGGCAGCGTCCATTGCCGCCGCAGACGGGCAATTTAAGCGCGTCGAGGACGTGGCGCGCGTTGGGGCGGAAGCTTGCTCACGCTACTGCGGCCCCGGCTTCCGCGCTGTGCGCCAAGCCGCCATCTCCGAACGCCAGACCGTAGCGGCGGCTCGCTATAGTCTGAAACAACCAATCGAAGCCACGGCGACCCCGAACGGTAATGCCGTGGACGTTCTACAGCGCCAAGAAATTAGGCAGATGCTCCGCTCGCAATTCGGCAATGATCTTGGCGCCGCCTACAAATGGTGTGTCGAAGGCGGATTGACCGTACTCAACGCGGTCGTCCCCATGATCGCGTTGACCCAATTCAAGGACGATCCACAGTTGATTGCCTTGCTGGAGGAAGCGTTCGCCGTGGAAAAGACGCTGAAAGTCATGGGTAACGAACCGTCGGACGATTTCTCGACCGCCGCGGATCCGTTGAAGACAACGATGGACAATTCATCGATCCGTCTTCTGGCGAAGGGTAAAGTTGATCAGATCAAGCTCCGTTCGGACGCCGTGGACGCCGCAAACAAGCTCTTGATCGCGACGATCAATTTCACCTCGCAATCGTCTAATTTGAGCGAGACGGAATCGTTCAACTTGTTGATGGGTAAATCCGCCTAGTAATTTGCCGATAATACTAGGCGTGTCGCCCCGGCGATTTCCTTCCTCCTTTGAATCGCCGGGGCGGATTTTCGCCGTAAAATTACCGAAAAATGGCTGACACGGGTGTTAAAATACAATGGTAAATCTTACGCCCAATATCGGCAAAGACGACGGAACCGGTAAAGACGAGCGATCCGGCAAATTCTTGCCAGGTCACAAGGGATTTAAGAAAGTCGGTTCGCGGTCGAAAGTTTCCCGGCAAGCTATCGACATGGCAAACGAGCACGCCGTCACGGCTATGAATATGCTTGTCGGCGCGATGATGGGCGGCGACTTAAAAGCCGCCGAAATCCTTCTCAAGTACGGTGTTGACGCCTTCCTGCCCAAGTCGAGGACCGTAGAGCTTCCCGACGTTCCGGAGAATCCGACAAGCGAGGAATTGGCTAAAACCGTCCTGCAAGCCGCATGGGCCGGGGAAATCTCCCCGGACGAAGCGAAGCAATTGCTAGAGGCTATTACCGCCTCCAAAAATATCGTTGAAGACGCCGACTTGCTCCGTCGAGTGGAACGACTCGAAGTGACCAAGCGAGGCTAAACATGCGTCCCGCTGCCCGTCTCGCCCTGGCTAAACGTCTCGACAAGATCGCTCCCGGCCGAGACGGTCGCATCATGCGCGACGGGCAATTGTCCCGCGACGCACAAGCCTTGCTTGATGCGGTAAATATCACGCTCGCAATGCACTCAACGCC
This sequence comes from Mesorhizobium sp. M4B.F.Ca.ET.143.01.1.1, assembly GCF_004792275.1. Lineage (NCBI taxonomy): Bacteria > Pseudomonadati > Pseudomonadota > Alphaproteobacteria > Hyphomicrobiales > Phyllobacteriaceae > Mesorhizobium > Mesorhizobium sp. M4B.F.Ca.ET.143.01.1.1. The sequence goes on from NZ_SRSR01000004.1 coordinate 3,050, forward strand.
GGCTGATAAATACGCCTACAGCCTGACAAATGAAGGGGCTGCATTGGCCGCCCAATTGTTCCAAGCAACCACACCCGCCGAAAGCGTTGATGTAATTATCCCGACGGATGAACCGATAATCGCACAGGCCAAATACCGGGATTGGGCCGGTTGATTTCCAGCCACAGCGCGTGAGCATCGGTTGTCCGAATAGACGCCAGAGCAGAGGATCGGCGACAAATCCCCAACGAATTCAAAGGCCCACGATCCCCATCGACCCAAACGGGAAGGGCAGGGGTATAGGCGGGGGTAAATTTGATTTCCGCTGGTCAATTCCTTGGCTGCTTGGTGGATTTCCAGCCCTACAGGTCCCGCCTCGGTCGCAGCGCTACGGGGCGCCTATTCACCCTTCGTTCACTATATTAGCGCAAGCTGATAAACGGACATGGAGGGTACAGCGTACATGCCTAAAGCCCTAGCGCCGATACACCCCTCAGCGCTGGGCTTTTTAACCTCCAGAGGTAACGCTACGGGCCTGTGGCCCTTCCCCTACGGGTGGGGTGGGTAGTGCTTCAATGGTTGGCCTTGCCGGGATGTCCTGCCGCTGCCATTTGCTTGTTGAACGCTGCGGCCTCTTGCTCCGTATCGAATGGACGGGCGGTAGCCGTTCCATTGGGAGCAATGACAATAGCCAGGTATGGCAGGCCATTCGCTGGCGGGTGATAGACCGCATAGATCGTGCTGCGCTTCATTCCCTCATGCTATCGGGACTCAAAGACTTCGCCTAGCCTTGCGTTGAATTCAAAAGCCGATCCCGGTGAGCGACGTGCAGAAGCTGCATCTGCTCAAACAGGGTCAAGAGGTCTTCGGCTAAGTCTGCCCTGAAGCCCTTGTGATGGAAGTCGGCAACAATCTCGCGCTGGCGTGCAATGTGTCGCTCGCCCAAAAGCACATGCTGCTCCAGCATCGCCAGAACGGTTTCCTTCATCGCTAAGCGATATCAGATTTCTCGCGCTTCTTATAGGGACCGCGCTTGCCGGGCGTCGGCGACAACAGGGCCGCCGGCTTTTCACCTTTAGGGACGGCGGACGTTTCAAACATGGTCCGTACTGGTTTCTGCAACAGGGCTTCAGACAACTCGAGCAAGCTGTAGCACGTCGCCATCCGTGTGGCGGAGCGCCCTATTGAACGCTCTGTCGCGGCAACGATCCGGAGAGCCTTGAGATATAGCTTTCGGGTTCCGAACAACGTGGCGGCCATCGCCTGCACCCCTGCATTCATAGGCGCTTCGGTCACCGGCCTAAAATAGGAGCCAAATTTTTCAAATTCAAATTGAGACCTCTTGAGCGGGGCTGCGATGCGCCGGACGCGCAATGTCGAACACTCATCAGTTGAAAGTGCGCAGGAAGTCCAGATGCATTTCAAGTTCGCGTTGCACCGCCTCGAAGTCTTGCAAGAGACCTCGGGCCACTTCGGTCCGGTGGCCGTCGAGCGTCATCTCGTCGATGAGTTTGCGCTGGCGAGCAATGCGTGCCCTGCCTTCGCGAACGTGGCGTTCTCCCTTTTCCACCTTGGTCTCGGTGCTCATGCTGAGACAAGACAGCTGATGGCCTTAGGTTCCGCCGCCCCAACGGAACATTTGCTCGCTCCTAGAGTTGGTCGGCATGGACACTTGGACTTCCCTCGATATCAGCGCCGCAGCCCTGAAACGGGCGCAAAAGCTTCGCGAGGAAAATGACCATGTCCGGAAGCAGGCGGCGGCGGAATTGGCCAGGGCTCGCGAACTGATTGCCGATATTGCCGAGCTTCTGGGTGCTCGCGGCCTGAGGCGCCGTTGAACCGCGTGTGACCCGCGGCGTCAATCCGCTGGAACGGACAAGGCCAAGGAACTTAGGTCAGCTCTATCAAATGCCTAATGAGGTCATCGGGCATAACGGGTTTCACAAGACGCCGAACGCCCGAAAATTCGCTTGGGACAATGGTCCGGTCATACCCGGTGACGAATATGAACGGGATACCGTGCGCCTGCAATTCGACCGCGACGGCGAAAGTCGCGGCAGCACCAAGCTTTATGTCAACCGTGGCGCATTCGACGTCCTCGCTGGCGATTTTCTTCGATGCATCTTCAGGATTAGCCACCGGGCCAATGACCCTGCCGCCAGCTTCCCTGATCGCCTCTTCGAGTTCCGCTGCGATCAGATACTCGTCCTCTACGACAAGGACTCGGCGTCCCTGCAGGGGCGCTGCGGGCTGAAACTGGCCTGAATTAGTGGGAACGACGGAACACAACATCGACGGCCCTATTGGGTTGTCGGGTCATAAATAGAGTTTACACCTGTTGGGGGGATTTGCGAGTCAATTTGGCGAGAACCGAATAGCCCGGCTGCTCAGCAGCATGACAGAGCGACAAGGATCGGGCGCCGGGCTATTCAGTAGGCCCGCTGCAGGGTTGGGGAGCTGGCAACGGGGATTTATGACGTGCTTAACGTCGTGACAGGCCACACAGTTCCCGACAATTTTAAGCTTTCGGCTGCATCGCCTTTTTGAGGGGCGCGCCGCCGGGAGGGCGGCCGTTGAAGCCCGCTCGGAACCTACGCACGTCGCGCCAATATCACGATATGTCCAACGTCCTTTATCCAGCCCCAACCAGCACGAACGCTTGATAGCAAGAGCAGCAAACATTCAAACAGGCGTTTCTAGCGGTGTGTTCGCAATTGGTGCGGACAAACATCGACCCACATACGCCGCGCCACCTTCGCTGCGGCGAAAGTCCATTCGTGATCGATTAGCGTGAGCGAATGCTCCAACCGCTTCGATGCGAGAACTTCGTTGCAGCAAAGCCGAATGATATGAAGATTGTTGAAACGGTCGCCCTGTGGTGTCACGCCATATTGCTTCGCCATTTGCTTCATATCCCCGTCAATCGCGACAAGGATTGCGTCATTCGCGAGCGCGGTAGCGCACACCACTTCGTCAACTGTTTGCTCTGGAAGAACGTCGCGATGGTAGATCACCATGTGCCCATATCGAGCAAAAACCTTGCCCACGGAATCAGGAACGCCGGCGTCAAGAAGGACTCGGAATTGGCCATTTGCGGCGTTCAAGCAGCGGCATCGTAGTTGATGGCGGCGCGAACATCCTCCTTAGTGAGGGTCGGATATTCCGCCAGGATCTGGTCAATGGAATAGCCTGCTTCGGCAAACGCCTTGACGCTACGGACCGGGATTCGTGTCCCGGCAATCACCACTTGGTTGTGAACGACCCCACGTTTCTGTTCAAGTTTGCCGACAGTTGAGTTTTGGCGCTGCCACATTGCTCGAACGGCGGTTTCCATGCCGCCAGTGACAACCTGGAGCGCAATTTGAAGGATGCCCTGTCCGGAAAGAATATCCTCCGGCATTTTGGTTTCCGGGTTGATGAAGCCGACTCGCCTGTTCAGCACATGCAGCGTGGTTTTTGCCCACATGTCATCGCCTAGGTGAGCCAGCTTAGCCTTCACCTCACGTAAATGAGACAGGGGCACATTCGATTCATTGCGAAGCGCATCCAGGACTTTGAGGGAGACGATATCCCTGAAAGAATATAAACGGCTGTGGGCTTTACGCCGGTCCTTATACGCAAAGCTTGGGGCAAAAAAATCTATGCGGTCCCAGTAGCGGAGTTGCCGCTTACTGATACCTGTAAGGCGTTCTGTCTGGTCCTCGGTGAACGCCGCGAGGACCACGTTTGCGTCGCTGCCGACCATGGCTGATCTTAACCCCACATGTTGGCGATAAGAAGGGACAATGCGCCTGTAATGAAGGCCAGTTCTCTCTTGCCGAAGCCTTAAATTCTGGTGGGTAAGAGGACTTTATTTCGCAGACCGCTTACAACGCGGTTGCTTGCCACCCCGCCCGGTTGTCGCATCTGGTCGCATGCCGTCCGAATCAATGCCATTCCGAATAATGGGCATTTTGGCGGGTAAGAATATAAAAAATCAGAATTAAGCAACAAAATCAATAGCATGTGGCGGAGGGAGTGGGATTCGAACCCACGGTGAACTTGCGCCCACGCCGGTTTTCAAGACCGGTGCCTTAAACCGCTCGGCCATCCCTCCAAGCCTTGATTTCGTTAGCTTTCTGGCGCTTTGCGCTCGGCCATTTGGGCCGCTGCTACCATTTTGCTACCGAACTAGCTTTAGCTACCGGGCTTTACCGCGCTCCTGATCGCCGCGTCAACCGCCTCGGCAGCATCTGCCTGCATCCCCGGCATGACGTGCGAATAGAGGTCGAGCGTGATGCCGATCGTCGAATGCCCTAAACGCTCGCTGGCGACCTTCGGGTGAACGCCGGCCGCGAGCATCTGCGAGGCGTGGGTGTGGCGCAGATCGTGGAAGCGGATGCGCGGCAGCTTCGTCTTGCCGAGCACGCGAATCCATTCGTGCGTCAGCGAGCGTGGCTGCAGCGGCTGGCCGTCGACCTGGGCCACAACAAAGCTATCGGCATCTGGACGGATGCCGAGGCGCAACTGTTCCTCTGCCTGCCGGGTCCGGTGGGCCTTCAACTCGGCGACGGTGGCGGCTGACAGAGCCACGGTTCGCGCCCTACCTGATTTCGGCTCCTTGTAGCGCACGCCGTCTTTGGTCTGTTCGGCGCTTTCCACGATCGCCAACTGGCGTAGGTTGTCGCCAAGGTCGACGTGGCGCCAGCGTAGGGCGAGGATCTCGCCGCGACGCAGTCCGCACTTCACCGCCAGCAACATCGGAATGAACATGCGGGTCGAGCGAAGCTCTTCGATGAGCTGCGCGGTCTGTGCAGCGTCGTAGGCCAACATCTTCTTGCGCTCGACCTTGGGCGGCGTCGTCGCCGCTGCCGGGTTCCGTGACAGCCGCTCCCAGGTCACTGCCTGGCTCAAAGCCTTTATGAGAACGCGCCGGTAATGGTGGATCGTCCTGGGCGCCAATGGGGGCAGGGGCTTGACCTCCTCGCCTTCCTTGCGCTTGCGATGGTCGGCACGCGGCTTGGTCAACGCCTCAGAGAACGCGGCGTCGATGCGGTCGGTCTTCAGCTTGGCCAAGGTCACGATGCCGATGAGCGGGGCCAGACCCTTGCGGCATATCTCGGTGTAGCGCTCGAAGGTCTTTGGCGCGACCGACGGCTTGATGAACCTCAGCCACTCGTCCAGAAACTCGGCAACCGTCTGTTTGGTAGGCTCGACATAGTTGCCTTGCTTCATCTCAGTGATGAGCCGGGAACATTCCTCCTGCGCCTGGCGCTTGGTGCCCTCGAAGCTGTGCCACTTTCGGCGGCGCTTGCCGGCCTCGTCGTAGAGATCGAGGACTATGGCCCACTTGCCGGGGCTGCGTTCCTTGATGTGGCCTTTCATTGCTTGACTCCGTTCCTGTCCTCCATCCGGCGGCGTATTCGTGTCGCCCAACCAGACTTCAGCCAAAAGGGCTCAAAGCCATATTTTCGGGCGAAGGCGCTGGGGTCGGCTTCTTCTTCAGCCTTCATTTCGCTGATGCGCTTTTCGAGGTAGGCTTCCTGCTCTTCGTCCGAGAGTGCTTGGTACATCTCGTTTTCTTTCAGAGTCTCGTGGAACGAAATGAGCCCGATATATTTGTTTTCCTCCGAGTATTTTTTTTGCTCGGCGGCTTTGTCCACGGCCTCATTGGCGTCGGCGATGCGCTTTTGCACAGCCTTGTCAGCACCCTTGAGCGTTCGGGCAGTAATGATGTCGATGATGACGTTGTAAAACGTCACCAGAATCGCCTGCAGACCGCTGACGCCGTCCAGACCGTTGGAATTGTGCTCATATCCTTGTTCCATCGCCTCACGTAGTTCGCCCTGGGTGAACAGCAAGTCAGATGTTTCCGGGTTAATAAGCAGTCGCTGTAGCCATATCGCGTCCTTCATTTGTTCCGACATGACAGTGACGCCGTCGGTAGCGAGGTCTACGGCCTGCTCAAGCTCGTTGCTTATGAATAGGCCAATCTTACAGAGGCGGCGGATCGCATCGGAGCGGGTGTTTATCCGATTCGCGAACCGCCACTCCTCAATCGCCGCGATCTCTTCTTCCGACATCATTATCGGGACGCGGTTTTCGCGTGGCTTGACCACCTTCGTTTCCCCTTCCGTGCCTTTCTATCCTCTCTTTATAAAAAATCGGCACAAGAAGCACAAGTGGCATTGCTCGGAACGGACAAGGAACTTATAAGAAAAAAAGGCACAAGTGATGCCGGAAACGATTCGAGCAGAAGGAATGACGGGCTATGACGCTCGATGAAGCGCTCACCCAGGCGACTGTGTCCGTTCAGACGGCCGGTCATGTGTTCTTCAAACTGGGCCGCAACGCCTCTTATGAAGCTGCGAAGCGAGGCGACTTCGAAACGATCCGAGTAGGCGGCAAGATCGTGGTCCCCGTGGCGCCAATCGCCGCACGGCTTGGCCTTCGGATGAAACTCAGCGGCGTAGAAGGGGCGGGCGTCCCGACATGAATGACGATGTCACAGTCGAGCAGGAACGCGCCTTCGACGATTGGTGCGAACTGGCTACCCGAGCCGCAGAGACCAAGGCCCTCGTCGATGCCGTCGCGTCGGGAAGGGCGTTCGCCAGGTTCCATTATCTCTTCATTGAATCCGAGCGCGGGGCGAACATCTCGCCACTGCGCTCCGAAAGTGCAGCATGATCAAGAAGAAGGATTTCCCGCTTATCGAACTCGCCAGCATCCGAACCGATGGTGGCACGCAATCGCGAGCCGTCATCGATAAGTCCGTGGCGTTCGAATATTCCGAAGACATTGCGGACGGTGTTTGGTTCCCGCCAGTCATCATCTTCCATGACGGCGAGGCCTATTGGCTAGCCGACGGCTTCCACAGATACGAAGCCCACGCAATGGCCGGCAAGAAGAAGATCGCCGCCGACATCAAGCAGGGGACGCGCCGCGATGCGATCCTGTTTTCTGTCGGGGCCAACGCAACCCACGGCCTGAAGCGCAGCCGAGCTGACAAACGGAGGGCGGTCGAAACCCTTTTGAATGATCCAGACTGGTCGTCTTGGTCGGATTGGGAAATCGCCAGAAAATGCAACGTCTCCAACCATCTCGTGAAAGACGTGAGAGAGGATCTAGGTAGGAATTCTCCCAGTGAGCGCACCTACAGAGACCGACACGGAAACCTGTCCTCGATGGATACTTCCCGCATCGGCAAAGCCAACGGCGGCGACGCCAAGAGTGGGGCAGCCGGATCCGAAAAGCAGGCGCAACAGGCGGAGCATGATCGCCAGTGCGACGAAGCCCGAGCGGGTCTCCCCGATGCCATCAAGCAACATGCTGCAGCCCGTGACGAAGCCGCCGCGCAAGCCAAGACCAGCAAGGTGGCGCCGGCCGACGATCTCGCTGACCGTGTTGCTGAACTTGAGGAAGCCATCCAGGGCCTTGAAGCTGACAACGCCGCGCTGAAGGCCGAGAACGCCAAGTTCGGCGATATGTGGGTCCAATATCAGAAAGGCGGGTTCGACTCGGTCATTGCTGGCAAGGACGAAGAGATTCGCTCCCTCAATGCCCGGCTGATCCAGGAAAGCGAAGACAAAGCTGGCTGGATGAAGCGCGCCAAGTCCTGGCAGAAGCGCGCTACCGATCTCGGCTGGTCCACCGACGTCGTGATCCCCATCGACCAGCAGTCCGACGAGGTAATCCGGCTTGACTGACGTGTCCGATCTCGTCGACCGGATAAGGTCGTTCGGCGCGAACATCGTGCTGGACGGCAATTCCCTGCGCGTCGTCAATCGGCAGAAGCTGCCTCCGGCGGCTGGCGCCTACGTCGCGAAGCACGGAAAGGCGATCGCCGAATATCTGCGGTCTGATGAAAACGTCGAGTTCGAAGAGCGCGCAGCCATTGTCGAGTTCGACGGTGGCGCGCCTCGCGAATGGGCGGAACAGTTCGCTCGCTACCTCACGAAGACGAAACCGGCGACCGCCGGCGCTATGGAATGGTCATGGTTCCTTACGATCTGCGGCCGGATGATCGACGAAGCCCCGAGGGCCGCATGAACGCGCTTCTTCCGATGCACCAGCAGATCGAGCTTCGTCCGCATCAAGTGCGCACAGAAGAGCTGTTGCGCCAGCGTATTCGCGAAGGCGCCCGACGCATCATCCTTGTAGCGCCGACGGCGTTCGGCAAGACGGAAACGGCGATAGACCTGGTGACCAAGAACCAGGCCAAGAAATCTCGAGCCTGGTTCATCGTCGACCGCATCACCCTGATCGACCAGACCAGCGAGCGCTTCGCGAAGTACGGCATAGATCACGGCATCATCCAGGCCGACCACTGGCTGACCGACCCGACAAAGCCTGTGCAAGTCGCCTCGGCACAGACAGTCGGCCGCCGCAAATATCCCGACGACGATCTGCCGAAGCTCATCATCGTTGATGAAGCGCACTGCGAATACCAGACCACGCTGGAGCTGATCGAGCGCGCGAAGGACGCGATCGTCGTCGGCCTGACCGCAACACCCTTCACCGACGGCATGGCCGACCATTGGGATGCGCTGGTGAACGGCGCGACAACGAACCAGCTTCTGGCCGACGGATGGTTGACGCCGCTCAAGATCAAGGCCTGCGTCACGCCGGACATGAAGGGCGCCAAGAAGGCGTTCACCGGAGAATACGACGACACCGACGCCGGCCAGCGCGGCATCACGATCATCGGCGACGTGATCCACACCTGGGTTCAGCAGACGCAGAAGCATTTCGGCGGCCCGGTGAAGACGATCGTCTTTTCGCCGTCGGTCGCGCATGGTGAGGAGCTTTGCCGCCAGTTCGCCGCGGCCGGCTTCAACTTCCAGCAGATCAGCTATCTCGACGCATCCGACAACGAGCGGCGCGAGAAGATCGAAGAATTCCGCAAGCTGGATAGCGCCATACACGGGCTTGTGTCGTGCGCCGTGCTGACCAAGGGCTTCGACGTACCGGACGTAAAGTGCGGCATCTCCTGTCGACCATACCGTAAGTCCTTCAGCTCGCACGTTCAGGAGTTGGGGCGCGTGATGCGCATCGCCGACGGCAAGCAGTTCGGGCTTTGGCTGGACCACTCCGGCAACTGCGTCACGTTCGCCGAAGACACCGCCTGGCTGTTCGAGCATGGGGTGGACAGCCTATCGAGCGCACAGAAGAAGGACAGCGAAGCGCGCGAACCTGCCGAGCGTGTGAAGCAGAAATATTTCTGCGGCGAGTGCGGCCTACAGATGGAGCCGCACCATGACACCTGCCTGTCGTGTGGTTGGCGCCGGCCAAAGTACGGCGAGATCCAGGTGGTTGAGGGCGAGTTGATCGACGTCGACTTCTCGATCAGGAACGCCTTCGAACCTCGCAAGGGCCTGCGCGCCAAATGCCTCGATGATCCACGGGCGATATGGAACACCGCCCTGGCTTACTGCTTGTCGAACGGCAGGAAGGGCGACGAGGCCTCGCGCAAATGGGCCTACGGCATTTGGCGCGGCATCTATCCCGGCAGCAAGCTTCCCTACGGACTGTATGAGACGGCTTGCGAGCCGACAAAGGTACAGGTCGACGAGTGGCAACTGGTCGAGCGTGAAGTGAAGCGCTTCCGCAAAGGTTCTCAGCGGAGGGCTGCGTGACCACCATCGACCAAGCCATCAGCAACGCTTGCGACCAGGCCGGCATTCTGCCGCCCAAGGCGATGACGCGCTTCGGTCAGTGGCTGAAAACCGACACGCTGGCGGGCAAGTCCGGCAAGGGTGACGGGCGAGTGATCGTCAACGAACTGAACGTCACCGCCTGGAACTGGCAGACCGGCGAAAAGGTAACCGTCTGGCTGAAGAATGATGTTTCCCCGGTCGAGCGCCGCAAGATCGCGCGAGACATTGAGGCGGCCAACAAGAAGAGGCTTCAGCGTGCCAAAGAGGCGGCCGGCAAGGCACAAGCGATGATGACGAAGGCCTCACCGTCGCAACATCCCTATCTGAGCAGCAAGGGCTTCCCGCACGAGCGGGCGCTGGTCATCGCGGCCGACGCGGTCAAGGCGATCGGCGGCGAATACAGCTCCTACCTCCTGCCGGACAACGGCGGCGAGCGGGCGATCCTGATCCCGGCGCGCATCGGCTCCAACGTGTCGAGCCTGCAACTGATCTGGGAAGACGGAACGAAGAAGTTTCTGGCCGGCGGCGAGATGGAGCGCGCCTGCCATCGTGTGTCGGCCGGATCCTTCACATGGTTCTGCGAGGGCTACGCGACGGCGCTTTCGCTGCGAGCCGTCGTCAAGGCGCTGCACCGGAACGACTGCATCCTTTGCTGCTTCTCGGCTTACAACGTTCTGGCGGTCGCGCGGTCGACCAAGGGGCGCCGAGCAATCCTCACCGACAATGACAAGCCGCTGACGCAATACGGCGGGCTCGGCACCGGCGAGTATTTTTCGCGCCAGGCCAACATCCCCTTCCTTATGCCGCCCCAGCTCGGAGACGATCTGAACGACGTGCATCTTCGGGAAGGCATCTTCCCGGTGCAGCGCCTGGTGTCCAACTTCCTGCGGGAGGCGATCATGTAGGAGTCGATCGGCCGCAAGGTGCCAAGGCCATGTGGGTAGCGGCGTCATCGCCTGAGCCTGCATCCGGGAGCGGTCTGGTAAAGCCGTTCGTCGCGCCGGACAACAGCGACAACATATTCTGCACCAAGCCCCGGCCGCGCCGGGCGGAGACAATCCGGGATACGAGACCGGCTCCGATCGCAGAGGCACCATTACCCACACAGGACGCACCCGGAAACGAGGTGCAGCCTCTCCTAGATCGTCTGGATGGTCTTTGAGAGGTGCCGCTGCCAGCCGAGGCAGGTGTAGGGCCGACAGGGTAACCCCGGTCCGCGTCTCATCATAGACAATCACCTATCCAGATGTGCGCGTACCCCGTCCCGATCGGCACGGTAGCGCGTCACGCTTCGCTCCTGACGGGCGAAGTGTGTCCGGAGAAGAGGATGCCGGGATTAGGGCAGGCCCGAAAACAGAGGTAGAGATGACACAACAGCAGCCGCTTAGGTTCTATCAGTTCTCATCCTTCAACAAGCGCGGAGGCAAGACACACCCGCGAGTTGCCAGGACGAGGAATCGCATTCTCGATTTGTGGGAGGGCATGGCCAGCTATTCGACCATTGCCGAGGAATTGGACATTTCCATCAGCACGGTGGTCGAGTGCATCGCGAGGGCCAAGCGCCTCAAGGACCCGCGCGCCGACCGACCCTTTCGGCACCGGAAAATTCAGATGGCCGAAAAGCGCCGTCGAGAGATCAGGCGATTGCTCGACGACGGGTATCGGCCGCGCGAAATCGCCAAGCGTCTAGGAGTTTCAAAGAGGCTTGTCCTAATCAGGATGCGAGAGAGCGACGCGTCTACAGTAGAGAAAACTAGATGAAGGGACGGAAGACAGGCGGCAGGATCGCCGGCACGCCGAACAAGGTCACGGCCTCCATCAAGGAAGCCGTGACGGAAGCGTTCCAGAAGGCGGGCGGCGTCGACTATCTGGTCAAACTCGCTGCCGAAGACCCTCGCACATTCTGCGGCCTGGTCGGCAAGGTGATGCCTCTCCAGGTAGACGCAAAGCTTGACGGGCCGCTTACGGTTCAAGTCCTGAAGCTTGCGGGGTCGGATGGCGACGATCCAGCTCCCAAATAATGGCTGGCGCCCTCGCTGGTATCAGCGCAAGGCCTGGGACACATGGGAGCGCGGCTGCAAGCGTCAGCTGCTGTTCTGGCATCGCCGCGCGGGCAAGGACGAGATCAACCTGAACATGCACGCGGTGTCCGCACACGAGCGGCCCGGCACCTACTGGCACATGCTTCCCGAGGCCGCACAGGCGCGCAAAGCCATCTGGAACGCAGTCAACCCTCACACCGGCAAGCGGCGCCTGTTCGAGGCCTTCCCTGAACCGCTGATCGAGAACATGAACGACAACGAGATGTTCGTTCGGTTCAAGGTAGGATCGACGTTTCAGGTCGTGGGCTCCGACAACTTCAACAGCCTGGTCGGCGCGCCGCCGGTCGGCATCACGTTCTCGGAATGGGCGTTGGCCAATCCTGCGGCATGGGCTTACCTGTCGCCGATCTTGGCCGAAAATGGTGGGTGGGCATCCTTCATCACCACGCCTCGCGGCAACAACCACGCCAAGGGCATGCTCGACGCGGTGAAGGGCAACGTGTTCGACCCGGTGACGAATCCACGCGGCTGGTTCAGCGAGGTGCTGCCGGCGAGCGCCACCGGCGCCATCGACGAAGTCACGATCGAGGAGCAGCGGGCGATCTATGTGGGCCTGTTCGGCAAAGAGACGGCCGACATGCTCATCGATCAGGAATACTACTGCTCATTCGCGGGTGCGCTGATCGGCTCCTATTGGGGCGCAGAGATAGCGCGGGCCGAGCGCATGGGGCGCATCGGCACGGCGTTCGACATCGATCCCAGGCATCCGGTGCATACCGCGTGGGATCTCGGCAAGGCGGTCAACAACCCAATCTGGTGCTTCCAAGTCATCGACGGCGTACCGCTGATCGTCGACTTTTACGTTCCCGACAGCGAAGACCTGGAGGATTGGTGCAAGTGGCTCGACGAGCAGGGCTACCACGGCGACGACTTCGTTCCGCACGACATCCTGCATCCGCAGTGGGGAACGAAGCGAACCCGGCTCGACACGCTGAGGGCGCACGGTCGCAAGCCGAAGATGGTCGGCATGGTCAGCCTGGCCGAGGGCAACAACGCCGGCTTGCAGACGATCAAGGTGGCGCGCTTCAGGAACACCGACAGCGTCAACGACGGCGTCGAAGGACTGAAGGCCTACCGGCGCGAGTACGACGACGAGAAGAAGACGTTCCGCGACATCCCGGTCAAGAATTGGGCCGAGCACTACGCATCCGCGTTCCGCTACCTCGGCCTGGCGTGGCGGCAGGCTATCGTGGCGGCCGAGAAGCCAGCAGGCGACAAGGGCGCATATGTCGGACAGCCCGACGGCACGATACGAAGCCAGCAGACCGTCAAGGAAGCGGTCGACGCGATGGTTAGGAGGCGCCGGGCTCGTGGCTGATGAAACCTTCTTTCGGTTTCCGAATTAAACCCCTATGGCACTATATTTCTTCGACTTTTATGACGATGACGTTGCTCAACTCGACACCGTAGGGACGGAGTTGTCTAGCTTCGATGCCGTCAAGCAGGAGGCGGTGAAGGCACTCGTGGATGTTATAAGAGAGGTCCTGCCGGACGGCCCCCACCGGGAGTTGTCATTCAAGGTCCGCGATGAAGCCGGCCGCCAACTTATGCAGGTGATGATGACGTTCCATCTTCAGGGCGCCTAATCACTCGGCACTCCGGCGCTATTGAGAGGGCTCGCAACCGTGCCGCTTCAGGCGGGCCGCTCGCGCGCCGAATTCAGCAATTTTCTGAAAGAACAGCAATTTCGTGAAAGCCGCGCACGTGCAGGCTTTCCAAGCGGCTTAGATTTTCGCGGGCTCGCACTGATCATTGCTCCATCGATAGATTGGAGCAGCTATGCCGCGCGCAGGTGGTGTCTATTCAGCCCCTCCGGGCACCAAGGGAACGCCGAACACCCCGATCGAGTCGGCGAAGTACAACGCGCTTGTCGACGATCTGGTGGGGGACGCGAACGCTGCGCGGCCCGTCACGGCTGGCGGCTCGGGATCGAGCACCGCGGTAGGTGCTGCTGACAACTTCAACGCAGCTGGCGCGGACATGGCATCGGCCGCGACTGTCAACCTGGCAAATACCACAGGTACGCTGGTCAACATCACAGGCACGGTGCCCATCACGGCGCTCGGTACGCTTCCGGCTGGTGCCGAGCGGGATCTGGTGTTCGCCGCGTCGTTGACCCTCACGCACAACGCTACCAGCCTCATCCTGCCAGGTGGTGGCAACATCACCACGGCGGCAGGCGACGTCGCACGCATGCGCTCGCTTGGCGGCGGCAACTGGCGTTGCTTCGGTTATACGCGCGCCAACGGCACACCGCTTGCCATCGCAGCATCGTCGAGCATCGCTACACCCACCCTGACGTTGAAACAGAGCGCCGCGCCGACTCCTACAGCAGAGGGTGATATCCAGTGGGACACTGACGACAACGTCCTGGTGGTCGGCGACGGTGCGGCGCAACAGATTTTCGTTCCGCTACCGAGCGGCGCGGTAGCGGGAGACTTGCTCTACCTCTCGGGTGCCAAAGCCTACACGCGAATTCCCAAGGGGACGGCTGCCCAGCAACTGCGCATGAATGCCGGTGCCACGGCGCCGGAGTGGTTCACGCCCGACACATCCGGCATCGCCAAGGCGTGGGTTTCGTTCACGGTATCCGGCTCGACCGTCACTGTTCGGAAATCATTCAACGTGTCCAGCGTCGTGAGAAACGCGTCGATGGACTACACGATCAATTTCACGAACGCGATGGCGGACGCGAACTATGCGGTCGCGGGAGCCTCTAAGCCACAGGCCGCCACAGAAGCGTGGGGTGTAGCCCCATTCTCTGTGGCCTCACTGCTTGTCGGTTCTGTCCGGGTCATAACCAAACCGGCCGGTGTTTCTGGCGACGCCGAGTTTGTCAGTGTCGTGATCTATGACTGACCAACTCTTCATTCGCGGATGGGAGATCAACCTCTAATGGACCGCAATTTCCAGCGGGCGCTTGCGCTTGTGCTCAAATCTGAAGGCGGCTGGTCGGACAATCCGGCCGATCCCGGTGGGGCGACGATGAAGGGCGTCACGCTGGCGAACTTTCGTCGCTACGTGAAGGCCAACGCGACCAAGGCCGATCTTCGCAAAATCTCGGATCAGCAGATCGCCACGGTCTACCGGCGCTTCTACTGGGATCCTGTCGCCGGCGCCGAGCTGCCCGATGGAGTGGACTACGCCGTCTTTGACTTTGCGGTGAACAGCGGTCCAGGCAGGGCGGCGAAGTACCTCCAGGCGGTGTGCGGCGTCGGCGTGGTCCAGGACGGCCGGATAGGGCCGGCCACGCTTGCCGCGGTGCGGGCCAAGCCTGCCGGCGTCGTCATCGACACGCTATGCGATGCCCGACTGGCGTTCCTCAGGCGATTGCCGACCTGGCAGACCTTCGGCCGGGGCTGGCAGAGCCGCGTGGTGGGGGTGCGCATCCAAGCCATGATGATGGCCGAGCCTGTTTTCGTTCAGCCCGTGCCGACTTCCACGGTCTCCGGCGCGACGCCGCCGAGCGTGCCGCGAGCTCCTACGCCTGCTGCTGCCGCCAAGGAACGCAATCCGCTCTGGGCCGCGCTGTTCGCTTTCCTCAAAGCCATCTTCGGAAGGAAATGACCATGCAGAGCGCAAAGCCTTGGTGGCAGTCTCTGGCGGTTTGGGCTGGCGTGTTCTCGCTGCTCAATTCCGCAGGCCTCGCCGGCATCAACATCGACTTCTCGACAGGTGACTTCAACGGCAACATTCATGAGCTAGGCGCATCGCTGATCGGCTTCGTGACCAGTATCGGCATGATCTGGGGCCGTGTCCGCGCGAAGGCGAGGATCGGCAAATGATCGAAATCGCGACCGCGCTTCTGGAATCTCTGTTCCACAATCCGACCATCATCGCCGCTTTCATCGGCATCATCGGGGCGATCGGCTGGGGCTTCCACCAACGACTTTCCGGCGCCAAGGCCGAACGCAACAGGCAGGCTGTGGATCGCCTGGCAGCCCGTGACGAGGCAGACAAGATCGACCAGGCCGTTGCCGGCATGTCTGACGCCGAGGTTATGAAGGAGCAGGCCAAATGGTCGCGCCCAAAATCCTAGCCCTGGCTGCCTTCATAGCCCTTGCCGCCTGTCAGCACGCGGGCGGCAGTTTCTGCGACCTCGAGAAGCCGAACCGCAATCCCGTCGTCGACATGACGCCGACAGAAGCGCGATCGGCAATGGCACACAATCTCAAGGGCGCCAAACTATGCGGCTGGAGGCCATGATGCACGAATTCCTCGACTTCCTTGGCATCAAAGGCCCCGTAGTGGCTGCCGGCCTCGCTGGCGGCATTCTGCGGGCGCTGTCGCGCCATCGCTACAAGATCCGTGAGATGATCGCCTCGCCGATTTGTGGGGCGTTGGCGGCGGCCTACCTGACGCTGCCGACCGTGGCCTATTCCCAAGCGATCGGTCTGCCTATCCCTGATGCCAAGGATGAAACGACCATCCTGGCCGCCGCTTTCCTGATCGGAGTGTCGGCAATGTGGATCTCGGATATCCTTTTCGAGTTCATCGTGCGGAAGCTCAGGCCGGCAACCGAAGAATGATCCCCTTCGCCATTGAAGTCGTCGTAAGCACCAACTCGGGTGTCGACGGTTTCGAAGATACTAGCGATTCGCACTTCTGGAAGGAATATGCTTCTCTGCTAGTATCTTGGGGAGGGGCAGTATGCGAATTGTGGTTGCAGCAACTGTTTTGCTTTTTTCAATTGGGGCAGCGTCCGCCGATGAAGTCCAAAGCGCTTTCTTCGTGCCGAGTATTGGAGGGGAGCCGGCGAAGGTATTTTACGATGGCACCGATGAGTTAGGTCTAGTCATTGGTGGAAAGTTCGATGCGCCACCTCAGAAATGCCCTAGTGGCGCATACTGGATGACCACCAAGGATACGCTTGTCAGTTGCGCTGGGCAGATAGAGTTCGAACTCGCCCCGCTAGATCCCAAATCATTCGCGGCGCTAAGTGCCCAAGACAGGATAAAGCTTGCCGGAGTGAGAAAGCTAGTCCCGGTATTCACGAGTGGGACAGAGACGGATGAGCATCCGCCAATGAGAAAAGAACCGTCACAGAAGGGGAAAAGGCCATGACTGAAGGCACGACGGTCCCGGACGAAAAGATGGAAGGTCGAAGAGAGCGCCTATACGGCTTTAAGACGGACGTTAGCGCCAAGCTCAGCGACATTGTAAGGTTCATTGGCTTGGGCCTAGTGGCCATTTTCTACACCATCAAGACAGGAAACACTTACGTCTCCTTTGGTTATCTCCAACTTGGGCTTCTGTATCTTGTCGGCCTTAGTGGCGTTTTTGCAATCCTGCTAGATTACATCCAATACGCGAGCAACTATGTCAGTGTCGATGAGGCTTTGAATAGGCCGACCTTGCGATACGACAAGGACTCCAAATCCTATCGCAGGGCCGAATTTGCGTTTGCCTGGAAGCAGCGTCTTACCTTATCCGGGGCGCTCGCGCTCATCGCGTTGGTAGTGCTGACGTGAAGTCTATCGCGCGACCCACCGAGCTGGGCGCCGCCTCCACTTTCTCAGGGCATACCCCTATTAGAATATTCTAATTTGCATTATTATCTACTGCCGTGCGGGAAACACGTGAGGGGCAGGAACATGCAACTACCTTCCAAAGTGACCGTTCTAGCTGTGTGCTTGGTCGTGTGGACGCCTTCCATTGGTGTCTGCGCAGATATGCTACAGTCTACATTGCCCGCGCCGGATGCCTTTGCCCAGCAATTGGTCGGCGCCTACGGGGCCGCTATTGGTGCACATGTTGGGTGCCATGATCGTACCTCTTGGGCACAAATCAATGTGCGGGGCGGCAACTTAGTGGCAATAAATGAGTGCGGCCAAGGTGCCAATCTCACGCTCGATGGGAACCAGACGATTCACTATGGCCCCACGATCACCGGGCGTTACAATGACTATCTGGGTGTCATTTATTTTTCGAACGGCGTCCAATGGGTAAAGGCCGGCGGTCTGGTTGCGAAAGCGCTCGGTGATTACCCTTATGTTGCTGATGGCTTATGCCACGACCACTATTGGCATGCGAGTGTCGAAGTAGTGCAGGGACGGTTCCTAGCCAGAAACGAATGCCACCAGATCACACAGCTTCAGATCACCGATAACGGAAACTTTATCGCTACCGGCTGGAGGAAAGCACTGGGCGTCCCTGACTATAACGGCACGGTCTCTTGGAACACCGGCACGGATTGGTACAAAACCAGCCCCTAGTCTGGGGCATAGGCTCATCGCGCGTCGAGCGAATGCAAGCGGCTTAGAATTTCGCATTCGCCGCCGCCATCCTGCCCGCCATGGCCAAGGCGGACAAGCGAACTTCCGATCAGCAGAAGCAGGGCGAGACCCTTCGCAAAGAGGCGTCGAAGTGGCTCGCGCGTGTCGAGGCGGCCGGCAAGCTTGAAAAGCAGTGGATGGACGACGCCGAAAAGGCGGTGAAGGCCTACACCGGCGAAACCAAGTCCGACGACCTGAGCACGTCTGCCACGCTCGGCAACACCTACGACTTCAACATTCTTTTCGCCAACGTCGAGACCATCGTTCCGGCGATCATCAACAGTCCGCCAGCGCCTGACATTCGGCGCCGCTTCGCCGACGAGGATCCTGCAGCAAAGGACGTCGCAGAGCTGATCGAGCGCGCCATTCGCAAACAGGTCGACGATTCCAAGCTCCAGGTCGAACTGGAGGGCGAGGCGCAAGACGGCTTCCTGGCGGGTCGCGGCATCATCCGGCTTCGCTTCAAGAGCGACATCGTAAAGGACGAGACGACCAATGCAGAGCTAGCCAAGGCGAGCGACGAGCGGGACGGGGGCAAGTCAGAGGAAGCCACGACCGACGACTACGGGGCAGCGGCACCAGGCGCAGCGCCGGGCGAACGCCTCGCGAACGAGTGCATCGAATTCGAAGCGGTAAGCTGGCGTGACTACCGGCACGGTCCGGCGAAGCGCTGGAAAGATCGGCCGTGGGACGCATTCCGCTTCGTCGTGCAGCGCGAAGATGAGGGCGCGGTCTTCGACGCCGGCCTGATCAGCATCCAGACCGACGACCAGGAGAAGAAGGCGCGCGGCGAAGGCGATAGCGACCTGTGCGGCTGGGAAATCTGGGACAAGAGCAGCCGCAAGGTCATTTTCATCGACGACAATGGCGTTGTCCTGAAGAAGGTCGACGACCCGCTTGGCCTGAGCGATTTCTTCCCGATCCCGGCGCCCGTGCAGCCGATCGAGCTGACCGGCAGGCTAATGCCGGTCAATCCGTTTTCGATCTACAGCAGGCTCGCCGACGAGTTGGACCTGACGACAAAGCGCATCGGCGTCATCACCCGGCACATGAAGGTCAAGGGCTGGTATTCCGGCGACGCTGGTGACATCGCCAACATGCTGGCGGCCGATGACACCGAATTCGTGCCGATCGGCAATGCAGACATCTGGGCGGCCAATGGCGGCCTGTCTGGTGCGGTCGCGTTCTGGCCGGTCGAGAAGTTCATTCTGGTGCTGAGGGAGCTCTACAGCGCCCGCGAACAGACCAAGCAGGCCATCTACGAAATCACCGGCATTTCCGACATCGTGCGCGGCGCTTCCCAGGCGAGCGAGACCGCCACGGCGCAGAACATCAAGACGCAATGGGGTTCGCTGCGCATCCAGAAGATGCAGCGCATGATGGAGCGCTGCGCACGCGACATCTTCGTCATGATGGCGGAAATCATCCCGGCGAAGTTCTCGCATGAGACGCTGCAGCAGATGACCGGCGTCCAGATCATCCCGACGCAGCAGGATCTGACGCCGGTGCAGCCGCCGCCGGCGCCACCGCCCGGCGCTCAGGTGCCACCCGAGCAGCAACAGCAGCTTCAGCAGGCCATGCAGGCGGCTCAGCAGGCCGAACAGCAGCGGCAGGCTAAGTTGGCCAAGCTGGAGTCGATCCAGCAGCTTCTGACGCAGCGCCTGGCCATGATGTACCGCATCGACGTCGAGAGCGATTCAACAGTCAAGGCGGACCTGACCAGGCAGAAGGCAGAGACGGCCGAGTTCATGCAGGCGGCCGGCGCCTATTGGGCCGCCGTCGGTCCGCTGATCCAGCAAGGCGAGATGTCGAAGGAAGTGGCGGTCGAAATCTTCGCCGCGAACTCGCGCCTCTTCAACCTCGGCAAGTCGGTCGAGGACGTTCTGGAAAAGATGGTGACCGATGCCAAGGCGCAAGCCGGCCAGCCTCCGCAGCCCAGTGCCGAACAACAAAAAGCTCAGGCGGACGCGAAGGCGCGAGAAGCGGACCAGGCGGCGAAAGTCGCTGATGCAAAGACCAGGCAGGACGCCGCTGCGCAAGACATGCAGTTCAAGCGCGAACAGCACGACATGACGATGGCTGAGAAGCGTCTGGACCTTCAGACGAAGCGCCAGGCCGCGCGCATCGACCAGAACCAGGTCCTGCTCGCCAACGGCATCGTGCCACCGCCCGACCCCGAGCAGATCGACGGCCAGGCGGTGCTGAAAGAGATGGCCGCGCAGCGCGACATGTTCGGGCAGGCGCTTGCCGCGCTCATTCAAGTGCTGTCGCAGCCGAAACAGATCGTCCGGGACGCCCAAGGCCGCGCCGTGACGGCGATCCCGATGCAGCTCCCACAATCAGGAGCCCAGGCAAATGGCTACAACCAGTGAAGTCGAGGTAGGGATGGCTGCCATCGCGCAGCGTCTCAGTGACCAGCGTCAGGTGATGATCAAGGTGAAGGCGAACGCCAGCGTGGCCTCGACGGCCCTTGCTGCGATCCCGAACGACTTTGCCGACGTCATCGCCACCGTCAATGCGTTCGGCACCAGCAACGCCTATGAGGCCGCCGTGAAGGCCCAACTCGCCAAGATGACGGCCGAGTTCACCGCCCTGAAATCGAAGGCTGATGCTGTCGCCGCGGTGGATCTCAATAGCTGATGTTCGGCGATAGCGGCCAGTTCTACCCTTACCAGCCGATCCAGTTCATGGATGGATTGCTGAACCCGTTGATTGGAGTGGCTCCAACATTCGATGTGGTCGGCACTCCTACGAGCGGCGATAACGGCTCATCCAACACCACCTCCACCACGGTTACCTTTCCGACCGGGATCATAGCCGGCGAACTGCTCCTGTTGTGGTTTGCTTCTGACAACCTCATCACACCAACTACGCCGTCCGGCTGGACCAGCTTGTACACCGCCTCTAACGGCGGCATCCGCTTTACCGGCTACTACAAGCAGGCCAGCGGCTCAGAGGGCGCTTCGATGGTCGTTTCTCATGGCAGCTGCCAGACTGCCTGGGGATGCCTGCGCGTCACTGGGCAGACCAGCTCCGTTCCGGAAGCTACGTCGGTTGGCGCGAGCAGTTCTGCTCCCAACCCCCCTTCACTGACACCTTCCTGGGGCTCTGCTAGTGACCTTTGGTTCGCCGCGGCGGCGCAATGGGGCTTCTCCATCACTGCCGGTCCAGCCGGATACGCCAACGTCATCAACAAGGCGAAGGGCACTAACAACTTTGCGCTCAGGGTCGATTATCTGAAAGCAACGGCGACGAGCCAGGACCCTGCCGCATTTGCCTCTGGCGGTTCCAACTCCAACGGCGCCAGTACAACGGCGGTGCACTGAGATGCGCATTCCGAGCGGCAAAACCGACCAGGCCATTTACTTCGTCGCCGTCGACAGCACGGACCTGAAGACCCGGAAGACCGGCCTGTCGTCGTTCACTGTCTATCGCAGCCGCAATGGGGGCACCGCGACCGTCTACACCACGCCGACCATCACCGAACTGTCGGCGGCCAACATGCCGGGGGTCTATTCGCTGCTGATCGACGAGGACACCACCATTGCGTCGACTTCGGACGCGGAAGAGTATTGCGTGCATATCACGCAAGCGAGCATGGCCCCGGTGTCGCGTGTCATCGAGCTTTTCCGGCGAGACACGACGAGCGGCACCACAGCGTTGGTCGACGCCAATGGTCGCGTCGACGTGATCAAGATTGCCGGCACCACACAGACAGCGCGCGACATCGGCGCGAGCGTGCTGCTGTCGTCCGGCACCGGCACCGGCCAGGTGAGCCTTGCGGCCGGCATCGCAGCGGTGAACGTCACGCAATTCGGCGGTGCCGCCGGAACCTTTTCGGGCGGCAGGCCAGAGGTCAACACCACGCACGCCGCCGGCACCGCCTGGAACTCTGGCGCGATCACGGCGAACACCTTTGCGGCCGGCTGTATCACCGCCGCCAAGTTTGCGGCCAATGCCCTCGATGCGGTCTGGTCGACCGCCACGCGCGTACTCACCGCCGGAACGAATATCGTGCTGGCCAAGGGAACCGGTGTCACCGGCTTCAACGACCTCGATGCGGCCGGTGTTCGTGGTGCCGTCGGCATGGCATCGGCCAATCTCGACACGCAGCTTTCGACGCTGTCGGGCAACGACACCACCATCAACAACAACGTGCTGGCGGTGAACACGAAGCTCGGCGCGCCCGCCGGCGTATCCGTCTCGGCCGACATCGCCGCCATTAAGTCGGACACAGGCGCGATCAAGGCAAAGACCGACAATCTGCCCGCTGCACCGGCTGCGGTGGGCGACATCCCGACGGCAAACCAGAACGCCGACGCGCTGCTTGACCGGGCTTCCGGCGTCGAAGCGGGCATGACGCCTCGACAGGGCTTCCGCCTCTGGTCTGCGGCGCTGCTCGGCAAGGCGAACGGTCTCGGGACCGGAACGGCCATCTTCCGCGATACCAACGACACGAAGGACCGCATCAACGCCTCGGTCGACCAGGACGGCAACCGGCTGGCGGTCATTCTGGATCCGAGCTGATGTTTGCTGACCGCTATTTCGGCAAGCGCTATTTCGGAAATCGATACTTCGGCCCGCACGGCGCCGACGTCGATTCACTTTTCAAGCCGGGCGGCGGCTACTATCGCAAGCCGATCAAGTACGTCCGCGATGGAAAGGTTGTCGACCTCGATCAGCCGCCGCCCGCACCCGAAGTGGTCGAGTGGCCAGCCCTTTCGACGGATGTTGTCGCAGCGCTTCTCGCCGGCTTCCAGGCCCCGCCGATCGAGTTGCCGGACACGGCTGCATTGGAGCGGCGCCTTGGCCGCATGGTGATCGATGGGGAGATGGCCGCCATGCGCGACGATGACGACGCCATGCTGCTTCTGCTCATTTGACAGACAATTGCTGACAACTTCTAGCGTTTTAGTAGCCGCTGAAACGGAACGTACGCCAGATTTTTCGTGAACGGATCGAGTTCGTCGACCATCCGACACAGTTGAAACTCAAGCGGCTTAGAATTTCGCGCGACGCCTCGCACCCTGTACCTGCCCGAAAAGCAGGACAGGAAATTGGCCAGGTACGTTTTCCGCGATGGCATCTTCGTCGACCGGCAGACCGGCGTTCCGATGGAAAAGCCGTTCGCTGGCCAGATCGTCATGCCGAACGTCATTTCCGACATCCCGGATTACGCCTCGCCGATCGACGGCCGAATGATCACGTCGCGCTCTGAGCGCCGCGATGATCTGAAGCGCAACAATTGCGTCGAATACGAGCCGTCCCTGTCACCGACGAAGGGCAAATTTCGCAACCCCGATTTCTGCAAGAAGCGGGGTCTTCAGGTGTCAGAGGAATTTCGATGAGCACTACCGTAGCAGAAAGCTTAGCCAACAACGCCCCACCTGCCGGCGCACTCGCCGAGGCCGCGAACAGCAATGCGGCAGCGGCCGATGCTGCCGACGACGCGGCGCTGGAAGCCATCTGGAACAAGAACGAGCGCGACAACGGCGCCGAGCGGGACGAAGGCAAGTTCTCCAGCCCGAATCCCGAGAAGAAGGCCGACGCGAAAGCTGACGCCGGCAAGGTATCGCCCGAGGGCGGTGGCGGAGAGGAACAGGCCGGCGGTGGTCTGACGCCTGACGCAGGGTCGGTTCCTCTCCCGGCCAACTGGCAGGGCATCAAGGGCGGCGTTGCCGAGAACGTCAAGCAGGCTTGGGAGAAAGCGCCGGCCGAGCTGCGCAAGTTCGTCGCCGAGCGCGAGCAGGAGCTTCAGGGCCGTCTGTCCGACCACGGCCGACAGGTTTCGGTTTACAAGCCCATTCAGGAAATCCTCGATCGCAACGGCGGCTACTTCGACCCGAACACGGGCAAGAAGATGGCTGACGGCAAGGTCGTCACGCCAGCCCAAGCAATCGAGTATCTTTTCAACGTCCAGCAGAGCATGGACAAGGCTCCCGTTGAAACGATCATGAGCATCATCGACGGCTATGGCATCCGCGACAAGATTGCGGGTGTCTTCGGCCAGACCGTCCAGCAGGGCGAAACCGAATTGCGGCAGGAAATCGCCGGGTTGAAGCAGATGCTCGCATCTGTCCACAACTCCGCGAACATCGACGACCGCATAAACCAGAGGCTCCAGGAGCGCGACGCCACCACCGCCGCCAATGAAGAGTTGGGCCGCTTGTCAGCCGACAAGCCGCTCTACTCCGAAATCCCTGAGAAGCGGATGGTCACCTTCATCAACGATGCATGGGACCGGCTTGGAGCCACCGCCTCGAAAGAGGCCGTGTTCAACCTGGCCTATGACATGGCAGTCAACGCCGATCCCGATCTGCGGGCCAAGGCAGCCGCCGCGAAACCGGCCGCTCCCAAGGACACCGGAAAGGTCGACGCGGCCAAGCGCGCCAACTCCGTCAACATCCCCTCAACAGCGTCGGGCAAGGCTCGGGTTCTCTCCGAAGATGAAGAACTGGCCGCTGTCTACGACCGCAATCAGAAAGGCTGACCCCGATGGCTGGTCCGTCGACTACCTTTACTGAAATGGTGTCCACCACCCTTCGCAACAGCGCGACGGAAGTGGCGGATAATGTTTCGAAGAACAATGCCTTCCTCAACCGGCTGAAGAAGAAGAACAAGATCCGCAACCTTGACGGCGGTACCGAAATCCAGGTGCAGCTCGAATACGCGGAAAACAGCACCTATCAGCGCTATGCCGGCCTCGACACGCTGAACACCAACGGCTCGGACGTCGTCACCTCCGCCAAGTACGATTGGGCGCAGGTCGCCCTGCATGTCGTGTCGAGCGGCAAGGAGCTTCGCCAGAACTCCGGCAAGTTCGCGATGATCAACCTGGTGAAGACCAAGAAGAACAACGCGCTCAAGACGGCTGCCAACAACTTCTCCGTCGACCTCTACTCCGACGGTTCGCTGGCGAACCAGATCGGCGGCCTGGCCAACATCCTGCAGACCAACGGCCAGGGCATCGTCGGCGGCATCGACGCCGCGACGTGGACGTTCTGGCGCAACAAGTTCCGCGAGGCCACCGGCACCAACCTTGCCGCGACCCCGAACGCGGCCAATGCTGCGACCTTCAAGGCGGACATGAATGCCATCTGGCTCACCCTGAACCGCGGCGCCGACAAGCCGGACCTGATCACGTTCAGCCATGACTTCTACTCGCTATACGAGACCGGCGAGCAGCAGCTTCAGCGGTACATGGACGCCGACATGGCTCAGTCCGGTTTCATCGGCCTGAAGTACAAGACCGCCGACGTGATTTTCGACGACAACACGAATTTCACGACCACGGCCGAGAAGGGCTACTTCCTCAACTCCGACTACCTCTACGTCGACCAGCACAAGGAGGCGCAGTGGACGCAGGACGACGAGAAGAAGCCCGTCAACCAGGATGCGGTTGTCATCCCGTTCTATTGGATGGGCAACGTCGTCTGCACGAATCGCTCGCTTCAGGGCGTGCTCTTCGACGCGGCATAAGGAGCAAGTACGATGACCTCTTTTGTTGGTATCGACGTCACCAAGACGTTCACCGCCGCGCAGCTCACCGGCACCGAATCCGGCAAGGCACCGAAGATCGGCGACACCTACGAAGCATATGACGGCAAGGTCTACCGCTTCGTGAAGTACAACCAGGGCGCCGGTGCGATTGCCGCCGTCGTCGGCAACGTCGTCGGCTTCTACGCTGCCGGCGGTGTTTCTGCTGGCCAGTACAACGAAGTCACGTCCGACGTGTCTGACACCGCCGCCAATGGTGCGGGCGTTCTCGCCGGTGCGCCCGGCAACGGCGAGTACGGATGGATCCAGGTCAAAGGCCCGGCAACCGTCACCACAGCGCTCGTCTCCGGCGGCGATGGCAATGCGCTGATCCTCTCGGCCACCACCGACGGCACCCTGAAGGTGGCCGCCGCCGTGACCGACACGGTTTGCGCCTACGCGATCGACGCCTCGGCGAAGATCATCATGTGCGCATTCCCGTACTGACCGCACCTCGGGCGGGCTGTAACGGCCCGCCTGCCTTTCCTCTCGCAAAGGAGTGCCAGAGATGGCCGACAAGAACGAAGCCCCCGCCGAACCCGTCGCGGTCGATACCCAGGCCGGCATCTTCCCGAAATTCTGCAAGCTTTGGAACGGCGGCGAGCACCGCAACGCAATCAACCTCGCCAATGCCGAAAAGCTGTCTGAAGCCGAGTGGGCGGCGCTGCACGTCGAGTTTCCCCGCATCGTCGCAGTGATCAACCAGTAGGGCGCCGCTGGCGCCCATAACGTTTTCAGGAGCCGAAAAAAATGAGCGAAGCGCAGCCCCTTATCCGCGTGATCGGGTTCAAGACGAGCTACGAGAAGCTGCCGGTCAAGGGCGATCCGGTGAAGGAGAAGTGCGACCATAAAGGCTACAAGCTCGACGCCAGCAATCGGCGCATGCTTGAGCTTCAGCCCGAGGACTGGGTGACCTATTCGCCCTCGCATTCGCCGCTGAACACGCGCACCACCGAACGCATCCGGCATCTCATCCCCGACCCGTCGCTGATGGGCGAGGATCAGGACGGCGAAAAGCTGCGTTTCATGACCGCGCGCTGGAACCAGATCGAGCCGGCCTATGTCGCGTTCAAAAGCGGGCAGGAAATCCCGCTCAACGGGACCGCGCTCGCCGCCTGGTCTGGCGTCACTCCCGAGCAGGCCGAAGTGCTGCGCACCGCCGGCATCCGCACGGTCGAGGAAGTCCGCGACCTGACCGACGGGCAGCTTGACCGCGTGCGTCTTCCGGACATGCGTGATCTGCGCAAGCAGGCGGCGCTCTTCCTCGAGAACAGCGACGCAGCCAAGGCCGCCGAGCGCGAGGCCGCGAAGGATGCCCAGATCGCCGAGCTGGTCGAGCGTCAGGCCGCGATGGAAGCCATGATCGAGGAACTGACCAAGCCGAAGAGCAAGGGCAAGGAAGCTGCCTGATGTCCATCCTCGACGTGGTCAAAGGCGCCGCGACAGTGCTCGGCATGGAAGTGCCGACGCTGGTCTATGGCGCGACCGGTCGAGAGATGGTCGAGATGCAGGAACTGGCCAACGTCATGGCGTCCGAAATCGCGGATGCCCACGACTGGCAAAAGCTGCTGATCCTGAAGACGCTCACCGGCGACGGCGTGTCAGATGCGTTCGACATGCCGACCGACTTCCGGCGGATGCAGAAGACGTCGTCGCTCTGGTCGTCGCGTTGGCAGTGGGCAACCGAACACCTCACCAGCCCGGATCAGTGGCTTGAGCTTCAGGTGACGCCGATCGCCTCGGTGAACGGCTACTGGATCATCTTCGGCGACCAGTTCCACCAGTGGCCGGTGATGGCGAACACCGAAACCGCCAAATTCTTCTACGTGTCGAATGAGTTGGTGATGGCAAGCGACACGTCGAAGAAGACGATATTCACCGAAGATGCCGACAGCTTCCGGCTTTCCGAAGAGCTGCTGAAAAAGGCGATCATCGCCCGCTGGAAGCAGAACAAGGGCCAGGCCTACGAGCAGGATCTGGACGACTACCAGGACATGCTCCTGCGACGGATCGACAGCGACTGCGGTTCCAAGCCGGTCGTGTCCGGCCAGCAGCCCGTGAGTTGGCGCGGCCGGCGCGTAGCTTGGCCTGGCACGGTCACAGGTGCAGCGTGAGGTACGAGCGGTTTCCCGGCCGCCGGAAAGCCGATCCGGCCCCTGCGCGCGCCATGGCGCAACCCTTCACGTTCGGCGCGCCGGTCGCCGGCTGGGTGACCAATCAGAGCCTGGTGAAATCCAAGCCGTTCTCGGCTCAGACGCTTGAGAACTGGCTGCCGACGTCGACCGGCATTATGATGCGCGGCGGCTCGGTCAAGCGCGCCACGATCGGCAGTGACCCTGTCGAGAGCTTCATCACGTACAATGCCGGCGGCACCAAGAAGATTTGGGCGTGCGACGAGACGACGGTTCGCGACGTCACCGCGCCCGCCGATGCTGTCACGCCGCCGGCCGCGTCCGTCACCGGCCAGACGTCGGGCTATTACTCCTACGTCAATTTCACGACGTCGGGCGGCTCGTTCGTCGTGGCAGTCAACGGGACCGACTTCCTGCAGCTCTATTCGACGACGTTCGACTGGACGGCCGTCAACGGCCTCGCGACCTATCGCCTGAACTTCGATGCCCAGACGGTCAACTTCATCAACGGCCAGGTCGTGACGGGCGGCACGAGCGGCGCGACGGCGACCGTGGTCAAGAACGTCGACAACGGCGCGACCGGCTCGCTGATGATTCAGTCGATTACCGGAACGTTCGTCGACAACGAGACGATCACCGGCGCCGGCGGTGGCTCGGCCACGGCCAACATTCCAGGCGACGTCGTTCAGGTTTCGGCCGCGATCACCGGGGTTGCGACCAACGCGCTGTCTCATGTCTGGCTCTATCGGAACCGCCTGTTCTTCATCCAGGGCGGCACGATGAAGGCCAGCTATCTCCCGGTCGATTCCGTGACCGGCGCGCTCGGGACGCTGAACCTGTCCGGCGTGTTCCAGCGCGGCGGCTCGCTCTTGTTCGGCGGAACGTGGTCGCTCGATGCCGGCGATGGCATCGACGACAAATGCGTGTTCGTCACCACCGAGGGCGAGGCGGCGATTTTCGAAGGCAGCAACCCGGCCGGCGCGACCGCTGCTGAGTGGAACCTGGTCGGCCGCTATGACCTCACCACGCCCATGGGCAAGCGCGCCACGATGCGCGCCGGTGGCGATCTGATCGTGGCAACGAAGGAAGGCATGGTTCCGATCTCGGCCGCGATCAACAAGGATGCGGCCGCGCTGTCCCTTGCCGCCGTCTCACGCAACATCGAGCCGGACTGGAAACATGAAGCGGCCCGCCGCCTGTCGTTACCTTGGGAGGTAATCAAGTGGCCGGACATGAACTATGCCATCGTCTCGCTGCCGATCACGGCCGAGGGGCAAGAGGCCTGGTCGTTCGTCGTCAATCTTGAAACCGGCGCCTGGTGCAAGTTCGTCGGATGGGCGACCCGCTGCATCGAACTGCACGATAGCCGGCTGTTCTTCGGGACGAACGACGGCAAGGTCTTCGAAGGCGAGATCAACGGCAACGATGACAGCGGGCCGATCTACTACACCTATGTCGGCAATCCCGACCACATGAAGACGCTTGGCCGCCTGAAGACCGTGCACCAGGCGCGGCCGACCTTCCTCGCCTCGACGCCGTTCAACCCGAAGATTTCGTTCTCGGTCAACTACACGGTCACGCTGCCGACCGCGCCGGACGCGGCGGATGGCGGTACGGCTGACCTGTGGGATTCCGGCCTGTGGGACGTTGCCCTTTGGGACCAGGCGGCACCGGTGGCGACTGTCAGCGGTGGCCAATGGATCTCGATCGGCAAGACCGGATACGTGCTGCAGCCGCAGGTGCAGGTCACCGGCTTTCTCAACCGCCGCCCTGATGTCGAATTCGTGCAGCTCGACGTGACATTTGAAAATGGCGGGGTGGTCGTATGAGCTACGACATCGCCATTGAGAACTTCAACGAGGCCTGGCCGGAGCTCGAACCGCTTAGCCGCCGGCATTACGGCGAGATGCAGGCGCGCATGGCGGCCGAGGGCATGACGATCGGCGAGTTCAAGCCGCGCCTGAACGTCTACGGCTCGGCCAGTCATCTGCTCTGCTTCGTGGTCAGGAACGAGGGCGAGGCCGTGGGCTACGCCTTCATCTGGATCACGCAGGACATGCACAACAGCGAACACATCGCCATGGAGGACACGATCTATATGCGGCCGGATCACCGGAACGGCATCGGACGCCGTTTCACCAGGCACATCCTGGCCGAACTCAAAGCGCGCGGCTGCGTCAGGGCGCACGTGACCATCGCCACCGATCTGCGCGTTGCCAAGATGTGCGAGCGCGTTGGCTTCAAGCGGTCGGCAATCGCAATGACCTATTTCCTTCAGGAGGCCTGACAAGATGTGCGCGCCCGATCCTCCCGCCCCGCCGGATCCCAAAGAAACCTCTGCGGCGTCGACTTCCACGAATGTCGGCACGGCTGTCGCCAACGCGAACCTTGGCAACGTCAACCAGGTCACGCCTGACGGTTCGCTGACCTATAAGCAGTCCGGCACCTATAAGTGGAACGACCCCTATACGGGCAAGTCCTACGACATCCCGACCTACACGGCGACGCAGACCCTGTCGCAGACGGGGCAGGCGATCAAGGACCAGACCGACCAGGCCAAGCTCAACCTTGGCGAACTGGCCGCTGGTCAGTCGTCGTTCCTGAAAGACTGGTTGTCGAAGCCTGTCGACCTGTCGAACGACGCGACCGAGGCCCGGCTGATGGACCTCGGCATGAAGCGGCTGCAACCGGCGCTGGACGCCCGCCGCGCGGCAAATGAGGCGGACCTGATCAACCGAGGCATCCGTCCGGGTTCCGACAACTACGCCCAGGCGCAGAACATTCAGAACCAGGGCGAGAACGACGCCTATGATCAGCTCCTGCTGCAGGGTCGTGGCCAGGCCGTGCAGGAAGCGCTGGCGCAGAACTCGGCGCCGATCAACAACCTGACCGCGCTGCTGTCCGGTTCACAGGTGAGCCAGCCGAATTTCGTCAACGCGAACATGCCGACCATCCCGACGACCGACGTCGCCGGCCTGATCAACACCAATTACAACCAGAAGCTCCAGAACTGGCAGCAGAGCCAGGCGAATACCCAGAACATTCTGGGTGGCCTGTTCTCTCTCGGCGCGTCGTTCATCTAGGAGGGGATCATGGGTTTCATCTTCGGTCCCGGCCAGCAGTACCAGACGCCCGAGGAACTGGCGAAGGCTCGCGCCGTTGCCGAGGCGCTGCTCAACCAGCAGCCGATCGCGCACAATGTTGGCGAAGGCCTTGCCGTGGTCGGACAGGCGATCAGGGGCAGGCGCGACCTGAACCGCATCATCAAGGCGCAAGGCGACATGCGTGCCGGCGGTGACGGTGTCTTTTCGGCGCTGTTCGGCGGTGGTGCACCGGCAGCAACGTCGACCGTGACGCCGCGCGGCGGCGGTGCGGTCGCTTCGGCCCTTGGTGGCGGCTCGATGGGCAGCGCTCCGGACCTTTCCGGCAATGACGTCTACAACGGCTTCATGGATACGGTGAAAAGCAAGGTCACCAATCCTTACGGCCTCGCTGCCGTCGCCGCGACCGCCAACGCCGAAAGCCGCTTCAGCCCGAAGAACGCTTTCGGTTCCTGGTCGGACCCGAGCGAAAGCGGCCAGGCTGGCACTGCCGGCGGCATCCTGTCCTGGCGGGGTCCGCGCTTCGCCGCGATGCGTACCTTTGCCGGCAGCAATGGCGGCGATGCAAATGCTCCGTCGCCCCAGCTTCAGGCGCAATATTTCCTGCAGGAAGACCCCGGCCTGATCGATGCGCTGAATGCTGCGAAATCGCCGGAAGAAGCGCAGCGCCTGATGAACAACGCCTGGAAATTCGCCGGCTACAACCGTCCCGGTGGCGAGGCCGCGCGCCGCATTTCCATGGCCAATTCCTTCACATCGCGTTTCGCCGATGCCGCGCCGGTAAACGTGGCGAGCCTCGAACCGGGCGCGGGCGTGTCGGCGGCGCTGAACAAGCGTCCGGCGCCGGACGGCCCGGCGGCGGTCGCACAGCCTGTTCAGTCGCCGCGCGCGGCAGAACCGCCTCCGGTGGCCGCGAAGCCGGCTGCGGCGGCGCAGACGGTCGCACAGGCCAATCCAGCCTCCGGTGGTCCGACCGTGCAGCAACTTCTGCAGGCCTCACAGGATCCACGCCTGTCCGAGCAACAGCGAGGCGCCGTTAACCTGATGCTGAAACAGAAGCTCGACGAGCAAAATCCGGCAAACCAACTCGAACTGGAAAAGAACCGGCTGGAAGTCGAGAAGCTGCGCAATCCGCAGATTGAGCCGGGTGACAAAGCGCGCCTCGATTTCGACCGGGAGAAGTTCGCGGCCGAGCAAAGCAAGCCGATCGAGGTTGGTGGCGTCCTGGTCGATCCCAAGACGCACGAGCCCGTTTACAGCGGCCAGCAAACCGATTGGGAAAAGCTGGACGAGCGGACCCTGTACAACAAGCGCACGGGCGAGACGCGGGCTGTCAGCATCGGCAATGGTCCGAACGCTGGCCAGTTCCGGTTCACGGGCAATTCCGTCGAGGCTCAGGCGCTCAACGGCCTGATGGATGGTGGCGGCCTTACGGTCGAGCAGGCGCAGCAGCTCGCCGCCGGCAAGACGATCAGCGGCCCGAATGGCGAATTGCTGTTCCTCACGCCGCAGGGCGTGTTTGGGCAGGCTTCTGCCGGTGGTCCGGCTATGCCTGTAACGACCAAGGCGGCACCGTCCGCCGTGCCGGCACCCGAAGCTCCGAGCGCGCAAGCGAGCCCGCGCGCGGCCAATCCGCCGCCGAGCGAGAACGCCGGCATCCTGCCTCTCACGGGCGCGAAGCAGAAGCCGCTGAACGAGCAGCAGCAGCGCGACAACAAGCTGTACTCGGTGGTCGCACCCGAGCTGCAGATTGTCGAAAAGAACTTCTCGGCCCTGTCCAATCCGTCGGATCAGGCCCTGTCGGCTATCCCGCGCGGATCCGACTTTGGCGCCGAGTACCTGAAATCGCCCGAGTATCAGCGAGCGTCGAACTCGCTGCGCACCATCATCGCATCCTACCTCTACAGCGTGTCCGGCGCGACGGCGGCGCCGGCCGAAGTCGAGAACCAGGCGGCCATCCTGACGCCAAAGCCTGGCGAGGCGAAAGCATCCCTCGACGACAAGTTGGCGCGTATCCGGCAGATGGTCGACGCAATCAAGAGCGGTGGCGGTTCCGCGCCGGCTGGCAACGCGGGCACCGGTGGCGGCACGACCAGCAACGGCTTGAAGTGGAGCATTGAACCCTGATGCCTACGCTCAACATCCAAGGCCGCAAGGTACAGGTAGACGAGGGGTTCCTGTCGATGACGCCCGAGCAGCAGAATGCGGCGGTCGAAGAGATTGCCAAGTCTCTGCCGTCAGCAAACGCTGATGTTTCCGCGGCGGATGCCCGCGCGAAAGCCGGCATGGCCGCTGCTCAAAAGATCATGGATGCTGGTGGCCCCGAACCGGGGAGCGGTCACGACGCGCCCGGAATTGCCTCTCCCCGCGCCATGGGCGCGTCGGGAACGTTCCTCAATGCGATCGGCGAAGGCATTCCGATTGCCGGCCCCTATGTCGACAGGGGCCTGACTGCCACGGCGGCGGGTATCGGCTCGCTGCTGACCGGGGAGCCTGCTTCCGAGGTCAACCAGGAGATGACCGACATCCAGCAAGAAAGCCGTGCCGCGCACCCGATCGCGCGCACTGCCGGCAACGTGACGGGCGCCATGGCCGGCACGCTTCCGGCGATGGCCGCAGCGCCTGAATTGTTCGGCATCGGAGTCGCGTCGACCCCGTTGCGGTTGCTGGCCAGCACAGGTTCCGGCGCAGCTATTAACGGTGCGGATGCAGCCGTGCGGTCAGGCGGCAACCTTAAAGAAGCAGGTATTGGAGCAGGCATCGGTGCTCTGACAGGCTTTGCCGCCCCATTTGTCGCTCCGCTTGTCGGCAAGGGCGTCAAGGCCGTCGCCGACCGGGTTCAGCTCAGCGCCATTGCCAAGGCGCTTGGCCTGGACAAGAGCGCCACCAAGATTCTGGCGAGCGCTGTCCGACAGGATGCCGTAGAGCCCGGCGCACTGGCGCAGCTCGGCGACAATGGCATGTTGATGGATCTCGGCCCGAACCTGCGTCATACCGCTGGCGCCATCGCGGCAACGCCTGGAGAAGGCAAGGCCATCGTTCGCGGCGCGATTGGTGCGCGCGATGCCGACGCCAACTGGCGCATCCGGTCCAGCCTCAACGAGACGCTTGGCGAGGCTCCTACGCCGTCGCGCATCATCGACCGCGCGACCCGCAACCAGGCAAGTCTACAGCCGGAATATAGGGAAGCCTTGCGCGAGGCCTCACTGGTCGATTCTGCACCAATCGCCCGCTATCTCGACGCCGAGGCCCAGACGCTGCGCGGCGAGGCGCAAAAGGGCGTTCTGCGGGTTCGGAACATGCTCAACTACACGCCGACGCCCGACGAAATAGCCCGCGCTCGCTCCGGCGGTCAGCCGCTGCCCGAGCCTGGGCTGATCAGCGACGCCGGGACGCTGCTGAACGCGCGGCACGCCGTCGATGACCTGCTGGAAACCACGCAGGGGAGCAACGCCCTGAACGCCCTTCAGACCGCACGCCAGGCGATCGATGATGAACTTCGTGCCGCGGTGCCCGGCATCAAGGAAGTGGATGCGAAGTACGCCGAGCTAGCTCGCCAGAAGGACGCCGTTCAGCGCGGCCAGACGGTGCTTTCCAGCGGCCGGGAAGCGCCGCGGCCCGACGAACTCGCCGAGGAAGTCAGGCAAGCCGCGCTGCCGCAAGGTTTGCAGGTGGGTCCGTCGGCCGTGCCGCTTCGCCTTCGTGAGGGCGCCCGCGCGGAGATCGAGCGCATTGTAGGCACCAACGCGAACGACCGCGTCGCGCTTCAGCGCCTGATCAAGGGGGAAGGGGATTGGAACCGGGCGCGCCTGTCGACCTTGTTTGGCTCCGACCGGGCAAAGGCGATTATCGATCTGCTCGACCGCGAAAAGCTCTTTGCCGACACGTCGAACATCGTCACGCGCAATTCCGAGACGGCGGCGCGCATCGCGGCCAGAGATGCCATCGACGGCGGTGGCAGCAGCGGTTTCGGCGTGCGCGAGGGCTTTATTGCCGGCGGCGCGCGCGGCGCAGCACGCGCGGCGGGTACTCGAGCTGTAGAGACCATCATCGACGCGCTGCGGAACGGCGGGAACGACAAGGCAATTACCGATATGGCTCGCAGCCTCACAGGCGGCCCGCAGCAGAGCGCCGTGCTCGATGCGCTGATGCGGGTTGGCCAGGGATCTAGGCTTCAGCAGTCACAGGTCGATCGTGTGGCGCGCGCTCTGCTGCTCAGCGGACCGGACGCCGTCGGTCGCCCTTGAACGGCGTTGCTTGCGGTCTTCGTAGATCCAGACCAGCAGCACCAGGAACATTCCGAACATCATTCCAAGGCTAAAGTCGAGCGACAAACGGCTTAGAAACCAGTCGGCACCTTGGTGGATGGCGGTCAGGACGGCAATGGTGATCACCGCTGCGATTAGCTGAAGGACGGTGGTTCGCGACATGGCGCGGAACATAATGCGAAACCCTAGAAAGCGAAAGGGATGCCCTGGCGCGCCGCTCTTGGAACAAATCCGACGAAGCGCTGTTGAAAAGGTGTCTGCGATTGTTCCCCTCAAAGCTTTCGCAGACTGGGTGGAAACACCGGCCCGCGTCCTTTGCCGAGAGGGCGCGGGTTCTCCATTTTAACGGGTCGCTGGATTCTTCCTGTATCTTTGACGGAAAACACCGCCGCTCCCGCCTTGCTTCTCAAAGTTCGGGCGAGCGCGGGGGCGATTGGATGGCGGGCCTTTTTTCGTATTGACAACGGAAGGCCGCATGGCGATGACAGCATCGATTCAAACACGGGGAACTGCATGACAAAGAAACCATATGTGAAGCCTTCACTAGCGAAGAAAGCGAAGCTGTCGACCGTGGTCGCATTCAGCCTGTCCGGGCCGCTTCCACCGACCTGAGACATCTGCGTGGGACCGGCCCGCTGGCTTCGGCCGGCGGGCTTTTTTGTTTCAGCCGATCGCTAGCCTCCAGATACGCAATGTCTATTAGGTACGTCAGCAGATCTTCACCATCCTCACGCATCCGATGGCGGATTACGCCCAGCAGGGATGCAACAAAGCGCAAGTTCTCCAGCTTGCTTGGCGAATCCATGATGCGCCTCCTAAGTTGACGATTCGTGCTATAATATTAGCGTATGCTTTCGCGAACGTCCCGCCCGCAATATTTGGCATTTTGAAAAGGCGCCCTTAAGGGTCGGCGCCCGGCGATAGCGGGAGTAATCTCCTACCTTCTTCAATGGCTCATGTCGTCTTCCGTTTCGGCGCCACGTAGCTGGTGACAAGCCGCACCGTGTTGAGCTTGACCGTGACTGGAACGCCAAGGTTCACCGTCACTCTGTCCTCGTCGACATGCGTGACGTCGCCCACCAGCTCAATCTTCTGCCCGCTGCTCACGTTTGGCGACCGATCTACGATCGAATGCGGCTGGTGGTAGGAAGGGATCAATACGGCGATCCGGTCCTCTGTGACGCGCTTGCGCACAGTAGCGGTGATTGCGACCTCGTCGCCGACTTTGATGCTGCCCTTCGCCATGCCGATACAACTCCGACACGGCAAATAGGTTCGCAAGTGATTGCTAATGTATGGTTGCAGGATTGTCAGAGAACTGACGGATCAACTCGTAACTGGCCGTGGCCGTTGACGCCATTGCATGACCTGCAAATAGGCCGCCGCGGCTGCGTCGCATTGATGGCGAGATGGGCCATTGGAGTGCAGGATGACTTCGGCCACGCGTCTTGGAATGCCGTGCTTCGCTGCAAAAAATCGACCTCATAGGGAAACTGGTCCGAGTCCGGGTCGCTGCTGTTCAATTGCTTGCCCAAATGATCCTCCGCCGGTGCCTGGGATCACATAGAACGAAGTCGGCCATCATTGGTTTCGGCCGCGCCGTGGTTTTCGTCAATGTGCTGGTGCCGGGGGCACGTATGTGGGCGAGGACACCAATCTTTAAAATTGTCTGGAACCATCCCACCCCATGGTATACTGTTCCCCTAGCGGTCGATTTCTCAGGAATGTAGCCGCCCTCATTGAAAGCCCGCCCGTGGCCCCTCCATCGTGGCGGGCTTTTCATTGGGACGGGCCACTGAATTAAGCGAAAACTCATGCCTGGAGCGTACTAAGCAGAGATGCCTTCACGCCAAACCTTAGTAGAGTACGCCATCCTCGCCACGTTGATCGTGGCAACAGCATGGATCGGGCTACACGACTGGTCATGGGCTTCCCAGTAGGGAGCTAGCCATCATCCTTTCGGAGGCAGAGTGCGCGGTGCCCCCCGCGTAGATTAAGCGAGCCGGGCGCTCGAAACAAAAGCTACCTTCAGCGGTTCTTCTTCATTGGAGGTAACAACCCATGTGCCCAGCAATCGACAATGGGGGTGATCGCCAAGCCCATCTAAAGCTGCTGGCAGAGCGACTGACGAGAGAAACTGGCATCAAGGAGGAAGAGGCCAAGCAGCTGATCGAGCTGGTTGGAACCGATTGGAATTCGCTGCTTCGCGAGGCTAGGTTCCTGAAAGGTCGACACTAGACGGTTGCCGGCCCGGCACTAGCGGATCCGCTGGATGCGGCCCTTTTCGAGACGAAAAACACCGTTATGACCGCCTTGCTTCTCAAAGTCGGTTTGTAGCTCATCCCAGGTGCCAAGATACTCTCCACAATCGTCGCAAGAAATCGGCGTCTCGGGACGAGCGTCATCGGGAATTCTCAGCCGGATGGTGAGGCAGTAGGGGCATTCCAACCGATGATCGAGGTATTTGGTTGCCATCGACCCGTTCAGGATCCATTCCACAAAGTCAAGATCAACGGTCTCGAAGCCGGTGAAATCGCGGACCATTTGCGCGGCGAAGTCGCGCCATCGGCTTTCGGGAATTTGCTCTTCATCAATCGCTCGGCGAAGGGCGTTTCGCAGGATATCGCTGTCGAGTGACGATACCTTGTCGCGTGACATAGCCTACCCCCCCGCACATAAGGCCTAAGCATCCCACCCGCGCATAGCTCCTGTTTGGTGCGGGCGACTTGGGGGGATTATACGCCGTCTTCAGGAATCGGCGAGCGGAATGTAACGACAATGGCCCGCACCGGAGAGGGGACGGGCCACAGCGTGGCCCAGCGGTCGGGGGTGTGGGGCTTGGGGTTCGCCCGCCGGGCCTACCGGCAAACTGGATAAGGGGACGTTTGTCGGCGGGCCGCATTATAGGCGGACATAACGGGATATAGAATAAGCAGCTGCCGTTAGGGCCATAAGCTGCGGTGACGGCCTAAGCCAAGCGGCGCTTAGAAACGGCCTGCAATAGTTCCCCTTCGTCCGTGAGCCCGTTCCGGAAAACGCTCACGATGTCCGCTGCGAGGTCTTCCCTCTGTTCCTTGTCTTGTTGTGCTAAGCGGAGTTCGACGCACAACTGGTCAAACACGCGCTGGAGCAAGTCCAAGTCAGCGGGTTCGAATACTCCGCTGTAATGCGATAACGGCATAACGGCAGCCCTCAAATTGCCGTCCCTTACCCTATTATTCTGCCACCAACTACGACCAACCTCAAGGCGTCCAGCAGATCCAAAAGGCCCGCCGCCAAGGAGTTAGCGGCGGGCAGTTCAGGGTTACCGCAGATGGAGGGGATAATCTCCTGCGACTGCTACCAATGAACTGGCGGGCCGTTGTTTCCTGTGCTCAGACCTATGCGTGCGGCCATCGGACCTCAGTCGCCAATTGGGACGTGAGGCGAGCTCGAGTTCACCTTCCCCAAAGGCATACCTTGCGGGCTGCCTAGACAGGGCGCACTGTAACGGGGCTTCGACACCTCCTCGATGTCGGTGCATGGCCCGGCCCGCGAAATCCTGTGTCACCTCGATAAAGCGAGCCGGGCTGTGGGTGTCTTCCCCGGTGACTTCCCGCCCGGTTCAACAGCGCCTCAGGCCGCGAGTATCCAGAAGCTCGGCAATATCGGCAATCAGTTCGCGAGCCCTGGCCAGTTCCGCTTCCGCCTGCTTCCGGACACGGTCATTTTCCTCGCGAAGCTTTTGCGCCCGTTTCATGGCAGCCGCGCTGATATCGAGGGAAGTCCAAGTGTCCATGCCGACCAACTCCAGGAGCGAGCAAATGTTCCGTTTGGGCGGCGGAACCTAAAGACCATCAGCCGCCTTGTCTCAGCATGAGCACCGAGACCAAGGTGGAAAGGGGAGAACGGCACGTTCGCGAAGGCAGGGCACGCATTGCTCGCCAGCGCAAACTCATCGATGAGATGACGCTCGGCGGCCACCGGACCGAGATGGCCCGAGGTCTATTGCAAGACTTCGAGGCGGTGCAAGGCGAACTTGAAATGCACCTGGACTTCCTACTCACATTCAACCGATGAGTGTTCGACATTGCGCGTCTTGCGCATCGGAGCCCCGCTCACAAAGTCTCAATTTGAATTTCAAAAATTTGGCTCCTATTTTGGGCCGGTGACCGAAGCGCCTATGAATGCAGGGGTGCAAGCGATGGCTACGCTGTTCGGAAACCGGATGCGCTATCTCAAGGCTCTCCGGATCGTTGCCGCGACAGAGCGTTCAATAGGGCGCTCCGCTTCACGGATGGCATCATGCTACAGCTTGCTCGAGATGTCTGAATCGCAGTTGCAGAAACCAGTACGGACCATGTTTGAAACGTCCGCCGTCCCGAAAGGTGAAAGCGGCCCGGCGGCGCTATTGCCGCCGAAGCCAGGCAAGCGCGGTCCCTATAACAAGCGCGAGAAATCTGATATCGCTTAGCGATGAAGGAAACCGTTCTGGCGATGCTGGAGCAGCATGTGCTTTTGGGCGAGCGACATATTGCGCGCCAGCGGGAGATTGTTGCCGACTTCCACCATAAGGGCTTCAGGGTAGACTTAGCCGAAGACCTTTTGACCCTGTTCGAGCAGATGCAGCGTCTGCACGTCGCTCACCGGGATCGGCTTTTGAATTCAACGCAAGGCTAGGCGAGGTTTTTGAGTCCCGGTAGCATGAGGGAATGAAGCGCAGCACGATCTATGCCGTCTATCACCCACCAGCGAACGGCCTGCCATACATGGCTGTAGTCATCGCTCCCGATGGAACGGCTACCGCCCGTCCATTCGAAACGGAGCAAGAGGCCGCAGCTTTCAACAAGCAAATGGCAGCGGCAGGACATCCCGGCAAGGCCAACCATTGAAGCACTACCCAGCCGTAGGGGAATGGCTACAGGCCCTTTAGCGTTACCTCTGGAGGTTAAAAAGCCCCAGCGCTGATGCAGGCCGATTCTGGGCGAGAGCGGGTTTAGTCAAGAGATTGCTAATTTATGCGAACGGCATAGGAACAAACGATCCCCACCCTCGTTGAAAGGGCTGGCCGGATGCCCTTGTGTCCCAATCCCCTCTTCCGGCTAGCCTTGAAGCCAAGCCCGCTGCTGTCCCCTCGGCAGCGGGTTTCGCATTAGTGCCACAGCATGTAGGCGCCCATGCCGGCCATTAGCAGACAGGCAGCCATGCCCATCATATCGCGCTGCCTGTATCGCCAGATCGCGCCGGCAAGCATCGAGGCGGTGATGGCGGCGATGTAGATCGGAATGGCCATACTTCGTCCTGCGCTCAAATTGCAAACCTGAAGACCGAATCTTCGTCGGTCAACGTGTCGATCCGACGAAGATCCTCTGTGCCGGCCATGGGCGCATCCAGCGACAGAAACTTGAACCTGTCATAGACCTTGTTGTACCGGCGGAGATGTTCCGCCACGCTTCTGCGGATGCCGTCCATCTGCAGCTTGCCTTCGAGCACGGCCAGCATCATCTCCCCGGCAACCTCATCTCGGATGAATTTCGGCAAGGCAGCCGGGATCGCGGCATAAACGGCTTTCATCAGGGCTTCGGGAGAGTGGTTCGCTTGCAGTATCGACCGCTTGCGGGCATATGCGGCCCTCTGTTGTGCCAGGATTTTGTCGCGGTCGAGACGATAAACCTCACGATGGCGGGCGTTTATCTCCGCGCGATTCTTGTCATGGTATCGTTTTGTGGATGCGGCAGCTGCTTCCGGATACCTCAACCGATACTGGGCCTGTCGCGCTATAAGAGCGTCCCGGTGCTTTTCTCTATATCTTTTGTCGGCAGCGTGTTGCCTTTCGCGTGTACCTGGCTTTGCTAAATATCTTTGCCGAGATAGGCGGACTTTTTCGGGATTGCGCGCGCGGTAGGCGCGTCGTTGCTCGCGTTTTTTTTCAGCTCGTTCGGCATCGGTCACAGCGCTCTCCATTGCTCGAGAGCCCGCCGCCTGAAGCTGACAATGACAGAGACGTCTGAGTCGCTCTAGCAGAGCCTAGGTCTGCCGGAGTTGAACGCCAGGGCGTCCATGGTTCAGGAATTCGACCCCGCGAGTTTCCAGCACGCGCTGGACTGCCTGGACGTTCTGTGCTCGGCCGGCAATTGGCCCGGCGCCGGCAGCTTCCATGCTGCGGATCGTGTTGACATTGACGTTAGCAAGTTCAGCCACTTCCTTTTGTTCAACTCCGACCAGTGCGCGGGCGGCCTTGAGCTGATTTCCCGTAGTGAGCATCCGTCCCTCTCAAATTGGTGTTTCTAGTTACCATACCTAGAAACCCATTGACAACCTCTATGCCTGCTTCTAGGTTATCAAACATAGTAAATCAGTTCCGATAACCAGTACGGAGAGAATGTGATGCCGAACACAACTGTTCGGGCAACCGCCGAAGGTTTGCCCGCAATCAACCGCCGCAAGGCGCTCGCCTTCCTAACCGGTGGCATTGCTGCTGCCGCCGTGACGGCATCACCCGTTGTCGCTAATGAGCCGCAGGCCTCAACCGTTCAAAACGTTCTGTCAGCCTGCCATGCGGCGGAAAATCGCCTTTGCATCTGCGAGGCTCGCGAGGCCTCGATCGCCGAAGCTCTCGGGGATGCATTGTTCCCTGAATGGAAGACGCCTAGCGGCGTCGCTTCTCGTTGGTCACACGTCCCGATCATTTTCCGCACCTCAAAAGCCCTAGAAGCCGAAATCGAGAGCAGGCGGGAGCTGATTGAAAAGTCCTTTGGGGGTGGTCTCATGAACCGGCCCGCCTATGAGCGATGGATGCGCGACATGGAGGCGCAAGGCGCAGAGGGCTTGGCGTGGCTCCGAGGGCAGGAAGCCGTCATCGACGCAAGCGGGTATCACGACGCGTCTGACCAGACCGATCAAGCCTTCGCTGAAGCGCGCGCTGCCTTCCAGGCCGTGATGGAACTGCGCTGCCAGACCATCGAGGATGTTCGCGCCAAGGCTGCCTGCATCATCCGCGTCTATCACCGCCTCGGCGTTGAAATCGACGGTGACGACCTCGTCGCCTGCATGACGTCGCTGTGCGAGGAGGCGTGACCATGGGCGAGGTAGTTCAATTCTGCCTTCGGCCGGCGCCGGGCGCCAAGGACGAACTCGCCGAACTCTTGGTCTGGATCAAGCCCGCCAGCGACTGGTGGACTGGCCGCATGCAGATCGAGCTGGCCCATCATTTTCGTATGACCGCGGACTTTCGGCGCATACTCGTGGCGCACGCATTGGGCAAAGGAAGCCCGGAGGCCGCCGAAGCGAGCCGGCTCGCAGAGAAGGCCTTCCAAGCATGGCGGGTCGAATGCCTGAAACAGGTATTCATCCCCGCCGAAGCCGTTCGTCACCTTCGATGGAAACAGGACTGGTTGCGGCAGCATGGCGGCGGCACTCCTGAAACGGCGCTGGCAATCGCCCGCGACGAGGCGGCGCTGGTTGATCGCCTCGGAGCGGTCGCGCGACAGCAGGCGGGACGTGCACGCCGGAAGGCGGTGCGGGGATGAACGCGCCGGTCGCCTTTGGCAAGAATGTCCGCCGTGCCGTCGAAGACGAGATCGAGCGCCTGATAGCTCTGTTGGATCTGATGGAGCCCGACGCCGATCTGGAGCCGTGGCTTGCGGGCGGTATCGAAGTCGTCGGCACCGATGACCGCGAGCAAGACAACAGCGACATTGAAGAGGGCGGCGATTCGGAACGCAGCCTCGGTTGGCCGGAGCCGTGCAGCCAGGGTCGCGACGAATGGGAGCGGCAACGCATTCCGTACATCGCCGGCAGCGACAGTAACGACTAGAACGGGGCCAGAACGTCTTGCTACCATTTTGCTACCGAACTCGGTAGCACAGGCTGGCATAGGGCGGGACAGTTGAAGCCGGCGCGGGGCCGGAGCGTTGAAAACTAAGGACTGTGAGGGACTGGACGGGGTAGGCCGGGACGGCTGCAAGCGAATTTCAAGACCGGTGCCTTAAACCGCTCGGCCATCCCTCCATCGTGATTTTTCAATCACTTGGGTGCTTTCGTTGATCTCTGACGTTGCCCTTGGCGCGCCAAGGCACGAGATCATCATCCGCACCGCACTGCTCTAGTGCGGGGCGTAAAGACCTGTCAACCGCGCCAGGATCGAGTGGTTACATATTGCCGAACGGCAACAGCTTCCAACCATCGGTCTGGCCCCGATTGACAATGCGGCGCAGGGCTGGCCAATCTGTGGCGTGGCCATTTTGCCCCCGGGGTTAAGGGAACTATGAGAAAGACCTACGAAAAGCCGGTTCTGATCAAGCGCGAGAAGCTGTCGGTTGTGACGGCGCAGGTGGTCACGTCGACGGATTGATCGGCGCGCTCGGATCGGCGCCGGGGGATAGATCCCGGCGGACGTCCTCCTTCGCCTTTTTTGTTTAGATGCCGGCTCTCCAACCTCCGGCGTCACACGAGTACTGTCGTGTGTAGCAGCCACACCGGTGTCCTGCCACAATCTCGCCCCCTTCCGACCACAATCGGTTAATACCGTGATAAACAATTCCTGCGCACAAGGGGATTGGGGATCCGGGTGTCGCTGGCAAGTGTCGAGTGGGTGCTTTGGCTCCGCTGACGTTCAGCTGGTGGCGAGACTGTAGGGGACATCATAAAATGCAGACTTCGGCGCGCCCGCGTCTTCGTCGCGCTCCCGCTCTTGCACTGTGCGCGCTGTCGGCGGTGCTGCTTGCGGCCTGCACATCGACACCGCAGCCGAAGGCGATGGTCGACAAGAGGCCGCGTTCCAAGGAATATTTCGCTGAGACCGAATATGGCGTGAAGGCGAGCCCGCGCGTTGCCTTCATGCGGCGCGGCGGCGGCCGCGACCAGCTCGGCAAGCCCTACCAGGTGCGCGGCAAATGGTATTATCCCAAGGAAGACAAGCGCTACCGCAAGGTCGGCCTGGCATCCTGGTATGGCGATGCCTTCCACGGCCGGCTGACCGCCAACGGCGAAGTCTACGACACGGCGCAACTGACGGCGGCGCATCCGACGATGCCGCTGCCGAGTTACGCCCGCGTCACCAACCTCGAAACCGGCAGTTCGGTCATCGTGCGCGTCAACGACCGTGGCCCGTACCATGAGGGCCGCATCATCGACGTCTCGCAGCGCGCCGCGCAGATGCTCGACTATGACAAGGTCGGCACCGCTAAGGTGAAGGTCGAATATGTCGGCCGCGCGCCGCTCGATGGCAATGACGACCAGTATCTGATGGCCTCCTACCATC
Source organism: Mesorhizobium sp. M4B.F.Ca.ET.143.01.1.1 (assembly GCF_004792275.1). Classification (NCBI taxonomy): domain Bacteria; kingdom Pseudomonadati; phylum Pseudomonadota; class Alphaproteobacteria; order Hyphomicrobiales; family Phyllobacteriaceae; genus Mesorhizobium; species Mesorhizobium sp. M4B.F.Ca.ET.143.01.1.1. The sequence continues at coordinate 47,319 of NZ_SRSR01000004.1, forward strand.
CCGGCAACAGGCGGCCGGATCCGTCCGACGGCCTGCCGACCGGCGTGATGGTGGCGATGAACGGGCCGACGCCGGTCCTGGCGGCGGGCGCGACTGCCGCCGCCGTGCCGTTCCCCGGCCAGCTGACGGATTCCGGCCAGGCGCCGCAGGCCGAGCCGGCAATGTCTTCGCAAGCGCCCGGCGACGTGGCGCTGCCTGATTTCGGGCCGATCGTGCCGGAGCGGCCGGACATCAGCCTGCCGCCGAATTCGCCCTTTGCCATGGCGTCGCTTTCCTATGCCGATGAGCGCGTCGGCCGCGCCGATGTCTTCGCGGCTTTCGATGGCGCCGGTATGTCGCCCTCCGACATCCTGCAGTCCTGGAAGAGATCCAATTCGACGTCGCCGGATGTTACCGACTATGTCGCCGCCGGCTCCTTCGATGATGCCGCCGAGGCAAAGCGTGTGGCCTCGGCGCTCAAGCCCTTCGGCCGGACCGAAATCCAGCGGACCGAGCTCGACGGCAATGATTGGTACGCGGTCAACGTCTATCCGGACGGCCATGGCAGCGTCGATGATCTGCTGAAGGCCGCCTGGTCGCACGGCGCGCCGGACGCGCTCGTCGTGCGCGACTGATCTATTTCAACCGCACGGTTGATCCGCCGGAAAAAAGCCTGATAGCTTCACCGAAATTGCCAATACCGGCTAACAGGTCGAGCCTTTATGCAGTTGCGCCTTTTCCCGCCCCTCGCAGGGCTCTGCCTTTTGTTGCTTTCCCTGATTCCGGCCAATGCGCAGCTTTTCGAGACCAAGGCGGCGCAAGCCTTCATGATCGATGCCGACACCGGCACCGTGCTGTTCGCCAAGGATGCCGACAAGCCGATCCCGCCGGCCTCGATGGCCAAGCTGATGACGATGGAAGTGGTCTTCAACGCCATCAAGTCAGGTCGCACGACGCTCGATGACACATTCGTTGTCAGCGAGAACGCCTGGCGCACCGGCGGCGCGCCGTCGGGCACCTCGACCATGTTCGCCAAGCTCAAATCTGCGGTCCGCGTCGAGGACCTGATCCAGGGCGTGACGGTGCAGGCCGCCAATGACGGCTGCATCGTCCTGGCCGAAGGCATGGCCGGATCGGAAGCCAATTTCGCCGCGCAGATGACCGAGCGCGCGCGCCAGCTTGGCCTGCCGAAATCGACCTTCGTCAACTCGACCGGCTTGCCGGCCGACGGCCAGCAGACGACCGTTCGCGAGCTTGCGCAGCTGGCGCTGCATCTCTGGCGCGACTATCCCGATTTCTATCACTACTACGGCCAGGCCGATTTCACCTGGAACAAGATTACCCAGAGAAACCGCAACCCGCTGCTGGCCATGGGCATCGAGGCCGACGGCTTCGTCGCCGGCACGAGCGAGGCGGCGGGCTTCGGCATTGTCGGCACGGTCAGCCACAATGGCACGCGCGTCATCGCGGCGATGAGTGGGCTGGCGAGCGACCGCGAACGGTCGGAGGAAGCGCGCAAGCTGCTCGACTGGGGCGTCCGCTCGTTCCAGAAGACCGAGATCTTCGCCAAGGACGAGGTGGTCGGGGAAGCCCAGGTGTTCGGCGGCGCCAAATCCGGCGTGGCGCTGAAGGCGAAGGGACCGATCGATATCTTCCTGCCGATCGCCAACCGCGACAAGCTGACGGCGAAAATCGTCTATGACGGCCCGGTCTCGGCGCCGGTGGAGGAGGGGCAGCCGGTGGGCAAGCTGCGCGTCTGGATCGGCGACACGCTGAGCCAGGAGACGCCGCTCTTCGCCGCCGAAACGGTCGGTGTCGGCACGCTGCCGCAACGCGCGCTCGATGCCGCCAAGGAACTGGCCGTCGGCTGGCTGCGTTAGCTCGTGGACCTTTTCTCAGACGAGGGCTATGACAGCGTCGAGCACGGGCAGAGGCTTTTTCTGGTGGCGAGCGGATTTTTCATCACCTTCGAAGGCGGCGAAGGGGCAGGCAAGTCGACGCAGATCGAGCGGCTGGCAAAGCGGATGCGTGCCAAGAAATACGACGTCCTCGTCACCCGCGAGCCCGGCGGCTCGCCGGGCGCCGAGGCAGTTCGGCACGTGTTGCTTTCGGGCGCTGCCGAGCCCTTCGGCCCGAAGATGGAGGCGCTGCTGTTCGCCGCCGCGCGTTCCGACCATGTCGAGCAGGTCATCCGACCGGCAGTGGAGCGCGGATCGATCGTGCTTTGCGACCGCTTCATCGATTCCTCGCGTGTCTACCAGGGCGTCACCGGCGGTCTGGATCCGGCCTTCATGGAGACCCTGGAGGAGGTCGCCATCAACGGCATGGTGCCCGACATGACCCTGGTCTTCGACATCGATCCGGCCGAAGGCCTGCGGCGCGCCACCGCCCGCCGCGGCGCCAATGACGGTCCAGATCGTTTCGAGAAGGAAACGCTCGATATCCACCGCCGCAGGCGCGAGGCTTTCCTCGCCATCGCCGCCGCCGAGCCGGGGCGCTGCATCGTCGTCGACGCCTCCGCCGACCCTGACACGGTCGAAAACGTCGTCACCGCCGCCGTCTTCGCCGCGCTTGAGACGATGACGCCGGCCGAGCAGCGGCAGACAGCCCCGGCATGATCTTCGAACGCATCGCCCCAGAGCAGCACGACACGCTGGACGGCGTGCCGGAACCGTCCGAGACGGCTCGCCTCATCGGCCACGGTCAGGCGGCTTCCATGCTCGCCACTGCCTATCGCGCCGGCAAACTGCCGCATGCGCTTATCCTCGCCGGACCGGTCGGCATCGGCAAGGCGACGCTCGCCTTTCACCTCGCGCATCATCTCCTGAAGCACCCGGCATTCGAGCGGGCGCCGGACGTTATCGCCCAGCCGGACCCGGCCTCATCGCTGTTTCGGCAGATCGCCACCGGGGCGCATCCTTCGGTGCTGCACCTGACCCGGCCGGCGAACGACAAGACCAAGAGCTTCAAGACGGTCGTCACCGTGGACGAGATCCGCAGGGTCAGCCGCTTCCTGTCGATGACCTCGCATGACGGCAGCTACCGGGTCGTGATCGTCGACCCGGCCGACGACATGAATACCAATGCCGCCAACGCCTTGCTCAAGAATCTCGAAGAGCCGCCGGCGCGCACGCTGTTCATCCTCATCGTGCATGCCCCGGGCAGCCTTTTGCCGACGATCCGCTCGCGCTGCCAGATGGTGCGCCTGACGCCGCTCGGCGACGAGGAACTGATGACCGTTCTGCAAGGCATCGAGCCGCCACCACCCGAGGAGCCTGCGGCGCGCGCGGCACTTGCCGAGCGGGCAGGGGGCAGCGCCCGCAACGCGATCCTTCTGACGCAGTATGGCGGGCTGGAGATCGCCGCCGCGCTCGACGCCCTGGTTGCGGCGAGGAAGGGCGACGTCGCCGGCGCCCACCGGCTGGCCGAGGCGGTTGCCGGCCGCGACCAGGCGATCCAGTTCGACATCTTCAACCGACACGCGCTCGACCTGTTGTCCTCACGCGCCAGCGAGGCGGCACTCGCCGGCGATCTCGCGCGGGCCAAGGCGCTGTCCGAAGCTTGGCAGGAAGCCCAGAACGCTATATCTGAGACCGAGACCTACAATCTCGACAAGAAGCAGCACGCTCTGATCATGATCGACCGCCTGAATTCTGCGATGCGAATGTGATGGCCCGCTCGGGATGGCAATCGCCATGCCGATAGGATATCCACCCCCACAACTCACATTCAGACTTTCATGACGGTTCATTCATGTCACGCGACACATTCTACATCACGACCGCGATTTCCTACCCGAACGGCAAGCCGCATATCGGCCATGCCTACGAACTGATCGCCACCGACGCGCTCGCCCGCTTCCAGCGCCTTGACGGCAAGCAGGTCTTCTTCCTCACCGGCACCGACGAGCACGGCATCAAGATGCTGCAGACGGCGCGCAAGGATGGCCTCTCGCCGCGCGAACTTGCCGACCGCAACTCAGCCGAGTTCAGGCGCATGGCGGCGGTGCTCAACGCCTCCAATGATGATTTCATCCGCACCACCGAGGAGCGCCACTACGCGTCCTCGCAGGCGATCTGGAAGGCGATGGCCGCCAATGGCGATATCTACAAGGGCGGCTATGCCGGCTGGTATTCGGTGCGCGACGAGGCCTATTACGGCGAGGAGGAGACCGAGGTTCGCGCCGACAACGTCCGCTACGGGCCGCAGGGGACGCCGGTCGAATGGGTCGAGGAAGAGAGCTATTTCTTCCGGCTTTCGGCCTATCAGGACAAGCTCATAGCGCTTTACGAAAGCCAGCCCGACTTCATTGGGCCCGCAGAGCGGCGCAACGAGGTGATGAGCTTCGTCAAGTCGGGGCTGAAGGACCTGTCGGTCTCGCGCACCACTTTCGACTGGGGCGTGCCGGTGCCTGGCGATGAGAAGCACGTGATGTATGTGTGGGTCGACGCCTTGACGAACTACATCACCGGTCTCGGCTATCCCGATGAAAGCGATGATAAATGGAAGTTCTGGCCGGCGGATGCCCATATCATCGGCAAGGATATTGTGCGCTTCCATGCGGTCTATTGGCCGGCTTTCCTGATGTCGGCGGGAATCCCGCTGCCCAAGCGCGTCTTCGGCCACGGCTTCCTGTTCAACCGCGGCGAGAAGATGTCGAAATCGGTCGGCAACGTCATCGACCCGTTCACCATGGCCGAGCACTACGGCGTCGACCAGGTGCGCTATTTCTTCCTGCGCGAGGTGCCATTCGGCCAGGACGGCAACTACAGCCATGAAGCGATCGTCAACCGCACCAACGCCGATCTCGCCAACGGGCTCGGCAATCTGGCACAGCGCTCGCTGTCGATGATCGCCAAGAACTGCGGCGGCGTGGTGCCGACGCGCGGCGAACTGGCGGAGGCCGACACGGCGATCCTCGACCAGGCCGTGGAAGCTCTCACAGTGGCGCGCAGGGCGATGGCGGAGCAGGGCATCCACCTGGCGCTGGCGGCGATCTTCGGCGTGGTGGCGGAAGCCGATCGCTATTTCGCCTCCCAGGAGCCTTGGGCGCTGCGGAAAACCGATCCGACCCGCATGGAGACCGTGCTGTGGACGACGGCCGAGGTCGTGCGGCGGGTGACGGTGCTGTGCCAGCCCTTCATCCCGGGATCAGCGGCGAAGCTGCTCGATCTGCTGGCGGTGCCGGCGGACAGGCGCGGTTTCGAGCATGTCCACGCCGATCACGCGCTGGTGCCAGGCACGCCGCTGCCGGCGCCGGAGGGCGTTTTCCCGCGCTATGTCGAGCAGGATGCCAAAGCCTGATGCTCGTTGACAGCCATTGCCATCTCGACTTTCCGGACTTCGCCGAGGAGCGGGCGGCCATCGTCGCCCGCGCCCTGGCGGCCGGCATCGGTCGCATGGTGACGATCTCGACGCGCGTGAAGCGGTTTCAGCAAATCCTTGAAATTGCTGAAACTTTTAATGACGTCTATTGCTCGGTCGGCACCCATCCGCACAATGCGGCGGAAGAGCTCGACGTGACCGCCGACGAGCTCGTGCGGCTCTCCGCGCACCCCAAAGTGGTGGCGATCGGCGAGGCCGGGTTGGACTACTTCTACGACAAGGCGCCGCGCGATGCGCAGGCGCAAGGCTTGCGCACGCATATCGCAGCGGCGCGTCAGACCGGCCTGCCGCTGGTCATCCATTCGCGCGATGCCGACGACGATATGGCCGCAATCCTCGAGGACGAGACGGGGAAGGGCGCCTTCCCCTTCATTCTGCATTGTTTTTCGTCCGGGCGCAGGCTGGCCGAGGTCGGCGTGGCGCTAGGCGGCTATGTCTCGTTCTCCGGCATCCTGACTTTCAAGAACTCGGCCGAATTGCGTGCCATCGCAGCCAACGTGCCGCATGACCGGCTGCTGGTCGAGACCGATGCGCCTTATCTCGCGCCGATCCCGTTTCGCGGCAAGCGCAACGAGCCGGCCTATGTCGCCAACACCGCCAGGGTGCTGGCCGAGACGATTGGCGTCAGCGAGGCCGAGATAGCCGCTATCACCACGGACAATGTCTTCCGGCTGTTCCGGAAGATGCCACGCCCCGAAGCGCCGGGCGCCTGACAAATGAGCGATCGGCTGCGCCTCACCATTCTCGGCTGCGGCTCGTCGCCCGGCACACCGCGCATCACCGGCGACTGGGGCAATTGCGATCCCGCCAACCCCAGGAACCGGCGCATGCGCACGGCAGCACTGGTCGAGCGGATCGCCGCAAACGGCGCGCGCACGACCGTCGTCGTCGACACCGGACCGGACTTCCGCGAGCAGATGCTGCTGGCGTCGGTCAGGCGCATCGATGCGGTCGTCTACACGCATCCGCACGCCGACCATATCCACGGCATCGACGATCTGCGCGGCTATGTGCAGGAGCAGCGCCATCTGATCGACATCCATGCCGATCAGCCGACGATGCAGCGCCTGCGGCAAGCGTTCGGTTATTGTTTCGAGACGCCGCCCGGCAGTTCCTATCCGCCCATCGTCAGGGCGCATCTCATCGACCACGCCAGGCCGATCGTGATCGAGGGAGAGGGGGGTGCCCTCACCCTTGAGCCGCTGCCACAGACCCATGGCGACATCATTTCCCTCGGCTTCCGCGCCGGCGGGCTTGCCTATTGCCCCGATATCAGCGACTTCCCCGACGCCACGGCGGAAAGGCTGCGCGATCTCGACACGCTGGTCATCGACGCGTTGCAGTACAATACCCATCCGAGCCATCTGTCGCTTGGCCAGGCACTGGGCTGGATCGAGAGACTGGCACCGAAAAACGCCGTGCTGACCCACATGCATGTGCCGCTGGATTACGCCGTCGTGATGGCCGAGACGCCCGACAATGTGGTGCCGGCCTATGATGGGATGGTGATCGAAATTCCTTATGAGTCAGCGAGATAGGACGAGCTGTTCAGAAGCGCGTTCCGCTGTGTTAACGTCGCGACTTTCAGAGGAGAAGGCACCATGGCAGCCTATCTGATTGCTGAGCACAAGATCGCGGATCCAGCGGCATACGAGGAATATCGCATAAAGGCCTTGGCTGCCGTCGATCGCTTCGGAGGCAAGTTGCTGTTGCGTGCTCGAAGCGTCGAGGCCCTTGCGGGCTCGTGGCAGCCGGACCGGCTCGTCGTGCTTGAGTTTGCCGATATGGCGTCTCTCAAGGCCATGCATGATTCACCTGACTACCAAGCCCTCATCGGAATCCGCAACGTTGCGGCCGCCAATGTGCTGCTTGCAATTGAAGCCGCTTAGATCCAGCCCCTCGGTCGCTGTGACGACGGCTGAGGGCGCTGAAATCGGCAGCAATTTCCGCCTTTTGGCCAACGCATAAGTTCCATAATCTATCTTATGCGACTTTCTGATGTGTAACTTATCCGGTCCCGCTCGCCAACCGTACGGAGCTGTTGCGCATCCGCACGCCGTCGCCCTTCATCTCAAAAACGCCCTCGTCGGCAAGTGCTCGGACGCGAGACCAGAGCACGAGATCTCCACAGTGAAGGCCATCGTCCCACAAAGCGACAAGGATTTTGGCGACGACAAGACTGCATTTCTCCCAATCGTCCGTCACATGTGACGTCACCGCTTTATCGAAATACCTGATGGGCTCTGAATGAAGGCCAAGGTCGGCTTTGACGCGAAAAGCTGCATTCTCGGCACGAAGCCTTTTCCATAAATCGCGGTAAACCTGCAACTCCCTTCCGGTCAAAGTCGTCTGACGTTCCAAGAGCCGTGCTCTGATAATGCTATCTGACGGCACTTGCCCGAACGATCCTGCCCGCCAGGTCGTAGATTCGGACCCATCGGACCTCCGAGTGAACTCGACCTCGGTTATGTCGACCACTCGAAATGGATGATCGCCAATCCGCGAAACAAATTCGAGGAAGCCAGCAAATTCCATAGCGCTTTGCCGACATACCCATACGACCGGCGCGATGTCCCTGCCCGTTGCGCGGCTCCAGAAAAGATCGGTCTCTTGTTCGAGGTCCGGCTGCCTTTCGAAGCCCAATATGTCTTCCATCCATCGGGCGCGAATATCTGCCGCGGGCGGGTCGATAGGGCCAAAGCTCAGGTCGTCCGGCAACCCGATGACGGTTGCGTTCAGGCCCATATGAGCGAGGGACCAACGCAGGCTGCCGGCGGCCGACGTATTGAAGACCACGTGAACAACAGGTTTTTGAGGCATTATCATCTACAGACGCCACTGCTCGTCGGAGTCATTAAGGCACGATCGCGTAAAGTATTTCAAAACTCCAGGGTGAAGTAACTACCTGCCCCAAGCCGCTGGCGCCCCAACTTACAACGAAGGTCCACAAAGAAATGACCGCTTCACCTTCCTTTCTCGGCTTTCCCGATCACCTCGCTGATGGCCATTTGCCACTCGCGGTCATCTTCGGAGCCGGTCACGGCAGTACCTATCCCGGCAAGGACAGCAGCGGCTATGCCTTGGCTGCCGATGCCATCCGCGCTGCGAGCCAGGATGACGCTCGTTTGGTCGAGCACTGGGATTTCGATCTCGGCGGCCCGCTGTTCGACGGCAAGCCGGTCTGCTGCGTCGACATTGGCAACATCTCGACCACCATGCATGACAATGCCGCAAACCGTACACGGATCGAGGCGAAGACGCGCGAGGTCCTGGCATTGCCGGCCGTGCCGATCCTGCTCGGTGGCGACGATTCCGTGCCTATTCCCTTCCTTGCCGGCTTTGCGGGTCACGGACCGGTCTGGATCCTGCAGATCGACGCGCATATCGACTGGCGCGACGAGGTTCATGGCGAACGCCATGGCTATTCGAACCCGATGCGCCGGGTGAGCGAGATGGCGCATGTCGCAGGCATGGTACAGGTCGGCATCCGTGGCGTCGGCAGCGCTCGCCTTGCCGAAATCGAGGCGGCCCGGCGCTTTGGCAGCCGTCTCGTGACGGCCCGCGAGGTCCACGCCCGGGGCGTCGAAGCCGCCCTCCAGCATATTCCTGAAGGAGCGCGGGTCGTCGTCACCCTCGACTGCGACGGCCTCGATCCCTCTATCATGCCCGGCGTGGCGGCGCGGTCGCCGGGCGGCCTCACCTATACGCAGGCGATCGACCTGATCGCGGGGCTCGGCCGGCGGGCCAGGATTGCTGGGTTCGATCTTGTCGAGCTCTATCCGCCCGCCGACATTGACGGTCTGTCAGCGCTCATCGCCGCACGCCTTCTCGTCAATATGGTCGGCACCATCGTCCGGCAGGTTTGAAATGCCGGCTCCCGACGATCCGGCGTCCCTGCCGCGGCGGCATTGCGACGACGGCGCCGTTCGTTGTAGCCATGCCGAGCGCTTGATTTTGGAGGAGACGGGAGCATGGACCTGTTCACCGGCGGCTGCCTGTGCGGGAGCGTTCGAATTGTGGCCTCGGGTGCCCCATACCGGGTCGGCGTCTGCCACTGTCTCGATTGCCGCAAGCATCACGGGGCGCTGTTTTACGCCGCCGCGGTGTTCCCTCAGGAGGCGGTGACGATCGACGGCGAAACACGCGACTACGCCGGACGCTACTTCTGTCCGCGCTGCGGCTCGTCTGTTTTCGCGCGCACCGCAGACGAGATCGAAGTGCATCTGGGGTCGCTGGACGCCCCGGACCAGCTGCTGCCGACCTACGAGCTGTGGACCGTCCGCCGCGAGTCCTGGCTGCCGCCGTTTCCGGTCAGGAAACGATACGACCGCGATCGTGACGCCAAGGATCGCCTCGAGGGGTAGATCGCAACCATCTGGGTGGTCGCGCCGGCGGCTCAGTCCGGAAGGCCGGCCTTGCGGAAGCCGTCGACGAAATGCTCAAGCGTGGCAGTGTCGCGAAACGGCTCGGTCCACACCCAGTGGCTGGTCGTGAAATGCGGGTTGGCGACCAGAAACATTTCGACCTCCGCTCGCGCCTCGTCGAGTCGGCCGAGCTGGGCAAGGCTTGCCGCCAGGAAACGGCGCGAGCTTGTGCGATAGGTCTCTTCCCGGCGCAGCGTCTCGATGGCGGCTTCGTAGCCGCCGGCCGCGTATTGCGCCTGGCCGAGCGTCAGATAGTACCAGCTTGCCGGAAACGGGTTCAGCCGGAACGCCTTGCGGATCTGCTCCAAGCCCTGCTCGACCTGCCCGGCCAAGGTCGTGATGTCGGACAGCGTCGCCCAGGCGTCGGCTTCGTTGGGGTCGAACTCGAACGCCTTGGCGAATTCCGTATCGGACTCGGCGAAGCGGCGCTCATAAGCCAGCAGGTTGGCGAGCACCCAGCGGCAGCCGGCATCGTTGGGATCGATCGCCACGGCCTTGCGCGCCAGTTCCAGAGCAACGCTACGGTTGGGCTCGATGGGTTCGCCCCAATGCACCCATCCCATCCAGTGGTTCATGGCAAGCCAGCGATAGGCCTCGGCGTAGTCCGGATCGAGCGCAACGGCGCGCGTGAGCATCAGATGCGCCTCCCGCGCCGCCTGCGGCGAACTATCGATCAGCTTGCGCGCCCGCACACAGAGGTCATAGGCCTCGAGATTCTTCGGCCGATTGCGCGGCAGCGGGGCGCGCAGCCGGCCGAGCAGCGCCTCGACGATCTTGGCCGTCACCTCGTCCTGAACGGCAAAGATATCTTCCAGGCTACGATCGAAGCGCTCCGCCCACAGATGCTCGCCGCTCAGCGCATCGACCAGTTGCGCGTTGATGCGCACGCGCCCGGCGGCGCGTCTCGCGCTGCCCTCCAGCAGGTAGCGCACGCCAAGATCCTCGGCGATTCCGCGCACGTCCATCGCCCTGCCCTTGTAGGCAAAGACCGAGTTGCGGGCGATGACGAACAGGCCGGCATTGCGGGACAGGTCGGTGATCAGGTCTTCAGTCAGCCCGTCAGCGAAGGATTCCTGCTCGGGATCGCTGCTGAAAGCGACGAAGGGCAGCACGGCTATCGAGGGTTTGTCGGGCAGCGGCAAAGGCTTCCGTTTCGCGCCGCCAAGCTGCTCGATGGCCCCAGTGAAGCGGTAGCCGACGCGCGGAACGGTGGAGATCCACTCGCCGCCATCGGCGGCCGGACCAAGCAGCTTGCGCAACTGCGCGATCTGGACGGTGAGATTGCCCTCCTCGACCGCCGTGCCCGGCCACGCCGCGTCCATCAACTCGGCCTTGCCAAGGATTTCGCCGGGCCGACCGACCAGTGCCGCAAGCAGCTTCAGCCCGCGGTAGCCGAGCGCAACGGGATCGTCGTCCCGAAGCAGCGTTCCCGCATCCGGATCAAGCACGAATGGACCAAAGGCAAAGCGCGATCCCTGCATAGGGCGCATCTATAGCCCGTTTGGAACTTTTGAGAACTATTTGGGAGGGCTTAATTACGCCGCCGTCCGCATGCTGCAGAATTCAACCTCTTTCAGGTCGAAGGCTCCCAACCGCATGGGGCCTCAAAACCATAGGAGGTTGCCATGAACGATACTCTTGCGACGATCCAGCATTGCGTAGTCCGCGCCGTTGCATCGCCAAACGACCCTGCGTGGCATGATCGCCACCTGGCGCGAGCGGGCGCGCTTTCGCTGGGACCTCAAGCGAATGGCGGAGACCAATCCGCATCTGATCGACGATATCGGCCTGACCAACAGGCAGGTCGAGGAAGAGATCGCCAAGCTGCCCTTCTGGCAGCGCTAGGGCGGATGCCGGTCGGATATCAGGCCGGATCGCCCTCGCCTCCTGGCGGCGGCGGTTCCGGTGCGAATGGCGCGGCGAATTCAAACTCGATCTTGGCGCCAAGGTAGCGAGCCACCGCGACCGCCAGCCGAGGATTGGGATTGCGGCTGAAGTAGAGTTTCATTTCGTGTCGCCCGTGATGCGCCGATGGATGCCGTCCAGGCTTTCGGCAAATGCTTCGAACATGTTATGGGCCGTGAGCTCGCGCAGAACCTGCTCGTTGATGCCGCCGCGCGTCGCATAGTCTTGCGCCAGATGTCTGAAATCCGCGTCGGGCGACGTCTCAGGAGCGGCGCCCAACGCCTTGAAAAGCGAGGCGATATAGTCGCGGGCTATCCCCTCCCCAACGCCGTGACGCGTGAGCCAGCTGTGGATGGTCTCGAGGTACTTGAAGTAGCTGGCATAGGTCGCGGTCGCGACGCTCAAGGCGTCGAACTCGCCGGCATCCGCGACCTCGATCACCTTCCCCAGCCTGCCGAACAATGCGCCCGCGCCTTGATCGGGCGGACAGATGATCGTCGCCCCCAGCCGGTGCGCGATCATCGGCATGGGAAGCGCCTTCGTCACGTTCCCGGCTGGCGCGGTCAATCTCTCTATGTCCTTGAGGGACAAAGTGGCGATCAGGCTGATCAGGCGATGGTCGCGCCGGAAGCGCAACGCCGACAGCACGTCGTGCGCAATCTGCGGGCGGACCGCGAGCATGACCGTTTCGCTATTGTCGAGAACGGCCTGATTGTCGCTGGCGATGCGAACATCCGGGTAGCGGGAGGCAAGGCTCGCGGCGATGTCTTCGTTCCGGGGCGAAAGCAGAATGGAAACAGGGTTCTCCGCGAGGGACTTGAGCCCGGTGACGATGGCGGCCGTGAGCGCGCCTGTGCCGATGAAGCCGAGTTCCATGGGATGCCCCCCAAAATTGGTTCCGTGATCATATCAGTCCAGATGGATCTGATAGCTCAGAACACGCGTCGCGGCTGGCGGGATCAGCATCACGCCCGGCTTTTCGGTGAATTCGCCGTCGAAATCGACGGGGCTGGCAAGACCATGCCAGGGCTCGATGCAAAGGAACGGCGCTCCGCCCGGCCTGGACCAGATGCCGAGCTCCCGAAACCCCTGCCAGGATATCTCAAGCGCCGGTCCGTGCCCGGCGGCGTAGCGCACATTGGCGCTGGCTGGCCGATCGATGATCACGGCGTCCTCCTCGAACAGGCTTTCGGAGAGCGCCAGTATCTTGCCTTTCACTGGCGTCGGCTGTGGCGTTGGCAGCAGCAGGCCGTCTTTGAGGCGGCGGATCGGGGCGCTTTCGTCATTGGCGAATCTAAGCTGATAGGCTGTCTTGGGCAGATCAGGCAGAAGCGGCCAGTTGAACGCCGGATGCCCGCCGATCGATGCCGGCAGCGTCTCGCCGCCGGTGTTGGTAATCGTGAAGCTGACGTCGAGTTGCCGAAGCCGCAGGCTGTAGCTTATGGCCAGATGAAAGGCGAAGGGATATTGCTCGCGGGTCCCCGCATCGTCGGTCAGAAGCAACGTGCAGGACCGGGGCCCCTGCTCCGTCCATGCAAAGCGCCTGTCGCGGGCAAAGCCATGCTGCGCCATCGGATAGGATCGGCCGCGGTGCCGCAGTTGGTCGCCCTTCAGCCGGCCGACGATCGGGAACAGGATCGGGGAATGGCGCTTCCAGGCCGGACCGGCCTGCCACAGAAGCTCGGTTCCTTCACTGTCGCGCAGGGAGACCAGTTCGGCACCCTGCCTGACGATGGTCGCCGAGATGCCGTCGCCGTGAAGCGTAAGGCTGTCCTGTTCCATGCGCCCTCGCTTAAGCAATTCCAGGAAAGTGTGTAACGGTTTTCCGTCCGGAATTGCGCAGAAACAAATGGTTGGAGCGGTTCGGCGATCCCATGAAGCGCCGAACCGCTCTGGTGTGACCGGCAGGCTAGCAAAAGGCCGCGCGTGAACTCAAGAGCAGCGGAGTGCACGGCAGTTCGCCAAGCGGCGACGAACGATGCACGGACCCGAGCGCCAGTTTGCCCTCAAAGAAATGGCCGGAGATTGCCCTCCGGCCCCGGCAAGGTGAGACCTGTTGCCTGCTACGGTTCGGCCTACTCGCGCTCGCCGGTGAAGTTCAGCAACAGCTGGAAGATGTTGACGAAGTTCAAATAGAGCGAGAAGGCGCCGAAGACGGCGAGCTTCTGCTGCGATTCCGCGTCGAAATTCTCCGCATACTGCTCCTTGATCGTCTGCGTGTCCCAGGCGGTGAGGCCGATGAACACGGCGATACCGATCACCGAGATGGCGAACTGCAGCGCGGTCGAACCGAGGAACAGGTTGACGAGGCTGGCGATGACCACACCGATCAGGCCCATGATCAGGAACGACGAGAACTGCGTCAGGTCGCGCCTGGTCGTGTAGCCGTAGAGGCTGGTGGCGCCGAACATGGTGGCGGCGATGAAGAACGTGCGCGCGATGCTGGTGCCGGTGAAGACCAGGAACACCGAGGCCAGCGACAGGCCCATCACCGCGCAGAAGGCCCAGAACATGGCCTGCGCGCTCGCCGCCGACATGGTCTGCATGCGGAACGAGAACAAAAGCACGAAGGCGAGCGGCGCCAGCATCACCACCCATTTCAAGGGGCTGGAGAAGATCGGCACGTAGAGCGCGGGCGTCGACGCCACGGCGAAGGCGATGGCGCCGGTGACGACCAGGCCAAGGCCCATATAGTTGTAGACGCGCAGCATGTGGCGGCGCAGGCTCTCGTCGTAGAGGGCGCCCGTTTGGGCGCCGCTGCCCACGCGATATCCCAGGTTGGGGGTGTTCATGTTCGGTCTCCTTGGTTGATCTCAGTAAAGCGTGCGGGCCAGCGTCTCGGCGGCCCGGTCGAGGTCGCGCGCATCGCTTCGCGCGACGACGGCGTAGGCCACCTCGCCGATCTGGAAATAGGCCGAGGAAATGTCGCCCGAGGGCGCGAGGGCCGGCTTCACCACGTCGAAAGTCCCTGGCCTGATCGCGAACAGCGAGACCAGTCCGAGATCCCTGGTTTCGAGCGCCATCTCGACGCTTGGGCCGAAGCGCGACGGATAGATCTGCACATCGCGCACCTTCCAGTCGCCGGGCAGCGACGGCATGACGATCGCGGTCGCGGCGCGGATCTCGCCTGGATTGTAGTCCGGCGCTTCCCGCTGGGAGGTCATCGCCTCGCGCACCAGCGTCGTCCGGTGCGCCCTCACCGCTTCCTCGACATAGGCGGGCGGCTGCGTGGAAGCGACGACCTTCGTCACCGCGACCGGTCCGAAAATGCCATTCGCCAGCCAGCCGGCCGCGATCAGGATCGCCGCCGCCGCGGCGCGCTGCAGCACCCCGAAGATGCGGTCGCGGCCAAGCCCGCGCTCCAGCCGTCGTGCCGCCTCGGTCGTTGCCGGCCGCGCCATTCCCTTGGCGGCGAGCGCCACACGCAGCTCGTCGCGCGTCCTGAGATCGGACATCACGCGCGCGGCGGCTTCCGGTCGGGTGGACAGGAACGCCTCGACCTCGATACGGCGGGCCACCTCCAGCTGGTCGTCGACATAGGCATCGAGATCAGCATCGGTCACGGGATCGAGCATTGCGTTCATCGCTCACCTCTCACGATCCTGAGATGGTTCCTGCCCGCGGGCGCCGCGTCTTCCATCTCGCGCAGCGCGGCGCGGGCCCGGCCGATGCGCGACATCAGTGTTCCCAGCGGCACGCCGCTGACCTCCGCCGCCTGGGCGTAGCTCAGCCCCTCGATGGCGACGAGATGCAGCGCCGAACGCTGCTCCTCCGGCAAAGATAAAAAGGCCGCCCGCACCTGCGCCAGACGGACGGAGTGGTCCTGTGGCGCTGGGGAGGTGCTGTCGGCAAGATATCCGGCCTGCTCGATGCGCGCGGCTTCCGACCGGCGCGAGCGGACACCGTCGATGAAAGCGTTGTGGACGATCGAGAGCAGCCAGGCGCGCAGGTTGCTGCCGGCGCGAAAGGTGCCGCGCCGCTCATAGGCGCGCACCAGCGCGTCATGCACCAGGTCCTCGGCCTCCGTGGTGTCGCGCGTCAGCGAGCGCGCGTAACGCCTCAGCGAACCCAGCTGTCCGACTATATCGAAGCGTGGCATCGACCGTTTCATGCCCTGTTTACGGAGCAGGGCAAGGTTTTAATCCCCAACGGCGCATTATTTTGTCCCAGGCAGCAGCCGTTTCATCGCCCCGCGGGCCGCGCTGCCCGCCGTCTTCAGTGTGGCGCAGAGGAAAAGCGCTGGCGAAGCGGGGCCAATTTGCGTATCACTCCGCCGCCATTGGAGCCTTGCGATGTTCGAAACCCTGCAGCCCGCCCCCGCCGACAAGATCCTTGCCCTCATCGGCCTCTACCGCGCCGATCCGCGTCCGGGCAAAGTCGACCTTGGCGTCGGCGTCTACAAGGATCGCGACGGCAAGACGCCGGTGATGCGCGCCCTGCGCGAGGCCGAGAAGCGGCTGCTGCAGAGCCAGGACACCAAGACCTATCTCGGCCTTGCCGGCGACACCGGCTTCAATGCCGCCATGGCCAAGCTCACCTTCGGCGACAAGGCCGACCTTTCGCGCGTCCGTACCGCGCAGGCGCCGGGTGGTTCCGGCGCGCTCAGGCTGGTGGCCGAGTTGCTGAAGCGGACCCGCGCCGACGCCACTGTCTGGCTGTCCGACCCGACCTGGCCGAACCACATGCCGGTGATGCGCGCGGCCGGCCTGCAAATCCGCGACTACCCCTATTTCGACGCCGCTTCCGGCGCCGTGCGTTTCAGGGACATGCTGGCGGCGCTGCGGACGGCCGAGCGCGGCGACGTGGTGCTGCTGCATGGCTGCTGCCACAACCCGACCGGCGCCAATCTCGACGCCGCGCAATGGGCGGAAGTGGCGGACCTGGTCGTCGAGCGCGGCCTGCTGCCCTTTGTCGACATCGCCTATCAGGGCTTTGGCGAGGGCCTCGACGCCGACGCCGCGGGCCTGCGCCTGCTGGCCGCCAGGGTGCCGGAAATGCTCGTTGCGTCGAGTTGCTCGAAGAACTTCGCCGTTTACCGCGACCGCGTCGGCGCGGCGATGATCCTGGCCAGGGACGGCGCTGAGGCCGATGTGGCGATGAGCCAGATGCTGTCGGCGGCGCGTGCCATGTATTCGATGCCGCCGGACCATGGCGCTGCAGCGGTGCGCATCGTGCTGGAAGACGACGGCCTGCGCGCCGACTGGCAGGCGGAGCTCGAGGAGATGCGGTTGCGCATGCTGCGCCTGCGCGTCGCCTTCGCCGAGGCGCTGCGCCGGCAGTCCAATTCCGACCGCTTCGACTTCGTCGCCAGCCATCGCGGCATGTTCTCGCGCCTCGGCCTTTCGGAAGCACAGGTCGAGCGGCTGCGCACCGAGCACGCCGTCTATATGGTCGGCGACAGCCGCATCAACGTGGCCGGCCTGCCCGAGGACGGGATGGACGCGCTCGCCAAGGCGATTGTCTCGGTGCTCGACTGACGAGGTCCGCGCAGCTGTGGACAAACAGCGTTCGTCAGGCGACAGCATTGGTCGCCCGCCCGGCGTCGCGATAGGGTTTGCCGCATGAAGCCCTCCAAAGACATCGCACGGCTGATCGAGATCATGGCGGCGTTGCGCGCGCCGAAGACCGGTTGTCCCTGGGATATCGAGCAGAATTTCTCGACCATCGCGCCCTACACGATCGAGGAAGCCTACGAGGTGGCCGACGCCATCGCGCGCGGCGATCTCGACGATCTGCGCGAGGAGCTCGGCGACCTGCTGCTGCAGGTTGTCTACCACGCGCAAATGGCTGAAGAGGCTGATGAATTCGCCTTTGGCGATGTCGTTGAGGCCATCACCACCAAGATGATCCGCCGCCATCCGCATGTCTTCGGCGACGAGGAGGCGCGCAGCGCCGGCATGGCCAAGGGCATGTGGGAAAAGATCAAGGCGGTGGAGAAGGCGGAGAAGCGAAGCGCGCGCCTGGCGCGCGGGCTTGACCCGGAAGACAACGGCAAAGGGTTCCTCGACAGCGTGCCGGTCGCCCTGCCCGCGTTGACCCGAGCGCTGAAGCTGCAGGAAAAAGCCGCTCGCGTCGGCTTCGACTGGAGCGAGGCGGCCCCCATTCTCGATAAGATCGAGGAGGAGATCGGCGAACTGCGCGAGGCTTTGGCCAAGGGCGACGCAGCACCGATCAAGGACGAGTTCGGCGACATGCTGTTTGCCATCGTCAATCTCGGCCGCCACCTCAAGCTCGATGCCGAGGCAGCACTCAGCGGCACCAATGAGAAATTCCGCACCCGCTTCCACTATGTCGAGCGAGCGCTGGAAGCCTCCGGCAACACGTTGGAAAAGGCGACGCTGGATGAGATGGAAGCGCTCTGGCAGCAGGCCAAGGGCGCGAAATAACCAGGCTTAACCGTTGTTCTTACGGTGCAATCGGCTCTCGATCTCTTGCCGTGCGCTGTGCGTGGCATTGAGCGAAATGGTGACGCTGCCATCCTCATTGTCGACCCGCGAAACGACGTCGCCGTTGCGGTAGATCCAGTCGACAAGGCCAAACTGGGCCGGCGTCAGCGTCAGCGTTGTCGTTTCCAGCTCACCCGACATCCTGGTTTCGATAAGCGCCTTCAGTGCATCGATGCCCTCGC
Source organism: Mesorhizobium sp. M4B.F.Ca.ET.143.01.1.1 (assembly GCF_004792275.1). Classification (NCBI taxonomy): domain Bacteria; kingdom Pseudomonadati; phylum Pseudomonadota; class Alphaproteobacteria; order Hyphomicrobiales; family Phyllobacteriaceae; genus Mesorhizobium; species Mesorhizobium sp. M4B.F.Ca.ET.143.01.1.1. The sequence continues at coordinate 65,640 of NZ_SRSR01000004.1, forward strand.
CGGTGACCGCCGATATGGCGACTGGTGGCGCCTTGGTGGCGGCGCCATCGGCCAGCAGCCGCTCCTGGTTGCCCTCGTCGAGCAGGTCGATCTTGTTCCAGACCTCGATCACGCGCTTGGCGTCACTGGCATCGACGCCAAGATCGGCAAGGATGCGCTCGACATCCTCGGCCTGCGCCGCCGTATCGGGGTCTGAGATGTCGCGCAGGTGGATGACGAGGTCGGCTTCGACCACCTCTTCCAGCGTCGCCCGGAAGGCGGCAACCAAATGCGTCGGCAGGTCCGAGATGAAGCCGACCGTATCGGACAGGATGACCGGCGTGCCATGCGGCAGGCGCACGCGGCGCAGCGTCGGGTCGAGCGTGGCGAACAGCATGTCCTCGGCCAGCACCCCAGCTCCGGTCAGCTTGTTGAACAGCGTCGACTTTCCGGCATTGGTGTAGCCGACGATCGCCACCACCGGGAATGGCACCTTCTTGCGCTTGGCGCGGTGCAGGTCGCGGGTGCGGCGCACCGTCTCCAGCTCATGCTTGAGCTTGATGATCTTTTCCTGCAACTGCCGCCGGTCGGATTCGATCTGCGTTTCGCCGGGACCGCCAAGGAAGCCGGCGCCGCCGCGCTGACGCTCGAGGTGGGTCCAGCTCCGCACAAGGCGGCCCTTCTGGTAGTTGAGATGCGCAAGCTCGACCTGCAGCGTGCCTTCCTTGGTGCGGGCGCGCTCGCCGAAAATCTCCAGGATCAGCCCGGTGCGGTCGAGCACCTTGGCGTTGAATTCCTTCTCGAGATTGCGTTGCTGCACCGGCGTCAGCGGATGGTCTACGATGACCAGTTCCGCGTGGCGCTCCTTCACGATATCGGCGAATTCCGCCACCTTGCCACTGCCGAGCAAGGTCGCCGGGCGCGGATCGGTGACGGTGACCACGGCCGTGTGAACCGGATCGAGGTCGATGGCGCCGGCGAGGCCGACCGCTTCGTCGTGGCGGGCCTCGGCGGAGCGCGTCAGGCGCGGCCGGTTGGTTTCGTCCTCGCCGCGCGGCTGGCGAGCGAGCACGGGCACAATGACGACTGCCCGGGTCGGAGCTTTGTCTTCCGGCCTCAGCTGGTGCGCTGGTTTTCCGCGGACGCTGCGGTCCGCGTCTTTCTCACGTGCCAATCAGGCGCCCTGGCTTTCCTCGCCATCGAACATCTGAACCGGCTGGCTCGGCATGATCGTGGAAATGGCGTGCTTGTAGACAAGCTGGGAATGCCCGTCACGCCGCAACAACACACAAAAATTGTCGAACGAGGTGACCACGCCGGTCAGCTTGACGCCGTTGATGAGGAAGATGGTGAGTGGATTTTTGCTCTTGCGAACTGAATTCAGGAACAGGTCCTGAAGGTTTTGCGATCGTTCCGCCATTGTTTTTGTCTTTCGCCGATCCCCTTCGGTTTGCAGCCAATGCGCCAATTTATCCGGCACATGTCAAGCGCGCAAACACCCTCTTGCCGTCAAATAACGACAAGCAGAACGAGATATTGATTTTCATTCCATCTGTGCGGTTATCAGGCCGGACTTTTTTCCGCAACGTCAAAAAATGCCTGACGCAACGAAAGTGTTACGGAACCGGGGTGGCCATTGGCCACCGGAGCGCCGTCGATTGCCACGATCGGCATGGCGATCGTGGTCGCGGAGCTGATGAAGGCCTCGCGCGCCGCCTTGGCCTCGGTGACCGAAAATTTGCGCTCTTCGATCTTCACGCCGAGCTTGGCGGCAACATCGAACAGCGTCGTACGGGTAATGCCGCGCAGGATCCCGTGCTCGGCCGGCCGCGTCACCAGAACGCCATCGCCGGTGACGATCCAGGCGTTGGAGGAGCCGCCCTCGGTGACCATGCCGTCGCCGTCGACGAACCAGGCTTCCTGGGCGTCGGCCTCCTTGGCCTTCTGCTTGGCCAGCACATTGGGCAGCAGCCCGGTGCTCTTGATGTCGACCCGATCCCAGCGGTTCTCCGGCACGGTGATGACCTTGATGCCGGTCTCGGCTCGCTTGATCGCGGCGGCAGGATCGGCCTTCCTGGCGGTCACCACCAGCGACGGCCTTGTGCCGGGCGCCGGAAAGACGAAGTCACGGCTGGCGACGCCGCGCGTCACCTGGACATAGACCAGGCCGTTGACGACGTGGTTGCGGCGCACCACCTCGCGCAGAATGAGAGGCAGCACGGCCTGCGTCACCGGCCAATCGATCGACAGTTCGCTCAGCGAGCGGTTCAGGCGGCCGAGATGGCGCGGCATGTCGACGATGAAGCCGCGCGCCACCTCGCAGACCTCATAGACGCCGTCGGCGAACTGATAGCCGCGATCCTCGATATGCACGGAAGCGTCGGCATGGGCGACATAGCGCCCGTTCACATAGGCAATGCGCGGCATGGATCACCCCTGGGGACTTTCGGTTTGTTTAAGCGATTCCGCCGCGGCCGTAACCGGCAATCGGCCGGCCGGGAGCCGCTGGACCAACAACAGGCCGTTGTCAGACGCCCAGCGACTTCAGCTTGCGGTGCAGAGCGGAGCGCTCCATGCCAATGAATTCGGCGGTTTTCGAGATGTTGCCGCCGAAGCGGTTGATCTGGGCGATCAGATAGTCCTTCTCGAACTGTTCGCGCGCCTCGCGCAGCGGCAGCGCCATGATGTGCTGGTCCGACTGGTTGGGCGTGCGCGGCATGACGTCGCCGATCTCCGACGGCAGCAGATCGGCGGTGATCGGCGCGTCGACATCCTCGCCCCGGGCCAGGATCATCAGCCGTTCGACATTGTTGCGCAACTGCCGGACATTGCCGGGCCAGTTGTGGGCCTGCAGCACCGCCAGCGCATCGTCGCCGATGCGGCGCGGCTTGATGCCGGCCTGGCGGGCGATCTGCTTCATGAAATTGTCGACCAGATAGGGGATGTCCTCGCGCCGCTCGGCCAAGCCCGGTACCGCGACCGGAACCACCGCCAGGCGGTGGTAGAGGTCTTCGCGGAAACGGCCGTCGGCGATCATTGCCTCCAGGTTCTGCGAGGTGGACGAGATGATGCGGACGTCGACCTTGACCCTCTTGGTGCCCCCTACCCGCTCGAACTGCTGCTCGACCAGCACGCGCAGGATCTTGTTCTGCGTCTCGCGCGGCATGTCGGCGACTTCGTCGATGTAGAGGATGCCGCGATGCGCCTCCTCCAGCGCGCCGACCTTGCGCTCGGTGCCGTTCGATTCTGTGCCGAACAGCTCGATCTCCATACGCTCCGGCGTGATGGTGGCCGCGCTCAAGGTGACGAACGGAGCGGCTTTGCGCGTCGACAGCGCGTGGATGGCGCGCGCGGCCAGTTCCTTGCCGGAACCGGACGGGCCGATGATCATGATGCGGCTGTTGGTCGGCGCGACGCGCTCGATGGTCTGGCGCAACTGGCTCATCGCCGACGACATGCCGATCAGATCGAAGGTCTCGCCGCTGCGTTGCTTGAGGTCCGACACCTCGCGTCTCAGTTTCGAGGTTTCGAGCGCGCGCTCGGCGATAAGGATCAGACGGTCGGCCTTGAACGGCTTCTCGATGAAGTCATAGGCGCCGCGGCGGATGGCCGAAACCGCCGTTTCAATATTGCCGTGGCCGGAAATCATCACCACCGGCAGGTTCGGATGCATCGTCTTGATCTCGTCCAGCAGGGCCAGACCGTCGAGACGCGAGCCCTGCAGCCAGATGTCGAGGAAGATCAGCCTCGGCGCGCGATCGGCAATCGCCGCCAGCGCGCTGTCGGCGTCGAACGCCGTGCGGGTTTCGTGACCTTCGTCGCTCAGGATGCCTGCGACGAGTTCGCGGATGTCTTCCTCGTCATCGACGATGAGAATATCAGACGCCATTACCGACCTTTTCAGTTTCTCTTTGGTGTTCCGTTCGGCCTTCGTCGCGTGGCGGCGCGGCGGCGACCGTCGCCGGCGGCAGGATGATCGAGATCATCGCGCCTCGGCCGCCGTGGAAATCCGCCGGCGCATCATGCAGTTCAAGCCGGCCGCCATGGTCCTCCACGATCTTCTTGACGATAGCGAGGCCAAGACCGGTGCCTTTTTCCCGCGTCGTCATGTAGGGCTCGAGCAGCCTTTGGCGATTTTCGCGCGGCAGCCCTCTGCCATTGTCGATGACATCGATTCTGATGGCGCCATTCTGGCGCCCGGCTTGAATCCGGATTGTGCCGTCCGAACGATCTTTTGCATCAAGTCCGTCAATGGCCTCGGCGGCGTTCTTGATGACGTTGCCGAACGCCTGCGCCATCAGCCGGCTGTCGAAAGTGCCCTTCAGCGGTTCGCCGCCGAAATCGCGCTCGAAGGCGATGTCGGAGCGACTGACCTCGACGAGGAACGATGCCTCGCGCAGCGATTCGCGCAGGTCGATGGCCTTCATTTCCGGCTTCGGCATGCGCGCGAAGGCGGAGAATTCGTCGACCATGCGGCCGATATCCTCGACCTGCCGGATGATCGTGTCGGTGCACTGGTCGAAGACCTCGCGATCCTCGGTGATGACTTTGCCGTAGCGGCGCTTTATGCGCTCAGCCGAAAGCTGGATCGGCGTCAGCGGGTTCTTGATCTCGTGGGCGATACGCCTCGCCACATCGGCCCAGGCCGACGAGCGCTGCGCCTGGACCAGGTCGGTGATGTCGTCGACCGTCACGACGTAGGATTTCTCCTCCGAACCGTCGTCGCCGGCCTCGATGGTGATCTGGACGTTGAAAGTCCGCTCGGCGCCGGTGCGGTAGAAGGTCACCTGCTCGCGATAGACCGGCTTGCCCGACTTGCGACCGATTTCGAAGACGCGGCCGACATGCGGCAGCACGGCGGACAGGTTCTGCCCGAGTGCGGCGCTGGCCGAGATCGCCAGCATGGTCTCGGCCGAGCGGTTGACGATGGTGACGATGCCGTAGGGATCGACGCCGATGACGCCGGCGGTGACGCCCGCCAGCACCGCTTCCGAGAAGCGGCGGCGCTCGTCGATCAGGTCCTTGGCGGAGAGAAGCTCGTTGCGCTGCGATTTGAGCTCGAGGATCATGTTGTTGAAGGTGTCGCCGAGCGAGGCGACGTCGCCGTCGGAGAGCCTGACCGGCACGGCGACATCGAGATTGCCGGTAGCGACCTCGTCGGCGGCGCCGATCAGCTGGCGGATCGGCCGCACCAGCCGGTCGGCAACGGCGATGCCGGTCCAGATCGCCGACAGGATGACGATCAGCGTCAGCGACAGATAGGGCAGCGCGAAAGCGACCTGCGAGGTGCGGCGGTTGTCCTGCAGGTTGCGGTATTCGTCGGTGTTCGACCTGACGATCTGGCGCGCCTTGATCACATCGGGATCGACCAGGCGGATTGTGTAGAGGTAAAGCCCGTCGATCTCGCGCAGCTTGACGATAGCGCCCATGATGTTGCGGGTGCGCGGCTCGATCAGCACCGGCTTGCCGTCGGCGGCGGTCTCCACAGCGCCGGGTGGGGGCTCCGGCATGGCGAAGTCGGCGTCGGTCTTGGCGCTCATCACGAAGGAGCCGTCGGGCTTGATCAGCGCCGCATGCGCGAGCGAACGGCCAACCGCTTCCTTGTTCATCAGATCGAGGAAGCCTGTGCGGTCGAGGCCATAGAGCGTGCGCGAGGCATCGAGGTCATAGGCCATCGACAGCGTCGTGCCCTGCAGGTTGCGCGCGTTCTCCTGGACATAGGCATCGGCGATCGACAGTGACGAATTGACGATCGTCTTGGTGCGGATCTCGAACCAGCGGTCGAGGCCGATGTCGAGCGTGATCGAGGCGATGATGGCCACCATGATGGCGGGAATGGCGGCGACCAGCGCGAACATCGCCACGATGCGCACATGCAGCCGCGACGCCGCCTTGCCGTGCTTGCGCGCCATCACAATACGGTGAACCTCGCGGCCGATAAGCGCGATCAGGAACAGGACGAAGACGGCATTGAGCGCAATCAGCGCCAGCGTGGCCCTTGCGTCGGGCGTGATCGGCGTGGCGCCGACGAGAATCGCAAAGGAGATCGCCGCCGTGATCAACGCGCCGGCAATCGCCGTCACGCCAGGCAGCGCCAGCAGCCGGCGCCTGTCCTCTGCGCCGGGCTTGCTGAAAAGCGGTTCGTTCAGTGTCGGGGCCTGGGAAGCCATATCGCCGTCTAAGAGTCAGTGATTGCGTCGGATGTATGCAACGCATTGTGGCGATTATGCAACAAGTGTGGCCGAGACGGAAATCTTTCCCCGGCTCATTGCCCTTTCAGGGCGATTTTAGACCTGCCTGGAGGACTTGTAGACGTTGACGCCGAGCTCGCGGATCTTCTTGCGCAGCGTGTTGCGGTTGAGCCCGAGCAGCTCCGCCGCCTTGATCTGGTTGCCGCGCGTCGCCGTCATCGAGGCCAGCACCAGTGGATACTCGACCTCGGCGAGGATGCGCTGGTAGAGGCCGGCCGGCGGCAGGTCGCCGGCGAAGGAAGCAAAATAGCGCTGCAGGAAATGCTCCACCGCCTGGCCGATGGAGAGATCGTCGGGAATGAGCGCGCCGCCGCCGGGGACGACCGGCCGCTCTCCTGTCTTGAGTTCGGCCTCAATGATCTCGGCCGAAATCTCATCCTGCGAATAGAGCGCGGCCAGTCTGCGCACCAGGTTTTCCAGCTCGCGCACATTGCCGGGCCACGGGTAACGCTTCATCAGCTCGATGCCGCCGGAGGAAATGCGCTTTGTCTGCAGCCCCTCGCTGGCGCCCTGCTTGAAGAAATGCCGCACCAGGTCCGGAATATCCTCGGAGCGTTCGCGCAGCGCCGGCAACCGCAGCGGCACGACATTGAGGCGATAGAACAGGTCCTCGCGGAACAGCCCCTGGTTGATCAGTGCGCGCAGATCCTTGTTGGTGGCGGCGACGATGCGCACGTCGGTCTTGATCGGCGTGCGGCCGCCAACGGTCGTATATTCGCCCTGCTGCAGCACGCGCAGCAGGCGCGTCTGCGCCTCCATCGGCATGTCGCCGATCTCGTCCAGGAACAGCGTGCCGCCCTCGGCCTGCTCGAAGCGGCCGGTGGAGCGGTTCTGCGCGCCGGTGAAGGCGCCCTTCTCATGGCCGAACAGTTCCGATTCGATCAGGTCGCGCGGGATCGCCGCCATGTTGATGGCCACGAACGGGCCGCCGCGACGGCGGCCATATTCGTGCAGCGCGCGGGCCACCAGCTCCTTGCCGGTGCCGGACTCGCCACTGATCATCACCGTCAGGTCGGTCTGCATCATCCGCGCCAGCATGCGGTAGATGTCCTGCATGGCGGCCGAGCGGCCGACCAGCGGCATCGTCTCCGGCTGGTCGTCGGCGCGCGCGTCGAGCTTCGGCCGTCGCGGCTCGGCCAGCGCTCGGTTGACGATGTTGAGCAGCTCGGTCAGGTCGAACGGCTTCGGCAGATATTCATAAGCGCCGGTCTCGGAGGCGCGGATGGCGGTCATGAACGTGTTTTGCGCGCTCATCACGATGACCGGCAGCTCGGGCCGCGCCTTCTTGATGCGCGGCAGCATGTCGAAGGCGTTCTCGTCGGGCATCACGACATCGGTGATGACCAGGTCGCCCTCGCCCGCCGCCACCCAGCGCCACAGCGTCGAGGCGTTCGAGGTGACGCGCACCTCATGGCCGACGCGCGACAGCGCCTGGTTGAGCACGGTGCGGATGGCCGCATCGTCGTCGGCGACCAGAATATTGCCGCGTGCGGTCATGTGCGGTCCCCTTCAGCTTCTTCTTCGACGCCGTGCGCGGTTTCCTTCCAGGCCGGCATCAGGATGCGGAAGGTGGTTCCGCGCGGCGTCGAATCGCATTCGATGATGCCGCCATGCTCGCCGACGATCTTGGCCACCAGCGCCAGACCAAGGCCCGAGCCGTTCGGTTTGGTGGTGATGAAAGGGTCGAACAGGATCGGCAGTATGTCCTCCGAAACGCCGGGGCCATTGTCGCGCACGCAAAATTCCAGCGGCAGGGAGACGCGGTCCTGCGTTCCCGGCACCGAGACACGGATGCCCGGCCGGAAAGCGGTCGACAGCGAGATCTCGCCCTGCGGGTCCGAGCCGATCGCCTCGGCGGCGTTCTTGACCAGGTTAAGGAATACCTGGATCAGCTGGTCGCGGTTGGCGAAGACCGGAGGCAACGATGGATCGTATTCCTCCAAGATCTTGATCCGCTTGGCAAAACCGTTCTTGGAAATTGCCTTCACGTGGTCGAGCACGACATGGATGTTGACAGGGTAGCGGTCGATCGGCCGCTCGTCCGAAAACACCTCCATGCGATCGACGAGGGAGACGATGCGATCGGTCTCGTCGGTGATCAGCCGGGTCAGCGCACGGTCCTCGTCGGAGGCCGAGAGCTCGAGGAGCTGAGCGGCGCCACGGATACCGGATAGCGGGTTCTTGATCTCATGCGCCAGCATGGCGGCAAGGCCGGTGACCGAGCGGGCAGCCCCGCGATGCGTCATCTGCCGGTCGATCTTGTCGGCCATCGACCGTTCCTGGAACATCACCACCACGGAACCGGGGAACTCCGGCACCGGCGCGACATAGAGGTCGACCATCTTTTCGATGCCGAGGCGCGGCGACGAGACATCGACCCGGTATTCGTTGACCGGCGCCAGCCGCTCGCGGACCTGGTCGACAAGCGTCAGCAGCGGGCTGCCGAAGGGCACCAGCTTCGGCAGCGTGTTGCGGGCAAGCATGGTGGCGCTGGAGCGGAAGAAATCCTCCGCGTCGGCATTGGCGAAGGTGATGAAGCCTTGGGGATCGACCATGATCACCGGCCGGCGGATGGTGTTGAGCACGATGTTTGCGGCGTCCGCCATGTCGGGGCTCTTCGGGGCGGTCGCCTTCATGCCGCGCTCCGCAGATCCGTTGCTGCCTCTGGGATATCGGCAAATGCCTGGCGCAGTCCGCCAACCACCTCGTCCGGCACGAAAGACGTGAGGATGCGCTTGCGAAGCTCCGGCGAAACACCGGCCGCGTGACGGTCGAGATACCAGCCGAGATGCTTGCGCGCCTGGCGCAGTCCGCTTTCGACCCCGTAGAGCGACAGCATGTCCGCGTGGTGGGCGTTGATGTAGTCGGCCAAAGCCTGCGGGCTTGCGGGAAGGCCGGACATAGTTTGGCCAGCGGCCGAGGCAGCGATGCTGCCCGCGATCCACGGCGCGCCATAATGCGCACGTCCGATCATCACCGCGTCGGCGCCCGATTGCTCGAGGATGGCCGCGGCCTCCGCCGAAGAGCCGACATCGCCATTGGCGACGACCGGGATCGAGACGGCTTCCTTGACGCGCGCAATGGCGCGCCAGTCGGCCTTGCCCTGGTAGAACTGGCAGCGCGTACGGCCATGCACCGTCACCATCCTCACGCCGGCCTGTTCGGCGCGGCGCGCCAGCATCGGCGCGTTGAGGGCGCTCTCGTCCCAGCCGAGACGCATCTTCACCGTCACCGGCACCTCAACGGCGCCGACCACCGCCTCGATCAGCGACAGTGCGTGGTCGAGATCGCGCATCAATGCCGAGCCGGCATAACCGCCCGTCACCTTCTTGGCCGGGCAGCCCATGTTGATGTCGATGATGTCGGCGCCCTCGCCCGCGGCGATCCGCGCGCCTTCGGCCATGTGCGCAGCCTCGCGGCCGGCAAGCTGGACCATGTGTACCGGCAGACCGGAATGGCGGATGCGCAGGTCGCAGCCAGCCCTGCCCTTCGCCAGCTCACCGCTCGCCACCATCTCCGACACGACCAGTCCGGCGCCATGCCGATGCGCGCGCTGGCGGAACGGCTCGTCGGTTATCCCCGACATCGGCGCCAGGAAGACGCGATTGCGGATACTCACGCCGCCAATATCGAGCGGTAAGGCCAATTTGGTCAATTCGGGCATGCACAAAAACCAAGCATATCGGATTTCTGCACATTCTCTAGCCAGAAGCAAGACGATGTGCAACGCGCAATGACGTCACATTAAGGCGCATTTGGGAAAAAGCCGGGCTTCGGCTTGTCCTCCGGCCAAAGCGCCGCGCGTCCTGCGGGACGCGCAAAGGACGCCCTGGAATTCATATTTGAAGCACGATCTTTTCCGAAAACCGATTACACTTTTCGGGATCGTGCGCTAAGCCAAATCGCAATGACGGACGCAAGTAAAAATCAGAGTTTAGACGACAAGGTCGCGGTGGTAATCGTCGCGGCCGGCCGCGGCGCGCGCGCCGGGCAGGCCAATGGACCGAAGCAGTATCAGCGGATCGGTGGCCGCGCCGTCATCGCCCGCACGCTGGAGACGTTCCTGGCGCATCCGAGGACCGGTCCGGTCGTCGTCGCCATCCACGCCGACGACGGCGAGCTCTTCCGCAACGCCGCCGGCGCCAGCGCCGATCGCGTCCTTGCGGTCACGGGCGGCGATTCGCGCCAGGCCTCGGTGCGGCTCGGCCTGCTGGCGCTCAGGGACAGCGCGCCGGGCCGGGTGCTCGTTCATGACGCCGTGCGTCCCTTCGTCGACGCGACCCTGATCGACCGCACGATCGACGCCATCGGCGAGCGGCAGGGCGCGCTGCCCGCTTTGCCCGTCGCCGACACGCTGAAGCGCGAATCGGCAGCCGGCATGATCGAGGAGACCGTATCGAGGAACGGGCTGCATGCCGCGCAGACGCCGCAGGGCTTTCCGTTCTGGCCGCTTCTTGCCGCGCATGAGAAGGCCCACCACCTCGGCAAGGCCGATTTCACCGACGATGCGGCGATCGCCGAATGGGCGCACATACCGGTGAAACTTGTCCCGGGATCGCCGGACAACATCAAACTCACCTGGGCAAGGGATATTGCAATGGCCGACCAGCGGCTTTCCGGTGAACGGCCGCGCTTTCCGGATATCCGCACCGGCAACGGCTACGACGTGCACGCCTTCGAACCGGGCGATCATGTCACGCTGTGCGGCGTCGCCATTCCGCACGACAGAAAGCTGTCTGGCCATTCGGATGCCGATGTCGGCCTCCACGCCCTTACCGACGCGCTGCTCGCCACCTGCGGCGCAGGCGATATCGGCACGCATTTCCCGCCGTCGGATCCGCAGTGGAAAGGGGCCGCCTCGAAGATCTTCGTCGAACATGCGGCCAGGCTGGTGCGCGGGCGCGGCGGACGCATCGCCAATGCCGACATCACGCTGATCTGCGAGGCGCCGCGCGTCGGCCCGCACCGCGAGGCGATGACGGCTGCCCTCGCCGCAATGCTCGGCATTTCCGGCGAGCGGATCTCGATCAAGGCAACCACCAATGAGAAGCTTGGCTTCGTGGGCCGCCAGGAAGGCATAGCCGCGATCGCTACCGCCAGCGTCGTCTTTCCAGGTGAGGTCCCCGAATGAGCAACGCCGAACTCGCGAACGCCCTGCTCCTGGCCTGCCAGCAGCGCGGCATCATGCTGGCGACGGCGGAAAGCTGCACCGGCGGCCTGATCATCGCCGCACTCACCGACATTGCCGGTTCCTCCGCCGTGGTCGACCGCGGCTTCATCACCTATTCCAACGAGTCCAAGATGGACATGCTCGGCGTTTCCGCCGCAACGCTCGACGCGCATGGCGCCGTCTCACGCGAGACGGTGCTTGAAATGGCGGCCGGCGCGCTGGCGCATTCGCGGGCGAGCCTGTCGCTTGCCGTTACCGGCATTGCCGGCCCGAGCGGCGGTTCGGCCGACAAGCCGGTCGGCCTCGTCTGGTTCGGGCTTGCGCTGGCCGGCCAGCCGATCGTCGCCGAGCACCAACTGTTCGCCCACAAGGGGCGCGAGTTCATCCGCCACGAGACGGTGCGGCACGCGCTCGAACTCGGGCTGCGGGCGCTGGGCTAGACCCTCGTTCCGGTCAGGCCGTTCTTGCGCCGTAGATCTGGTCGGCGCGTTTTTCGAAGGCTTCGGCAAACATGCGGAAGGCGCGGTCGAACATCGTGCCCATCAGCGCGCCAAGAATGCGGCTCTTGAACTCGTAGTCGATGAAGAAGTGCACCTCGCAGCCGCTATCGGCCGGATCGAAGCGCCAGATATTGCTGAGATATTTGAACGGGCCGTCGATGTATTTGACGTCGATGGCCTTCTCGTCGGGCTTCAGCAGCACCTGGGTGGTAAAGGTCTCGCGGATAGCCTTGTAACCGATGCTCATGTCGGCAAGGAGGACGGTGCGGCCGTCGCGCTCCTTACGCGAGCGCACGCTGAGCGCTTCGCACAGCGGCAGGAATTGCGGATAGGCCTCGACGTCGGCGACCAGCGCGAACATCTCCTGCGGCGTATGGGCGACGCGGCGGGTGGCTTCGAATTTCGGCATTCGGGGATTAGCTGGTCTTTTTGAGCTGCGCTTCACGCGCCGCGCGCAGCCTGGCGAAATCCTCGCCGGCATGATGCGAGGAGCGCGTCAGCGGACTCGACGCCATCAACAGGAAGCCCTTGGTCTTGCCGATCGTCTCGAAGGACTTGAATTCCTCCGGAGTGACGAAGCGGATGACCGGATGGTGCTTCTTCGACGGCTGCAGATACTGGCCGATGGTCATGAAGTCGACATTGGCCGAGCGCAGATCGTCCATCAACTGCAGAATCTCGTTCCGCTCCTCGCCGAGACCGACCATGATGCCGGACTTGGTGAAGATCGACGGGTCGAGTTCCTTGACGCGCTGCAACAGCCGGATCGAGTGGAAATAGCGGGCGCCCGGCCGCACCGTCAGGTAGTTCGACGGCACAGTCTCCAGATTGTGGTTGAAGACGTCGGGCTTCGCCGCCACGACGATCTCCAGCGCGCCGTCTTTGCGCAGGAAGTCCGGCGTCAGGATCTCGATCGTGGTCGAGGGCGCGGCGGCGCGGATGGCGCGGATGACCTCGGCGAAATGCTGCGCGCCGCCGTCGGCAAGATCGTCGCGGTCGACCGAGGTGATGACGACGTGGCTGAGGCCCATCTGCTTGACGGCATGCGCGACGCGCGCCGGCTCATCGGCATCCAGCGCGGTCGGGATGCCGGTGGCGACGTTGCAGAAGGCGCAGGCGCGGGTGCAGATCTCGCCCATGATCATGAAGGTGGCGTGCTTCTTGTCCCAGCACTCGCCGATGTTCGGGCAGCCGGCTTCCTCGCACACAGTCACCAGCTTGTGCGACTTCACGATCTCGCGTGTCTCGGCGTAGCCCTTCGAGACCGGTGCCTTGACGCGGATCCAGTCGGGCTTGCGCAGCACCTCCTGGTCCGGCTTGTGCGCCTTTTCGGGATGCCGCACGCGCGGCGCATTGGCGATCGTGTCGAGGACAGTGACCATCTCAAACCCGGTTGCTGCGCGATCGCCTGCCCGGCGCTCGCATTCCAACGTCACTTAGGACTTTTCGGCGCAAAGAAAAAGGCCATGCTGGCGCATGCCGCCACGGCCTTTTTCGCATAGCGGTATCGATGCCGGCTAACGGCGCACCAGCCGGCCAACAAAGATCAGCAGGCAGGCGCCGATGAAGCCGGTGACCAGATAGGCGAACCAGCCGACGCCGAAAGACTGGAAATTGAGGGCTTGCAGGACTGCGTTCAGCACGACCGCGCCGACGATGCCCATAATGATGTTCATGAAGATGCCGGTGTTGCTCTTCATCACCATCTCGGCGAACCAGCCCGCCAGACCGCCGATGATGATGGCTGCCAGCCAGCCCACGCCATTCACGTCCATATGCCAACTCCTCCTGTGACGGGTGAAAATGCATCCGGAAACGAACTGCCTTGCCGCCGAGTTCCCCAGGCTTTCGCAGGTGAGTCTCGGGCGGCCAATTTATCATGCGTTCAACGCGCGGCCATAGGCGTCGAGCACGCTTTCCTTCATCATCTCCGACAGGGTCGGGTGCGGGAAGATGGTGTGCATCAGCTCTTCCTCGGTGGTTTCGAGGTTCATCGCCACGACGAAACCCTGGATCAGCTCGGTCACTTCGGCGCCGACCATGTGCGCGCCGAGCAACTGGCCGGTCTTCTTGTCGAAGATCGTCTTGATGAAGCCCTGGTCCTCGCCGAGCGCGATCGCCTTGCCGTTGGCGCCGAACTGGAAGCGGCCGACGCGGACGTCCTTGCCTTCGGCCTTGGCCTTGGCTTCGGTCAGGCCGACCGAGGCGACCTGCGGGTTGCAATAGGTGCAGCCGGGGATCTTCTGCTTGTCGGTGGCATGAACGCCCGGGACATTGGCGATCTTCTCGATGCAGACGACGCCTTCATGCTCGGCCTTGTGGGCGAGCATGGGCGGTCCGGCGACGTCACCGATGGCGTAGATGCCGGGCACGTTGGTCTTGCCGTAACCGTCGACGACGACGCAGCCGCGGTCGGTCTTCACACCCAGCGCCTCAAGGCCAAGATTTTCGATGTTGCCCTGCACGCCGACGGCCGAGATCATGCGGTCGGCGGTGATCTTCTCGACCTTGCCGTCCTTCATCTCGACATGCGCCGTCACCGAGTTGGCGCCCTTCTCGACCTTGGTCACCTTGGCCTCGAGGATGATCTTCATGCCTTGCTTCTCGAACTGTTTCTGCGCGAATTTCGAGACCTCGGCATCCTCGACGGGCATCACCGCCGGCAGCAGCTCGACCACCGTCACCTCGGCGCCCATGGTGCGGTAGAAGGAGGCGAACTCGATGCCGATGGCGCCGGAACCCATCACCAGCAACGACTTCGGCATTTCCTTCGGCACCATGGCTTCGAAATAGGTCCAGATCAGCTTGCCGTCCGGCTCGATGCCGGGCAGCGCGCGCGGCCGCGCGCCGGTGGCAAGGATGATGTGCTTGGCGGTGTAGGTGCCCTCGCCCTTGACGCCTTTCGGCGCCGGCGGCTGCGGCTCCATCGGCTTCTTGGCCGTCTTGGAGACGACGATCTCGCCCGGCTTCGAAAGCTTGGCCTCGCCCCAGATGACGTCAACCTTGTTCTTTTTCATCAGGAAGGCGACGCCGCCATTCAGCCTAAGCGAGACCTTGCGCGAGCGGTCGACGACCGCGGCGGTGTCGGCGCTGACCTTGCCGCCTTCGAGCTTCAGCCCGTAGTCCTTGAGGTGGTCCGAATAGTGCATGATCTCGGCCGAGCGCAGCAGCGCCTTGGTCGGGATGCAGCCCCAGTTGAGGCAGATGCCGCCGAGATGCTCGCGCTCGACGATCGCCGTCTTGAACCCGAGCTGCGCGGAACGCACCGCCGTGACATAGCCGCCGGGGCCGGAGCCGATGATGATGACGTCGTAGGATTCAGCCACGGATTTCTCCCTGATTTCTAGAGTTCCAGCATCACGCGCACCAATGGTGCCAGCGCCTTGCCGATGTTTCGGGTGTTTTCGGCGTCGAGATGGACGCCGTCGAGCGGGGTGGTGACGGCGACGCTGCCGGCGTCGAAGAAGCCGCAGCCGGCCTCGTCGGCAAGTGCGGAATATTGCGGCGCCAGCCGCTTCGAGGCCTCGTCGCCGCCGGCAAACATTTCCTTGAATTCGGCATTGTCGGTGCGGCTGACCGCCGGCGGCGCGACGATGAGGATCTGGGGTGCGGCCCAACCAAACGGGTAGTCGTGGCCGCGCACGATATCGATGAGGCGCTGCATGCCCTGCTTGGCGGCGACCGGATTGCCGTGGATCCACGGCTTCATGTCGTTGGCGCCAAGCATGATGACGATCAGGTCGATCGGCGCATGGCTCGTCAGCAGCGTGGGCAGCACGCGAGCGCCGTTGCGGTCGGCGCCGGCGAGATGATCGTCAAAAGCGGTGGTGCGGCCGTTCAGCCCTTCGGCGATGACCTCGATCCCTTCGCCCAGCGCCGCCTTGAGCACGCTCGGCCAGCGGTCTTCCAGCGCATGGCGGCCGAGGCTGGCGGCGTCATAGCCCCAAGTCAGCGAGTCGCCATAACAGAGAATTGTCTTCATGCGCTTGCCCCACCCCTGCCGAACGCTGCCGCCGAGCGCTTGAGCCGCCAGCGCACGAACAGCCATTGCACGATGATCGTCGCAACGCCGGGAAGGATCAGGCCAGCGACGATCGACAGGTCACTCGCCGTCGCCCGATTCTCGGCCGGCACGGAAAAAGTCCACCCTGCCAGCGCCAGCAGTGCGAGACCGTACACGGCGAGCAGCCACCACAAACTGCGGTCGACGGCTCGCACCGGCTCGGCGAAGAACTGCACGGCGAAGAAGACGATCGTCACGGCGATGACGACAAACACCGTCGCCGCGAACACAACTATGTACTCCTCGGTGGCACCGGTCATGACGGCGAGCTGCTGAGCCACCAGCCCGCCAGCCAGGCCGGAGAGGATGAAGGCGAAAAGGCTGGTGAAGAATTTCCGCACCGCCCTTTTCCTGTCCTAGACCAGCATGCCCATCGGGTTTTCGATCATGCGCTTGAAGGCGCCGAGCAGTTCGGCGCCGAGCGCGCCGTCGACGGCACGGTGGTCGGTCGACAGCGTCACCGACATGACGTTGGCGATCTTGATCTCGCCGTTCTTGACCACCGCCCGCTGCTCGCCGGCGCCGACCGCCAGGATCGTCGCATGCGGCGGGTTGATGACGGCGGCGAAATCCTTGATGCCGAACATGCCGAGATTGGACACAGCCGTGGTGCCGCCCTGGTATTCCTCCGGCTTCAGCTTGCGGCTGCGGGCGCGGCTGGCCAGGTCCTTCATCTCGTTGGAGATCGTCGACAGCGTCTTTTCGTCGGCGTGGCGGATGATCGGCGTGATCAGGCCGCCAGGGATCGACACCGCGACGCCGACATCGGCGTGCTTGTGCTTGACCATGGCGCTGTCGGTCCACGAGGCATTCGCATCCGGCACCGCCATCAGCGCCATCGCCATCGCTTTGATCACCATGTCGTTGACCGAGAGCTTGTAGGCGGGAACCTCGCCCTTCTCGGTCTTCTTCACCGGTGCGGCGGCATTGAGCTGCGTGCGCAGCGCCAACAGCGCGTCGAGCTCGCAGTCGAGCGTCAGGTAGAAATGCGGGATGGTGCTCTTGGCCTCGACCAGACGGCGCGCGATGGTCTTGCGCATATTGTCGTGCGGCACGAGTTCGTAGGAGCCTTCGGCAAACAGCTTCAGCACCTGGTCGTCCGACATCGCCTTCGGCGCTGCAGCCGGAGCTGCCGCCGGAGCACCGGCAGGCGCCTTGGCAGCGGGCGCGGCCTTGGCGCCGCCGCCGGCAATCGCCGCCTCGACATCAGCCTTGACGACACGGCCATGCGGCCCCGTTCCCGTGACATTAGCCACATCGACGCCGGCATCCTTGGCGATGCGGCGGGCAAGCGGCGAGGCGAAGGTGCGGTCGCCGCCAGCGTGGCCATTGGCGGCCGGAGCAGGCTCTGCCTTCGCCGGCGCGGGCGCCGCGGTGGCTGCCGGCTTCGGCGCTTCCGCCTTTGGCGCTTCGGCTTTCGGAGCCTCGGCCTTGGGCGCAGCATCGCCACCACCCTTTGCGGCAGCGCCGGCATCCTCGCCTTCGCCGGCCAGGATGGCTATCAGCGCGTTGACCTTGACGCCTTCGGTACCAGCCGGAACTACCAGCTTGGCGACCGTGCCTTCATCGACGGCCTCGACCTCCATCGTCGCCTTGTCGGTCTCGATCTCGGCGATCACGTCGCCCGGCGAAACCTTGTCGCCCTCTTTCACGAGCCACTTGGAAAGATTGCCTTCTTCCATCGTGGGCGAGAGTGCCGGCATGGTGATGTTGATTGGCATGTTTCCCTCCCGCCCGGCTCAGCGATACGTGACGGCTTTGACCGCCTCGACGACTTCGCCGACATTGGGCAATGCCAGCTTTTCGAGGTTGGCCGCGTAAGGCATCGGCACGTCCTTGCCGGCGATGGTGATGACCGGCGCATCGAGGAAGTCGAAAGCGCGCTGCGACACCTGGTTGGCGATATGGTCGCCGACCGAGCTCTGCGGGAAACCTTCCTCGACCACGACCAGGCGATTGGTCTTCTTGACCGAGGCGATGATGGTGTCGAAGTCGAGCGGACGGATGGACCTCAGATCGATGATTTCGGCGTCGATGCCCATGCCGCGCAACTCTGCTTCGGCCTTGACCGCGTAGGTCATGCCGATGCCGAAGGAGACGATGGTGACGTCCTTGCCCGGCTTATGAATGCGCGCCTTGCCGATCGGCAGCACGAAATCGTCGAGCTTCGGCACATCGAAGGACTGGCCGTAGAGAATTTCGTTCTCGAGGAAGATGACCGGGTTCGGATCGCGGATCGCGGCCTTGAGCAGGCCCTTGGCGTCGGCCGCCGTGTACGGCATCACTACCTTCAGCCCGGGAACATGGCTGTACCAGGCGGCGTAGCACTGCGAGTGCTGAGCGGCGACGCGGGCGGCGGCGCCGTTCGGTCCGCGAAAGACGATCGGCGCGCCCATCTGGCCGCCCGACATATAGAGCGTCTTGGCAGCCGAGTTGATGATCTGGTCGATCGCCTGCATGGCGAAGTTGAAGGTCATGAACTCGACGATCGGCTTCAGGCCAGCCATCGCGGCACCGACGCCGACGCCGGCAAAACCGTGCTCGGTGATCGGCGTGTCGACGACGCGGCGCGGTCCGAATTCCTGCAGCAGGCCTTGCGTGATCTTGTAGGCGCCCTGGTACTCGGCGACCTCCTCGCCCATGACGAAGACGTCGCCGTCGCGGCGCATTTCCTCGGCCATGGCGTCACGCAGCGCCTCGCGCACCGTGGTCGACACCATCTCGGTGCCGGCCGGAATGTCCGGATCGGCGGCGACTTCGGCTCTCGGCGCTGCGGCGACCGGTGCCGCAGCCTCGCTCTTGGCCGCAACAGGCGCAGGTGCTGCAGCCTCAGGCCTGGCGGGCTCCTCGCCGATGCCTTCGCCGGCCTTGTCGACGTCCTCGCCGTCAACTGCGATCACGGCGATCACAGCGTTGACCTTGACGCCTTCGGTACCGGCGGGAACCACGATCTTGGCGAGCGTGCCCTCGTCGACGGCTTCGACTTCCATCGTCGCCTTGTCGGTCTCGATCTCGGCGATGACGTCACCGGCGACGATCTTGTCGCCCTCGTTCTTCAGCCATTTGGAAAGATTGCCCTCTTCCATCGTCGGCGAGAGAGCGGGCATGAGAATTTCGATCGGCATGTCCTTGCCCTCCCTTTACAGTACGATGTCGGTCCAGAGCTCGGACGGATCCGGCTCGGCGTCGTTCTGGGCAAATTCTGCGGCGTCGGCGACGATGTCGCGGACCTCCTTGTCGATGGCCTTGAGCTCGTCCTCGCTGGCCCATTTCTTGTCGAGCAGCCGCGCCCTGACCTGCTCGATCGGGTCATGCTCGGAGCGCATCTTCTGCACTTCTTCCTTGGAGCGGTACTTCGCCGGATCGGACATCGAATGGCCGCGATAGCGGTAGGTCTGCATCTCCAGGATCAGCGGGCCGTTACCGGCGCGGCACCATTCGGTGGCGAGATCGGCGGCGGACTTGACGGCGCGCACGTCCATGCCGTCGACCTGGATGCCGGGGATCTTGAAGGATGCGCCGCGATGCGAGAAATCGGTCTCGGCCGAGGAGCGCGACACCGAGGTGCCCATGGCGTAGCGGTTGTTCTCGATGATGAAGATCACCGGCAGCTTCCACAGCGAGGCCATGTTGAAGCTTTCGTAGACCTGGCCCTGGTTGGCGGCGCCGTCGCCGAAATAGGTCAGCGAGACGTTCTTGTTCTCGCGATAGCGGTTGGCGAAGGCGAGACCGGTGCCGAGCGACACCTGCGCGCCGACGATGCCGTGGCC
Organism: Mesorhizobium sp. M4B.F.Ca.ET.143.01.1.1; assembly: GCF_004792275.1. Lineage (NCBI taxonomy): Bacteria > Pseudomonadati > Pseudomonadota > Alphaproteobacteria > Hyphomicrobiales > Phyllobacteriaceae > Mesorhizobium > Mesorhizobium sp. M4B.F.Ca.ET.143.01.1.1. The sequence continues at coordinate 85,373 of NZ_SRSR01000004.1, forward strand.
GCCATAGAAATGCTTCTCCTTGGAGAACATGTGCATGGAGCCGCCCTTGCCCTTGGACAGGCCGCCCCGGCGCCCGGTGAGCTCCGCCATGACGCCGCGCGGCGACAGGTCCATCGCCAGCATGTGGCCGTGGTCGCGATAGGCGGTGATCATCTGGTCGCCTTCGATCAGCGCCATCTTCATGCCGGTGACGACAGCTTCCTGGCCGATATAGAGGTGGCAGAAGCCGCCGATGAAGCCCATGCCGTAGAGCTGGCCGGCCTTTTCCTCGAAGCGGCGGATGAGCAGCATGTGCCGGTAGGCGGCGAGCTCATCGTCCTTGGTGAAGTCGGCAGGCTTCGGGGCGGAGAGCCCTTGTGATTTACCGTCGTTTTTGGATTTGGCAGGCGCTTTTCTGGCGGCGGTGGCCATGCATCACTCCCTGTTGGCGTCTCTTCGCGGACATTTAGAGCAGGATGAAATCCGCTCCGAGGGAGATCGTCTCTCCCACCGATTTATACGAGGCTAACACGCATAAAAGCATTGCGCCATGCCGAAAAATGCATGGCTGGCATGCGTCTAAGCGATTAAAATCATTGAAAATAAAGGCGATTAACTGGAATCGAGCTATTTCGCTGGAGCCGGCGGCATGATGGTGATTTCGTCAGCATGCGAGAGATTGAGCGCCTTGCGCGCCTGTTCGTCAAGCATGTCCTTTTCCAGCGTGCCCTCGTGCATCAGCTGGACACGCCGCTCGAGATCGACCCGGCGCGCCTTGACGGCATCGAGCTGCCCCTGCAGTTCGACCGCCCGGGCTTCGAGCTGGTATTTGGAATAGATGCCGAATTCGCCGTGATAGGCATGGAAGCCGAAATAGGCCAGGAACAGCACGCAGAGCGAGGGGACGATCAGCCGGCCGGTGTTTCGCTGCTTGTGCTGACGTGTCCACATGATCCAGATCCTCGCGGCCGCGAACCTGAACGGCCCAGGCTCTTTTTCGCTCCATTGTGCTTAATGGACGGTTACGGACGGGCGTACCCGGAGCCTCAAAACGAAAAAGGGCGGGGAACGCCCCGCCCTTCCTCGATATCCCGATTGGATGCCGGATCAGCCCTTGACCACCGACTTGCCGGCGTAGCGGGCCTGCTTGCCGAGCTCTTCCTCGATGCGGATCAGCTGGTTGTACTTGGCCATGCGGTCGGAGCGCGACAGCGAGCCGGTCTTTATCTGTCCGCAATTGGTGGCGACGGCGAGATCGGCAATGGTCGAATCCTCGGTCTCGCCCGAACGGTGCGACATGACCGCGGTGTAGCCGGCCTTGTGCGCGGTCTCGACCGCATCGAGCGTTTCGGTCAGCGAGCCGATCTGGTTGACCTTGACCAGGATCGAATTGGCGACGCCCATGCGGATGCCGTCGCGAAGCCTGGCCGTGTTGGTGACGAACAGATCGTCGCCGACCAGCTGGGTCTTCTTGCCGATCAGGTCGGTCAGGATCTTCCAGCCCTCCCAGTCGTCTTCGGCAAGGCCGTCCTCGATGGTGATGATCGGATAGTCGGATGCGAGCTTGGCGAGGTACTTGGCCTGCGCCTTCGGATCGCGGGTCTTCTTCTCGCCCTCATAGACGTAGTTGCCGTCCTTGAAGAACTCGGTCGCGGCGCAGTCGAGGCCGAGAGCGACGTCCTCGCCCGGCTTGAAGCCGGCCTTCTCGATCGAGTCCATGATGAAATCGAGCGCCGAGGGCGCGCTCTTCAGGTTGGGGGCGAAGCCGCCCTCGTCGCCGACATTGGTATTGTGGCCGGCGTCCTTGAGCTTCTTGCGCAGCGTGTGGAAGATTTCCGAGCCCCAGCGCACGCCGTCGCGCAGCGTCGCCGCGCCGATCGGCAGGATCATGAATTCCTGGAAGTCGATCGGATTGTCGGCATGCGCGCCGCCATTGATGATGTTCATCATCGGCACCGGCAGCACATGCGCCTTGGCACCACCGACGTAGCGGTAGAGCGGCAGGCCGGCCGCTTCAGCCGCCGCCTTGGCAACCGCCAGCGACACGCCGAGGATGGCGTTGGCGCCGAGCCGGCTCTTGTTCGGCGTGCCGTCGAGCTCGATCATCGTCTGGTCGATATGGATCTGGTTCTCGGCCTCCATGCCGCCGATCGCCTCGAACAGCTCGCCATTGACGGCCTCGACCGCCCGCTGCACGCCCTTGCCGAGATAGCGCGGGCCGCCGTCGCGCAGCTCGACCGCCTCATGCGCGCCGGTCGAGGCGCCTGACGGCACGGCGGCGCGGCCCATCGAGCCGTCTTCCAGCACCACGTCGACCTCGACGGTCGGATTTCCACGGCTGTCCAGGATTTCACGCCCGACTATGTCGACGATGGCGGTCATTGCAATGTCCCCGATTGATCGATTGAAGCGTCGCGCCCCTCTTAGCCAAAGTGCCGCAAAAGGCAATCGGGGCGCCCGCAAATATTGCCCGCCCGCCGATTCACGAAGCGCAAATTTCTGTCATCATAAGTCATGCGCGGCGCGCAACTTTCTGGTCTATGATTCTGTTTGCGCGGGGCGAAACAGGAGGAGTTTCGCCATGTCCCAGTTGAGCGGTATCGTGAGTTTGTTCCTGATCGCGGCTGCGTTCCTGACGTCGTGCGACAACCAGCAGCCCCAGCAAGGCGCCGCGCAACTGTCGACACTTCAAGCAGCGCAGTAGGATCTTGCAGAAGAAAGGCCCCCGCATGTGCGGGGGCCTTTTTTGATTCCGCTCCGGGCTGGCCGAACGCTTCAGTGCCAGTAGGGCTCGACCCGGTAGTAGCTGTACGACTCGTCGCGTGCCGCCTGGCCGTCGGCGCCCGCCAATTCGTTGATCGAATAGGCCGGCGCGGCCTGCAACTGCTCTTTGGAGAACGGCACGACATAGCCGCCCCTGTCCTCGTCATAGTCGAGGCTCGCCCACGGGATGGCGTGGTACTTCTCGCCAACGCCGAGGAATCCGCCAAAACCGATCACCGCGAACATGATGCCGTTCGAGGTCTTGTCGAGCATGATGTCTTCGACGCTGCCGATGCTCTTGCCTTCGGTGTTGTAGACCGATGTGCCGATGACGCGCGAGGCGGAAATGGCTTCGGTGTGCCCGGTCAGGGTGCTCATGGTGGAACTCCTCTCGATTGAATGCCTGCATGGACAATGAGAGGGGCGGACGAAGGTTCCCGACTTTGGTTTTAGGCAATTCCGGACGGAAAACCGCTACGCACTTTTCCTGAAATTGCTTAGTTGTCGGTGAGGATGAAGGTGACCTTCATGTTGACGCGGTAAGCGGCGATCTTGCCGCTCTCGACGACGATCTTCTGGTCCTGGATCCAGGCGCCCTCGACGTTCTTCAGGGTCTTTGCGGCGCGCGCGATGCCCTTTTCGATGGCATCCTGAAAGCTCTTCTTGGACGATGACGTGATCTCTGTGACGCGGGCGACGGACATTGCTTCCTCCTGCCAGGGCGCTCAGTTGCGGCAGGAGCCTACAGCCGGCGGTTGCCTGCGACAAGCCGATGGAACGGCGAGTCGGGTCAGCGTCCCTTGGCGATGCGATCGAAGGCCATCAGCCGTTCCAGCAAGGCTGGCATGTCCTTCAAGGGCACCATGTTCGGGCCATCGGAAGAGGTCGAGTTGTCCGGATCCTGATGCGTCTCGATGAACACGCCGGCGACGCCGACCGCGACCGCGGCGCGCGCCAGCGTCTCGACAAAGCGACGTTCGCCACCCGAGGAACCACCCTGCCCGCCCGGCTGCTGGACCGAATGCGTGGCATCGAAAATCACCGGGGCGCCGATCTCGGCCATGATCGGCAGCGCCCGCATGTCGGACACCAGCGTGTTGTAGCCGAAGGAGGCGCCACGCTCGGTGGTCAGCACATTGGCGTTGCCGGAACCGGTGATCTTGGCGACCACGTTCTTCATGTCCCAGGGGGCGAGGAACTGGCCTTTCTTCACGTTGATCACCTTGCCCGTCCTGGCCGCCGAGACCAGCATGTCGGTCTGGCGTGAAAGGAAGGCGGGGATCTGCAGGACATCGACATGCGGCGCGACGATCGCGCACTGCTCCTCGGTGTGGACGTCCGTCAGCACCGGAAGGGAAAACGTCTTCCGCAGATCGTCGAAGACCGGCAGCGCCGCTTCCAGCCCGGCGCCTCGCGTGGCCGACAGCGAGGTGCGGTTGGCCTTGTCGTAGCTGGTCTTGTAGACGAGCCCGATGCCGAGCCTGTCGGTGAGTTCCTTCAGCGCGCCGGCCATGTCGAAGGCGTGCTGGCGCGATTCCAGCTGGCAGGGGCCGGCGATCAGCGACAGCGGCGCGGCGTTCGAGAAGACGACGTTGCCGACGGTCACGGACGGATTGGGCGCCAGGGGTTTGTTCATTTTGTCTCCCGGAAGATGAAGGCGGCGCCCTGCCCGGGCGCCGGCCTGACGACAATATCATTGCCGCTCATGTGATGTGCGATGGCGTTGGCCGCAAGCAGGCGCGCCGCGATGGCGCCGCTGCGGACCGAGAAAACGATGGCGGCAAAGCGCAGATGCGGCGACGCTCCGGTCGGAAGGTTGCAGCGCGAGGCGAAGGCCGCCGGCTCCAGGACGGTCAGGTTTGCGTTCGGCAATACGATCGCATCACCTTGCGCAGCTTGCTTGGCGGCAGCCGTCGAGAGCAGCCCGATCTGGCCAGAAGGCCTGTCGCTGACAGCGACGACTTCGACGATGCCTGTCACGCCGTTGGCATGGGCTTGCAATGCGGTACGGTCAATCTTCGGTGCATTGATGCGCTCACAAGCGAAAAGGAAAGCCTCATCGGCATCCTTGCTGGCGCAGAAGGCCAGCTTGAAGGACGCCAGGTCGCTCTTGCCGCTCGTATCGGTGAAAGCGCGCGAAAAACTCAGCATCTCCCCCGCCGACATACCGGCCCCGACGTAACGAACGTGGTCGGCATCGGCATCGCCGGTTCCGAGCACGACAGCGGAAAAGCCCTCGTCGCCGAGGTTCTGCCGGTAGAGACGATCGCGCGCGACGAACACGTTGCCTTCGCCTATCGCCCGGTCCGCGTCCTGGTCGTTGCCAACCGCCAGCGGCTCCAGATAGGTGCCATCGGCGAAAAAGACACAGCAGTTTTCGGTGCCGAAAGGGTGGATGCCGGTCGGCGCGACGACGAAGCCGAGTGAAACCAGCCGCGCCCGCGCGGCATCGAGGCGCGCTGTCGGCAGCACCAGATGGTCGAGCGGATGAGCCTGCGTCGCTTTGGTCATGCCGGCGCGGTGTGCATCATTCCGGAAGTCGGTTCAAGAGGGCTCGGCCAACCGCGCGGCGGGCTTTGCCGGTCTCGAGCTCGGAGGCGTGTCCTTGTCGTCGAACGAAGCCACCCTAACTTACAACCATGGGAAGAACTGTGTTCATCGCAATGACGATTGCGGCGATTGCAATTGTCGCCGCGCTTGTGCTGGTCGCGCCAAAACGAGGCGGCGTCGACCCGGCCGAAACTTCGGCCGTTCAAACAGAGTAAGGCCGCCTGGCGCGCCTGCGTTTCTTGCGAATACAGCGATATTGCTGATATACGAACTTCGCTTCAGTTTGATGTCTGGCAACGTTTCGTCACCTACCGTATGGGCTAACGGCTGATCGCGCTTCGCAACATGGTCGACTTTCGCTGGGTGGCAAAGGCCGGCTTCTGCCGCACTCGACCCGCCACGCACGAGTTCCGACGGTGACAGTCTTGCCGAATTCTTTTCCAGCCGCGCAGGGAGCAGTCGTCACCCCCCGGCTCGCCGTCGTCATTCCGGCCAGGAACCGCCGCGGCAGCCTGCCCCGCACGCTGGCATCGGTCCTGTCCGATCCGCGGCCCGATATCGAACTGGTGGTCGTCGACGACGGCTCCGAGGACGATACCGAAGCCTATCTTGCTTCGCTCGCCGATCCGCGCCTGGCGTGGCGCCGCCTCCCGGTGCCCTCCGGCGCTAACCGGGCGCGCAACGAAGGCGCGGCGCTGACCAGCGCGCCGCTTATTGCGTTTCTCGATTCCGACGATGCCTTCTGTCCCGGGCGCATCGAACGGCTGATCGCCTTCTTCGATGCCAATTCGGATGTCGCATGCACGATCGACGGCTTCATGGATGTCGCCGACAGGCGCCAGCGCCTGCATCGATTGCCCGACCCGACGCCTGACGCGGAGAGACTGCGCCGGCTCCTGCTTTGCCACTGCGTGCCGCTGACCAATTCGACCGTTACCGTGCGCCGTTCGGCCTTCGCGTCGATCGGCGGCTACGATGACGGTTTGTACCGCCATCAGGACCGTGAGTTCCTGGTCAGGCTGGGACGGCAGCACCGCATCGCCTTCGGCAAGGCCGTCGACGTCCTCAAATACCGCGAAGCCAATTCGATGTCGCGCAGCCATGCCGGCTACATCGCCGGGCTGAGCGATTTCGTCGCCCGCTGCGAGGACTATCAGACGCAGGATTACGCCACGATCCTCAGCTACCTGACGCTGCGCGGCATCCTGAAGGCTCTGGCGCAAGGCAGCTTCGGCGTGGCGCTGGCGGAAATCATGGCGTGGCGCAGGGCGAGCAACCTGCCCGGCGGCTTTGGCGTGGTGACTGGCTATTTCGCCGGGCGCCGGCAAAGGCGCCAGCTCGAACAGTCGCTCGCTCAGGCGGCCACGACGTCGGCCGAATAACGCAGTTCACGCAACGGTTTGACCCGGCTGGTCGTCTCGGCATAGAGCGGATGCGCCTTGTAGGCGGCGAGCGCGGCGTCATCCTCGAATTCGGCGTAGACGACGACGTCGATCGCGTTGGAGAACAGATCGACCTTGGTGTTGAGCGTAACTTCGAAATGCGTCGAATACGGGATCCTGCCCAATTCCAGCAGGCCCGATCGAACGGCCTCCACATCCTCCTTGCGTCGCACGCTGAAGAAAACGATGTGCCGGATCAACCCAGCCTCCCTGATCGTCAATTCAGGCGTGTTTTGTGGGAGCAAGGGCGCAGCGTCAACCGGCAACGATGTCGCGCCTGCCATGCGCGGCGTCAGACCGCGCCGGTGACGTAGCGCACGATGCGCGATACCTCCCTGACCGTCGTGTCGAGGTAGCGGCCCTGATTGTAGAGGCCGTCCCAGATCAGGGCGAAGGTGAGGGTGATGATGACGATGACATAACGCATGACTAAAGTTATCGCATGCGGGTGGCGGCAACCATAGAGATTCCAAGGGCCGAGGACATTCTCCTCTGGATTTGTTGGCTCCAGAACCGTCTTCGCCTGCCTCTTGAAGTTGACCCTGATGCCGTGGAAGATTGTGTCGGGAATTCAACGGAAAATGTAGCCGCTGCATTTGTGCCGGATGAATGAACCTCAAGAGGGGTGCGGGGTCGGCCATGTGTGCTGGCCTCCTGAAAGTCGGGGGCAGGAAATGGCTTTCAAGCAAGACTTGGGTGTTGCGCCCGGCGACGCGGTGCTGCTTGACGAATTGAACTTCGCCGAGATCGTCAAGGGCTTGCCGGCCAAGGCGCGCCTGGTGCTTTCGGCCGCCATGGGCCTGCCGCGCGGCTCGCTCAAGGTGCGGATGCCCGACGGCCGCGCCGTCCTCGTCGGCGGCAAGGCACCCGGCCCCGACGCCGAACTGGTGCTGAAGAATTGGCGCCTGCCGGGGCGCGCCTTTTCCGGCGGCACCATCGGCCTCGCGGAATCCTACATGGACGGCGATTGGGACAGCCCGGACGTCACCAGCTTCCTCGAACTGTTCGTGGTCAATTCCGCCCTCGGCGAGAAGGTCGCCGGCGGCGCCAACTGGCTCATCAACACCGTCCAGCGCATCCGCCATTGGTTCAACGAAAACACGCATACCGGATCGCGACGCAACATCTCGGCGCATTACGATCTCGGCAACGCCTTCTATGAGAAATGGCTGGATCCGAGCATGACCTATTCGTCGGCGCTGTATGCGACGGGCGCCAACGATCTCGAAAGCGCGCAGGCCGCCAAATATCGTGCACTGGCAAAAGATACCGGCATCGGCAGGAAGGACCATGTGCTGGAGATCGGCTGCGGCTGGGGCGGCTTTGCCGAATTCGCCGCGCGCGAGATCGGTTGCCGCGTCACCGGATTGACCATCAGCCGCGAACAGCATGATTTCGCGAAAGCGCGTATCCAGAAAGCCGGGCTTGCCGACAAGGTCGACATCAAGCTGCAGGATTATCGAGACGAGACAGGCACTTACGACCGGATCGCATCGATCGAGATGTTCGAGGCGGTCGGCGAGAAATACTGGCCGGTGTTCTTCGGCAAGATGAAGACCTGCCTGAAGCCCGGCGGCACGGCCGGCCTGCAGATCATCACCATCAACGAGGCCGCCTACGAGGCGTATCGCGCGCGCCCCGATTTCATCCAGCGCTATGTCTTCCCTGGCGGCATGCTGCCGACACCCTCGATCCTCAAGGCTCTCGGCAAGGATCATGGCCTCGCGCATCTGCGCGAGCGCGTCTTCCCGCAGGACTATGCCCGCACCCTCGCCGAGTGGCGCCAGCGCTTCTGGGGCTCGTGGGAAAAGATCGTCCCGCTCGGCTTCGACGAGCGCTTCAAGAAGCTCTGGGAGTTCTATCTGCACTATTGCGAAGCCGGCTTCCGCGCCAGCTACATTGATGTCCGCCAGGTGGTCTACAAGGCCTGAGTGTCTGGCCGGCAGAGCCGGCCCGACACAGACATGACCCGCGTCAGAGGAGGATGCGGTATCTGGCGAAGCCCGCATCGCCCTCACCCGCCGGCTCGATCTTCAGCGACTTCACCTCCGCGATGAAATCCTTTGCCCTCGGGCCGGTGTCGAACACCACGCTGGCTCCGGGCAGCGGCGCGAACGACCAGTTGCCGTCCGCCGACGGATTGATCGTGCCCTCGCTGATGACGTAGCGCACGATCACGTCGCGGTTGGTGTCCGGTGCCTCGTAGATGATCTTGGAAGCGTTTATGTCCGGGAAATTGCCGCCGCCGCCGGCGCGGTAGTTGTTGGTCGCGACGATGAATTTCTGCGCGGGATCAATTGGTTTGCCGTCGAACATCAGATCGACGATGCGGCTGGAGGCATTCGCCGGCCCGCCCTTGGCATCGTATTTCGGCGGTTGCGAAAGGTCGATCTTGTAGGTGACGCCGTCGATCACGTCGAAATTGTAGGACGGGAAGTCGGTGTTGATGAGCGGCTGGTCGGCCTTGCCGGGCTCGATCCGGTTGAAGATGCCGACCGACATCTCCAGCCATTCCTTGACCTGCGCGCCGGTGATTTCGACGGCTCGCACAGTGTTGGGATAGAGATAGAGGTCGGCGACGTTTTTGATGGCGATGTCGCCCACCGGGACGTCGGTGTAGTAGTCGGCGCCGCTGCGCCCGCCCGCCTTGAAGGGTGCGGCCGCCGACAAAAGCGGCACGTCCTTCCACTGCGTGCTCTTCAGTATGTCCTTCAGGTACCAGCTCTGCGCCTGGTTGACGATCTGCACCGACGGATCATCGGCCACCAGCGCGAAATAGGAATAGAGCGGCGCGGAGGTCTTGCCGACGGGACGGCGCACATAGGCGAGCGTCGCCTCATGGTCCTGCTCGAGCGCGGCGATGATGCGCCTGTCGTCGCCGACGGTCGCCTTGTTCTTGTTGTCGACCCGCTCGTAGATCGGCCGCGCCTCGGACGTCGCGGAAACGACCCGCCACTTCGAGCCGTCGCGCTCCAGAAGCAGATCGATAAGGCCCATATGCGAGCCCCAGAAGCCGCCCATCACCGCCGGCTTGCCTTGCAGCATGCCCTTGCCGGTATCTACGCCATCGAGCGCCTGGAAATCCTTCTTGCCGGGGAAGACGAGATGCTGATGACCGGTGAAGACGGCATCGATGCCCTCGACGCCGGCGACGAAGAAGGAGGCGTTCTCCATCATGTCGCCCTGCTTGATGTCGATGCCGGAATGCGAGAGCGCGATGACGATGTCGGCGCCCGCCTCCTTGATCTCAGGCACCCAGGCCTTTGCCGCCTCGACGATGTCGCGCGTCTTCACGTTGCCTTCGAGGTTCTTCAGGTCCCAGACCATGATCTGCGGCGGCACGAAGCCGATGATGCCGATCCTGATCGGCTGCTCGGCGCCCGACCCGTCCTTGATCTTCCTGTCGAGGATGACATACGGCTTGAGGTAGAGTTTGTCGTCGCGCGGGTTGGCGGCAAGCGCGGTGCCGCGGATGAGATTCGCGCAGACGAAGGGGAAATTGGCGCCGGCCAGCACCTTGTCAAGGAACGACAGGCCGTAATTGAACTCGTGGTTGCCGAGCGTCGAGCACTCGTAGCCGAGCAGGTTCATGCCCTTCATGATCGGATGCAGGTCGCCGTCCTTCAGGCCCTTCTCGTAGGCGATGTAGTCGCCCATCGGGTTGCCCTGCAAAAGGTCGCCATTGTCGATCAGCATCGCATTGGTTGCCTCCCTGCGCACCGCGTCGATCAGCGAGGCGGTGCGTGACAGGCCCATCGTGTCGTTCGCCTTGTCGGCGTAGTAGTCATAAGGCAGCACGTTCACGTGGATATCGGTCGTCTCCATGATCCTGAGATGCGCCTGATTGGCCGCGGCGCGGGCGGAGAAAGGATGCAGCATGATCAGCGCCCCGGTGGCGGCGGCACCGGCCAGGAATTCGCGGCGGGAGACGGGCAGTCGTGACATTGTTTTCTCCTCTTCGACAACGCGACACCCCTGCCAGCGAGCGCGGAGCTTGCCGGTGAAAGACGCATGAGTCCATGTCCGCCGAAATGCCTGTCGATCACGACAAGGTGACAGTGTCGATGAAGCGAGACGAGGCGCGCGATGTCAGCCCTTGTCGTCGTCGCCCTGGGTGATCAGCCGCGCGCTGCGCTGGCCGGTGAAGTAGATCCATAGCCAGCTAAGCGAGACCGCGAGCCGGTTGCGGAAACCGATCAGGAAATAGATGTGGGCAACGCCCCAGAGCCACCAGGCAAGCCAACCGGTGAGCTTGATCCAGCCGAAGTCGATCGCGGCCGCGCGCTTGCCGATCGTCGCCAGGTCGCCGGCATGTTGATAGCGGAAGGGACGCGAAGTCGTATCGCCGGCGAGCCGCGCCTTGATCGTCGCGGCGACGTGGCGGCCCTCCTGCTTCGCGGAAGGCGCCACGCCCGGCACCGGTTTTCCGTCCGGGCGCAAGACATGCGCGGTATCGCCGATGACGAAGGTTTCGGGGCTGCCCGGCACGGTGAGATCGGGCTCGACCAGCACCCTGCCCGCACGGTCGGCGTTCGCTCCCAGCCATTCCGCCGCCGGCGAGGCGGCAACGCCCGCGGCCCACAGAATTGTCTTTGCCGGCAGGCGCTTGTCGCCAAAGACAACGCCATCCGCATCCAGCTCAGTGACCGCCTGGCCGAGCTCGACCGTGACGCCGAGCCGCTCCAGCGCCTTTTGGGCATAGTCGGAAAGCTGCGGCGCGAAGTTGGCGAGGATGCGATCGCCGGCCTCGATCAGCACCACGCGCGTCTGCCTGGTGTCGATGTTGCGGAATTCGTCGCGCAGCGTGTCATGCGCCAGTTCCGCGATGGTGCCGGCAAGTTCGACGCCGGTCGGTCCGCCGCCGACGATGACCAGCGTCAGCAGCGCCTGGCGTCTCGCCGCATCGGTTTCGCGCTCCGCCTGCTCGAAGGCGAGCAGGATGCGGCGCCGGATGGTGGTGGCATCCTCAAGCGTCTTCAGCCCGGGTGCGAACGGCTCCCATTCGTCATGGCCGAAATAGGCGTGGCGGGCGCCGGTGGCGAGCACCAGCGTGTCGAAGGCAACGGCGCTGCCATCCTCGAGCAGCACGCGCTTGCCAGTGCGGTCGACGCCAGTGACGTTGCCCAGAAGCGTCGTCACGTTCTTGCGCTTGCGCAGCAGATGACGGATCGGCCAGGCGACCTCGGAGGTCGCCAGCGAGGTCGTCGCCACCTGGTAGAGCAGCGGCTGGAACAGGTGATGGTTGCGCTTGTCGATCATGGTGATGCGCACCGGCGCGCCGGCCAGCGCATGGGTCAGTTCGAGGCCGCCGAACCCGGCGCCGACGACCACGACATGATGGCTGGCTTCGTTCATTCACTCACCTCGCCAAGCAAATCCACCGGACCCAATCTAGGTATTATTGTGCATTGCAACAATAGCGGGAAGGCCGTCCCATTGCCGGGGACTCGCCGCCGGATGTCGTGAATGCACATGTCGACCGGTCGGCACGAGGTATAGCCTCACGGCTGGAACGACAGGAGCGCAGCATGGCTGACGATCGTGACGAGCAGGGCCCGGCCCAATACGCCTCCCCGCCCTGTTTCATGCATGAACTCGATCCGCAGTTCCTGGCGCCGCTGACCGACTGGACCGATGTCAGACGCTGGCGCAAGGCCGAGCGCGAAAGGCTGATCGCGGCGCGGCTTGCGGTCTCCGCCGATGCCCGCGCGGCGATGTCGACGCGCATCGCCGAAGGCCTCGACGCTCTGGTCGGCGATATTGGCGGCCGCATGGTCAGCCTCTACTGGCCCTTCCGCGGCGAGCCGGATCTGCGGCCCTGGATGGCGTCGATCAACGAACGCGGCGGGCGGACCGCACTGCCGGTCGTCATCGAGAAAGGGCAGCCACTGGTGTTCCGCGCCTACAGACCGGGCGACCGGTTGGAGAAGGGCGTCTGGAACATCCCGATCCCGGCGGAAGGCGATCCGGTCCTGCCCGACATCGTCATTTCGCCGATCGTCGGCATCGATCCCGGCAAATATCGTCTGGGCTACGGCGGCGGCTTCTTCGACCGCACGCTGGCGGCGATGCCGTTCAGGCCGCTGGTGATCGGCGTCGGCTACGAACTGCAGCGCATCCCGACCATCTACCCGCAACCGCACGACATCCCGATGAGCGAGGTGGTGACGGAGGCCACAGGCGCTTAGCGGCGCCTAGGCCATCTCCGGCCGCAAGCCGACCGCTGTCCGGTCGACGATCTCGCGCAGCGCGAAGGACGAATTGATCTTCGTCACATGCGGCATCGCCGACAGCCATTCCTTGTGGATGCGCTCATAGTCGACAAGGTCCTTCGCGGCGATGCGCAGGATGTAGTCGTATTCGCCCGACATCAGGTGGCAGGACAGCACGTTGGGACAGCGCTTGATCGCCGCCTCGAAATCCGACAGCGTCTTCTCGAACTGTCCCGACAGCGATATATGCACGATCGCCGTCATCTGGTGGCCGAGCGCGGCGTTGGACAGCCGCGCGTGATAACCGCGGATAGTGCCCGACTTCTCCAGATTGTCGAGCCGCCGCGAGCAGGCCGATTGCGACAGGCCGACCTTCTCGGCAAGCGCGGCGTTGGGTATCCGCCCGTCTTTCTGCAAAGCCTCCAGAATGGCGATATCAATCCTGTCGAGCGGCATTCTTCGTGTTTCCTGCGAAAATGTGGACGTTTTGCGCAACGATTATCGAAGTGCGCCTGTTCTCGCAAGCGCATTCGCAAACACTTGCGGGCCGATTCATGGTTCACTCGACCAATACAGGGAACGCGCCCGCAAAGGGCCGGATCAGGAGACAGAAAATGCGCGTCGGTTGCCCCAAGGAAATCAAGAACCACGAATATCGCGTCGGCCTGACGCCTGGCTCCGTCCGCGAATATGTCGCGCATGGCCATGAAGTGCTGGTCGAGACCGGCGCCGGCGCCGGCATCGGCGCCGACGACAACGCCTACCGCGCCGCCGGCGCCACCATCGCCAAGACGGCCGCCGACGTGTTCGCCAAGTCCGACATGATCGTCAAGGTCAAGGAGCCGCAGCCCAACGAATGGGTCCAGCTGCGCGACGGCCAGATCCTCTACACCTATCTCCACCTCGCTCCGGATCCGGACCAGACCAAGGGGCTGCTGGCTTCGGGCGTCACGGCGATCGCCTATGAAACCGTCACCGACGACCGCGGCGGCCTGCCGCTGCTCGCGCCGATGTCGGAAGTTGCCGGCCGCCTGTCGATCCAGGCCGGCGCGACTGCGCTGCAGAAGGCCAATGGCGGCCGCGGCGTGCTGCTCGGCGGTGTCCCTGGCGTGCTGCCCGGCAAGGTCACCGTGCTCGGCGGCGGCGTCGTCGGCCTGCATGCGGCCAAGATGGCGGCCGGCCTTGGCGCCGATGTCACCATCATCGACCGCTCGATCCCACGGCTGCGCCAGCTCGACGACATTTTCGGCGGCCGCGTTCACACCCGCTACTCGACCGTCGAGGCGCTGGAGGACGAGTGCTTCTCCGCCGACATCGTCGTCGGCGCCGTGCTGATCCCGGGCGCCGCGGCGCCGAAGCTGGTGACGCGCGAAATGCTGTCCGGCATGAAGAAGGGTTCCGTGCTCGTCGACGTCGCCATCGACCAGGGCGGCTGCTTCGAGACCTCGCACGCCACCACCCATGCCGAGCCGACCTACGAGGTCGACGGCGTCATCCACTATTGCGTCGCCAACATGCCGGGCGCGGTGCCGGTCACCTCGGCGCATGCCCTCAACAATGCGACGCTGCATTACGGCCTGCAGCTTGCCGACAAGGGCCTCAAGGCGCTTGTCGACGACCACCATCTGCGCAACGGCCTCAACGTCCACAAGGGCAAGATCACCAACCGCGCGGTCGCCGAAGCGCTCGGCTACGAGCTCGTCGAGCCGAAGGCGGTCCTCGCCGCCTGACAGGCACGCGAAGAGAGTTCCTCCTGTCGCCCGCCGGTTCATTCCGGCGGGTTTTTCTTTGCGCGGAACAATTTAGCCAACAAAAAAGCGGAGCCAAAGCCCCGCTTCCTCGATGTTGAGACGTGCCGCCGGTCCATCCGCGGTCGGCAATCGATCAACACTTGCCTTTTAGCAAGTAATTGCGACGGCTATACGACAGTCTCGCCCGACATTCACGCAGATCCGTGGTGCCTTTGTGAAGCACTTCACATTCGGCATTCGAGAACCATGCCTAGTCGCATCGGCCTGTAGGCGGCTTTCTCTTCTGTCGCAGGCTTTTTCCCCAACTGCCCGCCAGCCTATCGGCGGGCATATTTTTTGGAACGCGTCAGGCGCGTTCGATGCGGCACTGGTAGCAATTGTTGCGCGCCGAGCGGACATGGATGTAGGCGATGTCGTCGCGCTCGAGCAGCGTTTCGGCGCGAGCTGCGATGTCCGGCGTCGCGATGACCCCGCCGCTGCCATAGACGATGCGGTCGTTGCGGCCATAGCCACGCACGATGTAGTCGCTGCTCTCGAGCATTTCGGGAAGCGCCGCGTCCTCCGGCGCGCGTTCGCATTCCTGCGCATGCAGGAAGATCGGCCCGGTCTCGGCATAGGGCTGCAGCTCGGGAAACGGCCGGTAGGCCAAAACGAGATAGGCATCGCCCGCGGCGACGTTCTTCAGGCAGTGGCGGCAGGGCACGCCGTCGCCGTCGGAAACCTGGCGCTCCGGCCTATGGCCGTACGCGTCCGCCCCGCCGCGCTGCAGGGCTCTCACATTGTCGGTCGGCAGCGCTTTGAACTGGATGGTCATGGCATGTCTCCGCTATCGCTGACCAGAAATTACGCGGTCCCCGGCACGCTTCCCACCCGATTCCTGCCAAGCAGGGTCAGCCGATGAGCGCGTCGAGCCCGCGCACCAGCGCCTTGCCGACCCAGCCGGTCGCGCCGGCCACTATCACACGTATCGCCATCGTCGGATCCTCTTGCGCGATCTTCGTTGGCCCTGGACATCAAGCGATATGGAAAGAGCCCGGCTCATTCAGGCCGGGCTCTTTTTGAACGGCGATCCAGGCGAAGGCCTGACGCGGGGCGCTATCGGATGAAGTCGTCGAAGCGGCGCAAGGTCACCCTGCGGTTGCGCCAGTTCTCCTGCTGTGTCGGCACCAGCAGGAACTCCTCGCCATAGCCGACGGTTTCGAGCGCATGGCCGGGCACGCCGAACTCGCGCACCAGCGTCCGCTTCAGCGAGGCGGCGCGCTGCTCCGAGAGGATCTGGTTCGACTGGAAGGAGCCGACCGCATCGGTATGGCCCTCGATCAGGATGCGGGCGCCGCGATCGCGCCGCAGGATGCGGTGCAGCGCATCGGCGATGTTGTCGATCTTGCCGTATTGCGACTCCGAGATCGCAGCCGAGCCGAAGGCGAAGTTGATCGACTGGATGTCGATCGAGCGCGCCATGCGTCTGAGATCCGGCCGGCGCTTGAATTCGCGGACGGTGACGCGCTGATTGGGGCGCAGCTTCACCCTGGGCGTTGCCTCGAGCTGGCGCTCGATCGTCGAGGCGGAAGGCGTGGTGGCCTGCGCAAATGCAAGGCTCGGCATGGCAAGTGCCGCAATCATGGCAACGGCAAATGTACGTCGGGTCAGCATGTCTTTCTCCTTCGGCCGGTCCTTCTGACGGGCGCGTTGATCTTGCCGACACCTTGGCAAAGTCAGCCTGAAGCGAGGATGAACGAACAGATGCCAAGTTTTCCGACTGGCCAGACATGTCGCTCCGCGCCATGATGCTCCCGGACGAACGCGGCGCGGTTGAGGGGCCTGGCGAGGATCCGAGCATGATCACCGGAGGATGCCTGTGCGGCGCAGTCCGCTACGAAAGCAGCGCGGAGCCGATCACCACGCGCCTTTGCTGGTGCCGCTTCTGCCAGTATGTCGCGGCCGGCAACGCGGCGGTGAGCGTCTGCTTCCTGACGGCGCGGATCAAGATCGCCGGCGAGACGCGCGACTATGAGAGCGTGGCCGATAGCGGCAACAGGATGCACCGGCGCTTTTGCCCGGCCTGCGGCGTGCATCTCTTCAGCGAGGCGGAGTCGCGCCCGCATCTGATTTTCGTGCGCGCCGGCACGCTCGACGATCCGAATATGATCAGGCCCGCGGCGACGATATGGACGGCCAAGGCGCCGGCCTGGGCCTGCATCGACACTTCGCTTCCGACCTTCGAGGGCCAGCCGCCGCCGGTGGCCTAGGCGGCATCGACACTACGGCCGCATGACGCTCGCCGAACGCTCGGCGAAGGAAAGCGGGTGCACGATCTCCTTCTTCTGCGCCACCGGCGTGAAGCCGAGCTTCTGGTAGAGCGGCAGCGCCGCCGGGTGGTCGAGCGTGCAGGTCTGCACAGTCACCCGCTTCGGGCCATGCGACCAGGCAGCCGATATCGCAGCGCCCAGGAACCAGCGGCCGATGCCTTGCCCTTGCGCATGCTCCATCATGCCGAAATAGGCGAGTTCCACCTCTTCCGGCAGATGCGGCTTGAGATCGAAGAAGCCGGCCGGCGCACCGTCGAGATAGAGCACCCTGATGTCGCGATCCTCGCGGTGGAGGCCGGCCGAAAGCTCCTCGTCGCTCAGCCTCAGCACGTTCACCCAATGCCATTTGCGCCCCACCCGATCCATCAGGTAGCGGTAGAAATGCAGCGGAATATCCTTGGTCTTCAGGAGCGCGATCTGCCGGTTGTACGGGACAGGCGGCGACGCGGCCGGCGGCGCATGCATTTCGAGAAACGTTACCGTGACGTCGATGTCCTGCAGCGCTCCGTTTTCCATCACGGTCATTCCTTGCCCGTCACCACGGGCGTATCGGCAAGCCCGCCCCATTCGGTCCATGAGCCGTCGTAAAGCCTGTTGTCGGTGTGGCCAAGCGTCTCCAGCGCCAGCGTGATCGCCGCCGCCGTTATGCCCGAGCCGCATGACGTGACGACCGGCTTCGACAGATCTATGCCGGCATCCTCGATCACCTTGCGCAAACGATCCCTGGGCAGAAGCTCGCCGTTCTCGGCCAATGCCGTGACCGGCACGCTGCGCGCGCCCGGCATATGGCCGGAGCGGATGCCGGCACGGGGCTCCGGATCGGTTCCGGCAAAACGGCCGGCGGATCGTGCATCGGCGATCTGGCTTTCTCGGCCGTCGACGATGCGGCGCATTTCGGCGAGGCCGACGACGCGCGCGGCATCGAAGTCGGCGTGGAAGATGCAGGGCGCGATCTTCGTCGGCTCCGCCGTCACCGGGCGGCCCTGCGCCTTCCAGCGATCGAAGCCGCCGCTCAGTATGTAGACCTGGAAGACGCCCATGACCCGAAACATCCACCAGCCGCGCGGCGCCGAGAAATAGCCCGGGCCGTCATAGATCACGATCGTGTCGTCGGCCGAAACGCCCATGGCGCCGACATACTGCGCGAAATTTTGCGGCGACGGCAGCGTATGCGGAAGCCCGGAATCGGGGTCCGAAATGGCGTCCTGATCGAGGAAGCGGGCGCCGGGAATATGCGCCGCCTCATATTCGGCGCGTGCATCGCGGTTTTGCGCCGGCAGATACCAGGAAGCGTCGATGATCGTCAGGCCGGGCTCGCCAAGGCGCTGCTGCAGCCAATCCGCATCGACGATGAAAGGACTATCTTCGGCCATTTTTTCTCCTCCCATCTCGCAACAGTGTCGTCGATCAGATCGCCGGCATCGGTCCGAAGCGGATGCGGAAACGCCGGTTCTCGCGGCCCTTCTTCTCGATCTTGCCGATATGGATCTCGCCGACCTCGCCGGTGCTCTTCACATGGGTGCCGCCGCAAGGCTGGCTGTCGATCGAGGCATTTTCGCCGATGCAAACGAGGCGGATCCTGCCTGTGCCGACAGGCGGGCGCACATTCTTTGACTTAACAAGACCGGGATTGGCCGCCAGTTCCGCGTCGGTGATCAGCCGGGTGAAGATCGGATGGTCGGCACGCACCAGTTCCATCAGCCTCGCCGTCACATCTTCCTTGGTGAAATTGGCATCGGGAATGTCGAAGTCGACGCGGCTGTCGCCCTCGGAAACGGCAGCGCCGGTGATCGGGAACGGACACACGACGGTGAGCAGGTGGCAGGCCGCGTGCATGCGCATCAGAAGATGCCGCCGCTCCCAGTCGATGGCGAGCTTGAGCCGCTCGCCGATCGTGGGTGCCGCTTGTCCGGGCGCCGGCACATGGATGATCTCGTCCTTGGTCTCGCCGGTGATGGTGGCGGCGATCGCGACCGGGCTGCCGTCGGCACGCTCAAGCCTGCCGGTGTCGCCAGGCTGGCCGCCCGAGGTTGCGTAGAAGATCGTCCGGTCGAGGATTATGCCGCCGCGCTCGTTGATCGCGACAACCGCCGCCTCGCTCGCCTTCAGGTAGGCGTCGTCACGAAACAGAGCTTCCGTCCGGTGCGCCATCACGCGACCTTTTCGAAGGGCACCGAAATGTCGGCCTTCTCTTCCATCCAGCCCGGCACCGGCAGGTTCTTCTCGCGCAGGAATTCGGGATTGAACAGTTTCGACTGGTAGCGCGTGCCGTAGTCGGCAAGGATCGTCACGATGGTGTGGCCCGGTCCCAGCTCGCGTGCCAGCCGGATGGCGCCGGCGATGTTGATGCCGGTCGAGCCGCCGACGCACAACCCCTCCTCCTGGATCAGATCGAAGACGATCGGCAGCGCCTCCTCGTCCGGGATCTGGAAGGAGAAGTCCGGCTTGAAGCCTTCGAGGTTGGCGGTGATGCGCCCCTGGCCGATGCCTTCGGTGATCGAGCTGCCCTCGGCCTTCAATTCGCCGCTGGTGTAGAAACTGTAGAGCGCGGCGCCCAGCGGATCGGCGAGCCCAATCTTGACTTGGCCGCTCTTGGCCTTCAGGCCGAGCCCGACGCCGGCCAGCGTCCCGCCGGAGCCGACCGCCGAGACGAACCCATCGACCTTGCCGCCTGTCTGGGTCCAGATCTCCTCAGCCGTCGTCCTGATATGGCCGTCGCGGTTGGCGACGTTGTCGAACTGGTTGGCCCAGATCGCGCCATTCGGCTCAGTGCGCGCCAATTGCTCGGCCAGGCGCCCCGACAGCTTCACATAGTTGTTGGGGTTCTTGTAGGGCACTGCCGGAACCTCGATCAGCTCGGCGCCGAGCAATTTGATCGTGTCCTTCTTCTCCTGGCTCTGCGTGTCCGGAATGACGATCACCGTGCGATAGCCGAGCGCCTTGGCGACCAGCGTCAGGCCGATGCCGGTGTTGCCGGCCGTGCCCTCGACGATGACGCCGCCCGGCCTCAGCAATCCGCGCTGCTCGGCATCGCGGATGATGAACAGGCCGGCGCGGTCCTTGACCGACTGTCCCGGGTTCATGAACTCGGCTTTGCCCAGGATCTCGCAGCCGGTTGCTTCCGAGGCCTTGTTGAGGCGGATCAGGGGCGTGTTGCCGATCGCGTCGATCACAGAACGGGGCATCAAGGATTCCTTGTATGAGCGAGGCGAGACCCTAGAAACCCAAAGGCCCGGTTTCAAGGCAAGAATTCGCCTGGACCAGTCGCATTTCGGGCATTGCAATCTCCTGAATTCAGATGCCGTGTTCCGGCACGCATTTCAACCTTGCGCCGAAAAGCGCTCTTTTCATTCGATTCCTTCGCCGCTAGAGCACTACCGACACACTGGCAGGACTTAGCATGACACTCTATCGGGCCAACCCGAAGCATGGCGTCGCCTGGATCACGGGCGGCAGCAGCGGCATCGGCCGCGCACTGGCCAAGGATCTCGCCTCGAAGGGCTACGCCGTGGCGGTGAGCGCGCTCGCGGACGATCCGATCGACACGCTGATCGTCGAGACGGCGCAGATGCCCGGGCATGTGAAGTCGTTTCCTTGCGACGTCACCGACGAGACGGGGATGGCAAGGACGGCCGCCGCGATCGAGAAGGACATGGGGCCGATCGTGCTCGCGGTCTTCAACGCCGGCAACTACATCGCCACGCCGGGCGAGCATCTCGTGGTGCGCGATTTCCGCCGCTCCTTCGACGTCAACTATTTCGGCATCGTCAACGGCCTGGTGCCTGTCGTCGAGCATATGCGCGTGCGCGGGCGCGGCCATGTCGTTCTCGTCGGTTCGGTCACCGCCTATTCCGGCTGGCCGACCACCGCCGCCTATGGCGGCACCAAGGCGGCGATCAACATCCTGGCGGAATCGCTGAAATACGACTTCGACAAGATGAACATCAGGGTTCAGGTGATGAACCCGGGCTTCGTCGACACCCCGCTGACGGAAAAGAACACGCTGCCGATGCCGGGGCTGATGCCTGTCCACCGCGCATCCCGCCGCATGGTGCGCGGCATCGAGAAGGGCGGCTTCGAGGTCACCTTCCCCTACCGCATAAGCTGGCCGCTGAAATTGCTCGGCCTTCTGCCGCGGCCGATCTGCCGCTGGGTGATCGGCATCACGACCGGCTGGAGGGCGCGGCCGCTGAATTTCGACCGCAAGCTGCCGGGCGCGGCCGACCAGGCGTCGGACCAGGCGAGCTGATCTGGCGAACGGCGATTGCCTGTTACACGGCACGGCCATAGGTTGAGAATTGTTGCTTGGAGCTTCTGATGGGGCGGCGGATCGTGCTTGCGGTACTGGGGCTCGCTGTCATCTTCTCCATGGCCTTTGTTCTCGGCCCGCGCGTGCCCGTCGACACGAAGATCCGTTTCGACCCTTCCGTCATTGGCGACGATCCGCAGGCCTATCTGGCGCGCGAAGAGGCCGCCGTGCCCAACATCCGCGACGGGCTGGAAAAGGAGATTATCTGGGCAAATCCGATGGTTCACGCCAAGACGCCGCTGGCCATCGTCTACATCCATGGCTTCTCGGCCTCGAAGGGCGAGGTCCGGCCGCTGCCCGACGACGTAGCCGATGAGATTGATGCCAACCTGTTCTACACGCGCCTCACCGGCCACGGCCAGGACGGCGCCGCGATGGCCGAGGGCAGCGTCAATGCCTGGATCAACGACTACGAGGAGGCGCTCGCCATCGGCCGCGCGATCGGCGACAGGGTGATCGTCATTGCCACCTCGACGGGTGGCTCGCTGGCGGCATGGGCCGCGACAGAGCCGCGCGCCTCGGACGGGGTTGCGGCGATCGCGTTTATATCGCCCAACTTCGGCGTTAAGGCGTCCGGCGCGGAGCTGCTGACCAAACCCTGGGGCAAACAGATCGCCGAACTCGTCGGCGGCAAGGAGCGCAGCTTCCCGACCCGCAACGCGCTGCATGAAAAGTTCTGGACCCACCAATACCCGATGGCAGCGACACTGCCGATGCAGGCATTGACCGAACTCGCCTATGCCGCGCCTGTGGAAAAGGCGACCATCCCTGCCCTCTTCATCTTTTCGGATTCGGACAGAGTGGTGCGGCCAGACCGCACCCGCGAGATCGCCGGGCGCTGGGGCGCGCCGCACGAGCTGGTGCCGGTCGACGACACCGGCGACGCCGACAACCACGTCATTGCCGGAGACGCGCTGTCGCCGTCGACAACGGCCGTCCTCGCGGAGCGGATCGTCGTCTGGGTCAAGGCGCTGACCGGGCAGTAGCCGTCACAAGAAAAAGGGCGACCGAAGCAATCGCTACGATCGCCCTCGCATTCACTGGTCGGCAGTCAGCTTAGGCAGGCTTGCCGAACCGCAGGCTTCAAGCCGCCCGCGTCGCCGGCCGCTTGCCGCCGAAGCGGCGCTTGTTGTTGCCCTTGAACGGCTTGCGGCCTTCCGGACGCTCGCCTTGCGGCTTTGCCGCAAACGGCCGCTCGCCGTTCGGCTTGCCGCCGAACCGCTTCTTGCCGGAGCCGTTGTTGCCGCCGCCCGGACGCCGGCCGTCGCGGCGACCATTGTGGTCGGCACGATCATTGGCCGGCTCGAAATGGCGCTCGTTCCGTTCCTTGGGATCGCGCTGCGGATCGGGGCTGCCGAGATGGTCGGCAGTGATCGGCAGCTTGGCGCGGATGATGCGCTCCACCTGGCGCAGCTTGGCGTTCTCGGATGGATCGCAAAGCGTGATGGCGATGCCGTCCCTGCCGTTGCGACCGGTGCGACCGATGCGGTGGACATAGCTCTCCGCCTCGTCGGGCAGGTCGAAGTTCACGACATGGCTGATGCCGGGAACGTCGATGCCGCGCGCGGCGATGTCGGTCGCGACCAGGATGCGCACCGAACCGTCACGGAAATCGTTGAGCGCCTTCTGACGAGCGTTCTGCGACTTGTTGCCATGGATGACGGCGGCCTTGAAGCCATCACGATCGAGATCCTTGGTCACCCTGTCGGCGCCATGCTTGGTGCGCGAAAAGATGATGACGGACTTCATCGCTTCATCGGCGAGCATCTTCGACAGCACCTGGCGCTTCTGCTTGGTGCGGGCAAGGACGACGCTCTGGACGATCTCAGCCGCCGCCGTGCTTTGCGGCGCGACTTCGACGCGAACTGGGGTCTTCAACAGGCCCTTGGCCAATTCGGCGATCTCGTCCGGCATGGTTGCCGAGAACAGCGCCGTCTGGCGGTCGGGCGCGGTCGCCTTGGCGATGCGCTTGACGTCGTTGATGAAACCCATGTCGAGCATGCGGTCGCCTTCGTCGAGCACCAGCCATTTGGTGTCGGCGAGGATCAGATCGCCCTCACGCACCAGGTCGGTCAGCCGGCCGGGCGTGGCGATCAGGATATCGACGCCGGGCGCGATCTTCTTCACCTGGCTGAAGCGCGAGACGCCGCCGAGCACCAGCGCGGTCGAGACATGCGCGCCCTTGGCGAGGATCTTGATCGTGTCCTCGATCTGCACGGCGAGCTCGCGCGTCGGCGCCAGGATCAGCGCACGTGTGGTCTTCGGCCGGCGCTTGGTGCCGAGTCCGATGATCTTCGAGAGGATCGGCAGCGCGAAGGCCGCGGTCTTGCCCGAACCGGTCTGGGCGATGCCGAAAATGTCGCGGCCTTCCAGCTGCGGCGGGATCGCCTGGACCTGGATCGGCTTTGGATCCGTGAAGCCCGCGGCATGAGTGGCCTTGAGCAGCGCGCCGGAGATCCCGAGCGCGGCGAAACCATTCTGTTCCGCTGTGTTTTCGTTGGTCAAAATAATCTTCTTTCACGCGGCCTTCTGGCCGCAACATCGATGGCGGCAGGGCGCAACCTGCCGTCGAAAAATTGTCATGGAACGACAAGGCGGCGGACGGAACGTCCGCGCGGCTGCGCTGTCGTGCCCGCAAGCATCATGCCTCGGGGCTTTTTCGCCACTTTGTGATGTACCGGAAAGAGAGGCCGATATACCGGAAAGAGGGAAAACAGACGCAACCAGTCTCATTCGTCGAGAAGGCCGGACAATGCCGGCCCAAGCGCCTATGCCGCCGCATATGGACGAGTTCGCTTCGAAATGCAAGGGCTGCATGCTGCAATGCAGCAAAACGGCGGCGAAAGTGGCGCTTGCACTCCCCTGCCCGCATCATTTACGACAAACGCACCTATCCGTTTGGGGGACCGGCGATGAAGGACGTGCTGAAGGAACTTGAGCGCCGCCGCGAGATCGCCCGCATGGGCGGCGGCAAGGCCCGCATCGACGCCCAGCACCAGAAGGGTAAGCTCACCGCCCGCGAGCGCATCGATGTCTTCCTCGACGAGGGCTCGTTCGAGGAGTTCGACATGTATGTCGAGCATCGCTCGACCGATTTCGGCATGGAGAAGACCAAGATCGCCGGCGACGGTGTCGTCACCGGCTGGGGGACGGTCAATGGCCGGCCCGTCTACATCTTCGCCAAGGACTTCACCGTGTTCGGCGGCTCGCTGTCGGAAGCGCATGCCGAGAAGGTCATCAAGGTGCAGGAGATGGCGCTGCGCAACCGCGCGCCGATCATCGGCCTCTACGACGCCGGCGGCGCCCGCATCCAGGAAGGCGTGGCGGCACTCGGCGGCTATGCCGAAATCTTCCAGCGCAATGTTCTGGCCTCCGGCGTCATCCCGCAGATCTCGCTGATCATGGGCCCTTGCGCGGGCGGCGATGTCTACTCGCCGGCGATGACCGACTTCATCTTCATGGTGCGCGACACCTCCTACATGTTCGTCACCGGGCCGGATGTGGTGAAGACCGTCACCAACGAGACGGTGACCGCCGAGAGCCTCGGCGGCGCCTCGGTCCACACCACCAAATCCTCGATCGCCGACGGCGCCTACGACAACGACGTCGAGGCGCTGTTGCAGATGCGCCGGCTGGTCGATCTCTTGCCTGCCTCCAACACCTCGGAAATCCCGGAAATCGAGTGCTACCAGTCGGTCACCGACCACGACCTGTCGCTCGACCGGCTGATCCCCGACAACGCCAACAAACCCTACGATATCAAGGAATTGATCCTGAAAGTCGCCGACGAGGGCGACTTCTTCGAGATCCAGCAGAGCTTTGCGAAAAACATCGTCACCGGTTTCGGCCGGGTCAAGGGCCGCACGGTCGGCTTCGTCGCAAACCAGCCGATGGTGCTGGCCGGCGTGCTCGATTCCGACGCCAGCCGCAAGGCGGCGCGCTTCGTGCGCTTCTGCGACTGCTTTTCCATTCCGATCGTCACCTTCGTCGATGTCCCGGGCTTCCTGCCCGGCACCGCGCAGGAATATGGCGGGCTGATCAAGCATGGCGCCAAGCTTCTGTTCGCCTATGCCGAGGCGACCGTGCCGAAGATCACCGTCATCACCCGCAAAGCCTATGGCGGCGCCTATGACGTCATGGCGTCGAAGCATCTGCGCGGCGACATGAACTACGCCTGGCCGACAGCGCAGATCGCGGTGATGGGCGCCAGGGGCGCGGTCGAGATCATCTACCGCAAGGACATCGGCAATGCGGAAAAGATAGCAGCGCATACAAAGGCTTATGAGGATCGCTTCCTGTCGCCCTTCGTCGCCGCCGAACGCGGCTATGTCGACGAGGTGATCATGCCGCATTCGACCCGCCGCCGCGTCGCCCGGGCGCTGAGGATGCTGCGCAACAAGGACATGCAGAACCCCTGGAAGAAGCACGACAACATCCCGCTGTGACCTGAATGTCGCGCTTCATCATCAGCGCTGGGCGGCGGTTCGGCAGGTTCGCGGTGCTGTCCGCTGCGGCGCGAGATCATGGGAGCCTTGCGACCGCCTCGACCGCCGCTTGCCCGCCTTCTGGAAATGGCCGCAGACTTGTCGCAAAGCCAGTATTTGAATGGTTGCGCCCAAAGGGCGTGGGAACGTCCGGATGACGGCAAGTCGACACACCCGTCATGGGCACAGCGTCTGGCCGCGCTGGGATACGTGGAGACGCCTGAGATCGAACCGATACGGCGGACAGCACTCTCCACGCTGCTTAACCCAGAGACGGCCGAACAACAGATCGCCGGGTTTAACAACAGATGGACCGAGCGGATGGAGGACTATCTCCAGCGCTAAGCGGCGGTCCTACTCGTAGTTTTCGTAGGATTTTTCCTCGATTAGGGAGGAGCTGAGCAACACGTTTATCTCGCGCTTCAGCGCGGCGCGGCGGTCGTTGGTTCGGTAGACGCCGCGGGCGAGTTCGATGAAACGATCACCGAAGCGCTTGTTGAGTTCTTCGACGCGGATATCGTCCTCGATGACCCAGAGCGCCTGGTTGACGGCCTTCAGTTCCGCGTAAAGGCCGGCCAGCGTCTCCGACGCCGGGAGGTGGTCGTCGCGAACGCGCGATAGCTCCTCCAGTTCGTGCAGGACGTTCGCCAGTTTGGACGCGTCGGCGATGCTTGCCGCCTTGATCTCGAGGATCGATATCTTGTCCAGCAGTTCGCCGGGGGCGATCTCGACGCGTATGGGGCGGACCATGCAATTGCCCTTTTCTGATGAGCCTTGTCAAACATCGCCGGCGGGGAATATGGACCCACCGGACGGAGTAGCGGCAATAGGCAGCCGAAACGAGCCAAGTCAATCTCCTGGATGGCGGCGGCTGCGCCGACGCCGATGAATTGAAAGGTATGCGTCTTGGATCCAATCCTCTTGGTCGGCTTTCCGGCGGTCGGCGATTTCGTCCGCTGTCATTCGGCCATCCGCATCCTCGCGGAGCGGTTTCCCGAGCGCCCGATCGACGTCGTGACCTCGCCCGGCAACGTCTCTTTTGCGCGGTTCATGCCGCATGTCCGCAAAGCGTGGCCCCTAAAGAAGCGTCATATGGAGCTCGGCCTGGCGGAGCGCCGCAGCCTGGTGCGCGAGCTTCGCCAGCAGAACTATGGCTCGGCCTATCTCATGACGAGCACGATCAAGGCGGCCCTGATACCGTTCATGGCCGGCATACCGGAGCGCATCGGCTACCCGCAGGAGCTGCAGTTCGGGTTGGTCAATCGCTTCCCAGCCGGCTGGCTGCGCCATTTGTGGGCGTTCGGTCCGCGCAAGACGCGTCTCTATGAGGAGGTTTGCTCCATCGCCACCCTAGACGCGAGGCCGGCCAACGTCGATTGGCCAGCGCCGCAGCTGGTCATCCCGGCCGCGGAATTGGATGAATGGCGCAGCCGTGCCGGGGTCGAGGCCGGCAAGCCAGCACTGGCAATCTTCACCGGAGACATGACCAGCTCCCGATCGTGGCCAATGGAGCGCTTTATCTCGGTCGCCAAGGACCATTCCAATCGCGGCTGGGCGGTATGGATCGTCGGCGGTCCTCGCGAACACGATGCGGCGAACCGAATTCGCGCCGAGCTGCCGCAAGCGGTCGATTTCACCACGACGCCGCTGCTCGACGTGATGTATCAGCTTGGCGCGTCGGCGCTGTTCCTTGGCGTCGATGGCGGCATGTCTCATGCTGCCGCGGCCTTGAATGTTCCCTGCGTGCAGATCTTCGGCTCGAACCTTTCCTACATACATGGGCCGGTCAACGACCATGTTCGCTTTCTCGAGCCGCCCATTTCGACCCCGAGCTGGATCGAGGATACATCGGGGGTCAGCGAGGAACGGGTGCGCGAGGCGCTGGCCGCTGCCTTCGCGGAACCGCGCCGCCAGCAAGGCGCCTGATATCAGCTACTCCTCTTGCGCCGCTCCGAAACCCGCACCCATGGTGGCGCGTGCCGCGCTCGCCCAGGGCGTGGCGTGATTGTCGATGCGCATCTGGAAGATGAAATAGGTCGGCGAGCAGAAGCCGATGCCCTTCACCTTGGCGGCGCCCGGCGTGTCCGCCGGCAGCGACTGGCACATATAGTCCTCGCGGCAGAAATGGTCCGCCGAGCAGGCCGGCCGGTTGCCGCGATTGACGGCGCCGCCGAGGCACTGGTCGAAATTGTTTGTCGCCACGCAGGTATCGAACTTCTTGCCGCCGACCAGTCCGCAGATCTCGTTCGGCATCGGCTTGCCGGCCTTGAAGGCGGCGAAGCTGCGGTCCTTGTCGTCGCAAGCTCGATAGGCGATGCCTGCCGGCACGCCGATCTTCGGCGGCCGGCAAGTGTAGGCGGTGCGTGAAATGTCGGAGGCGAACGCCGCAAACTGCCCGGCGATTGTGTAGCGGTCGTTGAAGGGCTGCGCTTCATTGCTGGCGATCGAGCCGGCCAGGCACGGATGGCCGGAAAACATCGCCTTGCTGTCCTTGGGCAGCAGGCATTGCGCCAGCGTGGTGCGCACGCCCGAAGCCGTGGCGAGCGGTGTGCAGATGGTGCCGCCGCCGCACTGCCAGGTCTGGCCGAAGCGGGCGGCGTCCTCGGGCCCCAGGCACGGCATCGCCATCTCGGCCGGCGCGTAGGCGACTTCGCCGGCACCCCTCCATTCGGCCGGCGGTGCGAATGAGAGCGGGCGGAAACGGTTCGGCTCCTTGCCCTCGGTCACGGCGCGCAGCCAGGCCTCGCGGCGCGTGATCTCGGCATGGAGATGCGGCGAGATGCCGACCTCGATGCGGTTGAGCGGCGACGTCGTCTTGTCGTCGAGGCCGATGAAATGGAAGCCGGCGGTGGAGCCTGCCTGATGGCAGCCCTGGCAGGCGCCATTGTCCAGCCGTTCGACCAGCGCCTCCGGCGTGCGCGCCAGCTTCAACCCGGAATAGTCGAGCCCGGCGAAATCGGTAGGCTCGAACAGCGACGTGAACGGATGGTTGGCCTGCCTGGCGCTGCCGAAGGTCGACCATGAGATGACCTTCTTCGCCAGGAACTCGTCCGGCATCTCATAGACGCCGAGATCGACCGGGCCGACATTGGCCCGGACATAGTCGGCGAGCTTTTTCTTGAGCACGGCATCTTCCGACAGCCGCGCGACGTCAGGCGTGTTCTCCAGCGGCTTTTCGCTGACCGTGGCGCCACCGATCCCAAAAATCCGCATGAGGTAGGCGGCCTGGCCGCCGAACTCGGTCTCTTGGCCGGAGGGAAAGCGCACCACTTGCGCGTTGAGTTCGAGCTGCTTGAAGGTCAGTTCTTCCGGCTCCAGCGGCCCGCCGGCCAGCCAGCCGGCATCGACGGCCTCGTCGAGCTGCGGCGTCCAGCGCCCGGCAACCCCGACGCAACCGCCGTCGGCATCCGGAGCGACGCTGTAGACGGCATTGAAATTGAACGGCAGGCGCGAGGCCAGGACCTTGCCGTTCTTCCTGAAACTGTAGGCCAGGCGGTAGATGAAGCGCACCTCGCCGCAATTCTTGTCGCCGCTCAACGCGGCGAAGTCGCGCCGGTCGAGCCGGTTGACGACACCGACCAGCCGGAAGCGCGCCGCGTTCGTCTTCAGCCAGCGCATGTCCATGATGCGGCCGACATTGCCGTCGGTCACCTCGTAGAGGGTGCGCCCGCCGGCTTTCATCTCGGCCCTCAGCGCGGCGACGTCGGCTGCCACCGTCTCGACGATGGCGTGATAGGCGGGCGCTTCCTGATAGAGCGATTTCAGGTCGTCATCGCCGTCCATGGCGAAAATGCCGGCGAAGCCGAAGCCCTTGGCATCGAGGGCCGCGAGGACCGCCGGATCGTCGACGATGGTCACAGGCTGCTGAGCGCGCGCGCCGCACGGCACCAATAGCGCGACGACAGCCGCAATGACGAGAGCGAACCGCTTCATCAGGTGGCATCCGCCTGCTGTGCTTCAACCAGTTCGTGCAGCACCGGCACCATCGCCAGCGGCAGGTCCTCGGCGATCAGCCCGGGACCGAAGCGGCTGCCGGCCTCGGCGTGGATCCAGACCGCCGCCGCCGCCGCTGCGAACACTGCCATGCCTTGTGCCAGAAGTCCCGCGATGATGCCTGCCAGCACGTCGCCCGACCCCGCCGTGGCAAGCCATGGCGCGCCGTTGCCGTTGATGGCCGCGAGGCCGTTCGGTGCCACAATCACCGTATCGGCCCCCTTGTAGACGACGACCGCATTGGCTCGCTGGGCGGCTGCGCGCGCCTTGGCTAGTTTGGAGAGATTTTTGTCTGCGGCAATGTCCGGAAACAGGCGAGCAAATTCACCTTCATGCGGTGTCATCACCAATGCGGGAGCGTGCGGCTCGTGAGTTGCTTCAAAGAGGCTCGCAGGCTCATCGCGAAACGAGGTGATGCCATCGGCATCGAGGACCAGCCCGCCGATCCCGCTGGCAGCGCCTTGCCGCCCGGCTCGCAGTATCGCCAAGGCAAGATCCCGTGTCCTCTCGCCGACGCCGAAGCCAGGTCCGAGAACAAAGGCCGAAGGCCGGCGCTCGCCGATGAAGTTGTTCAGGTCGGCTACGGTGTCGGTCCTGCGCAGCATGATCGCGGTCAGGTGCGCGGCATTTATCTGCATGGCGTCCGCTGGCGACAGCACGGTTACCGCTCCTGCCCCTGCCCTCGCGGCGGCAAGCGCCGACAACCGCGCGGCGCCGGTTGTCGACGGCCCGCCGGAAAACACCCCGGCATGGCCACGTTTGTATTTGTGCGCGTCGGTGGCTGGAACCGGCAAGTTCCCGAGCCAGAGAGCCGGCTTATTCTCGAACGTTCTTGGAATGAGGTCGTTGACGACACTGTCGGGGATGCCGATGTCGGCAAGCACGATCTCACCGCAGAGTTCGCGACCTGGCAGCAGCAGATGCCCGGGCTTTTTTCGAGCGAAGGTAACGGTGATGTCGGCCCGAAAAGCTTCTTCCCCAAGCACTGCACCGGTATCGCCGGAGACTCCCGAAGGCAAATCGATCGCAACAACCGGCAAGAGCAGGGATTTGGCAAAATCGATGGCGTTCGTAGCGTCGACGGGCAGCGACTTCGACAGCCCTGCCCCGTAGAGCGCATCGACGACGATTGAGCCGAAATCAGGGGCAAATGTCGTCAGCGGTCGGGGCGCGACCGGGCACTCCGCCGCGGCAATCGCGGCGTCGCTGCCGGCCCGCGGCTTGCCCGATACCCACACCGCGACATCGACGCCGGCCTCGGCCAGCAACCGCGCCACGACATAGCCGTCGCCGCCATTGTTGCCGGTGCCGCACAGCACATGCACGGGCGTCGCGGCCGGGTAACGCGCCAGCACAACGGCTGCGACCTCCGCGCCGGCCCGCCGCATCAGGCCGTAGCCGTCGAGCGGGCCAGCAGCGATTGCCAGCCGGTCGGCCTCGGCCATTTCAACCGGAGATAAAAGTTCGTTGCTCATGGATTGCCGTCCGCCCTCCGGTGAAGCATTGTCCAGTTTTCGGTTTGAAGCAAACAGCGAACACTGCCATTGCCTATAAAGGCATCGTTCGATGCGATGCGCCAACGGGCAAAACTGCCTGCAGATTGCGCTATTTGCCTAATTATTGTGCGGACGGGAGGGTCAGCAATGTATAGGCTTCGAGCGTCGATGACGCTTCCAATGCAGCGAATGACGCGAATGCGCATCGGGACGCGGCATGGTAATGAAATCGCCCAATGGCGCTTCGAATCCGTCCGGACTGGCACAGTTCGTGCTTGATCGAAGCCGCAAGCGGGGCACAAAACCCGTCTTTTGGCAGTGGAGGCCATTTTTTACATGAAAAAGATCGAAGCGATCATCAAGCCATTCAAGCTGGACGAAGTGAAGGAAGCGCTTCAGGAGGCCGGACTGCAAGGCATCACCGTGACCGAGGCCAAGGGCTTCGGCCGGCAGAAGGGCCATACCGAACTCTATCGCGGCGCCGAATATGTCGTCGACTTCCTGCCCAAGGTGAAGATCGAGGTGGTGCTGGGCGACGACGCCGTCGAAGGCGCCATCGAGGCCATCCGCAAGGCGGCGCAGACCGGCCGCATCGGCGACGGCAAGATCTTCGTCTCCAACATCGAGGAAGTCGTGCGCATCCGTACCGGTGAGACCGGGATGGACGCCGTCTGACGCCTTTCTGCAACGTCATCATCAAAAAAACGTCACACAGGGATACATGACATGACGACAGCCAAAGACATCATGAAGCAGATCAAGGACAACGACGTAAAGTTCGTCGACCTGCGCTTCACAGATCCGAAGGGCAAGCTGCAGCACGTAACCATGGATGTCGTCGAGGTCGAGGAAGACATGTTCGCCGACGGCGTCATGTTCGACGGCTCCTCGATTGCGGGCTGGAAGGCGATCAACGAGTCCGACATGGTGCTGATGCCCGATCCCGACACGGTGCACATGGATCCGTTCTTCGCCCAGTCGACCATGGTCATCCTGTGCGACATCCTCGATCCGGTCTCCGGCGAATCCTATAACCGCGACCCGCGCGGCACCGCCAAGAAGGCCGAGGCCTACATGAAGTCGGAAGGCATCGGCGACCAGATCTTCGTCGGTCCGGAAGCCGAGTTCTTCGTGTTCGACGACGTCAAGTACAAGGCCGATCCCTACAACACCGGCTTCCGCCTGGACTCCACCGAACTGCCGTCCAACGACGACACCGACTACGAGACCGGCAATCTCGGCCATCGCCCGCGCATCAAGGGTGGCTACTTCCCCGTGCCGCCGATCGATTCCGCCCAGGACATGCGCTCGGAAATGCTGACCGTGCTCGCCGAAATGGGCGTGCGCGTCGAGAAGCATCACCATGAGGTCGCCGCCGCGCAGCACGAGCTCGGCATCAAGTTCGACACGCTGGTGCGCAACGCCGACAAGATGCTGATCTACAAGTACGTCGTGCACCAGGTCGCCAACGCCTACGGCAAGACCGCCACCTTCATGCCGAAGCCGATCTTCGGCGACAACGGTTCGGGCATGCACGTCCACCAGTCGATCTGGAAGGGCGGCAAGCCGACCTTCGCCGGCAATGAATATGCCGGGCTGTCGGAGAGCTGCCTCTACTACATCGGCGGCATCATCAAGCACGCCAAGGCGATCAACGCCTTCACCAACCCGCTGACCAACTCCTACAAGCGCCTGGTGCCGGGCTACGAGGCGCCGGTGCTGCTCGCCTATTCGGCGCGCAACCGCTCGGCGTCCTGCCGCATTCCGTTCGGCTCGTCGCCGAAGTCGAAGCGCGTCGAGGTCCGCTTCCCCGATCCGGGCGCGAACCCCTACCTCGCCTTCGCCGCCATGCTGATGGCCGGCCTCGACGGCATCAAGAACAAGATCCACCCGGGACAGCCGATGGACAAGGATCTCTACGACCTGCCGCCGAAGGAGCTGAAGAAGATCCCGACCGTCTGCGGCTCGCTGCGCGAAGCGCTGCAGAGCCTCGACAAGGACCGCGGCTTCCTCAAGGCCGGCGGCGTCTTCGACGACGACCAGATCGACAGCTACATCGAGCTGAAGATGGCCGAGGTGATGCGCTTCGAGATGACCCCGCATCCGGTCGAATACGACATGTACTACTCGATCTAAACTTCTGATCGGATTGAGATTTGAAGCCCTCGGAGGTCTCCCTCCGGGGGCTTTTTCATTGTCGTCCATGGTGATTATGCGAGCTATCGCGAGCCGGTGCTCAATAGGCGACGCGCACGTTCGCCGTCAGCGTGTTTCGCCACGTGCGCGATTTCTGTGCCGCCGCTTGGGCGATCTCCATGCAAAAAAGCCCCGGCGTTTCCGCCGGGGCCTTCTGGTCGCAGAGTATTCTGTTGCGGCGCGAACGCGCGCCGAGCGGATCAGGCGGCAGCCGAAACCTGGCCGCTGGCCGGGACCGACGCGATCGTCTTCAGGATCTGCGAAGCGATCTGGTAGGGGTCGCCCTGCGAGTTCGGACGGCGATCTTCCAGATAGCCCTTGTAGTCGTTCTTGACAAACGAGTGCGGCACGCGGATCGAGGCGCCGCGGTCGGCTATGCCGTAGCTGAACTTGTTCCACGGCGCGGTCTCGTGCTTGCCGGTCAGACGCTTGTCGTTATCCGGGCCGTAGACGGCGATGTGATCCATCAGGTTCTTGTCGAACTCGGCCATCAGCGCTTCGAAATAGGCCTTGCCGCCGACTTCGCGCATATAGGCGGTCGAGAAGTTGGCGTGCATGCCCGAGCCGTTCCAGTCGGTGTCGCCGAGCGGCTTGCAGTGGTACTCGATGTCGATGCCGTACTTCTCGGTCAGGCGCTGCAGCAGGTAGCGGGCCATCCACATCTGGTCGGCGGCCTTCTTGGAGCCCTTGCCGAAAATCTGGAATTCCCACTGGCCCTTGGCCACCTCGGCGTTGATGCCTTCATGGTTGATGCCGGCGGCGAGGCACTGGTCGAGATGCTCCTCGACGATCTGGCGCGCGACCGAGCCGACGTTCGAGTAGCCGACGCCGGTATAGTACGGGCCCTGCGGCGCCGGGTAGCCGCTCTCGGGGAAGCCGAGCGGACGGCCGTCCTTGTAGAAGAAATACTCCTGCTCGAAGCCGAACCAGGCGCCCTCGTCATCGAGGATGGTGGCGCGCTTGTTGGAGACATGCGGCGTCACGCCATCGGGCATCATCACTTCGCACATCACCAGCACGCCGTTGGTGCGGGCCGGATCCGGGAACACGGCGACCGGCTTCAGCACGCAGTCGGAACTGTGGCCTTCGGCCTGCTGGGTCGAGGAGCCGTCGAAGCCCCACAGCGGCAGCTGCTCGAGCGTCGGGAACTCGGCAAATTCCTTGATCTGGGTCTTGCCGCGAAGATTGGGGACCGGTGTGTATCCGTCGAGCCAGATATACTCGAGCTTGTATTTGGTCATTCTAGAGCCTCTCGTTGCTTGATCACCGCGCAGGGCGACGACGCATGGCCGGGCCGAGCCGACCTGCCGCGTCTTAAAAAGCAATTCGTGTGCCACTCGGGCAGTGGAGGGTGCGGCAAAATGGTCGTCACAAAGCGCTGAATTTGCTGAGCCGCCTCAGCGATGCGTTCAGATCGATCAAAAGCATAGTTTGCACAAAAATAGTGCAAATACTGATCTTTTTGTGGGCATATTGCCTAAATGAGTCGCAACCACTATCTTGGAAAGTAGATGAATCGACAGGCTCCTGGAGAAGAAGGGAGATCGCCAATGCAAGTCACCCCGTCCCGTCCGTCGGCAAAGATTTTGATGTTCCCCCTGGCAGGGCGCAAATCTGCCTCAAATTTAGGCGCAAAGGCCAAGTTCGCGGCAGAGCTTGCTTCGCTGCGCAACACGCATGCCGATTTTGACGGCTGGTACCACGAGGCGGCGATCGAAGAAGAGAGCACGCAGCGCAAGAGCTGATCGAGCCCTCCAGGGATTTCAGGATGGGAAAAGCCCGGCGTGATCGCTCACGCCGGGCTTTTGCTTTGAGCGCCTGGGCAACGCCTACTGCTTGGTGTTGAGGTCGGTTCCCAGCGTATCCCTGACGAAGATCATGCCGATGATCAGCGACATGGCGGCGATCACCACCGGGTACCAGAGGCCGTAATAGATATCGCCCTTGTAGGCGCTGAGCGCGAATACCGTCGCCGGCAAGAGACCGCCGAACCAGCCATTGCCGATGTGGTAGGGCAGCGACATGCCGGTGTAGCGGATGCGGGTCGGGAACATCTCGACCAGGATCGCCGCGATCGGCCCGTAGACCATGGTGACGAACAGCACGAGGATGAACAGAATGCCGATGGTCATCGGCCAGTTCACCGCCGCCGGATCGGCGAACATGGCAAACGCGCCGCCGCCCGGAATGCTGTAGACGGTGATCTCGGGCGCACCCGCCGCCTCATCCTTGGTCAGCAGCTTGTCCTTGACGGCTTGGTCGACAGCAACCGTCGTCTTCTCGCCGCCGCGGATCGCCGCCGCGTCGAGCTTGAGCTCGGGATTGGCCGCGATAAAGGCGTCGAGCTTCTGGTCCGGCACCTTGGCCGCCGCGCGCTTCAGCGGATAACCGCCGTCCCGCAACGACATGTTGACCGCCTTGACGAAGGCAGCGTCCTTGGCCTTGGCCTGATCGCCGGCGGCGACGGCGTCGTAGGACTCCACCGTCTCATTGCCGATCTTGACCGATGCGGCCGTTCCAGGTGCCGCCGTCGTGACCACGTCGTAAGGCACCGAGTTCTTGGTCAGGAACGAGGTGGCGATATCGCAGGACGTCGTGAACTTCGCCGTGCCGACCGGGTTGAACTGGAACTTGCAGTCGCCGGGCGCCGCGGTCACCGTCGCACGGGTGTTCTGCTGCGCGGTGGCGAGCGCCGGATTGGCAGCCCAGGTCAGTGCCTTGAACAGCGGGAAGGTGCAGACGATGCCCAAGGCGAGGCCGGCCATGATGATCGGCTTGCGGCCGATCTTGTCGGATAGCCAGCCGAACACGACGAAGAAGATCGAGCCGATCGCCAGCGCCACAGCGATCATGATGTTGACCGACTGCGGGTCGACCTTCAGCACGTTCTGCAGGAAGAACAGCGCGTAGAACTGGCCGTTGTACCAGATCACGGCCTGGCCGGCGGTGAGGCCGAGCAGCGCCAGCAGCGCGATCTTGGCATTCTTCCACTGGCCGAAGGCTTCCGAGAGCGGTGCCTTCGAACCCTTGCCTTCCTCCTTCATGCGCTGGAACGTCGGCGACTCCGAGAGCGAGAGCCGGATCCAGATCGAGATGGCGAGCAGCACGAAGGAGACGATGAAGGGAATGCGCCAGCCCCAATCGGCATAGGTTTCCTTGCTCATCGACCCCTGCACGATGAGGATGACGATCAGCGACAGGAACAGACCGAGCGTCGCCGTCGTCTGGATCCAGGAGGTGTAGAAGCCGCGGCGATCGTCGGGGGCATGCTCGGCGACATAGGTGGCGGCGCCGCCATACTCGCCGCCGAGCGCCAGGCCCTGCAGCATGCGCAGCCCGATAAGGATCACCGGCGCGGCGATGCCCCAACTGGCATAGCCTGGCAAGAGACCGACCAGGAAGGTCGACAGGCCCATGATCGTCATGGTGACGAGGAAGGTGTATTTGCGGCCGACAAGATCGCCGATGCGGCCGAACAGCAGAGCGCCGAAGGGGCGGACCAGGAACCCGGCGGCGAAGGCGAGCAGCGCGAAGATGTTGCGCGTCGCTTCCGGCGCCGAGGAGAAGAAGGTGGCGCCGATGAAAGCCGCCAGCGAGCCGTAGAGATAGAAGTCGTACCATTCGAAAACGGTGCCGAGCGAGGAAGCGAAGATGACCTTCTTCTCCTCCCGCGTCATGCCGCGGCTTGTTCCGCCGGCGGTCGATGCCATTGCCATTGAAAAGTCCTCCCGTGAGATCCCGTCTGTCCGCGACGGCTGCGCGCCATCGTCCGCCTCTCCTGCGAGAGCAGACTCAAAGACGCAGCCACAGGTAAAAAGTGGCAGAAAGCGCCGGCGAAAGGCACCGCGACGATGGGATTATGACTTTCGTATTAGGTGCAGTGCGAAAGCGGAGCGCTGCGCTCAGGCTTTCAGCGCCTCGAGCAGGCTGACCGCCGCCATCATGTCGCGCTTGCGGGCCGAGCGGCGCGCCACGGCCTCGGCATCCTGGCCCCAATGCTCGATCTGCCAGTCCTCGTCGACATGGCCGGCGGACCATGCCGTTTCGCCATCGAGTTCGCCGAAATCGACAGCTATGGCCAGCAGCGCCGATCCGGTCAGCGAGGTCATGACATGGATGGCGGCGAGCCGCAGCGGCTCGTTGCGCTGCGCAAGATGGGCGCCGAGCACGGCGATGGTCTCGCGCGGCTGCTCGACATGAACGATGCCCTCGGCGAGAAGGAAGCGGGCGCCAAGCGCGCCGCGCGCCCAGTCGATGACCGGGTCCCAAAGCTGGTTCTGCCGGTCTACCAGCCCTTGCGGGCCATCGGCGCGGTAGCAGAGCAAGTCGGACGAGGCGAAGCGCAGGATATCCTCCAGCACCGCCTGCGGATCGCTGGCGACGCCGTCGATGGCGGTGTTGACGAGGCGCATGACCGGCATGGTGACGGGGTCAATGACCTCGCCTTGCGCGTCGAACTCGCCGGCAACCAGGGCCGCCGCCTTTTCGGTTGGCAGCGCCAGCAGTGCCTTGCCCGGCGTGCGTACCGGCCTGCCGTCGAGATGGACGGCGAAGCCCTCCTCAACCGGCGCGAGCGAGACGGCCTTGTAGAAGCGCTTCGGCAGCGGCGTCTTCATCTGGATCTGGGCGCGGCGCACGGGATCGGGATCGGAGAGCTGCTTTCCCGCTTCGAGGTCATTGAGGATGTCGCGCATGTCGAACTCCTTACGCTGGAACCTGCCTGCGCGGCCGGTTGACGATGATCAGGCCGGCGGCGATCAGGCCGAGCGCCAGGAAGATCCTGACCGTCGGTGGTTCGCCCAGCAGCACCGCGCCGCACAGAACGCCGAAGACCGGGGACAGGAAGGCGAAGCTCGACAGGCCGGCCGCCGGATAGCGCGTGAGCAGCCAGAACCACAACACATAGGTGAATGCGACGATATAGAAAGACTGGAACAACAGCGCCAGGGTCGGCAAGGCGGTGACCGCGCGGATCGGCGGGCCGGCGAAAGGCATTACCAGCAAACCGACAACAGCTGCGCCAGCCAGCTGGTAGAGCAGCAGTTTCTCGGCGCTGGTCTCGACCAGTTTCGACCGCTTGATGACGATGCTGGTCATCGCCCACAGGATCCCCGACCCGAGGCTGAGCAGATCACCGGTGAGTGTGGCAGTGTTGCCGGCAACGATGCCGTCGGAGAAGACCGCCGCAAGGCCGCAGAAGGCCAGAACCAGTCCGCCCAGCTTGCGCGCGTTGATGCGCTCGCCGAGCAGGAAATGACCGCCGATCAAGACCCAGAACGGCATGGTGTTGACCAGCAGCGTGTTGCGGGCAACGGTTGTGTATTCCAGCCCGATATAGAGGCACAGGAACTCGACCCCGAAGAGCACCCCGACAATGATGCCGGCGACAAGCGTCCCGTCCGCTTCGAACAGCTTGATGCCGCGGAGCCGACACCAGCCGAGCACGCAGAGCCCGCCGAGGATCGAGCGCGCGATCGAAACGAAGACGGGATCATAGCCGGCGTAGGAGACCTTGGCGGCGACATAGTTCAGCCCCCAGGAGAAGGTCAGCCCGACCATGATCGCGGCGGCCGCCATGTCGACCGCATCGCGGCGGTCGAGCGTGCCGGTGACGCCGCTCACCCCTCCTCCTCCGCGCTCTGCTCATCGAAGCCGATCAGATTCCAGCTCTGGCGCATATGCGGCGGCATCGGCGCGGTGACGTCGATGACGCCCTTGTCCGGGTGCGGGATGAGGATGCGGCGCGCATGCAGATGCAGTCGGTTCTGCATGCCGCCTGGAAAATCCCAATTGGTATCGGCCTCGAAATATTTGGGATCGCCGATGATAGGGCAGCCGATATGAGCGGCGTGGACGCGCAGCTGATGGGTGCGGCCGGTATAGGGCTCCATCTCCAGCCAGGACAGCGATTGCGCCGCCTGCTCGACGACGCGGTAGTAGGACACCGCATGGTCGGCGCCCTTCTCGCCGTGTTTGGCGATGCGCACGCGGTCGCCGTCCGGCGTCGGCTCCTTGATCAACCAGGTCGAGATCTTGTCTTCGCGCTTCGGCGGCACGCCCTTGACCAGCGCCCAGTAGGTCTTCTTGGTCTCGCGCGCCCGGAAGGCTTCCGACAGCTTCATCGCCGCAAGGCGGGTGCGGGCGACCACCAGTACGCCGGAGGTGTCGCGGTCGAGCCGGTGCACCAGGCGCGGCTTCTCGCCCTTCTGGTTGCGCCAGGCCTCCAGCATGTCGTCGACATTGCGGGTGACGCCGGAGCCGCCCTGCACGGCGAGCCCCGCCGGCTTGTTGAAGACGAAGACCTTCGCATCCTCATGCAGAAGCATCTTGGCGAGCACATCGGCGTCGCCCTGGTTGCGGATCGAATGGCCGGTGAGCGGCGCATCGCCCTTCTTGTCGACCTCGAGCGGCGGAATGCGAACCGTCTGGCCGGGCTCGACGCGGGTGTCGGCCTTCACCCTACTGCCGTCGACGCGGATCTGGCCGGAGCGCAGGAGCTTCTGCAAATGGCCGAAGCCGAGACCCGGAAAATGGGTCTTGAACCAGCGGTCGAGCCGCATGCCCGCCTCGCCGGCCTCCACCGTGATCTGTTCAACGCCTGCCATTTGTCTCGCTTTGCCTCTTCGGAAGCGGGGGCAATAGCACTAATGCATGTCGCCCAAAAGTGTTTGGCGGTTTTGGGACAACGACATGCATGAACAAACCTAAGGCAGGCTTCTTGCGAGCCAAAGACCCAGAAACAGGGCGAGGATCGCGCCAATGACGCTGGCGAGCGCGTAGCCAAGCGCCGGCAGCGTCGCGCCGCGCTCCCAAAGCGTGGCGAAATCGAGCGAAAAGGCCGAGAAGGTGGTGAAGCCGCCGAGGATGCCGGTGGCCACGAACAGCCGCACCTCGTTCGAGCCGCCGCGCCGCGCGAGCACGGCGATGAACAGGCCCATGACGAACGAGCCGAGGATGTTGATCGCCATCGTGCCCCAGGGATAGTTGGGGCCGACCAGGCGCAGGGCGCCCATATTGGTCAGGTGGCGGATGCCGGCGCCGATGCCGCCGCCGATGACAACGAGAAGTAGATTGGCCATGGCGGCTTTCTGCCGTTGCCGGATTGCCCGGTCAATCCCTCTCGATGGCGGAGGGAACCACGCAGATCGTCGAGCGCGTCAGAAACCGCCTCTCGCGGCCATTGTCGAGCGAGAACATGCCGCCCCTGCCCGGCACCACGTCGATGATCAAATTCGTGTGTTTCCAGGCCTCGTACTGTGAGGCGCTTATATAGACCGGCGTGTCGCCGATCTCGCCCAGCATGACGTCGCCGTCGCCGACGATGAAATCGCCGCGCGGGTAGCACATCGGCGAGGAGCCGTCGCAGCAGCCGCCGGATTGGTGGAACAGAACCGGGCCGTGATCGGCGATGATCTCGGCGAGGAACGCCTCTGCCTCCGGCGTGGCGGACACCTTGCCCAGCGATATCTTGTCCATGATCTTCTCCTGTTCGAGGGAGGAGCGCGGCGAACCGCGCCCCTCCCTTCCCCGCGCCACGGGAGCCGATCAGAAGAAGCCGAGCTTCTTCGGGCTGTAGCTGACCAGCATGTTCTTGGTTTGCTGGTAGTGGTCGAGCATCATCTTGTGCGTCTCGCGGCCGATGCCGGACTGCTTGTAGCCGCCGAACGCCGCATGCGCCGGATAGGCGTGGTAGCAATTGGTCCACACGCGCCCGGCCTGGATGGCGCGGCCGAAGCGGTAGCAGCGGTTCGCGTCGCGGCTCCAGATGCCGGCGCCGAGCCCGTAGAGCGTATCGTTGGCGATCGACAGCGCCTCGTCATCGTCCTTGAAGGTCGTGACCGACACCAC
Source organism: Mesorhizobium sp. M4B.F.Ca.ET.143.01.1.1 (assembly GCF_004792275.1). Lineage (NCBI taxonomy): Bacteria > Pseudomonadati > Pseudomonadota > Alphaproteobacteria > Hyphomicrobiales > Phyllobacteriaceae > Mesorhizobium > Mesorhizobium sp. M4B.F.Ca.ET.143.01.1.1. Next base: position 126,705 of record NZ_SRSR01000004.1, read on the forward strand.
TGGTCCGAAAATCTCCTCCTGGAAGATGCGCATCTTGTTGTGGCCGCGGAACACGGTCGGCTTGACGTAGTAGCCGCCGGCAAGGTCGCCAGGCAGATGGTTCTGTTCGCCGCCGGTCAGCACCTCGGCCCCTTCCTGGCGACCGATGTCGAAGTAGCTCAGGATCTTTTGCAGCTGCTCGCTCGACGCTTGCGCGCCGATCATCGTCGCAGGGTCGAGCGGATCGCCCTGGACGATCGCCTCGACACGCTTCAGCGCCCGCTCGATAAACCTGTCGTAGATCTTCTCATGCACCAGCGCCCGGCTCGGGCAGGTGCAGACCTCGCCCTGGTTGAGCGCGAACATCACAAAGCCCTCGATCGCCTTGTCGAAGAAGTCGTCGTCCTCCGCCGTCACATCCTGGAAGAAGATGTTGGGCGACTTGCCGCCGAGCTCCAGCGTCACCGGGATCAGATTCTGGCTGGCATATTGCGAGATCAGCCGGCCCGTCGTCGTTTCGCCGGTGAAGGCGATCTTGGCGATGCGGTTGGACGACGCCAGCGGCTTGCCGGCCTCGAGCCCGAAACCGTTGACGATGTTGAGCACGCCCTCCGGCAGAAGGTCGCCGACGAGGTCGGCCCACAGCATGATGGTCGCTGGTGTCTGCTCGGCCGGCTTCAGCACCACGCAATTGCCGGCGGCGAGCGCCGGCGCCAGCTTCCACACCGCCATCAGCAGCGGGAAATTCCAGGGAATGATCTGGCCGACGACGCCGAGCGGTTCGTGAAAATGATAGGCGACGGTGTCGTGGTCGATCTCGGAGATCGAACCCTCCTGGCTGCGCAGGACGCCGGCGAAATAGCGGAAATGGTCAATGGCCAGGGGCAGGTCGGCCGCGGTCGTCTCACGGATCGGCTTGCCGTTGTCCCAGGTCTCGGCCAGCGCCAGCAGGTCGAGATTCTCTTCCATGCGGTCTGCGATGCGGTTGAGGATGAGCGCGCGGGCGGCTGGACTTGTCCTGCCCCAGGCGTCCTTGGCCTTGTGCGCGGCGTCGAGCGCCGCCTCGATGTCGCTGGCGTCCGACCGGGCGACCTCGCCCAGCGGCCCCCCGGTCACCGGCGAGATGTTCTCGAAGTACTTTCCGGAGAGCGGCGCCACCCATTTGCCGCCGATGTAGTTGTCGTAGCGCTTGGCGAAGGGAACCTTGGCCGTGCGGGAAAATTCCACCTTGTTCATTGTCTGCCTCCCAGCAAAACAGCGCCACGGAATGTGTCGCGTCGCGGGAGACAGTCGCGGATGGCTTTTAGCTTGTCAGCCTGGGGTCGGACGATCGCAGCCGCCGAGTGTCGCAGAACTGCGACAGGTCGGGTCCGGGAAAATCAATGGGTGCGGTGGATGCCGAAACGGGCAAGCTTGCGGTGCAGCGTGGCGCGGGAAATGCCGAGGTTCTGGGCCGCGGCGGAGACGTTGCCGCCGGTGCGCGCAATTGCGCGCTGCACCACCCCGCGCTCGGCATCATCCAAATCCTCGGAGGTTTTGGCTGCATCGCCGAGGAGATCGGCGGCAAGCAGCCCCTTGGCAAGGGCTTCTCGGGTTATGCCGAGCGCAAGACGCGCGGTGCGCGTCGCACCGACAACCAGATCGTCGGCATCGACGGCGATGAACGCGCCGGCGCCGCGCTCGGCGACCGGGGCGAGCAGGATGCGGGCGCTCGAGTACACCATGCGGAAATTCTCCGCCTCGATCCGGCGGGCGGCGTCACCGACCGCAACCGCGATGAGCTGGACAAAACCTTCCGTCAGATCCGACCGGCAGGACGACACGTCGAGCGCCGCCGCCAGATTGCCTTCGTGGTCGTAGACCGGCGCCGTGGTGCAGCTGAGCAAAGTGTTGCGCGAGAAGAAATGCTGGTCGCGATGGATGGTCAGCGCCCGTTGTTCGGCGATGCAGGTTCCGATTCCGTTGGTGCCCTCGGCGTCCTCGCTCCAGACCGTCCCGGTCCAAAGGCCCCATTCGTCGAATGTCTCGTCGTCGGCGACCGCGCCCCTGCGCTCGATGGGGATGCCATTCCGGTCGGCCAGCATCACACAGCAGCCGACGCCGCCGACCGCGAGATAGAGCCGGTTGAGACTTGCCTCGGCGGCGCGGGCCAGTGGCTCCATGCGCTGCCTGGCCAGCATCAGCTCCGCTTCAGTCAACCGCCTAGGCGCCTTGCGCTCGGCCGGATCGAGACGGTGCAGCTGGAGAGAGCGCCGCCATGAGGCGACCAGCGCCGAATGGGCCGCGTCGCTCCTGGCGATCGAGGCCTGGACATGATCCGCATGCACGACTGATTGCCGACCGATCAACCTGACCCTCCCGTGAGCGAGACCTCCTCCCGCTCAGTCGTCATGTTGGCTAGAACATATTCGACACCCAAGGCAGTTCAGCTTCGATAGAACGCTGACCCCGAGACGTATTTGATTTTGCGCAATTCGGGACGGAAAATCGCTACGCAATCGTCCCAGAATTGCTCTGGCGTTCTAACGGTGGCTGCCGGCCGGCGCCATTGGACGTTGGTTTAAGACCGATTGGCGAGATCCTGTCGTAGATCAGTTCGCACCGGCCTTCCTCGGTTTGCTGGAGCCGATCATCTTCCAGTTCTTGTAGAACATGGCGTTGACGCGCTCGACGCTGACCGAGACGACCGCGAGAAGACCGGCGATCAGGCCCGGGAACGGGGACGGACGGATGATGTCCATGAAGACGCAATAGCGTCGCCCGTCATACTCGTTGACCGAGCGGTGCAGCAGCGTGTCGTCGAAAATGTAGAGCGGATTGTCGTGCCAGTAGTTCCTGGCGTCGTTGCACTCGACGAAAACCTCGGCCTTCACCGGCAGCAAATTGTAGAGAATGCGCAGGCTGAGCCGAAGCGGACCGAAATGCCAGGAGGTCGATTCCTTGCCCCTGAAGACGGACACGGCGATGGTCTTAATGTATTTGAAATCCTTGTTGAATTCCGCCACGTTGTCGATCTTGTGCTTGCCGTACCACTGATAGACATACATGCCACGCCGGCCGGTGCCGAAATTGGCGTCGATATCGGCGATGATCTCGTCCTTGCGCGCCTTGAAGACGTCGAGAACCTCGTTGACCTCTCGCTGATAGTCGGCGGGAAACTGCTCCAGCTTCCAGACGCCAGGGTTCCGGTAGCAAAGCAGGTCGACAAGCAGGTTGAACGGCGACAGCAGCCAGGTGAAGAGGCCGTTGCCGAGAAAATAACCGCGGAACAGCGACAGGGTCTTGTTCTTGTTGCGCAGCACGTCGATCAGGCCGCAGACGATCCAGATCGTCGTCAGGATCGGGATGAAGTAGAAGCCGAGCGCGAGAAGCGGAACCGCTATGATCAGCTGGCGGAGGGATTTGCGAAGGGTTTTTGTCATTGGTTGCTCGCGCCGGGCGCGATTCCTGTTCCGAATGATTATCGCCAAAGGCTCTTGGCCGCGACCACCACCCAGGTCGTGCGCCTTGATAAGGTCTTTTGTTGCTCGGCACAATGCCGTCGCATACGGCCCGAATGGTCGACGGCTGTTGCCAACAAGAATATTTGGAGTCGGCCGCTCCACTTAAGGTCAATGCGCTGCCGGCAGGCCGAGGTCGTCCCATTTCTTCTTCGGCACGACATCGCCGACCGGGAATTCGATGCGTCGGCGCTTCGCCTCGCTTGGCCAGCCTCGCGCTCGCTGTCAGCACCATGAAAAAAGCCCCGTTTCCGGGGCTTTTCGATCGTGGGGGCCCTCAGCCCTTGCGCGGCAACTGGGGCACAAGGCTGCGCTTGCCGCCGTCCTTGCCCTTCGGCTCCGGCTTCTGCGCCACCGCCTTCTTGGCTGCGGGTTTCTTTGCCGCCTTGCGGGGCTTCGGCGCTTCTTCCGGCTCTTCCTTCTTCGGCTTCACCGGCGCTTCGTCGGCCAGCGATTCGAGCTTCAGGCCGGTCTCGCCGGTTTCCTTCTTCTCGACGGTGACGCGCACCGTGCCGCCCTTCTTGAGCTTGCCGAACAGCACCTCGTCGGCCAGCGGCTTCTTGATGTGCTCCTGGATGACGCGGCCGAGCGGACGGGCGCCCATGCGCTCGTCATAGCCCTTGTCGGCCAGCCAGGCGATCGCGTCCGGCGACAGGTCGAAGGTGACGCCGCGCTCGGAGAGCTGGGCCTCCAACTGCATGACGAACTTCTGCACCACCTGATGGATGACCGGCACCGGCAGCGAGCCGAACGGGATGATCGCATCGAGGCGGTTGCGGAACTCCGGCGTGAACAGCCGGTTGATCGCCTCGACATCGTCGCCTTCGCGCTTGGTCGAGCCGAAGCCGATCGCCGCGCGCTGCGCATCCGACGCACCCGCATTGGTGGTCATAATCAGGATGACATTGCGGAAGTCGATCTGCTTGCCATTGTGGTCGGTCAGCTTACCGTGGTCCATCACCTGCAACAGGATGTTGAACAGGTCCGGATGCGCCTTCTCGACCTCGTCGAGCAGCAGCACGCAGTGCGGATGCTGGTCGACGCCGTCGGTCAGCAGGCCACCCTGGTCGAAGCCGACATAGCCGGGAGGCGCGCCGATCAGCCGCGAGACGGTGTGGCGTTCCATGTATTCCGACATGTCGAAGCGGATCAATTCGACACCCAGCGAGGCGGCGAGCTGCTTGGCCACTTCCGTCTTGCCGACGCCGGTCGGGCCCGAGAACAGATAGGACCCGATCGGCTTTTCCGGTTCGCGCAGGCCGGCGCGCGCCAGCTTGATCGCGGAGGTCAGCGCGGTGATCGCGGTGTCCTGGCCGTAGACGACGCGCTTCAGCTCGACGTCGAGACCCTGCAGCACCTTCTCGTCGTCGGCCGAAACCGTCTTCGGCGGGATGCGCGCCATGGTGGCGATCGTGGCTTCGATTTCCTTGATGCCGATCGTCTTCTTGCGCTTGGCCTCAGGCACCAGCATCTGCGAGGCGCCGGTCTCGTCGATCACGTCGATCGCCTTGTCCGGCAGCTTGCGGTCGTTGATGTAGCGCGCCGAAAGCTCGACCGAGGCCTTGATCGCCTCGCTCGTGTAGCGGACCTTGTGGAACTCCTCGAAATAGGGCTTGAGGCCCTTCATGATCTCGATGGCGTCCTCGATGGTCGGCTCGTTGACGTCGATCTTCTGGAAGCGCCGCACCAAAGCGCGGTCCTTCTCGAAGAACTGGCGGAACTCCTTGTAGGTGGTCGAGCCGATGCAGCGGATGGCGCCCGACGACAGCGCCGGCTTCAGCAGGTTCGACGCGTCCATAGCGCCGCCAGACGTGGCCCCTGCCCCGATCACGGTATGGATCTCGTCGATGAACAGCACCGCGCCCGGGTAGTCCTCGAGTTCCTTGACGACCTGCTTCAGCCGCTCCTCGAAGTCGCCGCGATAGCGCGTGCCGGCAAGCAGCGTGCCCATGTCGAGCGCGAAGATGGTGGCGTTGTGCAGAACCTCCGGCACGTCGCCCTCGACGATGCGCTTGGCCAGGCCCTCGGCGATCGCCGTCTTGCCGACGCCGGGATCGCCGACATAGAGCGGGTTGTTCTTGGAGCGGCGGCACAGCACCTGGATGGTGCGGTTGATCTCCGACTCGCGGCCGATCAGCGGATCGATCTTGCCGGCCTTGGCCTTGTTGTTGAGGTTGATGCAATAGGCCGTCAGCGCGTCCTGCTGCTGCTTCTTCTTGCCGTTCTCCTCCTGCGGCTCGGCGCCGTTCTGGCCGCCCTGCTCGTCATCGGCGCCGCGCGGGGTGCGGCTCTCCGACGCGCCGGGGCGCTTGGCGATGCCATGCGAGATGTAGTTGACCGCGTCGTAGCGGGTCATCTGCTGTTCCTGCAGGAAATAGGCGGCGTGGCTTTCGCGCTCGGCGAAGATGGCGACAAGCACGTTGGCGCCCGAGACCTCTTCGCGGCCAGACGACTGCACGTGGATCACGGCGCGCTGGATGACGCGCTGGAAACCGGCGGTCGGCTTGGAATCCTCATCATAGCCGGTGACGAGATTGTCGAGTTCGGTGTCGATATAGGTGAGAACCGTGTGCTTCAATTCGTCGAGGTCGACGTTGCAGGCGCGCATGACGGCGGCCGCCTCGGTGTCGTCGATCAACGCGAGCAGCAGGTGTTCGAGTGTTGCGTATTCATGGTGCCGCTCATTGGCGAGCGTCAGCGCCTGATGTAGCGCCTTTTCCAGGCCTTGGGAGAAAGCCGGCATGTTACCTCACTTCTTCTCCATCACGCATTGCAGCGGATGCTGATTCTGTCGGGCGAAATCCATGACCTGGGACACTTTGGTCTCGGCCACCTCGAATGTATAGACCCCGCACTCGCCCACTCCATGATTGTGAACATGAAGCATGATGCGTGTGGCGGCTTCGCGGTCCTTCTGGAAAAAACGCTCCAGCACGTGAACCACGAACTCCATGGGCGTGTAGTCGTCGTTGAGGATGAGGACCCGGTAGAGACTGGGCTTCTTGGTCTTGGTTTTGGTGCGCGTGATGACGGCCGTACCGCGACCGGCCTCGTTGCCGTCGCCTTCACTCTGCATCCGCACCACGCCTGCCGTGGCAGTCAAACCGATCGTCACGTAGTCCTGCCTTTTTCGAATCCCCATGCGAGTTCGACATGTAGGTGTTCGATGAACGATTTTAAGCCCTTCTGTTTAGCTGACAATATGGCTAGGTGGGCAAACTTCAGCGATTTTCGCAATCGTGAAGGCAGCAAAGCCGCCGGATTGGAGCGAACATGAAAAAACCCGGCCGCGCATCCGCGACCGGGTCTGTCTTGCAGGCCGGCTAGCCTAATTTCAGTGCCTTGCGGCGAAATTACTTCGACTTGGCGACGATCGATTCGAACGGCTTGTAGGCTTCCTTGGCGAGTTCGGCATAGAGGTCGCCGATCTTGGCGGCCTCGGCGACGAAGCTCTCGTAGCTCTGTTTGGCGTAGTCGGACTGGATCTCGATCGCCTTGTCCAGCGACTTGGCCGAGAACAGCTTCTCGACGGCGGCACTGCCGGCCTCGAAGCTCTTCTTGGTGTACTCACCCGCTTCGGTGGCGATCGCCTGCGCGCCCTTGGTGAGCGAAGCAAAGCTCTTCAATCCGGTGTCGGCAAATTCCTTGCCGTATTTGCTGAAGTCCTCGTAGGTCTGGGCCATTTCACGCTTCCCTTCGTGGTTGAAACGCCCTTTTGCCCCGGGCGCCCTTGTGCAATGCACCGTAAATATATTGTGCGATGCACAAAAGTCAAGTTTTTGCCTGTTTGCTGGGCATAGGCGGACGGGAAGAGTCCAAAATTCGAATAAAAAGAGGCTCAAATCGCCAGAAAATGGTGAACGCGGCGGTTACCATAAACGGATTGGTAACGCTGCCCGCGATAGCTTGACCGGAAGCGAGGCAGGCTCACGCCGCCGCCTCCGGGGCAACGAAAATTCAGGGAAGTATCAGTGCGTCAGGCGTTGTCGGGCTTCGTCTCCAAATCCTCCTCATTCCTTAAGGCGGCCACGATCGTCGCCCTGGCGATGGGCGTCGTCGTCGCCGATGCCGCCTCGTCGATGGCGGCGAAGTCGGCCGCCATCGTCATCGACGCCAAGACCGGCAAGGTGCTGTATTCCTCCGACGCCAATGGTCGGCGCTATCCCGCTTCGCTGACCAAGATGATGACGCTCTACCTGACCTTCGAGGCGCTGGCGAAGGGCCGGATCTCGAAGAACACGCCGGTGCCGTTCTCCGCCCACGCCGCGGCCGAGCCGCCGACCAAGCTCGGCGTCAAGCCCGGCGGATCGGTGTCCGTCGACACCGCCATCCTGTCGATGGTGACCAAGTCGGCCAATGATTCCGCGACGGCGCTGGGCGAGCTGATTGGTGGCAACGAAGCCAATTTCGCCCGCATGATGACCGCCAAGGCGCGTCAGCTCGGCATGAACGGCACGGTCTTCCGCAACGCCAACGGCCTGCCCGATCCGGGCCAGTTCACCACCGCCCACGACATGGCCATGCTCGGCATCGCGTTGAGGGAGCACTTCCCGCAATATTACGGCTACTTTTCGCAGCGCTCCTTCCTGTACGGCCGCCAGCGCATCAACGGCCACAACCGCTTGCTCGGCCGCATCAAGGGCGTGGACGGAATCAAGACCGGCTACACCCGCGCTTCCGGCTACAATCTGGTCTCGTCGGTCAACGACGGCGATCGCAAGCTCGTCGCCGTGGTGATGGGCGGCGCCTCGGGCCGCTCGCGCGACAACCAGATGGCCGGTCTGATCAACGCCTACATGCCGAGGGCATCGACGCGCGGTGGTGGCGCCCTGGTCGCCAAGGCCGGTGGCGGCAATCCGATCAGCGCCCTCGCCAAGGTGTTCCTGCCGAAGCACGATGCACCGACCCCGGACGAAAAGCCGGCGGTTGAAGACGAGGCGACGGTCGCCTCCGCCGACGACAGCGCGCCCGTTGTCGAGGAAACCGCCCCGGTCGTCGAGGAAACCACGCCGGTCGTCCAGATCAAGAAGGTCAAGACCGTGGCTGTCGCCGCTGTGGCTGCGGCCCCGGCGCCGCAGGCCGTCGCCGCCTATGCCGAACCTGAGCCGGCGGCGGCGGTCGATCCGGTCAAGACGGCCTCGGTGCCGTCGGGCTGGGCGGTGCAGGTGGCGTCCTCGCCGAAGCAATCGGAAGCCCAGGCCTTCCTCGACAAGACGAGCAAGCAGGCGCCGAAGGTGCTGGCCGATGCCTCAGCCTTCACCGTCGCCTTTGACAAGGACGGCGTCACCTACTACCGCGCCCGCTTCGGCGGCTTCTCGTCGAAGGACGCCGCGTGGAATGCCTGCACCGCTTTGAAGAAGAAGAAGATCAGCTGTTACGCCGTCCAGCAGTAGGGCGGCATTGGAATCTCCCGGGAAATTTCTGCGTCGAAGGAGACTAGTTGTGGTTGGAGAGCAAGACGTCCTTGGCTTCATTGATCCGCGCCGCAAGGAACGACGTGCCGCCGATATCGGGGTGCAGGCGCTGCATCAGGCGGCGGTGCGCCTTGCGGACATCCGCCGCGGCGGCCCCCGCTTCAAGACCAAGGATCTTGTAGGCCTCCTCCTTAGTCATGGCGCCCGCACCTGGCGCAACACCCAGCCCTTCGCCACTGTCCGGCTCTGCGTTTTTGCGCCAGACGGGAAATCGGCCGTCAAGATACGTCTCTAGCAGCTGGCGGCTCTCCGGATCGCCGGAGAGCTCACGATAGAGGTGCTGCAGCTCGGCCAGGTTCATCGCGCCAAGCATCTTGCCTTCATGGCGGCCGGCCAGAACGAGCCCTTCCAGTCCGCCGGTCTTGTGATCGAGCTCCATTTCCAGCGCGGCAGTGCGCACGGTGGAGCGTTTTCGCGGCGGTTGCTGCGCCGGTCGGTTCATGCGCATCGTACCGTACCAGGCTGCCGCGCCGACCAGCATGATCCCACCGAGGCCGCTGCGCCCGACGGCGAATATCGCTGCGCCGGCCAGGGCAAGGAGAATCGGCCCCAGCGTCTTCATGCCATCCGCCATTTTCGCAGGATCGGCGCGCACGAAAATCGTGACGGCGCCTAGAAGCACCAGAAGCAATGCGACCAATGCGATCAGTATGCCCATCGGTTCCCGTCGCCCTGCAACGTCACGACAGACCGCTCGTTTGACCGCCATTTCCTGCCGGAGTCATGACCCTTCCGGCAAGCCGGGGCCCGCGCGGGGCGCGCCTGAGCGATCTGCTGATTGTCGCACATAGGTTGAAGATGTGGCGCGGCGCCAATGCTTGCAAGTCCCATGTCTCACCATGGGGAGGGCCAGCAGGCGCCGGCGGATCGCAACCCCGGGGCAGAATCGTCCGCCCTACAGCAGGCCCAGCTCGGCCAGTTCCTGCCTGAGCTTCGGCGGCATCTCGACCAGGCCTGCCCTGCCCTTGCCGAGATCGGCCGGCGCGTCGGACGGTTTCAGGTAGCGCCAGCCCTGGAAGGCGCGGCGCGGCTGCCATTCGGTGCGCACGACTTGCGGGTCGAGCATCAGGTGACAGCGGCCGATGCCCTCATCGTCGGTGAACGGCCGGATCTCGGTGATCAACTGGCGGCATTGCACGCTGCCCTTGATCACCCAGTAGAGCGAGCCGCCGTCGGTGACCTCGTCGCCGCGCGACGGCACCATGCGGGTGGTGTGCCAGTGCTCGGCCGGCTCGCCGGCGCGCCGCCGCTCGTCGAGGCGAAAGTCGATCCACTCTTCGAGATCCTCGACGCTGTCGCAGCCGACGCAAAGTTTTAGGAGATTGAGAGCCATCGCTTAAGGTTTAGTCCGGCACGCGAAACCGTCAACGCCCCTGCCCGACTTCTCCACAGTGCCAGCGACGGCGTTCAGCACTCGACGACGTTGACGGCGAGACCGCCGAGGCTGGTTTCCTTGTACTTCTCGTTCATGTCGAGGCCGGTCTGGCGCATGGTCTCGATCGCCGCGTCGAGCGGCACGAAGTGGGTGCCGTCGCCCTTGATGGCGAGCGAAGCGGCGGTCACCGCCTTGACGGCGCCGAGCGCATTGCGCTCGATGCATGGCACCTGCACCAGCCCGCCGACGGGATCGCAGGTCATGCCGAGATGATGCTCCAGCGCGATCTCGGCTGCATTCTCGACCTGCTCCGGCGTGCCGCCCATGACGGCGCAAAGGCCGGCCGCCGCCATGGCCGAGGCGGAACCGACCTCGCCCTGGCAGCCGACCTCAGCGCCCGAGATCGAGGCGTTCGACTTGATGATGCCGCCGACGGCGGCGGCGGTGAGCAGGAAGTCGCGGATGCTCGGCTGGTCGGCTTCGGGATGGAAATGCAGCCAGTAGCGCAGCACCGCCGGCAGCGTTCCGGCCGCGCCATTGGTCGGCGCGGTGACGACGCGTCCGCCGGCGGCGTTCTCCTCATTGACAGCCATGGCGTAGATCGACAGCCAGTCATTGGCGAGCAAGGGGTTCGGCCGGTTCTGCTGCCACTGTTCCTGCAGCTTGTCGTGCAGTTGCCGGGCACGACGGCGCACCTTCAACCCGCCCGGCATGATGCCGTCCTGCGACAGGCCACGGTCGATGCAGCCCTTCATGGCGCCCCAGATGGCGTCGAGACCCGCGTCGAGCTCCTCGCGCGACATCTGCGTCTCCTCGTTGACGCGCTTCATCTCGGCGATGGAAAGCCCGCTCTTGGCCGCCATCTTCAGCATCTCGACGGCATTCTTGAAGGGATAAGGCACCTTCTTGCCTTCCGTCGTCACCGAGCCCTTGGCCTTCATCCGCTGCAGCTCTTCCTCGGAAACGACGAAGCCGCCGCCGATCGAATAATAGATGCGCTTGAGCAGCAGCCGGTCGCCGGCGTCGTAGGCATAGAACGCCATGCCGTTGGCGTGGCCGGTGAGCGGCGTCTTGCGGTCGAGCACGAGATCGGTCGCGGGATCGAAGCGGTAAGTCGGGTGACCCGGCGGCGCGATGCGCTTCTCGGCTGCGATCCCGGCAACGATGCCGTCGGCGAGGTCAGGATCGACCGTCTGCGGCGTCTCGCCGGCAAGGCCGAGGACGACGGCGCGGTCGGAGCCATGGCCGATGCCTGTATAGGCGAGCGAGCCGTGCAGGCTTGCGCCGATGCGGTCGACCCTGGCGCCTGCCGGGCGTGGCCAGTCACCGGCGAGGATTTCGTCCAGAAAACGCCGCGCGGCGGTCATCGGCCCCATCGTGTGCGAGCTCGATGGGCCGATGCCGATCTTGAACAGGTCGAAAACCGAAAGGAACACGCGCCGTTGTCTCCTGAATCCGTCTCGGCATACATATAGGAATTGCTGAGATGTTTCCGCTGTTTTGCGGATCGCGGCTGAGCGCCCGCCGACCTTGTCTGCTCCGGCAGCGACATTGATTGTCGGGTCACGCCGGCGGGGCTATTCTCCGAGACGCCAGGTAATCGTTGGGGAGGAAGCAATGCTTGCGTTGGATGCCAAGCCGGAACCGGTGTGCATCATGCCGGCGCAGACGGCCATCATCGTGGTGGACATGCAGAACGCCTTCGCCTCGGCGGGCGGCATGTTCGACCTGGCGGGCTTCGACATATCGGGCGCCGCACCGGCCATCGAGGCCAACAAAAGGCTGCTTGCGGCCGCGCGCAAAGCTGGCCTCACCGTGGTCTATCTCCAGATGTCGTACAGGCCCGACCTCGGCGACGCCGGCGATGCTTCCTCGCCGAACTACCACAAGGAACTGGGGATGGTGCTGATGCGCCAGCGCCCCGAGTTATGCGGCAAGCTGTTGATCGACAACAGCTGGGACTGGCAAATCGTCGATGCGCTGAAGCCGGAGCCGGGCGACCAGATCATCCGCAAATCCCGCTACAGCGGCTTTTGCAACACCGGTCTGGAAGCGTATCTGCGGGCTCGCAATATCCGCCATCTGCTGTTCAGCGGGGTCGCCACCAATGTCTGCGTCGATGCGACGGCGCGCGACGCCTACATGCTGGAGTTCTGGCCTGTCCTGGTCGAGGACGCGATGAACCATTCGGGCCCCGACTTCAACCGCCAGGCAACGCTGTGGAATTTCGAGAACGCGTTCGGATGGGTCACCAGGACGGACATTGTGGTCGAGGCCCTGCGCGCGAAAGCCGCCCAACCCCTGCCGGCCTAGCCGACCGTCGAAGCGGCCGGCTCGCCTGTGGTACAAGGGGACATGGGCGATTCCTTCCATCTTTCGACGGCCGACCTCGCGGCGCTGGCCTTCTTCCTCATCGTCTGGGTGCTGCATACACTGGCCTCCGACGGCAGACTGGTCAGCCGCGTCTCGTTGACGACGGCGATGAACGCCCAGCGCGCGACCTGGATGCGAACCATGGCCGAGCGCGAGATCCGTATCGTCGACACCGCCATCATGACCGGTCTGCAGCAAGGCACCGCCTTCTTCGCATCCTCCTCGCTGATCGCGCTTGGCGGCTGTTTCGCGCTGCTCGGCGCCTCCGACCAGGTGCTTACGGTGCTGAGCGACCTGCCGCTGAGCGCGACCTCTTCGCGCGAGGCTTTCCAGATGAAGGTTTTCGGCCTGGTGCTGATCCTGGCCTTCGCCTTCTTCAAGTTCGGCTGGGCCTACCGTCTGTTCAACTACTGCTCGATCCTGATCGGCGCGGTGCCGATCCCGTACGGCGAGGCTTCGCGCAATCCGGTCACCGAGACGGCGGTCTGGCGCGCGACGCGCATGAACATGCTGGCCGGCAAGCATTTCAATTCCGGCCTGCGCGCGGTCTTCTTCTCGATCGGCTATCTCGGCTGGTTCATCGACCCGGTGATTTTCGTGCTGTCGACGCTGCTGCTGCTGGCGGTGCTGGTCCGGCGCCAGTTCTTCTCTGCGGCCAGGGAGGCGGTCCTCGGTCAGCCGCCCGGGAAGGGCCGGTCGATGCGGCCGGACAGCCAGTAAGCGGCAAGCCCGATCCATTCGCGGATCGCCATGGTTGCCACCTGCAGCGAATCGGCCGGGTTGTCGCGGAACAGGCCGATGCCTTCCTTGCCCGAGGTGCGGTAATCCACCGGCCATGGGATGGTCGGGAAGCCAGCCTTGTCGAACAGCGCCTTGGCGCGCGGCATGTGGAAGGCCGAGGTCACCAGCAGCCAGGTCTCGCCCGCCTTCGGCGCCACCATCTGCCTGGTGAAGACGGCGTTCTCATAGGTGTTGCGCGACTTGTTCTCGAGGATCAGCCGATCGGCGCCGACGCCGAGCGCGCCAAGCAGGCGCGGCGCGGTGTCGGCATCGCCCTCGCCGTCCAGGAACAGTTCTCCGGTCCCGCCGGATACCACCACCTTGGCCTGTGGGAACCGCCGGGCGAGGATCGCGGTCTCGACCATGCGGTCGCCGCCACTGTTCAACTCATAGCCGCCGCGTGCGAGGTTGATGGCGCCCTCGAAGCCGCCGCCGAGCACGACGATGCCGTCGACTTTTTGCGGCGGCGACGGTTTGGCAAAGCGCTCCTCCAGCGGGTTGAGCATCATCGCGCCAAGCGACGTCCAGGCCGAAAGGGCGAGGATCAGGAAGGCGAGCACGCTACCGGTGGCGGCCAGCCGCCGACGGCCGAACACTACCGCGAGCAGGCCTGCCAGCAGCAGGAAGATCGCCAGGTTGAGCGGCTGGATGAAGAACCAGAAAATCTTGGAAAGATAGAAGAACATCCCTCACCCCATTACAGCGCCGCGCGCCCCCTGGACGCGCAAAGGACGCTGTAACACTTTGATCTTGCGCACGTTCCTTTCCGAAAATCGATTCCGATTCTCGGAGCCACGAGCTAGATGAGGGATGACCCTACCACCACTTTTCCGGCTGAAATGTGCCGGCCGCCTGCTCGATGACATGCGCCGTCTGGAACAGCGTCTCCTCGTCGAAGGGACGACCGATGAGCTGCAGGCCGAGCGGCAGGCCCTTGGCGTCGAGACCGGCGGGTACGCTGATGCCCGGCAGGCCGGCCATGTTGACGGTCACCGTGAAGATGTCGTTGAGGTACATCTTGACCGGATCCGACGCCATGTCCTCGTCGGCAACGCCGAAGGCGGCCGACGGCGTTGCAGGCGTCAGGATGACATCGACGCCAGCGGCAAAGACGTTCTCGAAGTCGCGCTTGATCAGGGTGCGGACCTTCTGCGCCTGCAGGTAGTAGGCATCGTAATAGCCGGCCGACAGCACATAGGTGCCGATCATGATGCGGCGCTTGACCTCGCGGCCGAAGCCGGCGGCGCGGGTCTTCTCGTACATGTCGACGATGTCCTTGCCCGGCACGCGCAGCCCGTAGCGGACGCCGTCATAGCGGGCGAGGTTCGAAGAGGCCTCGGCCGGCGCCACGATGTAATAGGCCGGCAGCGCGTATTTGGTGTGCGGCAGCGAGATGTCGACGATCTCGGCGCCGGCTTCCTTCAGCCAGGCAATGCCCTTCTGCCACAGAGCTTCGATGTCCTGCGGCATGCCGTCGACGCGGTATTCCTTCGGAATGCCGACCTTCATGCCCTTGATCGGTTTACCGATCGCGGCCTCGTAGTCCGGCACCGGACGATCGACCGACGTGGTGTCCCTCGGGTCGACGGAGGCCATCGACTTCAACAGGATCGCGGCGTCGCGCACGTCGCGCGCGATCGGGCCGGCCTGGTCCAGCGACGAGGCAAAAGCGACAATGCCCCAGCGCGAGCAGCGGCCGTAGGTCGGCTTGATGCCAACCGTGCCGGTGAAAGCCGCCGGCTGGCGGATCGAGCCTCCGGTGTCGGTGGCGGTGGCGCCGGCGCAAAGGAAAGCCGACACTGCGGAAGCCGATCCGCCGGACGAACCGCCCGGCACGAGCTGGGCATTGTCCAGCGTGCGCTGGGTTTTCGCGCCGCCGGCCGAGACGAAGCCGCCATCGCCCTGATGCGTGGTCGGCATCACCACCGTATCGAGGCGCGAGCGCCGCCACGGATTGATGACCGGACCGTAGTAGGAGGTCTCGTTGGACGAGCCCATGGCGAACTCGTCCATGTTGAGCTTGCCCAGCATGACGGCGCCGTCAGCCCACAGATTGGCGGTGACGGTTGATTCGTAGCGCGGCTCGAAGCCATCCAGCACGTGGCTGCAGGCCTGGGTGTGGACGCCCTTGGTGCCGAACAGGTCCTTGATGCCGAGCGGAATGCCTTCCAGCGCCCCGCCCTCGCCCCTGGCGAGCTTGGCGTCGGAGGCCTTGGCCATGTCGCGCGCCTTGTCGCCGGTGACGGTGACATAGGCATTGAGCACCGGATTGGCGCGCTCGATCGCCTGGAGATAGGCCTCGGTGATCTCGGCCGCGGTGATCTCCTTGCCGCGCAGCCTGGCGCGGGCCTCGGAAATCGTCAGATGTGTCAGGTCGCTCATCAGGCAAGGCTCTTTTCGTAAAACACCGACCACTCGGAGTCGGGATAATCCAGCACCGGGCCGCAGCGCGAGAATCCGGCGCGTTCATAGACGGTCCAGGCGGCGGGGTGGCGGTCTCCGGTTTCCAGCACAAGGCGCTTCATCCCCTCGCCACGCGCCAGCGCCTCGACCCGTTCAACGATTTTCGCGCCGATCTTCTGGCCGCGATGCGAGGGCCTGGTGTACATGCGCTTGACCTCGCCAACGGCGCCGTCATGACGCTTCAGCGCGCCGCAGCCGATGGCAAGACCATTGTCGCGGGCGACGAAGACGGTGGTGTCCTTGCCTGCCATCTGCTCGACGGTCATGTGGTAGCAGTGTTCTGGCGGCGTCAGTTCGAGCAGCGTCGCGTTGAGCTCCTCGACCAGCGTGCGCACATCGTCCTGCAAGGCGGTCTCGACGGCGATCTCGATTGCCATCGGCCGGTTACTCCACGACCTTCGGAACGAGGAAGAAGTTCTCTTCGGTGGCCGGCGCGTTGGCGACGATGTCGGAGGCCTTGTTGCCGTCGGTCACGATATCCAGCCGCTTCTTCATCTCCATCGGCGTCACCGATGTCATCGGCTCGACGCCGGAAACGTCGACCTCGTTCAATTGCTCGACGAAGCCGAGGATGGTGTTCAGTTCGCCGGTCATGCGCTCGGCGTCCTCCTCGCTCACTGCAATGCGGGCAAGGTGCGCGACACGCTTCACTGTCTGAAGATCAACGGACATTTCTGTTGCCTCTGGAAAACCAGCGCTATAGCGGCGCCGCGCGCGCCGCGCAACCTGCATCGTCGCGCGCGGATGGCCGAGATCTGGGCTTAAGGCGGCGTCACGCCTTCGCAGAGGAAATAGCTGCCGCTGTTGCCGGCCTGCTCGCTTTCGTCGTCGACCGGGCGGACCGATACAAGATCGAGCTGCTTTGGGCTCATCTGCGTTACCGACAGCACATCGGGAAAGACAAAGCCCGGCTCCTGGCAGATGGCGGTGACCGCCCAGCTCGGCGAGCGTGTCGCCTTGGTGACCTGAAGGAACTCGCAATTGTATTCGACGCCTTGCAGGCCGTGGGCCGACAAAACGATGTTGCCGGCCTCGATCACATCCTGCAGCTTGCCCTTCTTGGCCTGCGCGCACAGCTCTTCGGATTGCAGGTAGACACCGTCGATGAAGTCCTCCGCCGCCGGCGCGGGAGAAGCGGCAACCAGCATCGAAACGCAAAGTGTCTGCCTCAAAGCCATGATTTCATTCCATTTCTCTCATGAATGATCTCGGCGCGACGCGCCTCTCGGCCCTATATCGTGATGGTCTGGCCGATTGCCGGCAAGGCCACTTTCACACCTGAGCCCTCCATTCCCGCGACGAATTTGTCGGCGGTCTGGTCGATGATCGGAAAGGTGCCGAAATGACAGGGCACGACTGTGTCGAAATGGAAGAAGCGCCGGCAGGCGAGCGCCGCCACCGCGCCGCCCATGGTGAAACGGTCGCCGATCGGCACGAGGCCGATCTTCGGCTCATGCAGTTCGTTGATCAGCGCCATGTCGGAGAAGATGTCGGTGTCGCCCATATGGTAGAGCGTCTTGTCCTCCGCGAAATGCAGGACCAGACCGCCGGGATTGCCGAGATAGGTGTTGGCGCCGCCCTCGCCGCCGAAGGACGATGAGTGCAGCGCCTGGACGAAAGTGGTGGTGAAGGCGCCGCAATCGACGGTGCCGCCGATATTGCCGGGATTGATCCTGCTGCCGTTGGCGCCTTGGCCGACCAGATACATGCAGATTTCGTAATTGGCGACCAGCATGGCGCCGCTCTTCTTCAGCACCTCCAGCGCGCCGCTGACATGGTCGTTGTGGCCATGCGTCAGGAGCACATGGGTCACCCCTTCGGCCGGTCCTTCCCAGCCGCCCGTCCAGGACGGATTGCCGACCAGATAGGGGTCGATCAGGATATTGGCTCCCGCCGTCTCGACGCGGAACGCCGAATGTCCATACCAGGTCAGTTTCATCAACGACTTCCTCGATTTTTGTTGCGCCAGAGGATAGAACGCCTCCGGCAAAATTAAAGTGCCATCACATTCGGTGCGTCAAGAAGGATGCGCCGCAACGTGCGTCTGAAGGAAAGCCGCTTGGGCATCATATCGATCGAGGACTTGCCGGCGCGCCTCGTCGGCGGCAGGACGCTCGCCGGGCTCGACCTCGGCGACAAGACGATTGGCGTGGCGGTCTCCGACCGGGGCCTGGCCTTCGCCCATCCGCGCCCCGTCATCATGCGGCGGAAATTCTCGCTCGACGCGGCGCTGCTGCTCGCGCAGCTGGAGAAGGACAATGTCGGCGCGATAGCGCTCGGCCTGCCGGTCAACATGGACGGTTCGGAAGGCCCGCGCGCGCAGAAATCGCGCGCTTTTGTGCGCAACATGGCTGCCCTGTCGGACCTTCCCTTCGTGCTTTGGGACGAGAGGCTGTCGACGGTCGCGGCCGAGCGGACGCTGATCGAAATGGATTTTTCGCGCAGGAAGCGTGCCGGCAAGATCGATTCGGCGGCGGCCGCCTTTATTCTGCAGGGAGTACTGGACCGGCTTCAGTCGCTCGGTCCAGACGCTCTTGCGGAACCGGATTCCCCCAGCGGGTCCTGACCCAGGCGGCGATGTTGCGGCGGCGTCGGAACGCCCACAGCGCCATCAGCAGGAAGCTGTCGAAGACGCAGGCCTTGGCCACGATGCCGGGAATGAGCGCCGGATCGATGCCCAGCATCTCGCCGTAAAGCTGGAATACCAGGTCGTGCAGCGGGCGGCTCAGCATCACATAGCCGAAATTCATGTCGTTGAGCGACAGGAAGAACCAGCCCCAGAACAGGAGCAGCGGAGCAGCCCAGAGCGCGAACAGCGTGCGCATCAGCGGCCATCCCTCGAATTCGCTTCCGGCCGCCCGGAAATGCGTGACAGCAGTGAACTGTGCGCGGCGCCTCGTGCCATGACATGGGCGGTCGCGCGGACTTCGGTGTCAGCCGCAAACGCCTCGACCCGCGCCGTGCGCTGCTCGGCCAGCACCGCGACATAGGATGCGAGCAGCGCGGTCAGTTGCACGGCGACGACCATGAACAGTCCGTCGATGCCTTGCGCCGCGCCGCCGACCAGAACCAGCGACAGCACGGCAGAGGCGGAAATGAAGGCGATGCGCACGACACTGTCCGTGGCGTCGGGACTGGCCGCTATGTTGATCAGCGTCTCGACGAAGGCCCAGCAGAACAGCACCGCCACCACCAACAGCGCGATCGCCAGCGGCGCCACGATGGCGGCGTTCTCCAGTCCGGTGATGCGGCCGTTTTCGACCTCAAGGCCGAGCACCGCAAGGGCCGCGGCGACGCCGCGATTGCCGTCGATGCAGATATACGCCAGCAGGGCGAAAACGATCGCCCAGTGCAAGGCCAGAAAGGAGGTCAATACGTGCCGCATGGCGTTCCTGCTTCGCAGGGCAAGGAACGGCATGGTTAACCAATCCTTGCTCCGGTGAGAACAGTGGGCCCTGCGGGTCGCCGCCGCAATGGAAACCATTCGTTAAGGTTAACGTGTATCCACAGGCTACGCGAGGGCCTGGCGGAGTTCGCTCAGTTCACCGGCGGATAGAGCGTGTCGACGATCATGCGCGCATCGTGGCGCGAATCGAGCATGCCATAGGTGTTGCGCCATTGGCCGGCGAGACGCGTCTCGACGAAGGCGTCGGCGATCCGCCCTGCCCCCAACCGGCGAAGCTCGGCTGCCGCCGCCGACAGCGCCAGTTGCTCGGTAAGCAGGCGCGCCGAACCCTCGTCGGTCGCCGCCACCTGCATGGCCGCCTTGAGCACGCCGATGGTGCCGCGGCCGCCGGCGCCGAGATCGCGGTCGATGCCGGCGAGCACCTCCTCGAACAGGCCCGGCGCGCGGCCGAGCACGCGCAGCACGTCGAGCGCCATAACGTTGCCGGAGCCTTCCCAGACGGCGTTGACCGGCGCCTCGCGATAGTAGCGGGCAAGCGGCGCCTCCTCGACATAGCCATTGCCGCCGAGGCATTCCATGGCTTCGTAGAGCAGCGGCGGCGCGATCTTGCAGACCCAGTATTTGACCACCGGCGTCATGGCGCGGGCGAAGGCCGCCTCGCCGCGATCGCTCGCCGCCTCGTCGAAGGAACGCGCCAGGCGGAACGACAGCGCCGTGGCGGCTGCGACATCGAGCGCCATGTCGGCCAGCACGCGCTGCATCAGCGGCTGGTCGATCAGGTTGGCGCCGAACACCTGGCGATGGCGGGTGTGGTGAATGGCCTCGGCCAGCCCTGCCCGCATGATCGCGGACGAGGCGACCGCGCAATCGAGCCTGGTCAGCGTCACCATGTCCATGATCGTCTTCACGCCGGCGCCCGGCTCGCCGACCATCTCGCCGATGGCGTTGACGAACTCCACCTCCGAAGAGGCGTTTGAGCGGTTGCCGAGCTTGTCCTTCAGCCGCTGGAAGCGGAAGCCGTTGCCGGAGCCGTCGCCGAGGATGCGCGGGACGAGGAAGCAGGAAAGCCCCTCCGGCGCCTGCCCGAGCACCAGGAAGGCATCCGACATCGGCGCCGACATGAACCATTTGTGGCCGGTGAGTCGATAGAAACCGCTGCCGGCGCGTTCGGCCCTGGTGATGTTGGCGCGCACGTCGGTGCCGCCCTGCTTCTCGGTCATGCCCATGCCGAGCGTCAGCCCGGTCTTCTCGACCGGCGGCTTCTGGCTCTGGTCGTATTTGCGCGTGGTCACCCGCGGCGCCCATTCGCGGAACAGTTTCGGGCTCGCCATCAGCGCCGCCAGCGAGGCGCTGGTCATGGTGATCGGGCAGAGGTGCCCGGTCTCCAACTCGGCGGTGATATAGAAGCGCGCGGCCCGCACCTGGTGGCGGCGGCCGATCTCCGCGTCGCCGTTTTCCCAGACCGAGGAATGCAGTCCATTGGCGACGGAACGGCGCATCAGGGCATGGTAGGCAGGGTGGAACTCGACCTGATCGATGCGCCGGCCCTGGCGGTCATGCGTCCGGAGCTTCGGCGTCTCGACATTGGCGAGGCGGGCCAGTTCCTGCGCTTCCTGCGTCAGCACGAAACGGCCGAGCCCGTCGAGGTCCTTGCGCACCGGCTCGGAAAAGCGCTCGGCAAGCTGGATCAGCAACGGATCGCCCCGCCAGGCGTTGCCGCCCGTCAGCGGCGGCGGCTGGTTCGTCACGTCGTCGGTCACGCCCTGTCCCTATCATGCGAAGGCCACGAATCCGAAGCCATCGGGCCTTATAGCCCAAGCGATGCAAGGCGCGCGACGAAAATACCGGGGAGAACGGCCGCAATCCAAAGCTGGTGCTTGCGGCTGGGGACACCGCACCCTATAGCAGCGCCTTGAGATGACCGACGCTTCGTCCCTGCCGCTCTATCCCCATCGCCATCTTCTGGGCATCCGCGATCTTTCCCCCGCCGATATCGAGCTTTTGCTCGACCGGGCGGACCGGGCCGTCGCCATCTCGCGGCAACCCGAGAAGAAGACCTCGACGCTGCGCGGCCGCACCCAGATCAACCTCTTCTACGAAGCCTCGACCCGCACGCAGTCGTCTTTCGAGCTTGCCGGAAAAAGGCTCGGCGCCGATGTCATGAACATGTCGGTGGCAAGCTCTTCGGTGAAGAAGGGCGAGACGCTGATCGACACGGCGATGACGCTCAACGCGATGCGCCCGGATATCCTCATCATCCGCCACCAGTCTGCGGGCGCGGCGGCCCTTCTGGCGCAGAAGGTCGGCTGCTCCGTGGTCAATGCCGGCGACGGCGCGCACGAGCATCCGACGCAGGCGCTGCTCGACGCGCTGACCATCCGCCGCGCCAAGGGGCCGCTGTCGAAGCTGATCGTGGCGATCTGCGGCGACATCCTGCATTCGCGCGTCGCGCGTTCCAACATCATGCTCTTGAATGCGCTCGGCGCGCAGGTGCGCGTCGTCGCGCCCTCGACGCTGCTGCCGTCGGGCATCGACAGAATGGGCGTGATCGTCGCCCGCTCGATGGCCGAAGGGCTGAAGGACGCCGACGTGGTGATGATGCTGCGCCTGCAGCGCGAGCGCATGGAAGGCGCCTTCGTGCCGTCGATCCGCGAATACTTCCGCTACTTCGGCCTCGACGCCGAAAAGCTCAAGGCGGCCAAGGACGACGCGCTGGTCATGCATCCCGGCCCGATGAACCGCGGCGTCGAGATTGCGTCCGAAATCGCCGACGGCCCGCAGAGCGTCATCCAGGAACAGGTGGAGATGGGCGTCGCCGTGCGCATGGCGGTGATGGAAGCGCTGCTCGACCCGCGCCGCAACCACGAAGGGCGCGGCGCATGACGACAACGGTCTTCAGCAAGGCGCATGTCGTCGATCCCTCGCGCGGCATCGACGAGGTCGGCACGGTCATCGTCGACGGCAGGAAGATCGTCGCCGCCGGCAAGGCGGCGCTGAACCAGGGCGCGCCGGAAGGTGCCGTCGTCATCGACTGCGCCGGCAAGGCGATCATCCCCGGCCTCATCGACAGCCGCGTCTTCATAGGCGAGCCGGGCGGCGAGCATCGCGAGACGATCGCCTCGGCAAGCATCGCCGCGGCGGCCGGCGGCCTCACCTCCATCGTCATGATGCCCGACACCGATCCGGTGATCGACAATGTCGCGCTGGTCGAATTCGTGCTGCGCACCGCCAAGGATACGGCCAGCGTCAACATCTTCCCGGCGGCGGCGATCACCAAGGGGCTCGACGGCCGCGAGATGACCGAGTTCGGCCTGCTGCGCGAGGCCGGCGCCGTCGCCTTCACCGACGGGCGCCATACCATCGGCAACTCCCTGGTGATGCGCCGGGCGCTGACCTATGCCCGCGATTTCGGCGGCGTCATCGCGCATGAAACGCAGGACGCCGACCTCGCCTCGGCCGGCGTGATGAATGAGGGCCTCTATGCCAGCTGGCTCGGCCTTGCCGGCATTCCGCGCGAGGCGGAATCGATCCCGCTGGAGCGTGACCTCGCCCTGGCGCGGCTGACGCGCGGCGCCTATCACGCGGCCAAGATATCGACGGCGATGGCGGCCAATGCGGTGAGCCGGGCGAAAGCCGACGGCGCCAATGTCACGGCCGGCGTCGCCATCCACAATCTGTCGCTCAACGAGAACGACGTCGGCGAATACCGAACCTTCTTCCGGCTGACGCCGCCGCTGCGCGCCGAGGAGGATCGGCTGGCGATGATCGAGGCCGTGAAGGACGGTACCGTCGACATCATAGTTTCCTCGCACGATCCGCAGGACGTCGACACCAAGCGCCTCCCCTTCGCCGACGCCGCTGCCGGCGCGATCGGGCTCGAAACGCTGCTCAGCGCCGCGCTCCGTCTCTACCACAATGGCGATGTCCCGCTGCTCAGGCTGGTCGAGGTGCTGTCGACCGCACCGGCGAAACTGTTCGGCCTGCCCGGCGGCACGCTGAAGCCGGGCGCGATTGCCGACCTTGCGCTGGTCGATCTCGACGAACCTTGGATCGTCAGCGAGAGCGGCCTTCGCTCGCGCTCGAAGAACACCTGCTTCGAGGGCGCGCGGCTGCAAGGCAAGGTCTTGCAAACGATGGTATCGGGCCGCACAGTGTTTTCAATCTAGGCCGATGGCGGCATAGTCCGCCATTTCGTGCGGTGAAGGAAACGCGGGGGAAACAATGAGTTATGGCGGTATCCTGGCGCTGCTGTTCGGCTATCTGCTGGGCTCGATTCCGTTCGGCCTGCTGATCACCCGCGCGGCCGGCCTTGGGGACGTGCGCAAGATCGGCTCCGGCAATATCGGCGCCACCAATGTGCTGCGCACCGGCAACAAGGGGCTCGCCGCCGCAACGCTTCTGCTCGATGCGCTGAAGGGCACGGCGGCGGTGCTGATCGCCGGCCGCTTCGCGCCGGAGCTTGCGCTGTGGGCCGGTTTCGGCGCTTTTATCGGCCACCTCTTTCCGGCCTGGCTCGGCTTCAAGGGCGGCAAGGGCGTCGCCACCTACCTCGGCGTGCTGATCGGCCTTGCCTGGCAGGTGGCGCTGATCTTCGCCGTCGTCTGGCTCGCCGTCGCCTTCCTGTTCCGCTACTCCTCGCTCGCGGCGCTGACCGCTGCGGTCGCGGTGCCGATCGCGCTCTACTTCCTCAGCACGCCGGCGATTGCCGGACTGTTCGCGGTGATGAGCCTGATCGTCATCGTAAAACATCGCGCCAACATCTCGCGGCTTACCGCCGGCACCGAGGGCAAGATCGGGGCCAAGGGATGACCAAGCCCGCCGCCGGCCCGCGCCTCAGCGACCGGCAGCGGCTGAGCTGGCTTCGCCTGATCCGCACGCCGAATGTCGGTCCGGCCTCGTTCCGCGAACTGATCAACCGCTTCGGCTCCGCCGAGGCCGCGCTCGAAATGCTGCCCGAGTTGATGATCTCCGGCGGCGCCAGCCGCATCGTCCGTATTCCCACGGTGGCCGAGGCCGAAGCCGAGCTGGAGGCGGCGAGGCGGGCCGGCGGCCGTTTCGTCGGCATTGGCGAGGCAGACTATCCGCCCTTGCTGAAGAACATGGACAACCCGCCGCCCCTGCTTGCGGTGAAGGGCGAAGGTGCGGTCTTCCGTCTGCCGGCGGTCGCCATCGTCGGCGCCCGCAACGCCT
Organism: Mesorhizobium sp. M4B.F.Ca.ET.143.01.1.1; assembly: GCF_004792275.1. Classification (NCBI taxonomy): domain Bacteria; kingdom Pseudomonadati; phylum Pseudomonadota; class Alphaproteobacteria; order Hyphomicrobiales; family Phyllobacteriaceae; genus Mesorhizobium; species Mesorhizobium sp. M4B.F.Ca.ET.143.01.1.1. The sequence continues at coordinate 151,245 of NZ_SRSR01000004.1, forward strand.
CGCTCGCCGGCGTCAAGATGGCGCGGATGCTGGCGGCGGACCTTGGCCGCGACGGCTACGCGATCGTCTCCGGCCTGGCACGCGGCATCGATACGGCGGCGCACCAGGGCAGCCTCTCTACCGGCACTATCGGCGTGCTGGCCGGCGGGCTCGACATGCCCTACCCGCCCGAGAATGCCGGGCTCTGCAACGAGATCGCCGAGCGCGGCGGCGCCGTCGTCTCGGAAATGCCGTTCGGCTGGCAGCCGCGCGCGCAGGATTTTCCGCGCCGCAACCGGCTCGTCGCCGGCATGGCGCTGGGGCTGGTGGTGGTCGAAGCCGCGCAGCGCTCAGGCTCGCTGATCAGCGCCAGGCTGGCCGGCGAGATGGGCCGCCTGGTCTTCGCCGTGCCCGGCTCGCCGCTCGATCCGCGCGCGGCCGGCTCGAACGGCCTGCTCAAGGACGGCGCCACGCTGGTCACCGAAGCGGCCGATGTTGCCAGCGCCATCGCGCCGCTGGCTGGCGTGCGCGCGCCTAGGGTTGCGCCGCTGGCTGAGCCGCCCGACCTCTCGGCGACGCCGCCGCCGCGCGAGGATGATCGCGCCGGCGTGCTCGAGGCGCTCGGTCCGACACCGGTGGCGGTCGACGAGATCATCCGCCATACCGGCTTGAGCGCCGCGCAGGTGTCGATGGTGCTCCTGGAACTCGACCTCGCCGGCAGGATCGAGCGTCACGCCGGCGGCAATGTCTCGCTGGTCTTCGGAGAGGCTTGATCCTTGAAGCCTGTCGCCGGCGAGCAGTCGAAGCAAACACGGATCACACGCATGGCCGCTCTTGCCTGGGCGGGCTTGAGTGTCGTGCTGGCCCTGCAATGGTCCATGGACCTCAGCATGGTGGGTTTTCCGGACGGCTACATAACCCCGTTTGCAAAAACCACGCGCCCGCTCCTGGGGGTTCTGACGGCCGCTTGCATGGCTCAGGGTCTCTACTTCCTGTTCGCTGGCCTGCTCGGCAGAACGATGAGCGCGATCGGGCTCAGCCTGCGAATCCTGATCGCCGCCATCCTCACGGTGGCGCCGGTGTTGGTCGTAAAGGATTGCCCGCATTCCGCGACATGCAGCGCGGCCTATGAGGCGCTCACCAACACAATGATGGACGATGGGACGGGCGGCTAGGGCGGTTCAGCGTTTCATAGTCGCCGAACCGACCTAAGCTTTTGTTTTGACGCAATTCCGGACGGAAAACCGCTGCGCACTTTTCCTCGAATTGCTCTAGCGGAACAGATATTTGGACACTTCCGGGTTGCCGCGGCGCCACATCACATTGTCCAGGAAGTAATGATGGACGTTGATGAATATCAGCACGATGAAGAAGAACAGCGATGAGCCGAGGACCTGCCTGTCGTAGGGGATCAAGGCAGTCAGCACGAACGGGATCAGCCAGAAACCGAGATAGCCCAGCGCACCGCCTCCGACGATGAATCCGAGGACACGAAGCCGGTAGAGAGGGCCGAGAAACGACAGGATCTTCGGTTGCGGATCCTTTCCGGCATCCTGGCCGTCGCGCTCGACGTTGGTCTGATAGCGCCAGACCACCGCAAGGTACTGGAGCGAGTGGAGCGCGGGCACTACCAGCAGCCAGAGCGGGTTTATCCTCGCGATCAGGATCCAGAGGTAGAGCGATGCGACATACGCCACGATCCCATTGTACGGCAGGCCGCCGCCGTTCTTCCGCCAGCGGCTGGCCAGCATCAGAACCGTCGCCGCGGTGGATGCCAGGGCCACCAGCAGGGCAATGTCGGTGATCCACGAAGGGGCCGCGAATGTGTAATATTCCAGGCCATAGTATTTGCCCGCGGTGACCGCCGTGTTCGTCTGCAGCCAGGCCAGGATCCAGACGGCATAGCTGTTGACCAGCAGCACCTTCTTGTCCCGGTCGTCGAAGAATTTGCGCTTGAGCACGGCATCCACCATCAGCATGCCGTAGCCCTGCTTGACGTAGTGCCAGCCGACGAAGAAGAACATGGCGTTGGTCGCATATCCCAGCAGCCGTGTGTTCGCCGTCGCCGCGCCGTAGGCAAAGAAGGCGCTCATGATCAGGGGAACGGCGATGCCGGCGAAAATGTAGCGGATCCGGAGGCCCTTGTCGTATCCGTCGCCGCTCACCTTGCGCCCGAAATTGCGGTAGAAAATCTGATATGAGTGGGCGAAGTGGGGATAGTTTACCAGGTAGGCCACGAAGACCATCGTAGCGGCAACGAGGCCTTCGTATTCGAGCGGCACAAGAAACAGAAGCGGCAGGATGAGAAACGCGCTGCCGCCGAGCATAAGGAAGTCGGCGATCGGGCCGAACAGATATTTCTGGGGTTTCGCCACCGCGGGGGCCAGGGTGTCCGCCGAAAGGTGAAGTGCCATGTATCGCCTCCCTTGCGAACGCCGACTCTAGCCGCCGCCCCGTCTGGCGACAAGCTTGGCGCCGCCGGCCCACGCCCTCGTTGTGGATATCGAAGCCATCACGAGACGCGTTTCGGCGACTGCAGCTCGCGCCCCATCCTGGCTGCCTGAAAGATCGTCATCAAAACCAGGACAGGCTCGCCATCGGTCGGATTGATCATCAGGGCGACGCGGCCAAGCTCGTCGCTCATGGCACAGTTCCAGTCCTTGATCGCGATCACCTTTTTCTCGGACAATTATTGCCCTCCCCTGGCGCCCTTTTGTGCCCTTCCGCTGCGCACGAGCCGACTGTCGGAGAACTCCGGGATGTCCTTCAATCCGCATGATCCAGCAGTTTGGTGGTGATCGTGGCTTCGCGACGGTGTTCGGCATTGGCCCGATCGATGCCTTCCACGGTGATGGCGAAAGTCCCGTTTTCGGTCCTCGCTATCCAGCTCTTTGCCTTCAGATACCAGAGATGAAAATCCAGATGCTCCCGCGGGCAGCCTGACAGGCGTTCGAGCTCGTCATCGCCAATGCCTGGATTGTTGACGTCCTGGCGGCGCCTTACATAGAGAAGCGCCAGCAGTTTCGCCTGGATCACGACATCCCGCTCAAGCCCCTTGGTATTGCTGGCCTCCTCGGTCAGCTCACGGCGCAGGCCCAAATTGTCTCTGTACTGGATGTCGTACTGCGCGCGCTTGACCGGATCCTTGAGCGTGTTGTGGGCTTCCACGATTTCGCTGAAGCGTGAATCATCGCCGGTGTCCCGATTGTCGGGATGATAGCGCATGGCAAAATAACGAAATATCCGCTCAATCGTTTCCGAGTTGGCGTTCGGGCTGATTTCAAGAAGTTCGTAGTAGTCAGTGAACATTGGTGGTGCTGCCTCGAATCTACACCACTCCCCCGCGGTCAGCTTCGCGCAACTGGTACCCACATGCAAGCTCGCTTCCCGCGAGGGACTGGCTGGCGACCAGCGCCAACTGGCGCACGGCTACCTCTGTCCCGGTTCGGGACCAAAAGCTGGCACCTGTCTTGCGTCGGAGAGATTGCCGGGACACCTCCACCGGTCCTGATCGTGGGGTCGGGTTGTCAATCTCGCCGGGCCATGGGTTTGGGGTTTCATGCCCGGCGAGTCTTTCTTTCAACGGTCCAACAATGCTGAAGCTCCGCCGAAAGCCGCAACGCAACTATCCGGACAGCGATCGCTTCGGCGAGGACGGCCTGCGCCTCTATAGCGCCTACGAAGCGGCGAAGGTTCGACAGCGATTGCAACAAGGTGGGATGAAACGCATCCGGGCAGCCGCGATCGTCCTGGCCGCCATCGCTTTTGTGCTACTCGTGATCGCTTTCCAGCTGCCCGGCGGCTAAGGGCCAGGGCGCTCGCAGTTTGGGCTGGTGCCTCGATGGCGCCGGTTGGCGAGCTTTTAAGGCTCAATGGCTATCCGGCCAAGCTACCGGCGTCCCTGCCGGCGCTGACTCCTCGATTCAACGCTTGTAGCCGGTAGGTAGATCGGCCACTGCCAAGCGGTAGCTGCGCTCTACTGCCGAAGAATATCGGCCTTCGTTGGCCAGATTGTCCCATATGAAGAACACGGCCACGACGGCAAGGATCAATAGAACCGCTCGCATCGGAAAGCCTCCCTCATAGCGGCCCGGCACCCGCGGCGGGGTAGGCCAGTGAGGCCGGGCCTGACCGGTGGGCCTTGGTTGGGGGCGTCGCCGGCTGAGCTATTTTAGGCCATTTCATGCATCATTGCTAATTTAGTAAAATGCGTCATGTATTGCCTGGCCATCAGTAGACCGGGGCCTTGAGCTGATGCCAATCTGGGTAGCTCCTAGCGCTTCCCCTTCACCCTCATCTTGAGACCGTAAACACTGGTGGTCGCGGTGATGAAGAGCAGGTCGTTATCTTTGCCAGCAAAGGTCACATTGGTTGGCGTTTCCGGTACTTCGATACGTTCGATCCTTTTGCCCGTCCTATCGAACACCATCACGGCGAACTCGGTAAGATAGACATTGCCCTCCTCGTCGATGGTCATGCCGTCTGAACCGAAATCGCAGAAAAGACGTTTGTTCGTAAGCTCGCCGTCGGGATTTATGTCGTAGGCGTAGGTCTTGCCCGCGCCGTAGTCCCCCACGTAAAGCACCTTGCCGTCTGCCGTACCAATGATGCCGTTGGGCTTAAACAGGTCGTTCGTCACACGCGTAACGGTCTTGTGGTCGGGCGTGACAAAGTAGACGTTTTGCCCCTCCACCCTCGTACTTTGGTCGTGATCCGAATAGAAATCAGGGTCGGTAAAATAGATGCCGCCGTCTGGACGGATCCACAAGTCATTCGGGCCGTTGAATACCTTGCCGTCGAAGTTCGTCACAAGCACCGTGACTGTCTTGTCGGGTGCGATGGACCACAGTTCGCCCTTCTCGGGGGCAACGACGATCAGGTTGCCGACCTTGTCGAAATCGGTTCCGTTCGCACGTCCGGCTGGCTTGAGCCAGTCGGAGAATTTCCCGTCTGCCGCGCTCCATTCAACAATCCGGTTATTTGGGTCGTCGGTAAAGAACACATTGCCATCACCATCCGCCGCCGGGCCTTCGGTGAATGAATAGCCTTCAGCCAACTTTTCCAGCTTCGCACCTGGGGCGATGATAGGCGAATCCCCTGCGAAGGTGGAATCGGCTGTGAGCGACAGAACGGCGAGAAGGATGCTGAATGCTTTCATTGTTCGCATGATTTGCTCCTCCGGAAAAAACCACTTTGTGCCTCTGGAGACCGCCGAACAAGCCTTTCTGAAGCTTTGGCAAGCGATTGCTCTGGCGCAGCGGCCCGGCGGCCGGTGCGGCGAATTGGTTCGCAAGCGTCCGCTAATATATGGATAGCCTGTCGCCGAGCCGCCGTGTTAAATTAGGCGGACATGGCGAAGCTCTTTTTAATCGCGCTCACCGTCGCTCACAGCTGGTACACCGGCTACCACGATCCGGTCACCGGCTATGAATGCTGCGACGCCAAAAAGGACTGTGGGATCATCGCTCCGCGCTTTGTCGAGCCGTTGCCAGGTGGCGGTTTCAATGTCCGGACCGGATCCAAGTCCCGGTATTTCATCCCCAAGAACCGCGTTATAGAAAGCGAAGACAGCCAGTATCACATCTGCCTGTCCCCGCCGTTTTCTTATATTCGGTGCTTCTTTGCGCCCCGTACCGAAGCGAGCCGGGAGAGGTCGGCACTGGATCACTTCGAGTGAGTGTAATCAAGCTACAGCTAATATAGCTCGCTGCGCAGCCTCGCCGGGTGTAGGGTGCCTCGTGGTCCGACCTAAGGCCACGGACGATGGAGCATGCACGGAGCATAGCTATGCGTGGTTTGATCCTTGGCCTGGCTGCCCTCGTGGTCAACTCATCATTTGCGCAGGCAGCAGGCGACAGCATCGCCGGCCGGAAAGTCATGGTGCAATGCCAAATGTGCCACGGCACGGATGGCCTCGGCAAAATGTCTTACACGCCCAATATCGCCGGGCAGAAGTACGACTATCTGGTCCACGCGCTGATGGCTTACAAGGCCGGAGAGCGCAAGAGTTCAATGATGTCGCTGGTCGTCAAGAAGCTGAGCGACGAAGACATCGCCAATGCCGCGGCCTACTATGCCGCGATCAAGATTACCGTCGAAGTTCCGCCCTGATAAGGCACGATCCTGTCGCGCATTGACGTCTTGCGCTGCGCTGCCTGAAAAGCACCGCCGAAGAAACGTCTTCGAGTTTCGCCGCGAAACTTGCTCCCTCACGAGCGTGGCGGCCCAGCGGCCGGGGGTGTGGGTGGGGTGGCGCGACCGCCGGGCCTAACCGGCAAACAGCAAGTTTGGGGGACGTTTGTCGGCGGCCGCAATTATAGGCCGATATAACGGGATATAAAAGCAGAAGGTGGCCGACGCCTTGTTGGGGCGCACGGCCCGAGAGGGCGAACCTCTCATTATTTGATCTTTCTTGATTCCATAGGTCCCAGCCCAACAGACACGCTTCGCGCTCGCCCCTGACTAGATGATCGATCGCGCTGGACGCACGTCGCGAAGAACTTGCAGCAGCCCGTTAGCCTCGTGGGAATCCAGCTGCGTTCGTTTCAGGCGAAACGATATCTTTCTGAATTCGTTGATTAATGTGGTGAGCGCGATGGGATTCGAACCCATGACCTACTGATTAAAAGTCAGTTGCTCTACCGGCTGAGCTACGCGCTCCCGCGGGCTCGAATAAGGCCGCCCTCGAAATTGGGCGGAACATAGGGAGAGTGCATCGACCGGTCAACCGGAAAAACATGGCCTCCAGGCCGTGTCCGGCGCGGCATTGTGAGCCATGCGAGCGTGCGCGGCACAGCGCGCGAGTGGGTCGAAGGCTGGGCCTTGCATCCAAGCGCTGCTACCATCGGGGCGCATTCTGCAATCTGGACGGGAACGTGGGAACAATTGCCTACGTCACCCGTTTTTTTCCCACAAGGGACATCAACACCCTTCGAGGAGAAGAGCGATGAACAGGATCGCATCAAGCCTGCTGGCGGCCGCGCTGTCGGCTTCGTTCGTGGCAGCGGACGTCATGTCCGTGAATGCCCAGCCAATCTATGCGCCGCAGCCGCAAGGGCTTTCGTCTGATGTCCAGACCGTCCAGTACCAGGAGTGGCGACGGCACCGCACAATCTCGCGCAACCGCGTCTATTCGCGCAACGGTGACATGTACTGGAATGGCCATCGCGGCTATCGCGAATATCGCCGCGGCTATCGCCGCCATGGCGACTTCTGGTTCCCGCTGGCTGCCTTCGCGACCGGCGCGCTGATCACCGGCGCCATCGTCAACAGCAACCGGACCCGTGTCTATCGCGGCGGCGATGCGCATGTGCAGTGGTGCTACGACCGGTACCGGTCCTATCGCGCCTGGGACAACACGTTCCAGCCGTATAATGGCCCGCGTCAGCAGTGCTATTCGCCCTACTGACCTGATCATCGGAACACGGGAGGCTGCGAAGGCCCGTGCCGGCAACGGCACGGGCCTTTCGCGATATCCCTGTCGCAAAGGAAGAGATGCGCGAATCAGCTGGCCCAGCTGATGGTCTTGATAATCAGATACAAGCCTCCGCCCTCCCCGCGTGGGGAACGGTAGGCTCCGAGCGCTTCGCAAATTCGAACCATGGCGCCGGTCAGTTCCCAGCCCAGCGCCTCAAGGTCGTTGTTCGTATCGAGCACATAGGCCTGAGCCAGCTCGTCGATGCCTTTTTCCTCGCCGAAGGACCGAACCCGCTTGGCATCACCGAGAAGCTCGCCGGGCAGGTTTGAATTTGCCCAGGCCCACAGCCAGTTGTCGGCTTTGGCGCTCGTAGAGCCCGCAATCTGGATCTCGCTGACCACCTTGACGACGCCTTGGTCTGAAAACAGGAGCTTTCCTGCCTCCAGATCGTAGTCGTAGCGCGGCCAGCTGCCGAGGCGGAAATCCTTCTGCAAGCGGTCGTTCTTGGCGTTCAGCTGATCGAATGCCTCTTCGCGCCAGCCAGCATACCAGTCCGGATCCATCCCCTCTCGCCCCCAGTACTCAGCGCCTGATGGGGCTTCTTATGGCACGCTCAGCGTTCTGCGCACAGCGTCGCGCCAGCCCGCCAGCTTGGCGGAGCGCGTCGCAGCGTCCATCCCCGGCTTGAAGCGGCGGTCGAGCGCCCAGGTCTTGGCGAAGTCCTTCGCCTTCGGCCATACGCCCGCCTTCGACCCGGCGAGCCAGGCGGCACCGAGCGCGGTCGTCTCGAGGATGGTCGGCCGGTCGACCGGCGCGTCGAGGATGTCGGCCAGGCGCTGCATGGTCCAGTCGGAAGCGACCATGCCGCCGTCGACCCGCAGCACGGTTTTCGCGGATGCCCCCTTCCAATCCTTGCGCATGGCGTCGAGCAGGTCGCGGGTCTGGTAGGCGACTGATTCCAATGCCGCGCGGGCAAACTCCGCCGGGCCTGAGTTGCGGGTCAGGCCGAAGATCGCGCCGCGCGCCTCGGCGTCCCAATGCGGCGCTCCGAGGCCGACGAAGGCCGGCACCAGATAGACTTGTTGAGCCGGATCAGCCTCAGCTGCCAGTTTGCCGCTCTGCTCGGCCTTGCCGATCACCTTGATGCCGTCGCGCAGCCATTGCACGGCGGCGCCGGCGATGAAGATCGAGCCTTCCAGCGCATAGGTGGTCTTGCCGTTCAGCCGGTAGGCGATTGTGGTGAGCAGCCGGTTCTTCGAGCGCACCAGATCGGCGCCGGTGTTGAGCAGCGCGAAGCAGCCAGTGCCGTAGGTCGATTTCATCATGCCGGGCTCGAAACAGGCCTGGCCGATGGTCGCCGCGTGCTGGTCGCCGGCGACGCCGAGGATTCTTATTTCGGCGCCGAACAGGCCCTTCTCGGTCACGCCATAGTCATCGGCGCAGTCCTTCACCTCGGGCAGCAGCGCGGCCGGGATGCGCAGGATCGACAGCAGCTCGTCGTCCCACACATTCTTCTCGATGTTGTAGACCAACGTGCGCGAGGCATTGGTTGCGTCGGTGGCGTGGACCTTGCCACCGGTCAGCCGCCAGATCAGGAAACTGTCGATGGTGCCGGCGAGCAGTTCGCCCTTCTCGGCGCGCTTCCTGGCGCCTTTCACCTTGTCTAGCATCCAGGCGATCTTGGTGCCGGAGAAATAGGGATCGAGCAGCAAGCCGGTCTTTTTCGTGAACGTCTTTTCCAGCCCCTGTTTCTTCAACTTCTGGCAGAGCGGCGCGGTGCGGCGGTCTTGCCAGACGATGGCGTTGTGGATCGGCTTGCCGGTCGCCCTGTCCCAGATGACGACGGTTTCGCGCTGGTTGGTGATGCCGATCGCCGCCACATCCGAGGCATTGCTGCCGGCCGTCTTCAGCGCGGCCTTCACCGTCGCCACCACGCTTGCCCAGATCTCCTCCGGATCGTGCTCGACCCAGCCTGAGGCCGGATAATGCTGGGTGAATTCCTGCTGGCCGGTGCCGGCGACTTTCATCTTGTCGTCGAACAGGATCGCCCTGGTCGATGTCGTCCCTTGATCGATGGCAAGCACAAAGCCGCTCATTGCCGTTCCCTCCACTCTTCATGCAACAGGGGAGACGGCAAAAGCCGCCTCCCCCGCAGGATCCATGCGGGCGCTGACGCCCGCATCAGTCAGTCTTACTTCTGCCAGCTCTTGACCAGCTCATCATAGTTGATGGTGATCGGCTTTTCCTTCTCGTTCTCGATCTTCAGCTGAGGCGCGAGATTGCCCTTCTTGACAGCGTCGGCGTTCCAGTAGGCGAGGTCATGCTCTTCGGCCATCTTCGGGCCGATATCGCCCTGGACGCCCGACTTCTCGATGCGGCTCATGACCTTTTCCTGCTCGGCGCAGAGCGAGTCCATGGCTTCCTGCGCGCTCTTGGCGCCGGACGAGGCATCGCCGATCGCCTGCCACCAGAGCTGAGCCAGCTTCGGATAGTCAGGCACGTTGGTGCCGGTCGGCGACCACTGGACGCGGGCCGGCGAGCGGTAGAACTCGATCAGGCCGCCGAGCTTCGGAGCACGCTCGGTGAAGCTCTTGTCGTGGATCGTGCTCTCGCGGATGAAGGTCAGGCCGACATGGCTCTTCTTGACGTCGACGGTCTTCGAGGTGACGAACTGCGCGTAGAGCCAGGCGGCCTTGGCGCGGTCGGTCGGCGTCGACTTCATCAGCGTCCAGGAACCCACGTCCTGGTAGCCGAGCTTCATGCCGTCCTTCCAGTAGACACCGTGCGGCGACGGAGCCATGCGCCACTTCGGCGTACCGTCGTCGTTCATAACCGCCTTGGCGCCGGCGTCGACCATCGAAGCCGTGAAGGCGGTGTACCAGAAGATCTGCTGTGCGACCGCGCCCTGCGCCGGCACCGGGCCGGATTCGGAGAAGGTCATGCCCTGGGCTTCGGCCGGAGCGTAGGCCTTCAGCCAGTCGAGGTACTTCTGGATCGAGTAGACGGCAGCCGGGCCGTTGGTGTCGCCGCCGCGCGCGGTGCAGGAGCCGACCGGACGCGAATTCTCGTCGACCTTGATGCCCCATTCGTCGACCGGCAGACCGTTCGGGATGCCCTTGTCGCCGTTGCCGGCCATGGACAGCCAGGCGTCGGTGAACCGCCAGCCGAGCGACGGGTCCTTCTTGCCGTAGTCCATGTGGCCATAGACCTTCTTGCCGTCGATCTCGCGGCCGGTGAAGAACTCGGCAATATCCTCATAGGCCGACCAGTTGACCGGAACGCCGAGGTCGTAGCCGTACTTGGCCTTGAAGTCGGCCTTGTTCTTCTCGTCGTTGAACCAGTCGTAGCGGAACCAGTAGAGGTTGGCGAACTGCTGGTCGGGCAACTGATAGAGCTTCTTGTCCGGCGCCGTCGTGAACGAGGTGCCGATGAAGTCCTTGAGGTCGAGGTTCGGATTGGTGACGTCCTTGCCGTCGCCTTCCATCCAGTCGGACAGGTTGCGCACCTGCTGGTAGCGCCAGTGGGTGCCGATCAGGTCGGAGTCGTTGACCCAGCCGTCATAGAGGTTCTGGCCGGTCTGCATCTGGGTCTGGATCTTCTCGACGACGTCGCCTTCCTGGATCGTGTCGTGCGTCACCTTGATGCCGGTGATGGCCGAGAAGGCCGGCGCCAGCACCTGCGATTCATAGGAATGGGTGGCGATGGTTTCCGAGACGACCTTGATGTCCATGCCGGCAAACGGCTTGGCGGCGTCGATGAACCACTGCATTTCCTTTTCCTGGTCGGCGCGCGAAAGCGTCGACAGCGGACCGATTTCCTTGTCCAGGAAGGCCTTGGCCTCGTCCATACCGGCATAGGCGTTGCCTGCCCCGAGCAATAGGACAATGGCGGTCGTTGATGTTAAAACTTGCCGTCGCATAAGTTTCCTCCACATTTAGGTTTCAAGTGCGATCTGGAGCGGCCGCCGGCACGCGACCGCTCCAACAGTTTCCCCCTCTATACGTAGCGGAACACGCCGATGGCGTAGACTACGGAGAGAGCGAGAGCCCACCACAGGTTGGGTCCAACCAGACCCAGCCAAGCGAGATGGATGAAGGCGCTGCCAAGCAGCGAAAGGAAGAGACGGTCGCCGCGCGTCGTCTCGAAGCGGAGCACGCCTATGCGCGGATTGCCGCCCGGCGAGGCATATTCCCACGCCGCCATACCGCAAAGCAGCAGGAAGACGGTTCCGAAGAAGGCCGCCGTCGGCCAGGTCCACGCCATCCACGAGAGGTCGAGGTTCATGGTCATACCCTCCCCAGGGCGAAGCCCTTGGCGATGTAGTTACGGACAAACCAGATGACCAGCGCGCCGGGGATCAGCGTCAGCACGCCGGCGGCGGCGAGCAGGCCCCAGTCCATGCCGGCGGCCGAGACGGTGCGGGTCATGGTGGCGGCGATCGGCTTGGCGTCGGTGGTGGTCAGCGTGCGCGCGATCAGCAGTTCCACCCATGAGAACATGAAGCAGAAGAAGCAGGCGACGCCGATGCCGCTGGCGATCAGCGGCATGAAGATCTTCACGAAGAAGCGCGGGAACGAATAGCCGTCGATATAGGCGGTCTCGTCGATCTCCTTCGGCACGCCCGACATGAAGCCCTCGAGGATCCACACCGCCAGCGGCACGTTGAACAGGCAGTGCGCCAGCGCCACCGCGATATGGGTGTCGATCAGGCCGAAGGCCGAATAGAGCTGGAAGAAAGGCAGCGCGAACACCGCCGGCGGCGCCATGCGGTTGGTCAACAGCCAGAAGAACAGATGCTTGTCGCCGAGGAAACGGTAGCGCGAGAAGGCATAGGCCGCCGGCAGCGCCACGGCGACCGAGATCACCATGTTCATCACCACATAGGTGATCGAGTTGATGTAGCCCGAATACCAGGACGGGTCGCTGAAGATGGTGCGATAGTTGGCGAGCGTCGGCGCATGCGGATAGAGCGTCAGCGACGAGACGATCTCGGCATTGGTCTTGAAGCTCATGTTGATGAGCCAGTAGATCGGCAGCAGGATGACGATGATGTAGACCGTCGGCACGATCCACCACCAGCGCGATTCCTCGCCGCGGCGCCGCATCAGCCGCGCCACCTCGTCCTGCGACAGGGCGCTGCTCAGCCCTTCCGAAACCGCCGTCTCGCTCACTCTGTTTGTTCTTTCGTTGACGCCGCTCATCTCAGCGCTCCGCGTCGTAGTTGGTCATCACGGTGTAGAAGACCCATGACAACAGCAGGATGATCAGGAAGTAGACCAACGACATGGCCGCCGCCGGACCGAGGTCGAACTGGCCGAGCGCCGTCTTGACGAGGTCGATCGACAGGAAGGTCGTCGAATTGCCGGGGCCGCCGCCGGTAACGACGAAAGGCTCGGTGTAGATCATGAAGCTGTCCATGAAGCGCAGCAGCACGGCGATCAGAAGCACGCGCTGCATCTTCGGCAGCTGGATGTAGCGGAACACCGCCCAGCGCGAGGCACCGTCGATCTTGGCCGCCTGGTAGAAGGCATCCGGGATCGAGACCAGGCCGGCATAGCAGAGCAGCACGACGAGGCTGGTCCAGTGCCAGACATCCATGATGATGACGGTGACCCAGGCGTCGATCGGATCCTGGACATAGTTGTAGTCGATGCCGAGCGCATTGACGTAGTAGCCGAGCAGGCCGATGTCGTTGCGGCCGAAGACCTGCCAGATCGTGCCGACGACATTCCACGGGATCAGCAGCGGCAACGCCATCAGCACCAGGCAGACCGGCACGCCCCAGCCCTTCTTCGGCATGTTGAGCGCGATGAAGATGCCGAGCGGCACCTCGATGATGAGGATGATGAAGGAGAAGATCAGGTTGCGGACCATCGCTTCCCAGAAGCGGTCGGAGGACAACAGCTCCTCGAACCACTCGGTGCCAGCCCAGAAGAAGACGTTGTTGCCGAAGGTGTCCTGCACCGAATAATTGACGACGGTCATCAGCGGGATGACGGCCGAGAACGCCACCAGCACCAGCACCGGCAGGACAAGGAACCAGGCCTTGTTGTTCCAGGTCTTTTCCATCTATGCCCCCATCTCGACGCGCCAGGAATCGGCATAGATGTTGATGCCTGCAGGGTCGAAGCGAACCTTCGGATCGGCCGGCACGGTGTCGTCCTCGCCGATGACGGCGGCGATCTCGCGGCCCTCGAGGCTGGCGCGGACCACCTTATGGCGACCGACATCCTCGACCTTGCTGACCTTGACGGCCATGCCGTCGCGGCCGAGCCTGACATATTCGGGACGGATGCCGAGCTCGATCGAGCCGGCGCCGGCGTTCGCGCCGACAGTCTTGGGCACGCCCGGCAGTTCGATGCGCTGGCTGCCGATCGTCGCTGTCCTGCCGTCGATCGCCACCGGCATGACGTTCATGCCGGGCGAGCCGATGAAATAGCCGACAAAGGTGTGGCGCGGGCGCTCGAACAGTTCGGCCGGCGTGCCGATCTGGACGATCTCGCCGTCATACATGACCACCACCCGGTCGGCGAAGGTCAGCGCCTCGGTCTGGTCGTGCGTGACATAGACCATGGTGTAGCCGAAGCGGCGATGCAGCTGCTTCAACTGCGAGCGCAGCACCCATTTCATATGCGGATCGATGACGGTGAGCGGCTCGTCGAACAGAATGGCGTTGACGTCGGAGCGGACCAGGCCGCGACCGAGCGAGATCTTCTGCTTCTGGTCGGCGGTCAGGCCGCGCGCTTTCCTGTTAGCCCATGACGCGAGATCGATCATCTCCAGCGTCTCGCGCACCTTGCGGTCGACATCGGCTTCCGGCACGCCGCGGTTGCGCAACGGGAAGGCCAGATTGTCGTAGACGGTCATCGTGTCGTAGATGACCGGGAACTGGAACACCTGAGCGATGTTGCGTTCCTGCGTCGACAGCCTGGTGACGTCCTTGCCGTTGAACAGCAACTGGCCGTGCGAAGGGTGCAGCAGCCCCGAAATGATGTTGAGCAGCGTGGTCTTGCCGCAGCCGGAAGGCCCGAGCAGCGCATAGGCGCCGCCATCCTCGAAGGTGTGATGCACCTCCTTCAGGGCGAAATCTGAGTCCTTCTGCGGATTGGGCAGATAGGAGTGGCGGATGTGGTTGACGTCGATGCGTGCCATCGCTTCCTCCTCAAGCCGCCAGCTTCGGCGCGGCGACGGCGCGGCCGTTTCCGTCGAAGACCATGATGTGGCGCGGGTCGATGAAGACCTCGACTTCGGCGTCCGGCTCGAAGTCGCGGATGCCGTGGGTCAGCATCACCCAGCGCGCGTCGGCGAAATCGAGATGGATGAAGCTCTCCGAGCCGGTGATCTCGGTGATGGTGACCTTGGCGCGCACCGGCACGGCGGCTGCGTTGGGGCGCTCCAGCGACAGATGGTGGGGCTGGAAGCCGATCGTATAGCTTGCATCGGCGATGCCGACGAGCTCCGCCGGCACCGGCAGGGTGACGCCGCCTTCCAGCAGGAAGACCGCACCCTTCTTGGCAAGCACGATGGTGTTGAGCGGCGGGTCGGCGAAGGTCTTCGCCGTCACGAGGTCGACCGGCTTGCGGAACACCTCGATGGTCGGTCCGAACTGGGTGATGCGGCCTTCGGCGAGCGTCGCCGTATTGCCGCCGAGCAGCAGCGCCTCGTGCGGCTCGGTGGTGGCGTAGACGAAGATTGTGCCGGCGGCGGCGAAGATCTTCGGCAGCTCGGCGCGCAACTCCTCGCGCAATTTGTAGTCGAGATTGGCGAGCGGCTCGTCAAGCAGGACCAGGCTGGCGTTCTTGACGATGGCGCGCGCCAGCGCGGTGCGCTGCTGCTGACCGCCGGAAAGGCTGAGCGGCGTGCGGTCGAGATAGGGCGTGAGCTTCAGGAGTGCCGCGGCGTTGCGCACTTCCTTGTCGATCTTCGACTGCTCGGCGCCGGCGACCCTGAGCGGCGAGGCGATATTCTCGTAGACTGTCATCGCCGGGTAATTGATGAACTGCTGGTAGACCATGGCGACGTTGCGCTTCTGCACCGGCTGGCCGGTGACATCCTTGCCGTCGAACCAGACCGAGCCTGACGTCGGCGCGTCGAGACCGGCCATCAGCCGCATCAGGCTGGTCTTGCCTGACAGCGTCGGGCCGAGCAGCACGTTGAGCGAGCCATGCTGAAGTGTCAGCGACACGTCACGGATGTGCTCCGCCGCGCCGACCGTCTTCGACACGTTTCTCAGTTCCAGCATGATGCCTCCTCCGCGGCTCTGTGCATCACACGGCCATCCTATTCGGCTGCCGCGACGTGGCGGCGGCTTATTCCACGCATGAATTCGTCGAGCGTCGCCGCCTGCTCTCGGCTGAGATGCAGGCCGCGCTTGGTCCGGCGCCACAATACATCCTCGGCGGTCAGCGCCCACTCGTTTTGGACCAGATAGCGTACCTCGGCCTCATAGAGATCGGCGCCGAAGTTGCGGCCGAGATCGGCATTCGACTTGGCGAGGCCCAGCACGGCCTGCGCCAGCGTGCCGTAGAGCCGGGTCAGCCGGCGCGCCAGGCGCTGGTCGAGGAACGGATAGGCGCTCTTCAGTTTCGCCACTTGCGCCTCGAAGCCGGTGGCAGGGAAGTTGCCGCCCGGCAAAGGCGCGTCCGCCGTCCAGCGCTTGCCGCGCTTGCCGAGGAAGCCTTCGATCTTTTCCAGCATCGATTCCGAAAGCCGGCGATAGGTGGTGATCTTGCCGCCGAATGCGTTGATGATCGGCGCTGCCCCCTCGCCGCCATCGGACTTCAGCACGTAGTCGCGGGTCGCTTCCTGCGCCTTGGAGGCGCCGTCGTCATAGAGCGGGCGCACGGCCGAATAGGTCCAGACGATGTCCGAGCGCTCGACGGCCTGAGCGAAATATTCGCTCGCCGCCGCGCACAGATAGTCGATCTCGGTGTCGCTGATCTTCACCTCATGCGGATCGCCCGGATAGTCGCGGTCGGTGGTGCCGATCAGCGTGAACTCTTCCTCGTAAGGAATGGCGAAGATGATGCGGCCGTCCTTGTTCTGGAAGAAATAGGCGCGCGGGTCGTCGAACTTCTTGGCGATGACGATGTGGCTGCCTTGCACGAGACGGACATTGTGGACGTCGTTCTGGCCGACCGTCGCCGACAGCACGTGGTCGACCCAGGGGCCGGCGGCGTTGACCAGAAGCCTGGCCTTGACTTCCTCGGTCTCGCCGGTCCGCACGTCCTCGAGCCGGATTGCCCAGAGGTCGCCGTCACGGCGCGCGCCGACGACCTTGGTGCGGGTGCGGATGATCGCGCCGCGGTCGGCCGCGTCGCGAGCATTTAGCGCTACCAGCCGGGCATCGTTGACCCAGCCGTCGGAATATTCGAAGGCCTTGCGGAACAGCGGCTTCAGCGGCTTGCCGGCCGGGTCCCTCGCCATGTCCAGCGTCTTCGTCGCCGGCAGCAGTTTGCGGCCGCCAATGTGGTCGTAGAGGAAAAGGCCGAGCCGAATCAGCCAGGCCGGCCGCAGGCCCTCGGCATAGGGCAGCACGAAACGCATCGGCCAGATGATGTGCGGCGCGTTCTTCCAGAGAACTTCGCGCTCCATCAGCGCTTCGCGCACCAGGCGGAATTCGTAGAACTCGAGATAGCGCAGGCCGCCATGGATCAGCTTGGTCGAGCCGGACGAGGTGCCGCTGGCCAGATCGTTCATCTCGGCGAGAAAGACCGAGAAGCCGCGACCAACTGCGTCGCGGGCGATGCCGCAGCCGTTGATGCCGCCGCCAATGACAAAAATGTCATGGATCGGTGATGCGTCCAAGAAGTCCTCCAGCGATTTCGCATTGCAGCATTTTTGGTCTTTTGCGAAACCGTCACGGAATTAATTCGAAATAGGAACGAATGTCAAACGAAATATCACAGGCGCGTGATGACGCTGCGGAGATAGCCTAGCCGAGCGATGTTTCGATCAGTTGAACCTCGGCTTCGTCGCAGATCTTGCGCACCGAGGGGATGTCGCAGCGGTCGGTGATGAAGGTGTTGACCTGCGACAGATGGCCGATGCGGACCGGCGCGGTGCGCTCGAACTTGGTCTGGTCGGAAACCAGGATGACGTGCCTTGCGTTGGCGATGATGGCTTGCGCAACCTTGACCTCGCGAAAGTCGAAATCGAGCAGCGCGCCATCATGGTCGATGGCCGAGGCGCCAATGACGGCGTAGTCGACCTTGAACTGCCGGATGAAATCGACGGCCGCCTCGCCGACGACACCGCCGTCGGAGCCACGCACGACGCCGCCGGCGATCACTACCTCGATCGAAGGATAGACACGCATCCTATTGGCAACATTGATATTATTGGTGATGACCATGAGGCCGTTGTGGTCCAGCAAGGCCTTGCTGACGGACTCGGTTGTGGTGCCGATGTTGATGAACAGGGAGGCGTTGTCGGGGATCAGCCTGGCGGCGGCGCGGCCGATCGCCTCCTTCTCATCGGCGGCGATCTTGCGGCGCGCCTCATATTCCATGTTCTCGATCCCGGACGGGAACAGCGCCCCGCCATGGATGCGGGTGAGCAGCCTCTGGTCGCAGAGGTCGTTGAGGTCCTTGCGGATGGTCTGCGGCGTCACGTTGAAATGCGTTGCCAGGTCGTCGACCAGCACGCGGCCATGGTCCTTGGCCATCTGGATGATCTCGGCATGACGCGGCGACAGAAACATCGCTCTCCCTCCCGTTTTCGTTTTTCTTGTCTATATCGCAAAACGAAAGCGATGAAAAGGGATAAGCCGGCTAACGAAAACCATATGATCCCAAAGCCAAACCGGCCGCAAGCTGCGGCGAGTTGCTTCAGGTGGGGCGGCGAGCGATTTCGGTGATGACGTCGAATGCCGCCTCGACATCGGCCGCCGTCGCCTCGAACTGGCCGGCCTGGAAACGGATCGCGATCGTGCCATCGACCTTTGTCTGCGTCAGGTAGATGCGGCCGTCATCGTTGATGGCATTGACCAGGCGAAGATTGTGCTCGTCGGGGCTGGCGCCCGGTCCTGTCCGATGCCGGAACGAAAACAGCGACAGCATTGGCTCGGTCACGATCTCGAAGTCCGCCTCCCCCGCAAGCCGCGCGGCGAGAGCCTGGCTCCAGGTGACATGATTGCGGATCATGGTGCGCAATCCTTCCAGCCCATGGGCGCGAAGCAGGAACCAGAGTTTCAGCGCCCGGAACCGGCGACCGAGCGGCACCGACCATTCCGAGTAGTTGATGATGCCGTCGTGGCCGTGGGTCTTCAGATAGTCCGGCTTGATGGCAAGCGTGCGCACGAGATCTTCCGGCCGACGGATGAACTGGATCGAGCAGTCGAATTGCGCGCCCAGCCATTTGTGCGGATTGAACACGATGGAATCGGCGTCCTCGACGCCGGCCCAGAAATGCCGGTACTCCGGGCAGATCATCGCCGATCCGGCCCAGGCGGCGTCAACGTGCAGATAGAGCCCGTGCCGTTTGGCGACAGCAGCCACGGCGGCGATGTCGTCGGTGCCGCCGGTGCTGGTGCCGCCGACGCAAGCGATGATACCCGCCGGCAGCATGCCGGCCTCGCGGTCGGAGACGATCGCGGTCTCGAGGGCCACGGTGTCCATGGCGCGGAAGCGGCCGGCTGCTGGGATGCGGACGAGGTTCTCCTCGCCGATGCCGGCGACCCAGATGGCGCGATCGATCGAGGTGTGGACCTGGTCGGAAGAATAGACGCGCGGCCGCGCCTGCCCGGCGAGACCCTTGCGGTTGCCTTGCCAGTCGAGCGCGCGCTCGCGCATGGTGAGCACGGCGGCCAGCGTCGCCGACGAGGCCGAGTCCTGGATGACACCGGAAAACCCTTCCGGCAGGCCGAGCGCCTGGCGCATCCAGTCGACGGTTCGGGTCTCCAGCTCGGTCGCCGCCGGCGAGGTCTGCCACAGCATGCACTGCGCTGCCATCGCGGAGACTAGATATTCGGCTACCACCGAGACGGGCGCAGCATTGGCCGGGAAATAGGCGAAGAAGCGCGGATGCTGCCAATGCGTCATGCCGGGCACGATCTTTTCCTCGAAATCGGCGAAGATTCGCTCCATCGGCTCCGCGGTTTCTGGAGGCGAGACCTCGATGGCACGGAAAACCTCGCCGGGCGCGAGCGCTGGCCGCACCGGCCGTTCGCGCAAGGTGTCGCGGTAGTCGACGCCCCAGTCGGCGGCACGCCTCGACCATGCGCGGAATTCGCTGTTGTCCATGTTTCCTCCCGATAGCCGGCGGCCGCGCCGGCGAGTTCAGCCGGCTCGAATTTTGATTAACATGTTAAATATATAAAGGCAATGCGCCAGCGAGGTCGCGCCCCCCTAGCCCGGATAGTCCGGCAGGCTGGCAAAGGCCGTCCTCAGCGCGTTCGACCAGCCGTCCGAGATGGTGCGGTAATATTGATCGTCCTGGCCGATGCGCTTCTTCATGCTGACCTTGAAGGCGTCCTTCTCGTAGAACAGGAGATCGAGCGGCAGGCCGACCGACAGGTTCGACTTCAGCGTCGAATCGAATGAGACCAGAAGCAGCTTCACCGTCTCGGCCAGGCTCATGGTGCGCTCATAGGCGCGGATGATGATCGGCTTGCCGTATTTGGTCTCGCCGATCTGGAAGAACGGCGTGTCGTCGGTCGATTCGATGAAATTGCCTTCCGGATAGATCATGAACAGCCGCGGCGGGCTGCCCTTGATCTGGCCGCCGAGGATGAAGGAGGCGTTGAAATAGGAATCGGCCTTGTCGCCGGCCGGCGAGGAATGAGCGATGACCTCCTTGACCGTGTCGCCGACCAGCCGCACCGTCTGATACATGGACGGCGTCTCGAGCAGCGTCGCGTGACGATCGGCAACCGCCTTGGTGCGTTCGTCGAGCAGGCTGACGACGGCCTGCGTGGTCGCCAGATTGCCGGCCGACATCAGCACGATGACGCGTTCGCCGGGCTCCTCCCAGACATGCATCTTCTTGAAGGTGGAGATCGAATCCATGCCGGCGTTGGTGCGCGTGTCCGACATGAACACGAGCCCGCGATCGATCTTCAGGCCGACGCAATAGGTCATGGCTGCACTTCCAGAGCAATTCGAGGAAAAGTGCGTAGCGCCTTTCCGCCCGGAATTGCGTCAAAAACCTGGAGCGGATCGGCGATTCTATCAAAGCCGCACCGCTCCAGCGGCGAATCTTGCTGAATTACTGCTCTACCGTGACGGTGACGGCAAGCTTCTCGTCCGCTTGACCGAGCAGAATCCCCGATATGGGCGAGGCATCGCGGTAGTCGCGACCCGTCGCCACCCTGACATAGCGTTCGTCGGGAGAGATGCCGTTGGCGGCATCGAAGGCAACCCAGCCGAGGCCCTGAACATGCGCCTCGGCCCAGGCGTGGCTTGCTGCCTGCTCGACAGCCGCGTCCATCATCAGATAGCCGCTGACATAGCGGGCCGGAAACCCCATGGCGCGCGCCGCGGCGGCGAAGATATGGCTGTGGTCCTGGCAGACGCCGGTCTTCAACGCCAGCGCCTCCTCGGCCGGCGTCATCACGGTGGTGGCGCCAGGCTTGTAGGCGACACGCTCGCCGATCGTGCCCATCAGCCGGTGCAGCCGCTCGATATCGGTGCCCTTCCCCGCCGAGCCGGCAAGCTCGCGAATGCCTTCGCCGGCGGCGGTCAACGGCGTTTCCTGGGCAAACAGCCAGAGCGGCGCGAAACCATGATGCGGACCGGATACGCCAGTGGTGTCGCGCGTGAGCACCTCGCCCGACGCTTCGATGGTGATGGCGTGAGGCTCGCCTTCGACGCTCAGAAGCCTTGTGTCGTTGCCGAAGTGGTCGGTGAAACGCACCTCCTCGCGCGCGCCGTCGATATTCAGGCCCCAGGACT
The DNA here is from genome assembly GCF_004792275.1 of Mesorhizobium sp. M4B.F.Ca.ET.143.01.1.1. Classification (NCBI taxonomy): domain Bacteria; kingdom Pseudomonadati; phylum Pseudomonadota; class Alphaproteobacteria; order Hyphomicrobiales; family Phyllobacteriaceae; genus Mesorhizobium; species Mesorhizobium sp. M4B.F.Ca.ET.143.01.1.1. Next base: position 172,533 of record NZ_SRSR01000004.1, read on the forward strand.
GCACGGTCTGCGTGTGGCCGCTGACCGGCAGCAGGCGCAGCCGCTGCAGCAGATATTGCACCGGCGCATCGTAGCGGTACTCGGTCCGATGGGTGATCTTGAGCCGCATGGCTTCATTTTCCGTTTGCGAGCATGAAGCTCAATAGAACCTGTAGTCCTGCGCGATCTCGTCGCCGAGCCTGGTGTTGTCGCGGATGAAGTTGGCCAGGAATTCATGCAGGCCGGCGTCGAATATATCCTTGATCGAGCCTGCCCGCAGCATCGCCTGGGTCTTCTCGGCCGTGGCATGGCAGGCGTGGCGCTCGCCATAGTCGTCGCCCAGGAATTTCAGATGCTCGGCGAGGAAGCGGTAGCAGAAGGTGAGCGAACGCGGCATGCGCACGTTGAGGATCAGGTAGTCGGCAATGTTGGTCGGCTTGTAGTCGGCGTCGTAGACCCACCGGTAGGAGCGATGCGCCGACACCGAGCGCAGGATCGATTCCCACTGATAGTTGTCGAGCGTCGAGCCGACCCAGGAGATCGAGGGCAGCAACACGTAATATTTGACGTCGAGGATGCGGGCCGTGTTGTCGGCGCGCTCGACATAGGTGCCGAGTTGCGAGAAATCGAAGATCTCGTTGCGCAGCATGGTGCCGTAGAAGGAGCCGCGGATCAGCGCCGTCTCGCGCTTGATGGCGTCAAGCACGGTCGGCAGGTCGCGTTCGTCGATGGGCTTGGCCAGCATGCGCTTCAGCGACATCCAGGCCTCGTTGATGCTTTCCCAGGTCTCGCGCGTCAGCGCGGTGCGCACCATGCGGGCATTGTTGCGGGCGGTCTCGATCGCCGACATCGTGCTCGACGGGTTCGAGGTGTCGCGCAGCAGGAAGTCCGAGACGTTGGCCGCGGTATAATCCTGATACTTCTGGGTGAAGGCGACGTCGGATCCGGCGCTAAGCAACACGGAATTCCATTCTTCCGACGCGTTCTGCGTACGGGTGAGCGCCATGCGCAGGCCGGCATCGACAAGGCGGGCCATGTTTTCGGCCCGCTCGATGTAGCGGTTCATCCAGTAGAGCCCGTTGGCGGTGCGGCCGAGAAGCATGGGAAGTGGCCCTTCGGGCTAGTGAGTAGGGAATAGGGAGTACGCGGTAGTAAGAGCTTGAATTTCAATGAAATACGGCATTCCCAGTCCCCTATGCTTTCACACTATTGCCTACTCACTAATCCCTACTCACTCAGCTCAATCATCCAGCACCCACGTATCCTTCGTCCCGCCGCCCTGCGAGGAATTGACCACCAGAGAGCCCTCTTTGAGGGCCACGCGCGTCAAGCCGCCGGGCACGATCTGGATACGGTCGGAGACCAGCACATAGGGGCGCAAATCGACGTGGCGCGGCGACAGGCCCTTCTCGGTCAGGATCGGACACGTCGACAGCGCCAGCGTCGGCTGGGCGATGTAGTTCGACGGCTTTGCCGCGAGCTTCTTGGCGAAATCCTGGCATTCCTTCTTGGTCGCCGCCGGGCCGACCAGCATGCCGTAGCCGCCGGAGCCGTGCACTTCCTTGATGACGAGCTCGTTGATGTGCTCCAGCACATATTTCAAGCTGTCCGGCTCGGAGCAGCGCCAGGTCGGGATGTTGCCGAGGATCGCCTTGCGGCCGGTGTAGAACTCGACGATCTCCGGCATGTAGGAATAGATCGCCTTGTCGTCGGCGATGCCGGTGCCCGGCGCGTTGGCGATCGTGATGTTGCCGGCGCGGTATACGTCCATGATGCCGGGCACGCCAAGCGCGGAGTCCGGGCGGAAGGTCAGCGGATCGAGGAAAGAATCATCCACCCGGCGGTAGAGCACGTCGATCTGCTTGTAGCCTTCGGTGGTGCGCATCGCGACGTGGCCGTCGACGACGCGCAGGTCCTGGCCCTCGACCAGTTGCACCCCCATCTGGTCGGCGAGGAAGGCGTGCTCGAAATAGGCGGAGTTGTAGCTGCCTGGCGTCAGCACGGCGATGGTCGGCGCGCCCTTGGTGCTCTGCGGCCTGACCGCTGCCAGCGACTGGCGCAAGAGCTGCGGATAGTTTTCGACCGGCCGCACCTTGATCTGCTGGAACAGCTCGGGAAAGAGCTGCATCATCGTCTCGCGGTTCTCCAGCATGTAGGAGACGCCGGAGGGTGTGCGGGCATTGTCCTCGAGAACGTAGAACTCGTTCTCCGAAATGCGCACGATGTCGACGCCGATGATGTGGGTGTAGACGCCCGCGGGCGGCCTGACGCCGATCATCTCAGGCAGGAAGGCCTCGTTCTTGGCGACCAGTTCCCTGGGCACGCGGCCGGCGCGCAGGATCTCCTGGCGGTGGTAGATGTCGTCGAGGAAGGCGTTCAGTGCCTGGACGCGCTGCTCGATGCCTTGCGTCAGGCGGCGCCATTCATTGCCCGAGATGATGCGCGGAACGATGTCGAAGGGGATCAGCCGCTCCGAGGCTTCCTGCTCGCCGTAGACGGCAAAGGTGATGCCCGTCTTGCGGAAGACGCGTTCGGCGTCCTGCATTTTCTCGGTAAGCCTGGCCGGGTCTTGCTCCTTCAGCCAGCGATCATAAGCCGAATATGGTCTTCTCAGTCCGGAAACTTCCGGAAGCATTTCATCGAACGCTGCCAATCGCGTACTCCCCTGTGAGACCATTTCACTGGCGTCGCCGGAGAAAATCAAGCGCAATCGGTGATTTGATGAGTGACGGCGGTCGTTATGTCAGGACTGCCCAAGATTAAGGCAGGGCCGACAGGACCGGGTCAGGCTTTGCCTTGCTCCCGGGCAAACGACAAAAGGCGACTCAGAAGGCGCGGAAGGTCACGATGGTGAAGGTGTCCTTGATGCCGGGCAGAACCTGCACCTTCTCGTTGATGAAGTGGCCGACATCCTGGTCGTCCTCGACATAGAATTTGGCGAGCAGGTCGTAATTGCCGGCAGTCGAGTAGATTTCCGAGGCGATCTCGGCATCGGCAAGCGCGCTGGCGACCTCATAGGCCTTGCCGAGATCGCACTTAATCTGCACGAAAAATGCCTTCATTGCCCGGTCCTGCCTAGCCTGTGAGCGAATAAGCGGCCCTTTTGGCAGACTGCCGCCCGGCTTTCAAGCATCAGCCGGCCATGCGCAACAGTTGGCTGCTTGGCAGCGCCGAATGGCTGATGCTTGCGAGCTGCTGAAACCACCAAGCGATGCCATGCGTATGTTAGGATGAATCTTCGGACTGCGATTTCCCCCGGGGACAACGGAGACAGGCCATGCGCCGCTCATTATTCGCATTCGCAATCATTCCATTCCTGTTCATGTCCTCGGCCTTCGCCGGCGACGCCGAGATCAAGGCGGCGCAGACGGTCATCGACAGCCAGCTGAAAGCCTTCGTCGCCAATGACGGCGCCAAGGCCTACAGTTTCGCCGCGCCGAACGTGAAGCGCGTCTTCCCGACCGTCGACATGTTCATGAACATGGTGACCAACGGCTACGCGCCGGTGCGCAAGCCGCAAAGCTATGCCTTCGGCAAGGTCGAGCAGACGGGCCCGACCTCGATCATCCAGCAGGTGATGATCGTCGGGCCCGACGGCAAGGACTACGAGGCGGTCTACACGCTGGAGCAGCAGCCTGACGGCAGCTTCCAGATCACCGGCTGCAGCCTGCGGGCGTCGACGTCGCTGAGCACCTGATCCGGTCAGACGACCGGAATATCGCCGCGCGCCCAGGCCTCGGAAATCTCGGCCGCCTGCGCCTCGAAGGCGCCGGCCTGGATGGCGGCGCGGATGTCCTGCATCAGTTTCTGGTAGTAGGACAGGTTGTTCCAGGTGAGCAGCATCGCCCCCAGCGATTCCTGCGAACGCACCAGATGGTGCAGATAGGCGCGCGAATAGTCGCGCGCGGCCGGGCAATCGCTCTCTTCGTCCAGCGGGCGCGGATCGTCGGCATGGCGGGCGTTGCGCAGGTTGACCTTGCCGCGGCGCGTGTAGGCGAGGCCATGGCGACCGGCGCGGGTCGGCATCACACAGTCGAACATGTCGATACCGCGCGCCACCGATTTCAAGATGTCGTCCGGCGTGCCGACGCCCATCAGGTAGCGCGGCTTGCCGGCCGGAAGTTCGGGACAGGTGATGTCGAGCATTTCCAGCATCACCGCTTGCGGCTCGCCGACGGCCAGCCCGCCGACGGCATAGCCTTTCAGATCCATCGCGTTCAGGGCTTGCGCCGAGCGCACGCGCAAATCGGCAATGTCGCCGCCCTGGACAATGCCGAACATCGCCTTGCCCGGCTGGTCGCCGAAGGCCGTCTTGCAGCGCTCGGCCCAGCGCAGCGACAGTTCCATGGCGCGCTCGATCTCCTTCGGCTTGGCCGGCAGTGCCGTGCATTCGTCGAGTTGCATCTGGATGTCGGAATCGAGCAGACCCTGGATCTCGATCGATCGCTCAGGCGACATCTCGTAGGGCGCGCCGTCGATATGCGAGCGGAAGGTGACGCCCTTTTCCGAGAGCTTGCGCAGTTTGGACAGCGACATCACCTGGAAGCCGCCGCTGTCGGTGAGGATGGGATGCGGCCAGCGCGCGAATTCATGCAGGCCGCCGAGCTTCGCCACGCGCTCGGCGCCGGGCCGCAGCATCAGATGATAGGTGTTGCCGAGGATGATGTCGGCGCCGACGCCGCGCACCTGGTCCATATACATGGCCTTGACGGTACCGCCGGTGCCGACCGGCATGAAGGCCGGCGTGCGGATCTCGCCGCGCGGCATCGAAATCACGCCGCGCCGCGCCTTGCCGTCGGTGGCAAGCAGCTTGAAGGTGAAAGCCTCAGCCATTGAAGTCCTTGTCGTGCACAGGCGCGCCGGGTGCCTGCTCGTCGAGCGACTGCCGGTAGCGGATGCAGCCGCGCATGAATTTTTCCCAGGGCGGCACCGCGATGGCAGGTTCGGTCTTTTCCGGCAGCAGGGCCCAGAGGTCGGGGTGATGCCAGCAGAGATCGTGGCCGGTGGAGTCGCGATGGGTGCGAATCCCGGCGCGCAATTTCTTCACCTCCGCGACCAGAGCGTCGCGGTCCATGTGTTCCAGATCATCGTCCATCGCTCGTCTCCGCTCGGTTAAGCAAGCTGGCGTCTCCGTAGGAGTAGAACCTGTAGCCGCTGTCGATGGCATGCGCATAGGCCGCGCGCATCGTCTTCAGCCCGCTGAAGGCCGAGACCAGCATGAACAGCGTCGAGCGCGGCAGATGGAAATTGGTCATCAACAGGTCGGCGGTGCGGAAGTGGTAGCCGGGTGTGATGAAGATATCGGTCGGGCCCGACCATGCGGCGAGTTTGCCGTCTTCCCTGGCGGCGCTCTCCAGCAGGCGCAGCGACGTCGTGCCGACGGCGACGATCCGCCCTCCCCGCGCCCTTGCCGCGTTGAGCGCTTCGGCGGTCTCGGCGCTGACAGAGCCGGTCTCGGCATGCATCTTGTGGTCGGCGGTGTCGTCTGCCTTAACCGGTAGGAAGGTGCCGGCGCCGACATGCAGCGTGACGAAGCGGCGTTCCACCCCCTTGGCGTCGAGAGCGGCAAACAGCTCGGGCGTGAAATGCAGCCCGGCGGTGGGCGCTGCGACCGCGCCCTCCTCCCTGGCGTAGATGGTCTGGTAGTCGCTGCGGTCGCGCTCGTCGTCGTCGCGCTTGGAGGCGATGTAGGGCGGCAGCGGGATGTGGCCGACGGCGTGCAGCGCCTCGTCGAGGAACGGGCCGGAGAGATCGAAGCCGAGCAGAACCTCGCCGGCCTCGCCCTTCTCGATCACCGTGGCGTCGAGCTGGCCGAGGAAGCAGGAATTGGCGTCATGGCCGAAATGGATGCGGTCTCCGGCACTGATGCGCTTGCCCGGCCGCATGAAGGCCTGCCAGCGGTCGGGCGCCACCCGCATGTGCAGCGTCGCCTCGACCTGCGCCTGTGCCTCGCCGCGCCTGCGAATGCCCTTCAGCTGCGCCGGAATGACCTTGGTGTCGTTGAATACGAGCACGTCGCCGTCGCCGAGCAGCGACGGCAGGTCGCGCACCGTACGGTCGGACAGCCCTTCCCCCGGCCTGACGACCAGCATCCTGGCGCTATCGCGCGGCTCGGCGGGGCGCAGCGCGATGCGCGCTTCCGGCAGGTTGAAGTCGAAGAGGTCGACGCGCATCAGAAGAGCCGGATGAGCAGCGCTCCGGCGAGCAGCAACACGGCGCCGGCAATGCGGCCGAGCGAGATCTCGCGCACCGCCACGCCGAGGAAGCCGGCACGGTCGATGAGCATGCCGGCCAGCAGCTGGCCGGCGACCAGGAACGCCATCAGCGCGGCGGCGCCGATGCGCGGCGTGAGAATGGTCGAGAGCGTGACGTAGAAGCCGCCGAGCATGCCGCCGGCGATCAACAGCCATGGCGCCGGCGCCTTCCAGTCGAGCGAAATGCCCTGCAGCTTCACCACGACGACAGCGATGACGCCGAGCACGACCGCGCCCGACAGGAAGGAGAACGCAGCCGCCGCGACCGGGAGCCCCAGGCCGCGCGCCAGCTGCGAATTGATGGGCGCCTGAACGGCGATGAAGGCGCCGGACAGGATGCCAAGCAGGGACCAGACGGCGCCCATCATCGTTATGCCGCCTTTACTTGACGTCGGCCGCGACCTTCAGCGACACGATCTTGTCGGGGTCCTGCACCGGCTCGCCGCGCTTGATCTTGTCGACATTGTCCATGCCTTCGAGGACCTGGCCCCAAACCGTGTACTGGCGGTTGAGGAAGGAGGCGTCATCGAAGCAGATGAAGAACTGCGAGTTCGCCGAATTCGGGTTCTGGGCGCGCGCCATCGAGCAGGTTCCGCGGCCATGGTTGGCGTTGGAGAACTCGGCCTTCAGGTCCGGCTTGTCGGAACCGCCCATGCCCGCGCGCGAAGGCGCGAAAGAGGGCTTGCTCGAATTGCCGAACTTGACGTCGCCGGTCTGCGCCATGAAGCCGTCGATGACGCGGTGGAAGACAACGCCGTCATAGGCGCCTTCGCGCGCCAGCTCCTTGATGCGGGCGACATGGCCGGGCGCCAGGTCGGGGAACAGTTCGATGACGACCTGGCCCTTGGTCGTTTCCATGATGAGGGCGTTCTCGCGGTCCTTGATCTCAGCCATGTCAGATATCCTTTTGAAAAAACAGATTTACTTGTCGGTGGCGATGCGCACTTTGATCATCCGGTCAGGATCGCTGACGGTCCCGTTGTCCGCCTCGTCGCCCTTCTTGATGTTGTCGACCAGCTCCATGCCGCTGACGACATTGCCGACGATGGTGTACTGGCCATCGAGCGACGACGCCGGCGCGAACATGATGAAGAACTGCGAATTCGCCGAATTCGGATCCTGCGAACGGGCCATGCCGACCACGCCGCGCTTGTAGTGCTCGGTCTGCGAGAATTCGGCCGGCAGGTCCGGCAGGTCGGAACCGCCGGTGCCGACGGCCTGGGGGTTGAAGCCCTTCTTCATGTTGCCGAACTTGACGTCGCCGGTCTGCGCCATGAAGCCGTCGATGACGCGGTGGAAGGCGACATTGTCGTAGGCGCCCTCGCGCACCAGCTTCTTGATCTGCGCGACGTGCTTGGGCGCCAGGTCGGGGCGCAGCGCGACGGTCACGTCGCCATCCTTCAGCGTGATGATCATGGTGTTTTCGGGATCGGCGGCGAAGGCCGAGACCGAGGCGGTCACGAGACCGGCCAGCACGACAAGGAACGTAGCGAGCTTCTTCAGCTGCATGGTATTTCTCCGAAGATCTTTTGTTTGGTGCATGTCGTCACCCAAAACCTGCATCCACTTTTGGGCGACATGCACTATTTCGCGAATTTTGCTGTCAGCGCCCCGGCGACGGCCGCCGGCACGAAGGGGCGGATGTCGCCTCCCATCGAGGCTATCTGGCGGACAAGTGTGGCGGTAATAGTTCTGACCGACGGGCTGGCGGGCAGAAAGACCGTCTGCAGTTCCGGCGCCATGGTCTCGTTCATGCCGGCCATCTGCATCTCGTAGTCGAGATCGGTGCCGTCGCGCAGGCCGCGGATCATGATCGAGGCGCCCTCCCGCCTTGCCGCGTCGATGACCAGACCGTCGAACGCCACGACCTTGATGCGGGCACCGTCGCGGCCGAATTCGGCCTTGGTCGCCGCCTCGATTAGCTTCACCCGTTCCTCGAAGGAAAACAGTGGCTTCTTGCCGGGATGAATGCCGATCGCCGCATAAACGATGTCGGCCACGGCGAGCGAGGCCTTCAGCACATCGAGGTGGCCGTTGGTCAGCGGGTCGAAGGAGCCGGCGTAAAGGGCGATGCGTTCGGTCATGGCAGGCTTCTAGCGGGCGCGCGGACGGAAGGCAAATCCGATTGATCAGGCATCCGTGAACCTTTTCGCAGACGTGAACGACAGATGAATGCGACGATCAGCAACGTTTCACGCAGCGTTCACTAGGTTGCCGCTTCAGGAGATGAAACCAAAGTCCCATCTATCCGTTATTAGGCGCAGGAGAACACGCACATGCTGATCTACATGCTAGCCACCGCAATGACAGTCGCCATGCTGATCGCCACCGCATTCGGCCTGCATCAGGAAGCCGTGCGCGTTCGCGCCAAAACGAACACGCGGCGCTTCGAAGCCCGCAAACCCTACCGCCACTACTGAATTCGACCCGCCTGATTGCGGCGACAGTCCTGATTGCGCCGGCCGTCTGGCCGGCGTTGCCGTTTTAAGGCCTATTCGGCGGTATCGGGAGCGGCGTCCGTGGCGTCCGTCTCGCCTTCGGCGCTCTCTTCCTCGTCCGATTGCGGTTCTGAAATCCGCTCCACCGAGACGACCTTCTCGCCCTCGGCCGTGTTGAAGATGGTGACGCCCTTGGTGGCGCGGCTGGCAAAACGGATGCCGAAGACCGGAACACGTATGACCGTGCCGCCGTCCGAAACCAGCATGATCTGGTCATCATTGCCGACCGGGAAGGTCGCCACGAGCTGGCCGATCTCGGCCACCTTCGACACGTCGGTGGCGCGGATGCCCTTGCCGCCGCGCCCGGTCAGGCGGAAGTCATAGGACGACGACCGCTTGCCATAGCCATATTCCGTCACCGTCAGCACGAAGCGCTCGTGCTCCTTGAGGAATTCGTAGCGTTCGTCGGAAAGCTCCGCCTCCTCGCCGATCTCCTCGTTGGTCAGCGCGATCTCTTCTTCCTCGCCGGCCACACCGGCTGCAAGCCGCCGCTCCGCCGCCGCCCGCTTGAGATACGCGGCGCGCTCGGCCGGCGATGCGTCGACATTCTCAATCACCGACATGGAGATGACGCGGTCGGTGTCGGCCATGGCGATGCCGCGCACGCCGACAGAATTGCGGCTCTGGAAGACGCGCACGTCGCTGACCGGGAAGCGGATGCACTGGCCCGAATTCGCGGTCAAAAGCACATCGTCATTGTCGGTGCAGGTCTCGACGCCGAGGATCTCGTCGCCTTCCTCCTCCAGCTTCATGGCGATCTTGCCGTTGCGGTTGACCTGGACGAAATCGGACAGCTTGTTCCTGCGCACGGTGCCGCGCGTGGTGGCGAACATCACGTCGAGCTCGCCCCAGCTCGCCTCGTCCTCGGGCAGCGGCATGATGGTGGTGATGCGCTCGCCCTGCTCCAGCGGCAGCATGTTGATCAGCGCCTTGCCGCGCGACTGCGGGTTGCCGATCGGCAGGCGCCACACCTTTTCCTTGTAGACGATGCCGCGCGAGGAGAAGAACAGCACCGGGGTGTGCGTGTTGGCGACGAACAGCCGGGTGACGAAATCCTCGTCCTTGGTCGACATGCCGGAGCGGCCCTTGCCGCCGCGGCGCTGCGCCCGGTAGAGCGACAGCGGCACGCGCTTGATGTAGCCGGAATGGCTGACGGTGACGACCATGTCCTCGCGCTGGATCAGGTCCTCGTCTTCCATGTCCGCGCCGCCGTCCGAGAGCTCGGTGCGGCGCGGCGTGCCGAACTCGTCGCGAACCGCGATCAGCTCGTCCTTGACGATCTGCTGGATGCGCGCGCGAGACGACAAAATATCAAGATAATCAATGATTTCCGCACCGATCGAGTTCAACTCGTCGGCGATCTCGTCGCGACCGAGCGCGGTCAGGCGCTGCAGGCGCAATTCGAGGATGGCGCGTGCCTGTTCCTCGGAGAGGTTGTAGGTGCCGTCCTCGTTGATGCGATGGCGCGGGTCGTCGATCAGCAGGATCAACGACTCGACGTCGCCGGAGGGCCAGCGCCGCTCCATCAACTGCTCGCGCGCCGTCTGCGGATCAGGCGCGGTGCGGATCAGCTTGATCACCTCGTCGATGTTGGCGACGGCGATGGCCAAGCCGACCAGGACGTGGGCGCGTTCGCGCGCCTTGCGCAACAGATACTTGGTACGGCGGCTGATCACCTCCTCCCGGAAGCTGACGAAGGCCTTCAGCATGTCGATCAGCGTCATCACTTCCGGCTTGCCGCCGTTCAGCGCCACCATGTTGGCGCCGAAGGAGGTCTGCAGCGGCGTGAAGCGATAGAGCTGGTTGAGGATGACGTCGGCGACGGCGTCGCGCTTCAGCTCGACCACGACGCGGTAGCCCTGGCGGTCGCTCTCGTCGCGAATGTCGGAAATGCCTTCGATGCGCTTGTCGCGCACCAGCTCGGCCATCTTCTCGATCATCGAGGCCTTGTTCACCTGATAGGGAATCTCGGTGATGACGATCGATTCACGGTCATTGCCGCGGGCCTCGATGTTGACGCGGCCGCGCATGACGATGGAGCCGCGCCCCGTCGAATAGGCGCTGTAGATGCCGGAACGGCCAAGCACGATGCCGCCGGTCGGGAAATCCGGCCCGGGCACGATCTCCATCAGCGCCGGCAGGTCGATGGCCGGATTGTCGATGAGGGCGATGGCGCCGTTGCAGACTTCGCCGAGATTGTGCGGCGGGATGTTGGTGGCCATGCCGACGGCGATGCCGCCGGAACCGTTGACCAGCAGATTGGGAAAGCGCGCCGGCAGCACCTTCGGCTCGCTGCCCGACGCATCGTAAGTGTCCTGGAAATCGACGGTTTCCTTGTCGATGTCCTCCAGCAATTCATGCGCGACCTTGGTCAGACGCGACTCGGTGTAGCGCATGGCCGCCGGCGGATCGCCGTCGATCGAGCCGAAATTGCCCTGCCCGTCGATCAGCGGCACGCGCAGCGACCAGTCCTGCGCCATGCGCACGAGGGCGTCATAGATCGAGGCGTCGCCATGCGGATGGTATTTACCCATCACGTCGGCGACCGGGCGCGCCGACTTCACATATTTGCGGTTCCAGTGGTAGCCGCTCTCATGCGAAGCGTAGAGGATGCGGCGATGCACCGGCTTCAGGCCGTCGCGCACGTCGGGCAGCGCGCGGCTGACGATCACGCTCATGGCGTAATCGAGATAGGAGCGCTGCATCTCCTCGATGATCGAAATCGGCTCGATGCCGTTGGGGCCGCCGTCCGGCCCGCGCGGTGTCTTCTGGTCGGTCAAATCAGGTCACAATCCAGTCGGGAATCACTTGCTGCTTATATAGGAAGCGGCGCCGAAACTCCAATCTTCATGGCGCTTTTCCAGAGACAATTTTGACGGCAATTTCAAAAGGATACCGCTGATTGCGACGATATGGCCACGGCGGGTTTTGCCGCCGCTGCGGCTGGTTCGCAACCGATCGCCTCATCGAGCGGGAACCGCAAATACGCTGAACTGGCCCCGTTGGCGGCCTTGCGGGTGTCCTCAGCGGCGGCACGTCCGGCCCGCCCGGTAGGCGCCGGGCGCTTCTCCCATCTCGCGTCGGAAGCGGCGGTTGAAGGTCGACAGGTCGTTGAAGCCGGCGTCGAAGGCGATCGTCGAGATCGCCGTGTCGGAGGTTCGCAGCCGCACGGCGGCCCTGTGCAGCCTGGTCCTGAGCAGGAACTGGTAGGGCGTCATCCCGGCCACCTGTCGGAAGGTGCGCAGGAAATGATAGGGGCTGGTCGCCGCGCTGCTGGCGAGGTCGGCGAGCGACAGCGGGCGGTCCGCGTCGAGTTCAATCAGCCGCACCGCCTCGGCGACCCGTTTCTGGTCGCGCCGGCTTGGCGTGACGACGGCATCGGCGGCATCCGAACTCGCCGTGACCACCGCCCCGGCAATGCGCAGGCCGATTTCCTCGAATGCATCAGTATCGCCTGTCTCCCGCGCGGCCTCCGCTTCAGCAAGCAACGACGCGAGCGCCGGCAAGGGCGGCAGGCGCGGGCCGGTGAAGCCAAGCCGCCTGGCGCCAGGCACGTCGGCAACGACGCGTTCCATGTAGGCCGGCGAAAAATGGAAGGAGAGGCAGCGGTCGCCGGCGCCGTGCTCATGCCCGCATTCATAGCAGGCGCCTGGATTGCCGAGCAGGATCGCGCCGGGCGCCAGCATCGCCGTGCCTTCGCGCGTCCGGTAGCGGAACGTGCCCTGGGTCACCGCGGCGACGCAAAAGCCGCGATGCTCTTCCTCGAACGGGCTGTCGCCGGCGCCGGCGGTGCACACCACGTCCGACACCTGCCAGCCTTGCCCGGAAGCAATTTCCTTGTCGCGCGTCATGGCCGGAAAGATAGCAATTTTCCCCAAGCACAGAACCGTGTCCGGCCGCTATTGCTCGCCCTCTCCTGACAAACGAGGCAGCAATCATGACCGATCCTTTCACCGAGGCCCTGCACAGCGCCAGCCCAAACGCCGACCTAGCCAAAAAGCTGGAGCTCTATGGCCGCTTCGTCGGCGCCTGGACGTTCGACGCCACCCGCCATCTCGAAGATGGCACGGTTCTTACCGGGCGTGGCGAGGTGCATTTCGGCTGGGTTCTGGAGGGCAAGGCGATCCAGGATGTGTGGATCCTGCCCGCGCGCAAAACTGGTGTGCAGACATCCCTCGGCGCGTGGACGTTCTACGGCACGACGCTGCGCGTCTACGATCCCGGGGTCGATGCCTGGCACATCTTCTGGAGCGATCCCCGTAACCAATACTACAGCCGGCAACTCGGCCGCGCCGAGGGCGATACGATCGTGCAGATCGGCGCCGATGGCTCCGGCGCGTCGGTGCGTTGGAGCTTTTCGCGCATCACCGAGAATTCGTTCCGCTGGCTCGGCGAGCGCTCGCCTGACGGCGGCGCCACCTGGCGGCTCGAGGTCGAATTCCTCGCCCGCCGCACGACTCAAGGCTGATCGGCCAACCTATTGCAAAAACGGAGAAAACGATGCTTGACCACATCTCGCTCGGCGTTCGCGACGCGACTGTCTCGAAGCGCTTCTACGATGCCGTGCTGCAACCGCTCGGCTATAGCTGTCTCAGCCAGTCGCCCGGCTCGCTTGGCTATGGCGCCGATGCGGTGGCGCTCTGGGTGAATGAAGCGGCGCGGCCGGTTTCGGCGGACACGGAGTCCGGCCTGCATTTCTGTTTCGCCGCGCCGACGCGCAAGAGCGTCGATGCCTTCCATGCGGCTGCGTTGCGTGACGGCGGCGGCGACAATGGCCCGCCTGGCCTGCGCGCCGCCTATGGCGACAACTACTATGCCGCCTTCGTCATAGACCCTGACGGGTACCGGCTTGAGGCTTACTGCGGCAAAGCCGAATAGCCGGCTGAAATCCCCTCCCTTCCTGTTCCCACCGCTTCCGCTTTGCTCTACCAATTGGCGAGCTTGGGCTTCGCCCGGCAGGAGGGGACCAGCGATGCCGAGTTTCGACAGCCTGTTCAACGCCTTCGTCACCATACTGGTGACCATCGACCCCCCGGGGCTGGCGCCGCTCTTCCTCGCCGTGACGCGCGGCATGAACCGCGAGGAGCGCCAGCAGGTTTCGGTGCGCGCCTCGGTGATCGGCTTCCTGGTGATGGCGCTGTTCGCGGTTGCCGGCGCGTCGATCCTGTCGGTGTTCGGCATCACGCTGCCGGCCTTCCGCGTCGCCGGCGGTTTCCTGCTGTTCTTCATCGCCTTCGAAATGGTGTTCGAGCGCCGGCAGGACCGCAAGGAGAAGATCGGCGACGTCGCCATCACCAAGGATATGATCCACAACATCGCCGCCTTCCCGTTGGCGATCCCGCTGATCGCCGGCCCCGGCGCGATCTCGGCTACGGTGCTGCTGTCGGGACACTTCGACGGGTTCGCGGCGCAGGCGGCGCTGGTCGGCATCATCTTCGTCTGCCTCGCCATCACCTATCTGGTGTTCGTGCTGGCGGAGCGCATCGACCGCATCCTCGGCCAGACCGGCCGCTCCATCCTGACGCGGCTGCTCGGCGTCATCCTGGCGGCGCTGGCGGTGCAGTTTGTCGCCGACGGGGTCAAGGCGCTGATGGCTGCTTGAGCCGTACCCTACTGCCTACTGCCTATTGCCCTATTTCGCCGCCGTATCGACGACCTCGAAATCGTGGGTGACGGTGGCCGTCTTGGCCATCATGGCGGTGGCGGAGCAATATTTTTCGATCGAGAGGTCGATCGCCCGCTTGACCTTGTCATGCGAGAGCGCGCGGCCCTTGACGATGAAATGCATGTGGATGCGGGTGAAGACCCTGGGCTCCTTCTCGGCGCGGTCGGCGTCGAGCTCGACGACGCAATCCTCGATCGCCTCGCGGCCTTTTTCGAGAATGTGGACGACATCGTAGGCCGAGCAGCCGCCGGTGCCGATCAGCACCAGCTCCATCGGGCTCGGCCCCGGCGTTTTGCCCTCCGGGCCGGACGCGGTTCCGAGGACAACCTTGTGGCCGCTGCCGGACTCACCGACGAAGGTGCGTTCCTCGACCCATTTGACGCGTGCTTTCACGGCATTTTCCTTGCGAGGCCTTGGCTAGCCTATTGACCGAACATGACCGTATGCATGATCCGGCCAGGCAGCAGCGTGAAGATGCCGGCGCCGATCAAGGCGAAGACATAGAGCTTGATCATAGCGCCGCGATGCGCGGCGACGCGATGGGTGTGCGCATACCACACCGCCAGCGGCGCGGTGACCAGCACCAGGATCGACAGCAGATGGATCGGACTAAACGGGCCGATCAGGCGGATCTGCTGGATCCAGAAACTCGAGACGGCGATGACCAGCATCAGCGCCGCCCAGGCATAGCCCATCACGCGGTGGCTCGGCGTGCCTTTCGGCAGCGCCAGCTGCGCGCCGCCAATCGCCAGGGCGGCAAGGGCCGCGAATGCATGCCACGGAATGGGAGGGGGCGCGGATAGCAATGGTCCGAGCGACATCTCCCCTCCTCAATGCCGGTTACGTGGTCCTGGCGCTCAGAACGGGATCTCGTCGTCGAGTTCGCGCGACGCGCCGCCGCCGCCACCCCTGGAGCCGCCACCACCGCCGCCGCGGCTGAAGCTGTCGTTCGGGCCGGACTGGCCGAAATCCGAGCCGCGGCTGCTGTTGCCGCCACCGGCATAGCTGCCGACCTGACCGCCGCCCTCGCCGCGCGCGTCGAGCATCTGCAACTCACCGCGGAATTTCTGCAGCACGACCTCGGTCGTGTAGCGGTCATTGCCGGTCTGGTCCTGCCATTTGCGCGTCTGCAACTGGCCCTCGACATAGACCTTCATGCCCTTCTTCAGATACTGCTCGGCCACCTTGGCGATCTGGTCGTTGAAGATGACGACGTTGTGCCACTCGGTCTTTTCCTTGCGCTCGCCGGAATTCTTGTCGCGCCAGCTTTCCGAGGTGGCGATGCGGATGTTGACGACCGGCTCACCCGAGTTCAGGCGGCGGATTTCCGGGTCCGCCCCGAGATTGCCGACCAGAATGACCTTGTTGATGCTACCCGCCATCGTACTTCTCCGCGCTCATCCGAAACAAATTTTTGACGCTGCACCTTACAGCTTGCGGGCAATCGCCGCCCGTCGTGACTGGCTTTTCCCACAAGGTTTTTGTTCTCTTTTCGTTCTAGGATGTGGGCGACGCGCTGTCAATGGTTGTCAGCAGCATGTAGTGTTCCGGCCCGGAATTTCCACGTGATCGGGAATGGATGGAGTGCCAGGTGAATTCGATCGCACATGGGGACCAGCCGCGCGAACAGTGGCGCGCCGGTGTCGAGACACGCATGCACGTCTCGGCCAGAAATGGCGCCGCGCAGCTTTGCATCTTTGAGCAGTGGGTCGAACCCACGGTCGGCGCCCCGACGCATTGGCATTCGGTCGAGGAAGTGCTCACCGTCATCGCCGGCACGGCCGAGATGTGGATCGACGACGAGCACAGCGTGCTCACCGCAGGACAGTCTCTCATCATCCCTGCGCACAGGAAGCACGGCTTCCGCAATGTCGGCAACGAACCGCTTCACATCCATGCGGTGCTCGCTTCGCCGATCTTCGAAGCGACGTTCGACGGGCCGGCCGGACTGGTGAGACGCTGGCTTGCTGACGGTTCGTAAACAGCGCTTGCCAAATCAATAAGTATCGACTTATGCTTCAGCCATGATCGAGGCAGAGATTTTCCGCGCGCTGGCCGACCCGACGCGCCGCGCCGTCTACGAGCGGCTCGCCGCCAGCGAGATGACCGTGTCGGAGCTGCGCACCGGCATGACGGTATCGCAACCGGCGGTTTCCCAGCACCTGGCGGTGCTGCGCGGCGCCGGCCTGGTGGTCGAACGGCGCGCCGGCCGCAACGCCTATTACCGCGCCGACCCGCAAGGTCTCGAGCCGCTGCTCGGCTGGATCGAACGCTACCGCGCGTTCTGGCCGGAACGCATCGAGAAACTGAAGACAGTTCTGAAGGGAATGGACCAATGACGGAACGTCCTCCTGCCGAAGCGCCGCTCGACTTCGAATGCGAGCTTGCCGATCCGCCAGAGAAGGTCTGGCGCGCGCTGACCGAACCGGAACTGCTGGCGGCCTGGATGATGCCGAACGACATCACGCCTGAAGTGGGCAGCCGTTTCGCCTTTGCCGGACCCGAGGCGCCGATCGAATGCGAAGTCCTTGAAGCCGAGCCTGGACGACTGCTGCGCTATTCGTGGCGCGAGCGGCCCGGTGCCGACGATGCAGACAAGCTTCCAGCATTGGACAGCATCGTCACCTTCACGCTTGCCCGCACGGTTTCCGGCGGCACGCATCTGCGCATCGTCCATGACGGCTTCGCCCGCACACCCGCCGTCGTCATGGCTGGCGCCGGCTGCCGGCTCGCTTTCAACGCGCAAGGCGCAGGACGCGCGATCGCGGCGAATGCGCCGCTGTTGCGGCGCGCGGCCTGAGCAAGGGAGAAACGAGATGAGCGGGCTTGCCAATCTGGTGCCGATGGTGATCGAGCAGTCGAGCCGCGGCGAACGCGCCTTCGACATCTTCTCGCGGCTGCTGCGCGAGCGCATCATCTTCATCAACGGAGAGATCAACGACGGCATGTCGGCGCTGGTCTGCGCGCAGCTCCTGTCGCTGGAGTCCGACAATCCCGACAAGGAGATATCGCTCTACATCAACTCGCCTGGCGGGGTGGTGACCAGCGGCTTCGCCATCTACGACACGATGCGCTACATCTCCTGCCCCGTGTCGACCGTGTGCATGGGCTTTGCCGCCTCGATGGCGTCCTTCCTGCTGATGGCGGGCGAGCCGGGGCGCCGCATCGCGCTGCCCAACTCCAGCATCGTGCTGCATCAGCCGCTGGGCGGCTTCCAGGGCCAGGCTTCCGACATCCAGCGTCACGCCGAAGGCATCATGCGCACCAAGCGGCGCATGACCGAGCTCTATGCGCATCATTGCGGCCGGACCTACGAGGAGGTCGAGCGCACGCTCGACCGCGACTATTTCATGACTGCCGAGGAGGCGAAGGCCTGGGGCCTCGTCGACCATGTCTACGACACCCGCAAGAAGGCCGCGTGAAGGAATGCCGGCGCGCGGCAATTTGATCGCGTGCGATCTGGCATCGCTGCCGTGCCGACCCTATAGTCCGGCAATGATTGGCAAGCATTCTTCCACACTCCTGGGAATCGTGGCGGTCGCGTGCGTGTTGGCGGGCGCCGCCGTCGCCGATGACAGCGCGACGCAGAAGGGCGCGCTGCCCGGCGTCAGCAGCGACTATCGCATCGCCAAGCCTGCCCCGCAGCCCGAACCCGACGACGCGCTGCCCGCCGGCGGCAACGGCCAGTTCAAGATCGGCGATACCGACGTCAGGATTTCCGGCGGCATAACCATCGACATGGCGACGGGCGGGATCAGGCCGCCGGGCCACTAGCCGGCTACCGTCCGGGCGCTTCGCTGCCTAGACTGCGATTCCAATGTTTCCAATGGCAATGGGGTGTAGCGTGCTTGCACAAACGAACAGCCCCGCCGTTGCTTCCGCAAAACGGACGGGGCTTTTCTGGATTTGAAATCCAAACTTGCCGGGAGTGTTCTGCCGGCGTTTGATTTCGGATGCATCGCGGCATTCAGCCGACGATCCGACTATCGTCTCTAATTGTGAGGATTCGACAGGTCACGGTTTGTCGGGCTGACGCTCACGCCTGCCCTGGCACTTATGCCCGCCGCGGCTCCATCTTGGTGTGGAGCCTCAAGGGACTGTCCGGTGGCGTCATGCTCCGCTCCTGGGTCCGTTGCGACAATTGTCGTCCAGAGCGCAAATCGCAAAACCTGCGGCGTCTCGCAGGCCACCTTTGGGCGGCGAGGCCATCGAAAGACAGCCGGCTCCGTTGGACCTGTGGACACTGCTCCCCTCGCTCGGAGACGTCAACCATCGAATAGCCGGTTACCGAAAAATGTGATCGCCGGGAGGTTACGTCCAGGTCAAGTCGAGACCGGATTTCCACACCGCTTTGTCAGGAGCGTGTTCGGCCTTTGTTCTTTCCGCTTGCTCGCCCGCGCGAAAGACGCTTAAACGCTTTTGTCGAGAATTGTGGCGTCTCTCGACGTGGCGGGAAAATTACCTACATAGGGGATGGCCGGGAGAAACCCGCCGATCCCACGAATTCCAGACCTGAGGCGGCGACCGGCGATGGCCGACCATAAATACCTTTCCATTCGCGGGGCGCGCGAACACAATCTGAAGAACGTCGATCTCGACCTGCCGCGTGACAGCCTTATCGTCATGACCGGCCTGTCAGGGTCCGGCAAGTCGTCGCTCGCCTTCGACACGATCTATGCCGAAGGCCAGCGCCGCTACGTCGAGAGCCTGTCGGCCTATGCGCGCCAGTTCCTGGAAATGATGCAGAAGCCTGATGTCGACCAGATCGACGGGCTGTCTCCCGCCATCTCCATCGAACAGAAGACGACGTCGAAAAATCCGCGCTCGACGGTCGGCACCGTCACCGAGATCTACGACTACATGCGCCTCCTGTTCGCGCGCGTCGGCGTTCCCTATTCGCCGGCCACCGGCCTGCCGATCGAGAGCCAGACGGTCAGCCAAATGGTCGACCGGGTGCTGGCGCTCGAGGAAGGCACGCGCCTGTTCCTGCTGGCGCCGATCGTGCGCGGCCGCAAGGGCGAGTACCGCAAGGAACTCCTGGAGCTGCAGAAGAAGGGTTTCCAGCGCGTCAAGGTCGACGGCGTCTTCTACGAGATCGCCGACGTGCCGGCGCTGGACAAGAAGTACAAGCACGACATCGACGTAGTCGTCGACCGCATTGTCGTGCGCGGCGACCTGGCGACGCGACTTGCCGATTCCATGGAGACGGCGCTTAAGCTCGCCGAGGGCCTGGCCGTCGCCGAATTCGCCGACAGGCCGCTCGACGCCAGCCTGACCGGTGAGGACTCGGTCAACAAGTCGAAGAACGAGACGCATGAGCGCATCCTGTTCTCGGAGAAATTCGCCTGCCCGGTTTCGGGCTTCACCATTCCGGAGATCGAGCCCAGGCTGTTCTCCTTCAACAATCCGTTCGGCGCCTGCCCGACCTGCGACGGTCTCGGCAGCCAGCGCGCCATCGACGCCAATCTGGTGGTGCCCGACGAGAACCTTTCGCTGCGCGACGGCGCCGTCAGCCCGTGGGCGAAGTCGACCTCGCCCTATTACGCGCAGACGCTGGAAGCGCTGGGCAAGGCCTATGGCTTCAAGCTCGGCGACAAGTTCAAGGATCTTTCCGCCGCGGCGCAGGAAGCCATCCTGCACGGCACCGGCGAGCGCGAGATCACCTTCCAGTACGATGACGGTCTGCGCTCCTACAAGACGACCAAGACCTTCGAGGGCGTCATCCCCAATCTCGACCGGCGCTGGAAGGAGACCGAATCCGCCTGGATGCGCGAGGAGATCGAGCGCTTCATGTCGGCGACCCCCTGCCCCTCCTGCAACGGCTACCGGCTGAAGCCGGAGGCGCTGGCGGTGAAGATCGCGGGAAAACACATCGGCGAAGTGACCGAGCAGTCGATCCGCAAGGCCGACCAGTGGTTCACCGATCTGCCGGCGCAGCTCAACGACAAGCAGAACGAGATTGCGGTGCGCGTGCTCAAGGAGATCCGCGAGCGGCTGCGCTTCCTCAACGATGTCGGCCTCGACTATCTGACGCTTTCGCGCAATTCCGGCACGCTGTCGGGCGGCGAGAGCCAGCGCATCCGGCTCGCGTCGCAGATCGGCTCGGGCCTCACCGGCGTGCTCTATGTGCTGGACGAGCCGTCCATCGGCCTGCACCAGCGCGACAATGCACGCCTGCTCGACACGCTGAAGCACCTGCGCGACATCGGCAACACAGTGATCGTGGTCGAGCATGACGAGGACGCGATCCTGCATGCCGATTATGTCGTCGATATCGGTCCGGCCGCCGGCATCCACGGCGGCGAGATCATCGCGCAAGGCACACCGCAGCAGATCATGGCGACCCCCGCCTCGATCACCGGCAAATACCTGTCGGGCGAGCTCGAAGTGGCCACACCTGGCGTGCGCCGCGAGGCGAAGAAGAATCGGCGTATCAAGGTCGTCGGCGCGCGCGGCAACAACCTGAAGAACGTTACCGCCGAGATCCCGCTCGGCACCTTCACTGCCGTGACCGGCGTGTCCGGCGGCGGCAAGTCGACCTTCCTGATCGAGACGCTCTTCAAGGCGGCGTCGCGCCGCATCATGGGCTCGCGCGAGCATCCGGCCGAGCATGACCGCATCGAGGGGCTGGAGTTCCTCGACAAGGTCATCGACATCGACCAGTCGCCGATCGGCCGCACGCCGCGTTCCAATCCCGCCACCTATACCGGCGCCTTCACGCCGATCCGCGACTGGTTCGCCGGGCTGCCCGAGGCCAAGGCGCGCGGCTATCAGCCGGGACGCTTCTCGTTCAACGTCAAGGGCGGCCGCTGCGAGGCCTGCCAGGGCGACGGCGTCATCAAGATCGAGATGCACTTCCTGCCCGACGTCTACGTCACCTGCGACGTCTGCCACGGCAAGCGCTACAACCGCGAGACGCTCGACGTGCTGTTCAAGGGCAAGTCGATCGCCGACGTGCTCGACATGACGGTCGAGGAAGGCGTCGACTTCTTCGCTGCCGTGCCCGGGGTTCGCGACAAGCTGGAGACGCTGAAGCAGGTCGGCCTCGGCTACATCCATATCGGCCAGCAGGCGACGACCCTGTCGGGCGGCGAGGCGCAGCGTATCAAGCTGGCCAAGGAATTGTCGCGCAAGGCGACAGGCAAGACGCTCTACATCCTCGACGAGCCGACCACCGGCCTGCATTTCCACGACGTCGCCAAGCTGCTCGAAGTGCTGCATGAGCTGGTCGACCAGGGCAACACGGTGGTGGTCATCGAGCACAATCTCGAAGTCATCAAGACCGCCGACTGGGTGCTCGACCTCGGCCCCGAAGGCGGCGACGGCGGCGGCGAGCTGGTCGCCTCCGGCACGCCGGAAGCGATCGTGCGCGAGAAGCGCAGCTACACCGGCCAGTTCCTCAAGGAGCTGCTGGAGCGGCGGCCCGGAGGCAAGCGCGAAGCGGCGGAGTGAGTGCCCGGATCGTCAGTGCCTGGAGAGAGTTTGAATGACAATCACAAAGGCGCTTGCGGCGGATCTCCCCGCGGTCGTTTCGCTGACCACCGCCGCCTACGCGCCCTACACCGCTCTGCTCGGCGCGCCACCCATGCCGGTGACGGAAGACTATGCGCCGCGCATCGAGCGCGGCGAGGTCTGGCTGCTGGAGAGCGGTGCTGAGCTTGCCGGGCTGATCGTGCTCGAGCGCCATGCCGACCATGTCATGATCTTCAGCGTGGCCGTGTCGCCTGCGTTTCAAGGCAAGAAGTTGGGCATCGCGCTCCTCGACTTCGCTGACGAGCAGACACAGACATGGGGTCTGCCGGAGGTGCGGCTCTACACCAATTCGCGGATGGAGCGAAACATCGCGCTCTATACGGCCTATGGTTTCCGGGAAACGGGTCGCCGGGCACACCCCTACCGGCCAGGATGGATTGTGGTCGACATGGCCAAGCCGGTCGGCCAAGCCGCCTGATAGCTCTTTTGAAACTGGGAGGATGACAATGGCCAGCCAAGGAACGATCCGCTCGGGCATGGGCGGCTGGACGTTCGAGCCGTGGGACACGTCCTTCTATCCGGACAAGCTGTCCAAGGCCAAGCAGCTCCAATACGCCAGCCGGCAGGTGCCGAGCATCGAGGTCAACGGCACCTTCTATTCCAGCTTCAAGGAGCCGACCTTTGTGAAATGGGCAAACGAGGCGCCGGACGGTTTCGTCTATTCGCTGAAAGGCAACCGCTTCGTCACCAACCGGCGCGTGCTGGGCGAGGCCGGCGAGTCGATGATGCGTTTCCTCGGCTCCGGCGTCGCCGCGCTCGGCGACAAGCTCGGCCCGATCCTGTGGCAGTTCGCGCCGACGAAGAAGTTCGACGCGGACGATTTCGAAGCCTTCTTGAAGCTGCTCCCCGAGAAGCAGGACGGCGTCGCGCTGCGCCACGCGCTTGAAGTCCGCCACGACAGCTTCATCGTGCCGGAATTCGCGGCGCTTGCGCGCAAGTACAAGGCGGCGATCGTCTATGCCGACCATGCCAAATATCCGGCTATCGCCGACGTCACCGGCGATTTCGTCTATGCGCGGCTGCAGACCGGCAGCGACGACAATCCCGACTGCTACACGCCGAAAGGGTTGGATGAGTGGGCGACGCGGGTAAAGACCTGGGCGCAAGGCAAGCAGCCGGCCGACCTGCCGCGCGTCGAACCCAAAATCGACGCGCCGGTCAAGCCGCGCGACGTGTTCGCCTATTTCATCACCGAGGGCAAGGTGCGCGCACCGTTCGGCGCCATGGCGCTGATGAAGCGCGTGACGGGCTGACGCGGCAAAATCTCGGTATCTTCGCGGATATCGTAACGGTATCGACACTTCCTTGCGGCACTAATAGCCGACGCCAGAGCAGACTCTGGCGCCGCCGCCGGCAAGGACAGGGCATGCTGCTCGACTACAATTCAATGCTGCTGGCGGTCGGCTTTTCCGCCGCCTGCCTCAGCATGACGTTGTTCGGCACATGGCTGACCGCCCGCTCCGACAGGTTCCTTCTGACCTGGGCCATCAGCGTGCTGGTGATCGTCGGCGAGGTGTTTGTCTATGACGCCTATATCGAAGCCCCTGGGCCTGTCCTGGGCGTTCTGACGCTGGCACTTCTGCTGCTCGGCTTTTCGGTGATGCTGGGTGCCGCCCACCAGTTCAGGACAGGGCGCTCGCCATTGCCGCGCGTCGTGGTGGGCGCCAGCATTTCGCTCGCTTTGGCGCTGCCGCCCATGGCGCTCGGCTATGACGGGCTTGGCTTCATGCTGGAGAATTTCCTTGCCGGCCTGCTGCTGTTCGCGACGGCGCATGAATACTGGCGCGGGCGGGAGGAAGCGCCTGCGCCGCTGCAGGGTGTCGCGCTGCTCTATTCGCTGACCGCAGCTTCGTTCGTGCTGTGCGCCGCGGTGCTGGTCTGGGACGGCAGGCTGGTGCTCGGCCACGCGCCGAGCAACTGGGCCGAGGATCTCAGCCTCATCATCGTCATCGCCTCGATGACCGGCATCGGCGGGCTGTCGCTGGCGCTGAACCAGGGGCGGCTGGCGCAGCATCACCGGCGCAATGCGCTCACCGATCCGCTGACCGGCCTGCTCAACCGGCGCGCGCTGTTCGACCTGCATGGCGAGGCGCCTGTCGGCGCTTTCATGGCGGTGGTGGTGTTCGACCTCGACGGCTTCAAGGCGATCAACGACGAATTCGGCCATGCCGCCGGCGACGCGGTGCTGAAAGTATTCGCCGAGGAACTCGCCGCCAATCTTCAGCCAACCGATGCCGCCGCGCGCCTTGGCGGCGAGGAATTCGCGCTGGTGCTCAAGCGCACCTTGCCGGAAAAGGTGGAGTTCGCCGCCGAGCGCATCCGCGCATCGTTCGCGGCGCGCCGCATCGAAACCGAGACGCGCCCGCTGTCCTGCACCGTCAGCGCCGGCTACGCCTTCGGCAGCCAGGACGGCACCAGCTTCGACAAGGTGCTGAGCGCCGCCGACAAGGCGCTTTATGCCGCTAAGCGGAGCGGCCGCAACCGCGTGCTTGCCGCGACGCTGCGGCGCGCGAGCTAGCGCCCGGCCTGCCTTCGCTTCAGTGCGCCATCACCTCGTTGTAGGCATCGAGGTCGACGTAGAAGACCTTGGTCATTTCACCAATCAGCTCGTCCGGATCGTAGCCCTGCGACCTCAGGATGTTGATGGCGGTGATGATGTCGACGCGCTCGGTGAGGCGTCGCTTCTGGTAGTCCTCGACAAAACGATCCATCGCCTTTCCCCCTGGCAAGAGTCTTTTGGACGCATTGACCGACAATCACTGCGGGGAAGCTAGGCCTGCTTGCTTGCGTGGAACTTGCCGGCTGGGCCCGCGCCTTCCCCCTCATTCGCGACTGGTACGGAAAGCGGCCGACTCACCAAGGCCAGGAAAAGACTAGCATGCGGCATTAAACGCGCCAGGGCTGTCGAACACTTCGTCATCCTTGGGCGCAGCGACGCGAAGCGGAGCGAAGACGCTAGGATCCATGCCGTTACTTGGAAGCGCCACTAACGGCGCAGAATTGGGAATGGTTCGGGCGCTGAGCGAGGATTTTATTCTGTACCGCTGCATCATTCGGCAGAGGTAACGGCATGGATCCTGGGGCCTGCGCCGCGTCGCTTCGCTCCTTGCTTCGCCCCAGGATGACGAAAAGGCAGCTACACCGTCAGGAACTTCCTTACATCCGCCCGGTCGAGATCCTGCGCCGGGCCGGTGTGGACGATCTGGCCGCGGTCCATGATGTTGACCTCGTCGGCGAGCTCGCGGCAGAAGTCGAGATACTGCTCGACGAGCAGCACGGCAATGCCGGCCTGGTCGCGCAAATAACGGATGGCGCGGCCGATGTCCTTGATGATCGACGGCTGGATGCCTTCGGTCGGCTCGTCGAGCACCAGCAGCTTCGGCCGCATCACCAGCGCCCGGCCGATGGCGAGCTGCTGCTGCTGGCCACCGGAGAGATCGCCGCCACGCCGGCCAAGCATCTGCCTCAACACCGGAAACAGCTCGAAGACGTGCGCTGGAATGTTGCGGTCGGCGCGTTTCAGCGGCGCGAAGCCGGTCTCCAGATTCTCGCGTACCGTCAGCAGCGGGAAGACCTCCCTGCCCTGCGGCACGAATGCGATGCCCGACCGGGCGCGGTCATACGCCGCGCTCCGGTCGAGCGCCTTCCCCTCGAAGGCAACGCTTCCGCTCGTCAGCCTGTGGTGGCCGACGATCGATCTCATCAAACTGGTCTTGCCGACGCCGTTGCGGCCGAGCACGCAAGTGATCTTGCCGGCGCCGGCCTTCAGCGAAACGCCGCGCAGCGCCTGGGCGGCGCCGTAGTGCAGCGTGGCATTGGAGACTTCGAGCATGGTCAGCGTCTCCTCCAGCGCTTGAGGAAGGCAAGGTCGAAACGATGGAAGGGAACCCGCCAGATCATGCTCAACGCCCCAGATAGACTTCGACGACACGCTCGTCGGCCGAGACGAAATCGAGCGTGCCTTCCGACAGAACCGAGCCCTCGTGCAGGCAGGTGACCTTGACGCCGAGCTCGCGCACGAAATGCATGTCGTGCTCGACGACGATGACCGAATGGTCGCGGGCGATATCCTTGAGCAGGCGCGCCGTCTCCACGGTTTCGGCATCGGTCATGCCGGCGACCGGCTCGTCGACCAGCAGCAGCTTCGGGTCCTGCGCGAGCAGCATGCCGATCTCCAGCCATTGCTTCTGGCCGTGGCTGAGATTGGCGGCGAGCTCGTCGCGCTTGTCGCCCAGACGGATAATGCCGAGGATGTCGTCGATGCGCCGCACGTCCGCCGTCGAGCGGCGATGGAACAGCGCCGGGAAGATCGAACGCGGCCCCTTCAGCGCCAGCATCAGATTCTCTTCGATGGTGTGGCTCTCGAAGACGGTCGGCTTCTGGAATTTTCGGCCGATGCCCATCATGGCGATCTCGGCCTCGTCATGCCGGGTGAGATCGACCTGGCCGTCGAAGAAGACTTCGCCCTCGTCCGGCCGCGTCTTGCCGGTGACGATATCCATCATCGTCGTCTTGCCGGCGCCGTTGGGGCCTATGATCGCGCGCATCTCGCCCTTGTCGAGCACCAGCGACAGATTGTTGATGGCGCGGAAGCCGTCGAAGGAGACCGAGACGCCGTCGAGGTAGAGGATGGTGTGCGACTTGCTCATGATCGGTCACTCCGCCGGCTGAGGTTCGGGCCCGGAGGCCGACCATGAGCCCGGCGTCCTTGCGGCGCTGCGTACGATCTTCGGCTGCGGCTCCTGCGGATCGCTGCCGGCTTCCGCAGCGAGCGAGGCTGCGCGCAGTGCCCTGGCCTTGCTGCGCCAGCTGTCCCACATGCCGACGATGCCCTTGGGCAGCAGCAGTGTGACGGCGACGAACAGTCCGCCCAGCGCGAACAGCCAGAATTCCGGCAGCACGCCGGTGAACCAGGACTTGCCGGCATTGACGAGCAGGGCGCCGACGATCGGGCCGACAATGGTGCCGCGACCGCCGACGGCCGCCCAGATCACCACCTCGATCGAGTTGGACGGCTCGAACTCGCCAGGATTGATGATGCCGACCTGCGGCACATACAGCGCGCCGGCGATGCCGGCCATGATCGCCGACACGGTGAAGGCGAACAGCTTGACGTTCTCGGCCCGCCAGCCAAGGAAGCGGGTGCGGCTCTCGGCATCGCGCACCGCCATCAGGAGCTTGCCGTACTTTGAACGCACGATCGCCGAGGTCAGCAGAACGGCGAGTGCAAGCGTCATGGCGCTGGCCGCGAACAGGGCCGAGCGCGTCGCATCGGCCTGCACGTTGAAGCCGAGGATGTCCTTGAAGTCGGTCAGGCCGTTGTTGCCGCCGAAACCCATGTCGTTGCGAAAGAAGGCGAGCAGCAGCGCATAGGTCATAGCCTGGGTGATGATCGAGAGGTAGACGCCGGTGACGCGGCTGCGGAAGGCGAACCAGCCGAAGACGAAGGCGAGCAGGCCGGGCACGGCAAGCACCATCAGCGCTGCGAACCAGAAATGGTCGAAGCCGTACCAGAACCAGGGCAGTTCCTTGTAGTTCAGGAACACCATGAAGTCCGGCAGGATGGGGTTGCCGTAGACGCCGCGCGAGCCGATCTGGCGCATCAGGTACATGCCCATCGCATAGCCGCCGAGCGCGAAGAAGGCGCCATGGCCGAGCGAGAGGATGCCGCAATAGCCCCAGACGAGATCGAGCGCCAAGGCAAGCAGCGCGTAGCAGAGATATTTGCCGACCAGCGCGACGATATAGGACGGCACGTAGAAGGCGCTTGCCGGCGAAACGGCGAGGTTGAGCAACGGCACGAGGACCGCCGCCGCGAGCAAGATGAGAACCGTGATGGCGATGCGGCGGTCGCCGCCGAAGAGGCGTTGCGCGATCATGCTTCCACCGCCCGGCCCTTGAGCGCGAACAGGCCGCGCGGGCGCTTCTGGATGAACAGGATGATCAGCACCAGCACGACGATCTTGCCGAGCACGGCGCCGGCATAGGGCTCGAGGACCTTGTTGACGATGCCGAGCGAGAAGGCGCCGACCAGCGTGCCCCACAGATTGCCGACGCCGCCGAAGACGACGACCATGAAGCTGTCGATGATGTAGCCGCGGCCGAGATTGGGCGAGACGTTGTCGATCTGGCTGAGCGCGACGCCGGCGATGCCGGCGATGCCCGAGCCGAGCGCGAAGGTCAGCGCGTCGACCCAGGGCGTCCTGATGCCCATGGAAGCGGCCATGCGGCGGTTGGCGGTGACTGCGCGCATGCGCAGGCCCCAGGGGGTGCGCTTCATGACGTAGAGCAGCACGCCGAACACCAGGAGCGCGAAGACCAGGATCCACAGCCGGTTCCAGGTGATGGCCAGTTGCCCGATGTCGAACGAGCCCGACATCCAGGACGGATTGCCGACCTCCTGGTTGGTCGGCCCGAAAATGGTCCGCACCGCCTGCTGCAGGATCAGCGAGACTCCCCAGGTCGCAAGCAGCGTCTCCAGCGGCCGGCCGTAGAGGAAGCGGATGACGCCGCGCTCGATGGCGAGGCCGACGAGTGCGGCAACCAGGAAGGCAAGCGGCAGCGCGATGACCAGCGACCAGTCGAACAGGCCGGGGAACGACGTGCGGATCACCTGCTGGACGACGAAGGTCGTGTAGGCGCCGAGCATCACCATCTCGCCATGCGCCATGTTGATGACGCCCATGACGCCGAAGGTGATGGCAAGGCCGATGGCCGCGAGCAGCAGCACCGAACCCAGCGAAATTCCGTACCAGATGTTCTGGCCGGCATCCCACAGCGCCAGCGTCGAATTGATGGCGGCGATCGCGGACGATGCCGCGTCCTTGACCGCGCCCTGGGAGTTCGCCTCGACCGAGGTGAGCAGCGAAACCGCGTCGCGGTCGCCGCGCGCGGCAATCAGGGCGATCGTGGCGAGCTTATCGTCCTCTGGCCTGTCCGAGACGAGGACCGAAGCCGCGCGGGCCTGTTCGAACAGCGCTTTGACGCTTGCATCCGTTTCAGCAGCGATGGCCGCATCGAGCGGCTCGATGTTCGCGGCGTCGGGCGTCTTGAACATGGTGGCGGCGGCGGCGATGCGCACGGCCGGGTCCGTGGCGCGCAGCGTCAGCGTGCCGAGCGCATCGCGGATGACGCGGCGCAAGCCGTTGTTGACCTTGATCTTGGTGAGGTCGGTCTTGGCCGCCGAGGCTGACTTCTCGCCGCTCAGCGGATCGAGCAGGTCGATGCCGTCGCCGGCGTCCTTGCCGACGAAGACCTGGGAGTCGGCCTTGCGGATATAGAGATTGCCGTCGGCGAGCGCCGAAAGCGGCGGCTCGACCGCGGGATCGCCGGTGGCTGCAAGCTCGCGCACCACGGCCTCGGTGGCGGAGAAATTCGCGGCGGTGGCGAATTTGGCGATGACGGCGCGAAGATCGGCTTCGGCGGCGCTGGACGGCAACAGGCTTGCCATCACCAGCAGCAGCGTCAGGCCAATCGCGCGGATCAGGATCATCGGTTCAGGTGGCTCCCAGAGGGATTGAGCTTGGTGTCCGGGCGGGCTGGAGGTCGAGCCCGCCCGGCTGCGGTCCCGGTCGCGGAGAGGCCCGCGACCAATCAGACCCGGGAGGTTACGGGCCAAGGTCCGGACCTGGCCATGGGCCTGGCGGCCCAGACCTGGCCATGGGCCTTGGCGGCCCAGACCTGGCCATGGGCCTTGGCGGCCCAGACCTCGATCAGTTGGTTCCCTTGCCGCCGCACTTGCCGGTGGCAACGTTGAAGTTGCCGCAGGCCAGAGGCGCGCGCCAATCTGAGATCAGGTCCTTGGAGTCAGGCAGGTAATCCGACCATTCGTCGCCCATCACGAGGCCCGGCGTCTGCGAGACGGTCTCGAACTGGCCGTCGGCCTGGATCTCGCCGATCAGCACCGGCTTGGTGATGTGATGGTTCGGCATCATGGTCGAATAGCCGCCGGTCAGGTTCGGCACCGAGACGCCGACCATGGCGTCAATGACCTTGTCCGGATCTGTGGTGCCGGCCTTCTCGACCGCCTTCACCCACATGTTGAAGCCGATATAGTGGGCTTCCATCGGGTCGTTGGTGGTGCGCTTGTCGCTCTTGATGAACTTGTGCCAGTCGTCGATGAACTTCTTGTTCTCGGGCGTGTCGATGCTCTCGAAATAGTTCCACGCGGCGAGATGGCCGACCAGCGGACCGGTGTCGAGGCCGGCCAGTTCTTCCTCGCCGACCGAGAAGGCCATGACCGGGATGTCCTCGGCCTTGATGCCCTGGTTGCCGAGTTCCTTGTAGAACGGCACGTTGGCGTCGCCGTTGACGGTCGAGACGACAGCCGTCTTCTTGCCGGCCGAGCCGAACTTCTTGATCGCCGAAACCTCGGTCTGCCAGTCGGAGAAGCCGAACGGCGTGTAGTTGACCATGATGTCCTCGGCCGGCACGCCCTTCGCCTTCAGATAGGCTTCGAGGATCTTGTTGGTGGTGCGCGGATAGACGTAGTCGGTGCCTTCCAGCACCCAGCGCTTCACCGAGCCGCCGTCCTCGCTCATCAGGTAGTCGACGGCCGGAATGGCTTGCTGGTTCGGCGCGGCACCGGTGTAGAAGACGTTGCGCTCGCTCTCCTCGCCCTCATACTGGACGGGGTAGAACAGGATGTTGTCGAGTTCCGAGAACACCGGCAGCACGGACTTGCGCGACACGGAGGTCCAGCAGCCGAACACGGCCGCGACCTTGTCCTTGGAGATCAGTTCGCGCGCCTTTTCGGCGAACAGCGGCCAGTTGGAGGCCGGATCGACGACGACGGCCTCGAGCTTCTTGCCGAGCAGGCCGCCCTTGGCGTTCTGCTCCTCGATCAGCATCAGCATGACGTCCTTCAGCGTCGTCTCCGAAATCGCCATGGTCCCCGACAGCGAATGGAGGATGCCGACCTTGATCGTGTCGTCGGCCGCCTTGGCAGGCGCCGTCAGCAGGCCGGCGGCGAGTACGCCGGCCGAAAACATTTTTGTTATTGTCGAGAAATTACCCCTCATATTGTACACTCCCAAGCTGGTTGTTTTGCATCGCAACATAGCTATGCAACCACCATGCCAAACAGCGAAGCGGCACTGGAAATGTCGAAATATCCCAATCTTATCAGCTTGTTACGATATTAGTCGTCAAACATGTAATGGGTTGCCAAAGACCCGAATGCGGCAAAATTGCGCAATGCTGCCTATCTTTTGCCCATATTAGTCTGGTGCTCAAAAATTGGGCCTTGCGACATACGGCAAGTTGCGGCGCGGCGCCGAAATAGGGCAAGGTCCGCTTGAACCGAGCCATGCCATGATTTCCCGTATCTCCAGCATTTTCAGCGTCGTGCTTCTGTTAGCCGTGACGGGGGCAGCCCGCGCCGACTTCACCGAGGGCAAGATGCCCGACGGGATCTACCATTGCGAGGTCTACCTGCTCGGCGCCTTCCTCAACCTCGGCGACATCACCATCAAGGGCAATGTTTACAGCGGTCCGGTGACCTTCGGCGCCGCACCGCAAGGCTACAACTATCAGATGAATGCCAATGGCGAGATCAGCTGGCTCGGTCCGCTGGGCGGCTATACGAGCGGCGGCAACTCCGTTTCGATGACACAGGCGACGCTGGAGGGCCCGGATGGTCCGTCCTTCGACATCATCATGAAGCAGCCCGACGGAGCCTTCACGGCCTCGACCTGCACCAGGGGATAACCTGCCTGTCCGCCGAAGAGAGCACCGGCAGCCGTTCGCGAGAACGCGAGGCGGCAGGCCTTCAGCTTTCCGCGGCGACTTCGAGCGCCAGCCGCGTCATGTCGGTGAACAGTTCCTGGCGCTCGGAATAGTCGGTCTGCTCGCCATTGGTGACATGATCGACCACGTTTAGCAGCGACAGCGCTCGCGCGCCAAAATGGGCCGAAATGCGGTAGAGGGCGCTGGTCTCCATATCGACGGCGAGCGCTCCCAAGGCCATGGCTTCGGCATAGCGGGCGCGGCCCTTTGGATGATAGAAAATATCGCTGCAGATGGTCAGCCCCGCCCGGTGCTCGATGCCAAGCGTCTCGGCCCGCTGCAATGCCCGGGCAAGCAGCGCCGGATCGGGACCGGCGGCGGCGTAGAGTCCGAAGACCTGGCCGCTGTCGGCATTCTCGGCGCGGACCGATTGCGAGACCACCAGGCCGCGCAGGGGCACCTCGGCGCTCAGGCCGCCACAAGTGCCGGTTCGGATCAGCGTCTTGACGCCGTGGAAGTCGAGAAGCTCATGGGCGTAAATCAGGAAGGACGAGACGCCGATGCCGGTCGACTGGATGCTGACCGGCTTGCCCCGGTACCGGCCGGTGAAGCCCAGCGCGCCCCTGCGGCGATTGACGCAGCGCGGCGCCTCGAGAAAAGTCTCAGCCATCCATTCGGCGCGCTCCGGGTCGCCCGGCAGCAGCACCGTTTCGGCAAAATCACCCTTTTCCGCTTCGTTGTGCGGCGTCACGGCATCTACCCCAATTCCCCGCCGCGTTTGTCACCGCAATCATGGCGATCTCGCGCCGATGCGCAAGCCGCGATTGCAAAGCTCCAGTGGCCGGACTCACTGGTTATGAGCGGACGGATCGCTCTCCGGCGCCGCCACCTGTAAACGGCATGGCGCGGGCGTCTGTGCGCTCGATCACATTCAGTCCGCCGTTTTGATGCGCGTCGTCGTTCAGGATTCCAACACGTCCTTGACGATGGTCGCCAACTGCTTGAGCGAAAACGGCTTCGGCAGGAAGCCGAAATGGGCCTCAGCCGGCAGATTCCTGGCAAAGGCGTCCTCTGCGTAGCCCGAAACGAAGACGAACTTGATATCCGGCTGTCGCTTGCGCAGTTCGCCGAGCAGCGTCGGCCCGTCCATCTCCGGCATCACGACGTCGGAGACGACGATGTCGACCTTGCCGCCGAGCGCCTCGAACACTTCCAGCGCCTCGACGCCGGAGGACGCCTCGTGGACGGTATAGCCGCGCGAGGTCAGCGCCCGCACGCCGCCCATGCGCACGGCATCCTCGTCCTCGACGAGCAGCACGGTGGCCGAGCCGGACAGGTCCTTGGCGGCCTCCGCCGGCTTCACCGGCGCCGCCGGCGCCTCGCCCGGCTCGCTTGCCGGCCTCGCCTCCGCGATGTGGCGCGGCAGGAAGATGCGGAACACCGAACCCTTGCCGACTTCCGAATCGCAGAAGATGAAGCCGCCCGTCTGCTTGATGATGCCATAGACCATCGACAGGCCGAGCCCGGTGCCCTTGCCGACCTCCTTGGTGGTGAAGAAGGGCTCGAATATCTTCTTCAGCACGTCAGGCGCGATGCCGGTGCCGGTGTCCTCGATCTCGACCACGACGTAGTCGGCCGGGGTGAGTTCGCGGTAGGAGAAGCTCTTGCATTCCTCGGCCGTGACGTTGCGGGTGCGCACCGCGAGGTCGCCGCCCGCCGGCATCGCGTCGCGCGCGTTGACGGCGAGGTTCACCACCACCTGCTCGAACTGCCCGATATCGACCTTGACTGGCCAGAGATCGCGGCCGTGGTCGATCTTCAGCTTGATGTCGTTGCCGACCAGACGGGCGAGCAGCATCCTGAGATCGGCCAGGACATCGGTGAGGTTCAGCACTTCCGGCCGCAGGGTCTGCTTGCGCGAGAAGGCGAGAAGCTGCCTTACCAGCGAAGCCGCCCGGTTGGCGTTCTGCTTGATGTTCATGATGTCGGGGAAGGACGGATCCGACGGACGGTGGTTGGTCAACAGCAGGTCCGACGCCATGATGATGGCGGTCAGCACATTGTTGAAGTCGTGCGCGATGCCGCCGGCGAGCTGGCCGACCGCCTGCATCTTCTGGCTCTGCGCCATCTGGCCCTCGAGCGCCTTCTGCTCGGTGGTGTCGACGGCATAGACGATGGCCGATTCCTCGGCGCCCTCGCCGCCGGTGCCCTCGGCGACCGCATTGACGTAAAAGCGGATATGCCGCTCCTCGTTGCCGGGCAACAGCGTGTCGATCGGCTCGATGTCGGCCTGCCGTTGCCTAGCCTTCTCGAAGGCCTCGGCGAACGCCGCCCGGTCGCGCTCGTGGACGACGGTGTCGAGCCGCACGCGGCGGTCGACAGCGTCGCGATCGACGACCGAGGAAAACAGCGACAGGAACGGCGCGTTGGTGCGCAGGATGCGGCCGCTGGCGTCGACGCCGGCGATCGCCATCGGCGTCGAATTGAAGAAGCGGGTGAAGCGGACTTCCGAGGCGCGGAGATCGGCCGAGGCATCCTCGCCCTGGGTGCGGTTGAGCACGATGGTGCGGGTCGGACCGCCGACGCCCTCGCGGCTCGCCGAGACGCGGTGCATGAAGCGTACCGGCAGCGCCTCGCCGGTCATCGTCGTCAGGTCGAGGTCGATGACGGCGTTGCGCGTGGTGCCGGGGTCGGCCTTGACCGAGCGGACCAGCGCCATGCCGTCGCCGGCAACGATCTCGGGCAGCGAGACGGCGCCCGGCGTGAAGCTTGCCAGATCGATGCCGAGCCATTCGGCGAGCGTGGCGTTGATGTAGGTGACGCGGCCTTCCTGGTCGGCGGAAAAGAAACCGGCCGGCGCATGGTCGAGATGGTCGATCGCCTTTTGCAGGTCGAGGAAGAAACGCTCCTGCTCGGCCCGTTCCTGCGAGATGTCGGCAAGCTGCCAGGCAAGCATCGGCAGCCGCTGGCCGGGCACATTGAAGGCACGAGCGCGGGTGCGGTACCAGTGCGCGCCGGGCTCCGCGCCGGGGCGGATGGACTGCGCAAGCCTGAACTCGCCGTCGCCCGCCTGGCCGTCGCGCAGGCCGGACGCCAGCCGGTAGATGGTCATCGAGGCTTCGGGAACGTCCGACAGCAGCCCCTCGACCGTCTTGAGGTCGGCCGCCGACGAAGCGCCCGTCATGTCGGCGTAGGCCCGGTTGGCGTAGACGATGCGGCCCTTGGTGTCGGTGACCAGCAGGCCTTGCGACATCGAATCGACGAAGGCTTTCGAAAGTTCGTCGCTGGTCGAACGCGGCGCGACCTGAACGAAGCCGATCGCAGTAGCAAACAGGAACCCGACGCCGATCATCGCCAGCACGCCGAGCATGCCGAGCAGGAAGGGATCGCCAAGGCGCTCGCGGAAAAGCCCGAAAACGATCGCCGCACCGGTCAGGACAACGATGAATATGATAAGCCGGGTCACGGCACCCGGACGCGTATTCTGGTCGACGATCGGTACCGGATAGAAATCGCCGCGCGTTTCCTTGGCCATGTGCCCCCTGCTCGTGATTCCGGTGCCCGACACCCCGCGGACGGCCGGTTGAATCACATTCTCCTGTAGCGGAAAAGGCCCCGGTGGCAAATGTCAGATAAAAATGGCGCCAGGCCGTGGATTCGTGTTTCAAACTGTTCACGAAGCGTGATGCCAACTTGCGGCGGCCGGTCCGCACGGTCTAGTGTCGCGTCACCTCAAAAAAGGGCGGTGCACCGATGCTGCAGTGGCTGGATAGCGTGGCGGGTCCTGGTTATGTCGCCGCAATCCTGTGGACGTTTGCCGCGCTCGTCCTGCTGGTGGTCGTTCTCCTCATCATCAAGCTGGTGCGCAGCCTGACCTTCGGGACATTCGTCGCCGGCGGCCGCAACCGCAAGACCAGGCTGGCCGTCATGGATGCCACCGCCGTCGACAGCCACCGCCGGCTGGTGCTGGTGCGCCGCGACGACATCGAACATCTCATCCTGATCGGCGGGCCGACCGACGTCGTCGTCGAGCGCGATATCAGGCTGGCGGCGCCGCGCCGCCCGGCGCTGACCGGAGACGGCGGCCAGCAGCAGGCCCAGGCGCCGCGGCCGCGCCCCGCCCAGCCGGGCCCCGTGCCTGTGAGGCAGGCGCCGCCCGCGCCGCAGCCGGTAAGCGCCACGCCGCCGCCCGCCCGCCCGCGCCAAGCCGCGCCGTCACCGGCGCCGAAGCCAGCCGCTCCGAGCTACCAGGCGAGCAACATCACGCCGCTGCCAGCCTATGGATCGGCGAACACCAATGCCGTCCGGCATGCCCCACCGCCGGCGAAGCCAACCTCCATCGACGATACGCTGATTCAGGAGCTCGAGGTTTCGCTCGATGAATCGCATGCGAGCAAACCGGCCGCCAAGGCGCCGCCGTCGCTCGACGATGAAATGACGAAGCTGCTCGGCGAACTCGCCAGCCAGAAGCGCTAGAACGGCGCGTCGTTTCGCGAAGACGCAGAACGCGCCATCTGCTTGTTTCGACACGATTTCGGACGGAAAGCCGTTTCACGCCTGTTCCTGGATTTACCTGCCCCAGCAAGGCCGAAATCCGGCGACATCGCTTGGGCAACCGAGGGAGCCGCGTCACGCGGGCACAAAAATGGCCGGTCGCCCGGCCATTTTCTAAACCCCTGGGTGATTATCCCAGCGCGTCAGTCGTCGCGATAGACCTTCTCCCGGCGCTCGTGGCGCTCCTGCGCCTCGATCGACAGTGTCGCGATCGGACGCGCATCGAGCCGCTTCAGCGCAATCGGCTCGCCAGTCTCCTCGCAATAGCCGTAAGTGCCTTCGTCGATGCGCTGGAGCGCGGAATCGATTTTCGAGATGAGCTTGCGCTGACGATCGCGGGCGCGGAGTTCAATTGCTCGGTCGGTTTCCGAGGAGGCGCGGTCGGCGAGGTCGGGATGGTTGGCGTTTTCTTGCTGCAGGATTTCGAGGGTTTCGCGCGCTTCGCGCAAAATGTCGTTCTTCCAGGCGACGAGCTTCATTCGAAAGTAAGATTTCTGCCGTTCGTTCATGAACGGCTCGTCTTCAGAGGGTACGTAATCGGCGGTAACGATGTCGTTCATTCGACTCACCCAACAACCCCAAATTTGGCGCCTATATATTCGCGCAGAGAAGCGTGCACAAGCGCAATCGGCGACCGTTTCACGCAAATGTAATATCGGACCCACAGCTGTCCATGATATCGTTATGCTTGCGAGCGGAAATCGAATTCATCCATGATTCGTTGTGGTTGAAGGCTATTGGCCATTGTGCGCCATGGCTTTCTCGTGGCTAATCCCATTGTGCCAACCAGGCATTTTGGGGGAGCGGTGAGCAAACTCTACCTGTTGAGACATGCCAAGGCCGGATGGGCTCTGCCCGGAGTCCGTGACTTCGATCGTCCGCTCGATGCCTCCGGCATCGCCGATGCCGAGGCGATCGGGGCAGCCATGCGCAGCCGCAACTACGTGCCCGACCTGACCCTTTGCTCCAACGCAAAACGGGCCCGCCAGACCCTGGAGGGACTGGCCGGCCAGACAGATACCGGCCGGGTGCTGTTCTTCGACACACTCTACAGCGAGGACGCCGCCGGCTATCTCGGCATCATCCGCGACAATGGCGGGGTGGGCTCGCTGCTGGTCATCGGCCACAATCCGATGACGGAGGATCTCGCCATGGCGGTCTCGGGCGACGGCGAGGAGGCCGCGCGTGGCATAATGAACTATGGTTTCCCGACATCTGGCCTCGCAGTCGTCCGCTTCCCCGGCAGTCTTGCCCATGCCGATCAGGGCAGCGGCTATCTCGAGGCCTTTCTGACACCGGCCGATCTCTGAGACCCAAATTGGCGGCGCCATTCCAAACCGCAGCCTGAGTGCCTATATCGGGAACCGACGGGCCCTCAGAGAGCATGTTTTGGCATCATCGCTGACCACTTTCACCGACGAGGCGAAGATCGCTCTCGACACGCTTTCAGGGCGCGCTGCCGGGCTCTTTTCGCCGTCGCTCAGGTTGGGCGTCACCGGGCTTTCCCGCGCCGGCAAGACAGTGTTCATCTCCGCGCTTGTCCACAACCTGATCCATGGCGGCCGCCTGCCGCTGTTCGAGGCACAGAAATCGGGACGCATCGCGCGCGCCTTCCTCGAGGAGCAGCCCGACGACGCCGTTCCCCGCTTCCAGTACGAGGATCATGTCGCGGCGCTGGTCAACGACCGTGTCTGGCCGGACTCGACGCGCGCCATTTCCGAGCTGCGGCTGACCATCGAATACGAATCAGCTTCCGGCTGGAACCGTATGTTTTCGGCTGGAAAATTGTCGCTCGACATCGTCGACTACCCGGGCGAATGGCTGCTTGACCTGCCGCTGCTCGGCAAATCCTTCGCCGATTTCTCGCGCGAGGCGATGGAGATGGCGGCACTCCCCGTGCGCGCCGATCTTTCCGAGGGCTGGCGGACGCTCGCTGCCACGATCGATCCCAATGCCGATGCCGACGAGATGACGGCGCGCCGGCTTGCCGAGGGCTTTTCGGCCTATCTCAAGGCGTGCAAGCTCGACGAGCGCGCGCTGTCGACCTTGCCGCCCGGCCGTTTCCTGATGCCCGGCGACCTCGACGGCTCGCCCGCGCTGACCTTCGCGCCGTTGCCGGCACTGGCCGAGCGGCGGCCCCGCCCCGGTTCGCTGCAGGCGATGATGGAGCGGCGCTACGAGGCCTACAAGACGCATGTGGTGAAACCGTTCTTCCGCGAGCACATCACGCGTCTCGACCGCCAGATCGTGCTGATCGACGCCATGCAGGCGCTGAACGCGGGCCCGGCCGCCATGGCCGACCTGGAGCGTGCCGTCACCGAAATCCTCGCCTGTTTCCGCCCCGGCCGCGGCAATTTCCTCACCGACCTGTTTTCACGGCGCATCGACCGCATCCTGGTGGCGGCGACCAAGGCCGATCACCTGCATCATGAAAGCCATGACCGGCTGCAGGCGATCGTGCGCCGGCTTGCCGACCGCGCGGTGGCGCGGGCGAACTTCACCGGAGCCGATGTCGACGTGGTCGCCATGGCGGCCGTGCGCGCCACCCGCGAAGGCACGGTCAAACAGGGCCGCGAAACCCTGCCCGTCATCATCGGCACGCCGCTGAAGGGCGAGCGGATCAATGGCGACACGTTCGACGGCAAGACCGAAACAGCCATATTTCCTGGTGACTTGCCTGAGAAAGTTGACACGGTTTTCAATCCCTCCGTAGCATCGCCGTATGGCGGCGACCCGGCGATCCGCTTCGTGCGATTCCGCCCGCCAAAGCTCGAACGCACGGCCGAAGGTGTTACGCTGTCGCTGCCGCATATCCGTCTCGACCGGGCGCTGCAGTTCCTGATTGGAGACCACCTGGCATGAGCGCGCCCCGCAAACCCGCTGCATTCCGCATCGAGCCGGAGCCGAGCCGGGAGGCGCCGAAGCCGCGGCCCGTCGAGGCTGAGCCGGCGCGCCGGCCACGCGCGGCAAAGGCCGACGTGGCAGTCGTCATTCCATCCGAGATCGACGTCTTCGACGAGCCCGACATCGTTGCCGCCGAGCCGCCGCCGGCCACCGCGCCGCGCAAGCGTTCCCTGCTCGCCCGCCTGTTCTTCGGCGCCGTGGGCGTGCTGGTTTCGCTGGCGGTCGGCCTTTGGACGGACCAGCTCATCCGCGACCTGTTCGAACGCGCCGAATGGCTGGGCTGGCTGGCCGCCGGCATGGCGGCGATCGCGGTGCTGGCGCTGGTAGTCATCCTGGTGCGCGAATTCCTGGCGATTGCCCGCCTGGCCGAGGTCGAAAAACTGCAGCGGCGGGCGCTTGACGCGGTCGCCCGCGACGACCCGAAGGCGGCGCGGTCCGTCGTCGACGAGCTTTCAGCCTTCGTCGCCGCCAAGCCGGAGACCGCGGCCGGCAGGCGCGCGCTCGCCAAACTGCGCGGCGAGATCATCGACGGCGGCAATCTGGTGCGGCTCGCCGAGACCGAGATCCTCGGCCCGCTCGATGTCCGCGCCAGGGCGATGATCCTCGAAGCGGCAAAGCGCGTTTCGCTGGTGACCGCGGTCAGCCCGCGCGCCCTCGTCGATGTCGCCTACGTCGTGTTCGAGGCCGGGCGACTCATCCGCCGCCTGTCGGAGCTCTATGGCGGCCGGCCGGGCACGCTTGGCTTCTTCCGGCTGGCGCGCAACGTCCTTGCGCACCTGGCGGTGACCGGCTCGATCGCCGTCGGCGACAGTTTCGTGCAGCAGATCGTCGGCCACGGGCTTGCCGCGAGGCTTTCGGCGAAACTTGGCGAGGGGGTCGTCAACGGCATGATGACGGCACGAATCGGCATAGCGGCGATGGAAACGGCGCGGCCCCTGCCCTTCATCGCCGCGAGGCGGCCTGGACTGAGCGATTTCCTCTCCGCGCTGACATCGTTCGCGGCCAGGAAAGATGGCGAAACTTCGGCCCCCGGCAAGTAATCGGCGCCGCCAAGTGACGAAGCATTAACCAATCTTGTTCATGGTCTGACACGTCTAGCAAACAGCGTTCTTGCTGCCGGGTGTCGTCTATGAAAAGAGTAAATCTGTACAGCGTCCTGCCTCTTGCGGTCGCGGTTGTGGCACCTTTGGCCCTTGCCGGAAAAGCGCTTGGAGCCGAACCCGACAAGCAGTTCTTCCGGTCGGTCGAGGGCAAGTGGGTCGGCCCGGGCGAAATCGTTGCCGGCAAGTACAAGGGCACGAAATTCACCTGCAATTTCAATGGTACGACGCCCGACGGCAAGACCGGCATGACGCTCGACGGCGATTGCCGCGTCGGCGTGTTCACGCAGAAGATGTCCGCCACCGTCGAACGCAAGGGTCGCGACTACAAGGGCAACTTCATGGGTGGATCGTCCGGAAACGGGCTCGACATCATCGGCGGCAATGTCGTCGACGCCCAGAAGGTCGTCTTCACCATCAACCGCAACCAATTGAACGGCGTCATGCAGGCGCGCATCCCCGACGACAATTCGATGACGGTGACGGTCGCCGTGCGCGTGAACAAACAGCTGGTGCCGGTGATCGGCATGAGCCTGAAGCGGGTAGACACCGTCGAAGTCGGCTCGATCGCGCCGAACTGAGATCCACAACCTGCAACAAAAAAAGGCGGCGGCCTCAAGCCACCGCCTCGCTCGTTTTCGATTTGGACGCTCAGCCCTTGATGGCGGCCGTCACTTCGTCATAGGCCTTGCAGGCCTCGGCCAAAGTCGACGCGTCCTTGTACTTGTCCGTCACAGCCTGGACCTTGGCCGACAGGTCGGCTGCCTTGGACGGATCCTTGGTGATCGCTTCCTGCAGCGCGGCAGTCATGTCCTGCGCCTTCTTGGTCGCCATCTCGGCGGTGCACTCAGGCGCCTTCGAACAGGCCGAACCGGCAAGCGCCGCAACACCCACGGCGACGAGCAAAAACTTCTTCATGTCAGTCATCTCCTCAAAAAAGGGAGCGGTGGTCGCTCCCTCCCAATGGCCGAAGCCGAGCGTCCCTTAGCCGTCGATTGTGGCAACACGCAACGCGTGCATCACGTAAACTTGTGTAACGCGGCTGCAACATCGCGGCGGCCCGGAGCCTGGCCGCCGCGATGGTCGACGCAGGGTTCAGCTGCGAGGCTGTAGCAGCGCCAGCAGAGCCGTCGATGCGGCAAGGATGGCAGTAAGCGTCAGGGGCGCCGTAGCGCCGTAATTGTCCACGACATAGCCACCGACAACCGCGCCAATGGTGATGGCGACCTGGAAAGAGACGACCATCAGGCTGCCCGCCGCTTCCAGCGCGTCAGGTGCCGCACGCGACAGATTAGTCGGCAGCACCACCGGCCCCATGCCGAACGCCAAGCCCCAAAGCGTAACGAAGCCGAAGGCAGCGCCGATGTGCACACCCCAAAGCACCAATGCTAGCGCCGCAAACGCCATCAACGCAGCGGTGATCACGAGCGCCGTGCGGATATTGGCATCGGCCAAGCGGCCGCCGGCAATGTTTCCGACCACTGCGGCGATGCCAAATCCAAGCAGCGCGAGCGCTATCGGCCCGGTCGCAAGCAGCGTCACGTGTTCGAGGAAGGGGCGCACATAGACTGAGCCGGCGAAATGCCCGGTCATGAGCAAGACAATGGCAAGCATGCCGAGTTGAATGCCACGCCGCCGTGTCAGCCGAAATACGTCGGCAAGGCTATTGCTTGCACTTGCAGGCAAGGTCGGCAGGCTGAGAAACTGCAGCAGCATGGCAACCAGCGCCAGCCCCGCTGTCATCGCCATGGCGCTGCGCCATCCCAGCCAGTCGCTGATCAGCGCTCCCATCGAGGGTGCGGCAATGGTGGCGAGCGAGACGCCAAGAGTGACGATGGCCATGCCTCGACCTGTCGCGTTGGCGCCAACCAGCCTCGCCACGACGGCAACCGAAAGCGCCCAGAACGCGCTGAGCGCGATGCCGAGCCCGGCTCTGCCAAGCAACAGCAGCCAGAAATTGGGCGCCAGCGCCGCAAGAATATTGGAAGCGACCGCCAGGGCCATGAGGCCAATCAGCACCGTCTTGCGGTTCAATCGGCCGATGAGAACATTGCTCAGCATGGCCGTCACGGCGCCGACCGAAGCGGTGGCGGTGACGACCTGTCCGGCCGTTCCCTCGCTGATGCCGAGATCGCGCGCCATCGGCGTCAATAGACCGGCCGGCAGGAATTCGGCGGACACCAGGGCAAAGCTGGTGGCCGCCAGTGAAATGACCGCGAACCAGGTGGCTGCGCCCCACGCGGTTGGCGCATCGGCATCAAGGCCGATCGCTGCGTCTTCAAGCTGTAATGTTGTGTCAGTCACGGAAGAATCTCCAAAAATTGGAGATCTTAGATAGGCAAGTCCGCCCGGATGATATGTACCTTAGAATCCGAAATTCATATCTATTCGTCCGGGATTTGTGCGACGCACAACGCCCGGCGAAACATTGGTGATGCGTTTGAACGCGCGAGCGAAGGATGCCTCGGAATCGTAGCCCAAACGGGTAGCGACTTCGGCAACCGACAAGCCGTTCTGGCCCAGCAATTCGCGGGCAAGCTGCATACGCATGCGGGCGAGATAGTGTGCGGCGCCTTCCCCCAGGACAGCGCTGAAGCGCTCGGCGAAAATCGAGCGCGATTGGCCTGCCACGCTCGCCAAGCTTCCCAGCGTCCAGTTATGGCCGGGGTCGCGGTGCATGGCTGCCAGAGCGCGGCCGATATGCGGGTCGCGGATGGCTGCGAGCCAACCGGTGGTCGACGCGCCGTTGCAATTGACCCAGCAGCGGATGAGCCGGGCCGTTAGCAAGTCCGCCATACGCGACAGGATCGTGGCGCTGCCCATCTGCGGTTGCGCGGCCTCCACCGTCATGGCCGCCAGCAGAGGACCGACGACAGGGTCATTCCCAGCCACGTCGCAACCCTTGATGACAGGCGGCATCAACGTAATCAATGGGTTGAGCGCACAGGAGCCCAAGGCCATGGAGCCGCAGAAAAGAGTGCTCGTCGCGCCCGTTCCCTGCCGAACCACTTCGC
The DNA here is from genome assembly GCF_004792275.1 of Mesorhizobium sp. M4B.F.Ca.ET.143.01.1.1. Lineage (NCBI taxonomy): Bacteria > Pseudomonadati > Pseudomonadota > Alphaproteobacteria > Hyphomicrobiales > Phyllobacteriaceae > Mesorhizobium > Mesorhizobium sp. M4B.F.Ca.ET.143.01.1.1. The sequence goes on from NZ_SRSR01000004.1 coordinate 215,760, forward strand.
AGACATTGCCGCCCAGCTTGATTACCTGGCAACCTTCGAGCGAGCCGCCTTCAACGTCCGGCGCGCTCGCCAGCCGGTGGGCGATGCCTTGCGGCAGCAGGACCAGATCGCCATTGCGCAACTCCTGCCAGCCCTGCGCTTCGGTGTGAATCCAGCATGGACCCTGGCCGACAAAATGAAACCGCAGCAGCTGTTGTTTCGGAAAGTCTATGCTCCACGGATGCCGGAGCTCGCAACGGCCGTAGTTGACGCCACTCAAGCGAAAGTCCTGCAGAACTTCGCTGAGCGCATCCATCGGAATATGCGTCGGCGAAGACGGGCGGGACGAATGGTCAAGCATTTACCAGATATAGATGCCGATCGTCCGACAGGCAAGCGGAGACCATTGTTCCACCAGAGGAATCGCGTCAACGGCACCTGCCCGTCCTGGTAGGTTTCCCACCCTTGCCTCTGGCTCCAACTGCATGCAAGGAGTGCTGCTGAACACAGGGACAAGAGGCATGGCGGTAGAAGCATCGGGCAGCGATCTTATCCAGGTGGTGGCGCTGCTCGCGGCCGGCGTGGTCGCGGTCCCGATCTTCAAGCGCATGGGGCTCGGCTCCATCCTCGGCTATCTCGCCGCCGGCGTCGTCATCGGCCCGTTTGGCCTCGGAATCTTCTCCGAATCGGAAGCCATCCTCCACGTCGCCGAACTCGGCGTCGTCATGTTCCTGTTTATCATCGGGCTGGAGATGCAGCCGTCGCGACTCTGGGGCCTGCGCCGCGAAATCTTCGGCCTCGGCGCGCTGCAGGTCGGCGTCTGCGCGGCGCTGCTCACCAGCGTCGGGCTCGCCGGCGGCTTTCCGATCGCGCAGTCCTTCGTCGCCGGCGCCGGCTTCGTCCTGACCTCGACGGCGATCGTCATGCAATTGCTGGAGGAGCGCGGCGAGATCGCCACGCCCAAGGGCCAGCGAATCGTCTCGATCCTGCTGCTGGAGGACCTGGCGATCGTGCCGTTGCTGGCGCTGATAGCCTTCCTGGCGCCGGGCGGCGCCGAGACCAGCCTGTCGCAGCGACTGACCGAGGTCGGCATCGGCCTTGCCGCGATCGTTGGCCTGGTGGTGGCGGGGCGTTATCTGCTCAATCCGTTCTTCCGCATCCTGGCCGAGGCCCGCGCCCGCGAGGTGATGACGGCAGCGGCGTTGCTGGTGGTGCTGGGATCGGCGCTCGCCATGCAGCTTTCGGGCCTGTCGATGGCGATGGGCGCGTTCCTCGCCGGCGTGCTGCTTTCCGAATCGACCTTCCGCCATCAGCTCGAGGCCGACATCGAACCGTTCCGCGGCATCCTGCTCGGCCTGTTCTTCCTCGCCGTCGGCATGTCGCTCGACCTGCACGTCGTGGCCGCGAACTGGCGGCTGGTCGCCATCTATGTCGTCGCCTACATGGTGATGAAGGCGCTCGGCATCTACGTCGTCGCCCGCATGCTGAAGACCGGTCATCGCGAGGCGTTGGAACGCGCCGTGTTCATGGCGCAAGGCGGCGAATTCGCTTTCGTGCTCTATTCGGCGGCGGCGGCGGTCGGCATCATCGACGGCCAGGCCAACGCGACGCTGACGGCGATCGTCATCATCTCCATGGTGCTGACGCCGCTCGCCATCATCGCGCTGCGCTATGTGACGCCGCGCGACGAGCAATCGCTCGACGGCGTCGACGTCGCCGAAGGCCTTTCCGGCAGCGTGCTCATTATCGGCTTCGGCCGCTTCGGCCAGATCGCCTCCCAGCCGCTGCTGCTGCGCGGCATCGATGTGTCGATCATCGACAACGAGGTCGAGATGATCCAGGCGGCGGCCGATTTCGGCTTCAAGGTCTATTACGGCGACGGCACGCGGCTGGATATCCTGCACGCAGCCGGCGCCGGGCGGGCGCGCGCAGTTCTGATCTGCGTCGACAAACCGGAAGCCGCGGTGCGCATCGCGCAGTTGATCAAGGCCGAATTCCCGCTGGTGACGATCCTGGCGCGCGCCTTCGACCGCGGCACTGCCTTGCAGCTCATACGTGCCGGCGTCGACTACCAGCTGCGCGAGACCTTCGAATCTGCATTGGTCTTCGGCGGCTCGGCGCTCGAAGCGCTGGGCGTCGACCCGGAAGACGTCGCCGAGGTGATCGAGGATGTCCGCCGTCGCGACACCGCGCGCTTCGAGATGCAACTGGCCGAAGGCGTGCGCGCCGGCCAGCGCTTCCTGAAGGGCAATATCGGCACGCCGATCCCAACGCCGCTGACGCCGCCGCGCCGCACCGGCCAGGCGCTCAACGAGGAGACCGCCGGCGTGCTAAGCAAATCCGAGCCTGCGGAGGAATAGATGGCTGAACTGGACAAACGGGCGCTCACCGTCACCGCATTCTGGCGTGAGGCCGGCGAGGACGCCTGGTTCGAGAAGAACGATGCCTTCGACGCGGATTTCCGCAACCGGTTTCTCGACCTGCACTTCGCCGCCGCGCGGCGCGAATGCGACGACTGGTGCGAACACGCCGAAGGTTCGCTGGCGCTGATGGTCCTGCTCGACCAGTTTCCGCGCAACTGCTTTCGCGGCACCGGCCATATGTATGCGACCGATCCGCTGGCGCGGTACTTCGCCGGCAAGGCCATTGCCGCCGGCCATGACCTGGCGCTCGAAGAGAACATTCGCGTTTTCCTCTATCTGCCCTTCGAGCATTCGGAACTGCTCGTCGATCAGGCGCGAGCGGTGGAACTCACCTCCACCAGTGCCCAGGCCGATCTGAAATATGCGGTCGAGCACCGCGACATCATCCAGCGCTTCGGCCGCTTCCCGCATCGCAACCGGATGCTCGGCCGCGAGACGACGCCGGAGGAACAGGCCTTCCTCGACGGCGGCGGATTTTCCGGCTGATTGGCAGGCACGCGGATACTGGTCACATGATTGAGCTGGCTGGACGCAACTATGAGGCCACGATTGGAAGTGATGTCCAACGCGATGGCATGTATCTGGAACTCGCCGACCAATATGAGCACATAGTGGGCGAGATTTTCTTCTCGGATGTCGATGGGAAGATGACGCTTACGCTATCCCAGCCTGATGTGCCGCTGGAAGTGGTTGAGTGGATGATTGCGACGGCAAAGGTCCGCCTTCCACCAACGGATCCGGCTGCGGGTTAGCCTATTGCAGCCACCAGTCGCGGCCCGAGGGCAGGCGCTCGATACCGGACGCATCGACAGCGCCGAGGCGCTCCGACACGCTCTTGCCGCCGATGGCAAGCTCCGGCGCGATCTCGGCCAGGGGCGCGAGCACGAAGGCACGCTCCAGCATGCGCGGATGCGGCACTTCCAGGCCCGTCTCGTGGATGATGCGGTCGCCGAACACCAATATGTCGATGTCGATCAGCCGGGGCCCCCAGCGCTCCTCGCGCACCCGCTTCAGCCGACGCTCCGCATCGAGGCAAAGATCGAGCAGTTCGCGCGGCGCAAGCCCGGTCGCGATCGTGGCGGCGGCATTGAGGAAATCCGGCTGGTCGAGCTTGCCCCAGGGCGGCGTGCGGTAGAGCGAGGAGACCGCGACGACGCTGGTCTTGTCGTCGCCATCCAGAAGGCGCAGCGCGGCCGCCATCGACTTGGCGGGATCGCCGAGATTGCCGCCAAGGCTGAGGTAGACCGTGTTATTCGGGCCAGACAACGGTCACCTCGACATGGTCGAGCACGCCGGGCACCGGCGCGTTGGGCTTGCGCACGGTGATCTCGGCCCGCTTGATCTGCGGAAACCGCGCCGTCAGCGCCTTGGCCACTTCCAGCGCCAGCGCCTCGATCAGGAAACGCCGGTGCCCGGTGACGATCTTCTCGATCACCGTGAAGGCGACGCCATAGTTGACGGTGTCCTCGATCGAATCCTCGACGAGCGCCCGGCCCGGCTCGACGGTCAGCGCCGCGTCGACATAAAAACGCTGGCCGAGCGTCTCCTCCTCGTCCAGCACGCCGTGCCGGGCAAAGAAGGCGCAGTTCTTCATGCGGATGACATACATGGCTCAGCGTCCGGACGGGTCGGTTTCACGCGCCAGCATAGCATCGGCCAGCGCCAGCGCATCCACGTTGATTGCGACATCGTGGACGCGAAATAGATGCGCGCCTTTCAATCTCAAAATGACGCTGGTGGCTGCCGTTCCGGCGCCGCGCTCGGCAGCGTCCCGCCCGGTCACGGCGCCGATGAAGCGCTTTCGCGAAGTTCCGGCCATCAATGGGTGGCCCAGCGCCTGAAGCTCGGCAAACCGCGCCATCAGGTCGAGGTTCTCCTCGGCCGTTTCCTTGGCGAAGCCGAAGCCGGGGTCAAGCACGATCTGATCATCGGCGACGCCGCTGGCCCGCGCGATCTCCAGCGACTTGCGGAGAAAGAAAAGCTGGTCGTCGATGACGTCAGGCAGCTTCTGCCTGCCACGTCCCGTGTGCATGATGACGAGGCCGGCGCCGGTTTCGGCGGCGACGCGTGCAATGCCCGGCTCCCGCTGCAGGCCCCAGACATCGTTGACGATATGCGCGCCGGCGGCGACGGCCAGGCGCGCGGTGTCCTCGCGATAGGTGTCGACCGAGATCAGCGCCTCGCCGGAACCGGCGAGCGCCTCGATGACCGGCAGGACACGCGCCTGCTCTTCCTCGCCGGTCACGGCGGACGCGCCTGGCCTGGTCGATTCGCCACCGACATCGATGACGGCTGCGCCCTCCTCCACCATGCGGCGCGCCTGGCCGAGTGCCGTATCGCGCGCGGCGAACAGCCCGCCATCGGAAAAACTGTCCGGCGTGACGTTGAGGATGCCGACGACGACTGCCTTGCCGCCAAGGTCGAGATGGCGTCCATGCGCCAGCTGCCATCGCCTCGTCGTCATTGTCCGTCAACCATCTTGTGATCCGCTGGAAATCAAATCCGTTGCGCCGAGAGCGGCCGTAAAGCAAGGTGGCCGAAGAGGCAACATGATGAAACGTTCGCTTACCTGCGCCCTGGTTCTCGCGCTGACCGCCCTGCCCGCCGGCGCGGCCAATCTGGTCAAGACCTACAGCTACTTCGCCATTGGCGGCCGCACGCTGGACGACATCGAGACCCAGCTTTCCAAGCACGGCCCGCAGGTGAAGAGCACCGGCTCGCGGCACCCGGGCGCGACGCAGATGGCGTTCACCACCCGCGTCAGCTATGCGGAAAGCTCGGGTTCCTGCCGGGTCGCCGACGCCATCGTGACCGTCAAGGTCAAGGTGATTCTTCCGGAATGGCGCAGTTCGCGCAAGGCCGATGCCGACGTGAAGCTGTTCTGGGACACGCTGTCGGCCGACATCAAGCGGCACGAGGAACGCCATGTCGAGATCGCCAAGAACCACGCCAGGCAGCTGGAAGACGCGCTGAAGGCGAGCTATCCGCAAAAGACCTGTGCCGAAGTCAAGGCGAGAGCCGCGCAGATCACCGCGGCCGAGCTCGCCAGGCACGACCAGGACCAGGTGCGGTTCGACCGCGTCGAGAGCGTCAACTTCGAAAGCCGCATCCTGCGGCTGCTGCGCTACCGGCTCGAGCGCATCGAGACTGGCCAGCTGCCGCCCGCCTGATTTCGCCGGCACCAGGGCGCCCATGGCGCAAGCCAAATTCGCCGAAGCGTAGTGCCAGGCGGCAAAAACTTTCGAGCCCCCGTCGAAATCGGCCTATATGGAACGACATATCTCAGGTTCGCCAAGGCGGAACCTGAAAGGCACGACAACCAATCGACGCGGCTGCGTCGTCGCACCGGCCGAGCCGGCCGCCTCCCTCAGAGGCGCGCGCAAGCCCACGAGAGAACGAGACCATGGATCAGGCTGTCGACAAGCCGGCGACAATTGCAGCGACGTCGCCGCTGACGGAGAGCGAGAAGAACGCCATCATCGGCGGCGTGCTGTTGTCGATGCTGCTGGCGGCGCTCGACCAGACCATCGTCGCCCCGGCCATGCCGACGATGGCGCGTCTGCTCGGCCATGCCGAATATCTGCCGTGGATCGTCACCGCCTATCTGCTCACCGCAACGGCGATGGCGCCGCTCTATGGCAAGATCTCCGATGTCTATGGCCGCCGGCCAACCCTCTACGCGGCTATCCTGATCTTTCTCGCCGGATCGCTGGTCAGCGCAATCGCGCCCAACATGCTGGTGCTTATCGTCGGACGCGCTATCCAGGGCGCCGGCGGCGGCGGCTTGTTCGCATTGGCCCAGACGGTGATCGGCGACCTCGTGCCGCCGCGCGAGCGGGCGCGCTATGCGGCCTGGATCGCGGGCACATGGGCCGTTGCCAGCATTACCGGCCCGCTGCTCGGCGGTACCTTCGCCGAGCATCTGCACTGGTCGCTGATCTTCTGGATCAACCTGCCGCTCGGCCTGCTGGCCATGGCGATCATCAACAAGCCGCTGAAGAAGCTGCCGATCGCGGCAAAGCATCATCGCATCGACGCTCTCGGCGCGGCGCTGCTGATCGCGGCCACTGCCCTGCTGCTGCTGGCGCTTAACTGGGGCGGCAGCGCCTATCCCTGGCTGTCGCGCGAAATCCTCGGGCTGCTCGCCAGTTCGGCGGTTATCTGGGGCGCTTTTGCGCTGCGGCTCATGCGCGCCGACGAGCCGCTGATCTCGCTCGAGGTGCTCAGCAACCCGATCGTGCTGGCCGGCACCTTGTCCTTGTTCCTGCTGCAGGCCGCCAATATCGGCCTGGCGGTCTATCTGCCGGTCTACCTGCAGTCGATCGTCGGGCTTTCGGCCAGCGAATCGGGCATTGCGCTGCTCGGGCTGATGCTCGGCACCGTCGCCGGCGCCACGTTCAGCGGGCGCACGATACCGCGCTTCGTCCACTACAAGCGGATCGCCATGATCGGCGTGAGCTTCGCCATAGCCTGCCTCGGCGCGCTCAGCGTCGTCGCCGGGCATGCCTCCCTGCTGGTCGTTGAAATCCTGACGACCTGTGTCGGCCTCGGCAGCGGGACAACGTTTCCGGTGGCCACCGTCTCGGTCCAGAATGCCGTCGATCAGGCACATCTCGGCGTCGCCACCGGCGTGCTCACCTTCCTTCGCTCTTTGGGCAGCGCACTGGGCGTGGCGATCCTGGGCGCGGTCGCTCTGGGCTATGGCCTGCCATTGGCCGGCGAAGGCGCGCATTCAGCTGGCGCCGCAGCCTCTGCCGAAGCCTTCACGATGATCTTCCTCGTCGCGGCGGCAATCCTGCTGATGGCGCTTGCCGCGCTCGGGCTGATGCCGGAGAAGGCGCTTCGCGGCCATCCCGAGACCGCTGCTCCGGTGCTGGCCGAGTAGCACGCGCCTCAATCGTGGACGCCGAGCTTCTTCTGCAGGCTGGTCGACGAGGTGGTGTACTGGAAGACGATGCGCTCGCCGGGGCTGACGATGCGCTTGGCGGCCTGCGCCATCAACGCGACCTCATGGAAACCCGACAGGATCAGCTTCAGCTTGCCGGGATACCAGTTGATGTCGCCAACGGCGAAGATGCCGGGAACCGAGGTCTGGAACTTCTCGGTGTCGACCGGGATCAGGTTCTCATGCAGGTTGAGCCCCCATTCGGCGATCGGACCGAGCTTCATGGTCAGGCCGAAGAAGGGGAGCATGCGGGTGCATGGCACCTCGATGTCGCCGTCCGGCCCCTTGATGGTCGCGGATGAAAGCCGGCCGTCGGCGCCGCTCAGGCCGCTCACCTGGCCGACCTGGAAGTCCAGCTGCTTCATCTCCTGCATGGCATACATCTTGTTGACGCTGTCAGGTGCCGCGCGGAACTCCGGACGGCGATGGACCAGCGTCACGCTCTTTGCCACCGGCTGCAGGTTCAGCGTCCAGTCGAGCGCCGAATCGCCGCCGCCGACGATGACGAGGTCGTGGCCGCGGAAATCTTCCATGCGGCGCACCGAATAGAAGACGCTGTTGCCTTCATAGGCTTCGATGCCCGGAATGGGCGGCCGCTTGGGCTGGAACGAGCCGCCGCCGGCGGCGATCACCACCACCTTGGCCTCGAACACCTCGTTCTCGTCGGTGGTGACGCGGAAGCTGCCGTCCTCCAGCTTCTCCAGGCTGGAGACCATGCGGTTGTAGGTGAATTCCGGCTTGAACGGGTGGATCTGCTCGAGCAGTTTGTCGACCAGGCCCTGGGCGGTGATCAACGGCCAGCCGGGAATGTCGTAGATCGGCTTTTCCGGATAGAGTTCGGCGCACTGGCCGCCGGGCCGGTCGAGGATGTCGATCAGATGGCACTTCATGTCGAAGAGGCCAAGCTCGAACACGGCGAACAGGCCGACCGGCCCTGCCCCGACGATGAGTACGTCCGTCCTGATCGTGTCGCTCATGCAATGCGCCTCGCTGCCAAACGGCGCGAGACTGCATGAGCAATGGCCCGCTGCCAAGCGGCGGCGGCAAAAATAGCCGAAGCGGCGAACTCAGCCCTGGCGGGCGGGTACGCGCACGACCAGCCCGTCGAGGGCGTCGCGCACCTTGATCTGGCAGGACAGGCGCGAATTCGGCTGGACGTCGTAGGCGAAGTCCAGCATGTCCTCCTCCATCGCCTCCGGCTCGCCGACCTCGGCCGTCCAGGCCTCGTCGACATAGACATGGCAGGTCGCGCAGGCGCAGGCGCCGCCGCATTCGGCCTCTATTCCGGGCACGGCGTTGCGGATGGCGTTCTCCATGACGGTCGAGCCGTTTTCGGCATCCATGTCGAACTGTGTGCCGTCATTGGCAATGAAGGTCAGCTTGGTCATTTGTCACCTGAAGGGGAGTTCCAGCCGAGATAATCACTCCGGCGAACAAGTCAACTGCGGCGCGAAAGCGCCGCGCCGTGACGTTTTTTTGGAACTAGCGGCCGATGGCGGCGATGAACTCGCGCACTTCCTCGATCAGGACGCCGAGCCGGTTCAGGGTCTTGGCGTCTTCGGGCTGGCCTTCGATGGCCGCGGCACAATCGGCGATTGCAAACGCTCCCACCCCGCGCGCCGAGCCTTTGAGCCCATGCGCCAGCAGCAAACGCTCCTTGACGTCGGCTTCGAGGATCTTGTCGCGCACGCCGAGCGCCTGCTGCACGAACAGCGCCAGCACCTCCTGCTCGAGGGCGCGATCACCCATCGTCTGGCGCGAAAGATGGGCGAGATCCACAGGACGTGACCTGGCCGTTCCCGAGACGTCGCCGCCGGGCATGGAAAAGGCAATGCCGCTTTCGCCGCGCATGAAATTTGCAGCTCCCTGGTGTTCAGACTTGCCTGGAAAACTAGGCGAATCCCGTAGCAAACGGGTTAATGATTGACCTGAAAAAATGTTGACAGGGAGGCCGCGAAATCACGTCTCCGTTAACCCTATATTTAAAGTTTTACGTATCGCCCAGAATGCAGGTTTTCTTTACCCCTGTGTGTCATTACGATACGAGGGTCCATTTTCAGCCTCCTGCGTGGGATAAGACGAGCCAGAATCACGGCTCAAAATCATAAGTCCCCGGCAGCTAGTACAGGGTAGCGAAGGCATGGCGAAGAAACCAACGACACGAACTCTCGACAGCGACGTGGCCAAGGAGCTCGAAAAGGCACTCGACCTTGATTTGAGCGTAGATGGCGACGGCGGCCTCGATATGGCGGCGTCGATGGAAGATCTGGAAGCGCAGATTTCGGCCGCGGCTGACGAACTGGCGCGCGAAGGGCGTGGCCACAAGGAAGAACCGGTGGTTGTCCAGAGCCAGAACGCCAGGCCAATACAGAACACGCAGCCGGCGGCGAAGCCCGCCGAGTTGCGTCCGGTTGAAACGCGCAACGGCGCGCAGCCGGCCGGCTTCACCCCGGCCAATGACGACCGCCAGAAGGACTACCGCACCCTGCTGCATGGCCTCAACCGCCGCGCGTCGAGCACGATCTACTGGGTTGTGGCGTTCATTTCGCTGGCATGGATCGCCGGCGCCGGCGGCCTGGCCAATCTTCTGTTCGGTTCGGGCATCTGGAAGATCCGCACCTTCGACCAGTTTTTCGCCCGCCCCGAGCTGATCGGCCTGGCAGTGGCGGCAATCATTCCCGTGATCCTGTTCTGGGCCTTCGCGGCCATGGTGCGCCGCGCGCAGGAAATGCGCATTGCCGCGCAGTCGATGACGGAAGTGGCCTTCCGCCTGGCCGAGCCGGAAAACCTCGCCCAGGACCGCGTCATGATGATCGGCCAGGCCGTGCGCCGCGAAGTCGCGGCGATGGGCGAAGGCATCGAGCGCACGCTGGCGCGCGCGGTCGAGCTGGAAACGCTGGTCCACAGCGAAGTCAACCAGATCGAGCGCTCCTATTCGGAGAACGAGGCCCGTATCCGCTCGCTGGTCGATGGCCTCGGCAGCGAGCGCGAAGCGGTCGTCAGCCATGCCGAGCGCGTGCGCGCCTCGATCGCCAGCGCGCATGAGACGCTGCGCGACGAAATCGGCTCCGCCAGCGACATCATCCGCGACTCCATCCTCAATGCGTCGACCAAGCTGTCGATGACGATCAACAATTCAGGCGACACGCTGATCGACCGCATCAACGAAAGCTCGATGTCGATCTTCGATTCGGTCGAGGGCCGGCTCGATTCGATCACCGACCGGCTGTCGACCTCGGGCGAGGCCTTCGCCAGCCTGCTCGACACCCGCATCGCCAAACTGACCGACACCACCGACGGCCTCACCCGCTCGCTGACCGACCTGCTCGACGACCGCACCAGCGGCATGGTTTCGCTGCTGGGCGGCGCCGCGCGCACGCTGAGCTCCGAGTTCGAGAACAGCCTCAGCGGCATCGAACGGACGCTGGCCGAACGCGGCCAGGCGCTGATCAGCGAATTCCAGACCCGGGCCGAGGCGCTCGACACCGGCACGCAGAAGCTCAATGCCGCGCTCGAAGCCCGCGCCCGCCAGATCAATGAGACGCTGGTCGAGCGCGCCCGCGAAATCGCCAATACCTTTGCAGAGAGCAAGGACCAGCTCTCGGCGATGATCGACCAGGGCAAGACGCAGATCGGCGCCGACATGGCCGACATCGTCTCGTCGACCTCCTCCATGCTCGAGGCCCGCGCCAGCGACTTCGCCGGCCGCATGGAAGCGGCCCGCCACGTCGTCTCGCGCTCCTTCGACAGCGACATCCAGCGGCTCGCCGATGCCCGCGTCGGCATCGAGGAGGCGGTGGAAAACCACAGCCGCAAGCTTTCGGAAAGCCGCGATCGCATGGCCGCCGCCATGCAGGCCGACCTGGCGACGTTCGCCGAAAGCCGTGCCGGCATCGACGCCGCCGTGACCGACCAGGTGCAGAAGCTGGCGGAAGGCCGCACCCTCATCGCGCGCGCGTTGGAAGACGACCTGCGCAAGGTCAACGAGTCGCGCGCCGCGATCGACGCGTCGCTGGGCAGCCACCTGGAGCAGCTCGAAGAAGGCCGCAACCGGCTTGCCCAGGCCCTGAATGACGACTCCGGAAAGCTCGTGCAAGCCCGTACGATCATTGACGAAATGGTTGCCGGCCACGTCGGGAAGCTCGCCGAGGGCCGCAACATCCTGTCGCGCGCCCTGGAAGCCGATCTCGGCAAGCTGGCCGACAGCCGCGCCAGCATCGACGGGCTGGTCGCCGGCCAGGTCGAGAAGATCGCCGAGGGCCGCTCCGTGCTCGCCAAGGCGCTGGAGACCGATATTATCGGCATCAGGAGCCTGATCGAGACCCATTCCGCCAAGCTTGCCGAAGACCGCGGCGAACTCAGCCGTTCGCTGGAGAGCGACCTGTCCGGCATCAGGAACCTGGTCGAGGGTCATTCCGTCAGGCTCGCCGACGACCGCAGCCTGCTGGCGCAGACGCTCGAGGCCGACCTCGCCAAGCTGGCGGAGGGCCGCGCCAGCATCGACGGTCTGGTCGCCGGCCAGGTCGAAAAGCTCGCCGAGGGCCGCGACATCCTCAAGCGCGCGCTCGAAGCCGATATCAACACGATCAAGGGCGCCATCGCCGGTCATTCCGAGCGGGTGGCGGAAGAGCGCAGCCAGCTTTCGAAGGCGCTGGAAGCCGATCTTCAGAATGTGAACAGCCTGATCTCCGACCACACGAACCGGCTCGTCCAGGATCGCTCGACGCTGTCGCAAGCCCTCCAGGACGATCTGCAGAATGTGAACGGCATCATGGCCGATCACCAGAACAGGCTGGTTCAGGACCGCTCGACGCTGGCCAAGGCGCTGGAGGACGATCTCGCCAAGCTGGCGGAGAGCCGCTCCAGCATCGACGGGCTGGTCGCCGGCCAGGTCGAGAAGCTTGCGGAAGGCCGCGATATCCTCAAGCGCGCGCTGGATGCCGATCTCAGCACGATCAGGAACGCCATTGCCGACCAGTCGCAGAAGCTGACCGACAACCGCGCCGAGTTCGCGCGGGTGCTGGAAGGCGACCTGGAGAACGTCAACAGCCTCCTCCAGGGCCATAGCGACAGGCTTGCCCAGGATCGCTCGGCGCTTTCGAAGGCACTCGAGGACGACCTCGCCAAGCTGGCCGAAAGCCGCTCCAGCATCGACGGGCTGGTCGCCGGCCAGGTCGAGAAACTCGCCGAGGGCCGCGATATCCTCAGGCGCGCGCTGGAAGCGGACCTGCAGAAGCTCGTCGCCAGCCGCAGCGAGGTCGACGACATTATCGCCGGCCATGTCGGCAAGCTGGCCGAAGGCCGCGACATGCTGAGCCGCGCGCTTGAAGACGACCTGGCGAAGCTCGTCGACACCCGCAAGGATGTCGACCGCTCCCTGTCCGGCCATATCGACCAACTGGCCGCCAGGAGCAGCGACATTTCGGCAACGATCGCCGCCGACGTCGAGAAGATCGAGCAGGCGTTCAACCGGCAGACCGGCATCATCGAGGAGCGCGCCGGAACCATGGAACGGGCGCTGTCGACCGGTGTCGACAACATCCGCAACGTGCTGGAGAAGAGCGCGGTCTTCGTCGCCGGCGCCTTGCGCGAGAAGGTCATGGAGGTCACCAGCGCCCTGCACGAGCAGGCTGGCCTTGCCTTCAGCGACGCCGACCGCAAGATCGCCGACCGCGCCGAACAGACCTCGGCCGCGCTGCTCGCCAGGGCAGAAGACATCGCCCGCGCCTTCGAGGACGCCGACCGCCGCCTGCATGCGCGCGCCGAGGACACGTCGAATGCGCTGATCGCACGCGCCGAGGACACCGCCGACCAGCTGTCCGCCCGCGCCAGCGAGATCGCCGGTACCTTCGACGCTGCGGACCAGAAGCTGGTTGCCCGCGCGGTCGAAACGGCGCAGTCGCTGGCGGCGCGCGCCGGCGACATCCTACGTAATTTCGAAGGCGCCGACGAACGGCTGAGCATGCGCATCGGCGAATCGGCCGAAGCGCTCGCGGCCCGCGCCTCGGACCTCGGCCGCATCTTCGATGCAGCCGACCAGCATCTGATCTCGCGCATCGCCGAGGGGTCGGAAGCGCTTTCGTCACGCGCGTCCGAGATCGCCCGCATCTTCGACGATGCGGACCAGCGCCTGGTCGCGCGCATCGCCGACAGCACCACGACCATCGGCGGCCATGCCGAGACCATCGTCGGGGCCTTCGCCAGCACCGAGCAGCGGGTCGCCGACCGCGCGCGTCAGACCGGTCAGGAACTGGCCGTCCACGCCCGCGAGATCGAGCAGGCGCTGGCCGGCGCCGACGAGCGCCTGGCGTCGAATGCAGCGGCAGCAGCGGCCCGGATCGAGGAGCAGATCGCCGGCGTCGAGAACCGCCTCGCCTCCACCACGGAAACGATCGGCCAGAAGCTCAACGAGCAGGTCTCGGGCGCGGAGGCGCAACTGATTTCGCGCGCCAACGTCATCGCCGAGACCTTCACCGCGGTCGGCCAGCATATCGGTCAGAGCACCAACGACGCGGCCAAGACCATCGGCGCCAACACCCGCGAACTCAACACGATGCTGGCGGCGCGCTCGGCCGAGATGTCGAAGATCCTCGACGAAACCGCCAAGCCGCTGGTCGAGCGTTTCGCCCAGGGCGGCTCGGAGCTTCAGCGGAGCATGGAAGAGGTCACCGAGCGGGCGACCGAGAAGCTGCGCAGCGAAAACGCCGCGCTGGTCAACGCGCTCGCCAGCCGTACCGCCGAGACCTTGTCGGCGGTGGACGGCGCGCGCTCGACGCTCGCCGAAAGCGTTGCCGATCTCATCGGCCGCATGAGCACCTCCAGCGCCCAGCTCGGTCAGCTGATCGACCAGGCTGCGGCCAATCTCGGTCATGTCGAGGAACGCCTGTCCGGCAGCACGCAGAGCTTCGCGACAACGACGGAAAAGGCCGCGCAGACCTTCGCCAGCTCGGCGCGACTGGTCGATTCGAACACGACCCGGCTCACCGACCTGTCGTCGGCCACGCTGCGCGAGGTCGCTTCGATCGCCACCAAGTTCGACGAGCACAGCCGCCTGCTCTCCAGCGCCTCGGCTCTGCTCAGCTCGGCGCAGAGCAACCTCGAGCACACGCTGGAGCGGCAGTCGTCGCTGGAAGATCTCGCCGTCGGCCTGGTCAAGAAGTCGGAAGACCTCGAAAAGGTGATGCGTTCGTTCGAAAACCTGGTTGGCCAGACGATGCAGAACGCCGAGGGACGGACCATGGAATCGGCGGAGAAGATCCGCACCGCCATCGCCGAGGTCGTCGATTCGGCTACGCGCCGCTTTGCCGACGCCACCGAGGAGATGCGGCGCACGGCCGGTTCGATCAAGAGCGAGCTCGACCTGACGCGCGCCGAGCTCAAGAAGGGCGTCATCGAGATGCCGGAAGAGGCCAAGGAGTCGACCTCGGCCATCCGCCGCGCCGTCTCCGAGCAGATCAACGCGCTCAAGGAGCTGTCTGACATCGTTGCGAAATCCGGCCGCAGCGGCAGCAGCGAATCCGGCGAGCCGCGCGGTCTGCGCCCCGCACCGCAGGCGCCGGCCCGTCCTGCCGAGCCGCTGCGTCGCCCGCCGGCACCGCAGCAGTCACAGCAGCCACAGCCGCAACCCGAGCGCCGGGCACCTCAGGCGCCGTTGGCCGAGACGACCTTGCGCGGCACGCTCGACCTCGATCGCGCTGCCGAGACGGCCCCGCGCCGCGATCCCAATGGCCGCACGGCGCAAGGCGGCTGGGTGCGCGATCTCCTGACCGGCGCATCGCGCGAGGAAGAGCTCCGGCCGGCCGCTCCGGCGGAAGCGCCGCGCCCGGCTCCGGCGCAGCGCTCGCCACTGCATGTCGTGGAATCGCTCAACTCGCTGTCGGTCGATATCGCCCGCGCCATCGACCACGACGCCTCGATCGAGCTGTGGAACCGCTACCGGCGCGGCGAGCGTGACGTGTTCACGCGGCGCCTCTACACGCTGAAAGGCCAGCAGACCTTCGACGAGATCCGCCGCAAGTACCAGACCGAGGCCGAGTTCCGCGCCGCCGTCGACCGCTACTGCGACGATTTCGAGAAGCTGCTCAAGGATGTGTCGCGCAACGACCGCGACAACATCATGGGCCAAACCTACCTGACTTCGGACACCGGCAAGGTCTACACCATGCTGGCCCATGCCAGCGGCCGTTTGCAGTAAGCGGCTTGTTAGCGAGTAACAAAAAAGGCGGGACAAGCTCCCGCCTTTTTGATTGAACGGCATGCTCGTAACCTGAGCTGCGATAAATATCGTCTGTCGGCGCCGCCCCTCATCCGCCTGCCGGCACCTTCTCCCCGTATAGTGACGGGGAGAAGGTGGCTAATCGTTCCACCGGCCCGCTTCCTGCAACGCTTGTGATTGGCGAAATCGTCGATGGCAGCGTCTTTCTCCCCGTCACTGTACGGGCAGAAATGCCCGGCAGGGCAATGAGGGGGCAGCGCCGAGGTTTCCTAATCCAGCTTGTCTCAGTACCCTGTTCTGGCTTGGCGCCGAGATCGCCGTGGTTCGGGCGACGTGCCCCAGCTGGCGATATCAGATCAGCGAATCCGTCCAGAGCACAATGTCCTTCGCCGCCTGGCCGAAGGCGTTGTCCAGAGCGTTGACGTAGGCGGCGTTGCCGCCGCCCGAAACCGGCGCGCTCGTGGTGAAGCTCTTGGCGGCGAGCACCTCGCCATTGCGGTCGTTGAGGATGCGCACGAACAGTTCGACCTCGGCGTGCTCGCCGCCATTGACCCGGACTTCGAAGGAACGGACCTCGGCGATGATCTGGTAGTCGATCGCCAGCCCCTCGCCCGGCTTGCCGACGCCGGCGAAGCTGCCGGAGCGCTGGAAGGTCTCGGCCAGCCTTGCCTGCACGATGAGCGGCAGCCGGTCGGCCCATTGCGCGCCCTTGAGGTACTGGATCGAGCCGTCGCCCGGCTTGATGACGATGTTCTGGCTGTCCAGCGCCTTGAGCGCGGAGGGCTGGGCGATCAGGATCTGGCGACGGCTGCGGCCACGAGCGTCCACCGACGGCGCCGACAACTCGAACGTGTCGAGCGGCGCCGGCTTGGCACCGAGGGCCGCGCAGCCGGCGAGCGAAAGCGCAAGCAGCGCCGCAGCCGATGTCAATCCAACCGACTTCACCCAAACCGACGTCACACGCGATCCCCGTTGTCCCCAGATCGTAAGATCAACCCGCAATTGCGGCTCATGTTCTTGCGGTGGGCGCAGGCCGAAGTCAACGCCGCACCCTGCCGTCATATTGCCGGACCTCGCCCTCGCCGCCCGACAGGATACGCCCCGGGTTGCGGCTGAGATCGGTCACCGCTTCCTCGATGCGGTTGATCGAACGCCTGCTGTCCTGGACCAGCGCCTCGACATTCTGCAGGCCCTGGCCGGAGAAACGGGCGAGATTGTCGGTGATGGTTCCGAGCCGCGCATTCAGCGTGTCGGCGACCTGCTTGAACGATTTCAGCGTCTCACGGGCATCCGCCATGACGCCGTTCGCCTCGCCCGAGCCGAGCAAGTTGTCGACCTTGGCCAGGATGCCGTCGACGCGCACCGAGGCGTCGTTGAGCCGCTGCGCCAGCTGTTTGGCGTCCTTGATGGTGTCGTCGATATCGTCGGCGCGGTTGGCGAACTTGTTCGTGACCTTGGCGATGTCGGCGGCGGCCTGATTGGCGTTGTCGCTGGCCTTCTGGATGTTGGCCAGCGCCGTGCGCACCTCGGCCGGATCGATGCCGTCGAGCACGCCGTTGACTTTGTCCAGCGTGCCTTGCGTCTTCTGGGCGAAGTCGTTGATCGAGCCGACCGCCGTGTTGACGTTGTTGATGACGGTATCGAACTGCTTGGAGGTTTCCTTCAGGTTGCCGGTGACCGTGTCGACATTGGCGACGATGCTCTTGATCTGGTCCTTGTCGACGGCGTTGAGCAGGCCTTCGGCGGCCTTCAGGGTGCCGTCGAGCTTGCCCGAGACACCCTTCAACTCGTCCGACAACGCACTCACGCTGGACAGGAACTTGTCGATGCCGTCGGAATTCTTGGCCAGCGCGTCGGAAAAGGTCTGCACGTTCTTGACCGTATCGGTCAGCGGCCCGCGCACGTCATGGGTGAACCCTTCGAGATCGGAAAGCACCTTGTCGGCGCGGGTAAAGATGGTCTGCGCGGTCTGCAGGAGGTTGGTGACCGCGGATGGATTGGCGACGATCTCGGCGTCCTTGCCTTCCTTCTCGGCCAGGTCGAGAAGGTTTTCCTCATTCAGGTTGGCGCCCTTGAGCTCGATATTGGCCTGGCCACTGAGGCCGGCAATGCCGATATCGGCCTGCGTCGACTTGGTAAGCGGCGTCGTCCGGCCGATTTCGGTGCTGGCGATCGCGGCGGCCGGATCGTTGGGCGCGATATAGACGCGCTTGACCACGCCGACCTTGACGCCGTTGAACAGCACCAGGCTGCCGGGGCCGAGGCCCGAAGCCGAACCTGGAATGCGCACCAGCAGCACGGCCGTCTCGCCCCTGTCGCCGATGGCGGCGGTCCAATAGACAAAGGCGAAGGCCGCAACAATCGCGGCCAGAGTGAAGATGCCGACAATGACGTAGTTGGCTCTTGTTTCCATTGCCTCACTTATGACTATGCGCGCGCCGCAAGATCAAGTTGCCGGGCACGTTTTCCGCGGAAATAGGATTTGACCCAAGGCTCCTCGCTCTTCAGCATGTCGTCGATCGTACCTTCGACCAGCACTTTCTTCTTGCCGAGCACCGCAACGTGATCGCAGGCCGTGAACAGCGTGTCGAGGTCGTGCGTGACCATGTAGACGGTGAGATCCATGGTGTCGCGCAGCTTGACGACGAGTTCGTCGAACTCCGCCGCGCTGATCGGATCAAGCCCCGAGGTCGGCTCGTCGAGAAAGACGATGTCCGGATCGAGCGCCAGCGCTCGCGCCAGCGCCGCGCGCTTGATCATGCCGCCGGAAAGCTCGGAGGGGAATTTCTGCGCCGCGTCCGGCGGCAGGCCGACCAGCTCGATCTTCAGCAGCGCCAGCTCGTCCATCAGCTTCCTCGGCAGGTCGAGATATTCCCGCATTGGCACCTGCACGTTCTCCTGCACCGTCAGGGCTGAGAACAGCGCGCCGTGCTGGAACAGGACGCCCAGTCGCATGTCGACGCGCAGGCGCTCGATATCGCTTGCCTTGTCGACGTCGACGCCGAACAGCTTGATCGTTCCCGATTGCTTGGGCATCAGCCCGAGGATGGTTCGCAGCAGCACGGACTTGCCGGCGCCGGAAGCGCCGACGAAACCAAGGATCTCACCACGCTTGATGTCGAGCGACAGCTTGTCGAGGATCAGCTTGTCCTCAATGGCGACGGTGACGTCGCGCACCGAAAGCACGATCTCGCTTTCGTCAGCGTCCTCCGCAGTCTTGACCCCGTTGCCGTTCGCGTTCGCCATCTCAGAACTCGATCGCTGCGTAGAACATGGCGAAAAGCCCGTCGAGGATGATGACGACGAAGATCGACTTCACCACCGAGGCGGTCACGTGCTGGCCGAGCGATTCGGCGCTGCCACCGACCTTCATGCCTTCGACCGACGCTATGATGCCGATGATCATGGCCATGAACGGCGCCTTGATCAGTCCGGCAAAGATGGTGCTGAGATCGATGGCGATGCGCAGCCTGTCGAGGAAGGCGGCCGGCGGAATGTCGGAATAGAGCCAGGCAGCGACGATGCCGCCGCCAAGTGCTGCAAAATTGGCGACGATGGTGAGGCAAGGCAGCGCGATCACCAGCGCGACCAGCCGCGGGAACACAAGCACGCCGATCGGATTGAGGCCGATGACCTTCAGCGCGTCGACCTCCTCGCGCATCTTCATCGAGCCGATCTCGGCGGTGATGGCGCTGCCGGAACGGCCGGCGATCATGATGGCCGTCATCAGCACGCCAAGCTCGCGCAGGATCAGCACGCCGACGAGGTCGACGACGAAGATGTCGGCGCCGAAATAGCTGAGCTGATAGGCGCCCTGCTGGGCAACGATGGCGCCGACAATGGCCGACATCAGCACCACCACCGGGATGGCGCCGACGCCCATGCGGTCGATCTGGTTGAAGATCGCGGCCGGATTGACGGCATGGCCGCGGCCGAGCTTCATCTGGGCGCCGCGGATGGTGGCGCCGAGGATGTTCATCGAGGCCAGGAAATCGTCGCGCATCTCATAGACGCGCCGGCCGACCGCCTCGAGCGCACGCAGGATGATGTTGGGCGGACCGGCCGGCCCCGATTCGGGCTCGCGCCGGACGGCGTCGCCGACGGCGGAAAGCAGGATGGAGGCGATCTCGCTCTGCCCCTGCATGGTGACTTCGATGCCCTTCTTCTCGAAGGCGCTGACCAGGCGGTCGATCAGCCAGGCGCCGGCGGTATCCATCTTGTCGATATGCGAAAGATCGAGCGCCAAGGATTTGACGCCGCTGCGCTTTTCGATCTTGCGCATCTCGGCGTCGACCAGCGCCACGGTGCGCGTCGTCCAGTTCCCCGAGAAGGCGCAACCGAGAACGCCGCCCTCCTGGCCGACCGCGACGCGCGGCTGGCCGTTCGGCTCCTTGGCGGCGGTGCCGCTTGCGTCGCGTTTGCGGATGGTCAACATGGCGTCCTGTTTAGCCTGCCGGAACCGGGCTGTCATTTGCCGGCGACCCGTTGTCGCACAGCCGGAGAAGAAAAATATGGCGCGTGTCATTTCGGTCGAGTCCGAGCGTTTTCCCATCGCCGGAGCCTTCACGATCTCACGCGGATCGAAGACCGAGGCGGAAGTCATCACGGTGACGATCCGTGAAAATGGCCATGGCGGGCGCGGCGAGTGCGTTCCCTACAAGCGCTATGGCGAGACCACGGACGGCGTGCAGGCAGCGATCGAGGCGATGCGCGGGCGGATCGCCGACGGAATCGACCGGGCTGCCCTGATCCACGCCATGCCCGCCGGCGCCGCGCGCAACGCCATCGATTGCGCCTTGTGGGACCTGGAAGCGAAGCTGAGCGGCGCGCCGGTGGCGCATGCAATCCGCGCTGTGCCCTTGAGAGCGCTGGAAACAGCCTTCACGCTGTCGCTTGGCGAGCCCGAAGCGATGGCGGCGCAGGCTCGCGCCAATGCCGCGCGGCCGCTGCTCAAGGTCAAGATCGGCGGCGACAACGACAAAGCCCGCATCCGTGCCGTCACCGAGGCGGCGCCCGGCAGCCGCATCATCCTCGATGCCAATGAGGGCTGGACGGAGCACAATATCGTCGAAAACCTCGCCTTCGCCGCCGAGCAAGGGATCGCGCTGATCGAGCAGCCGCTACCCGCCGGCCGCGACGAAATCCTGCGCGAGATCGCGCATCCGGTGCCGATCTGCGCCGACGAAAGCGTGCACGAGGCGAAGAACCTCGACGCGCTGGTCGGCCTCTATGACGCCGTCAACATCAAGCTCGACAAGACGGGTGGCCTGACCGAAGCGCTGGTGCTGCGCGGCCGCGCCCGCGAACTCGGCTTCGACATCATGGTCGGCTGCATGGTCGGCACCTCGCTGGCGATGGCGCCGGCCGTGCTTTTGGCCCAGGGCGCCGACTTCGTCGATCTCGACGGTCCGTTGCTGCTCGCCAGGGACCGCACGCCCGGCCTTGTGTACCGGGGGTCGCTGGTGTCACCCCCCGACCGAACGCTGTGGGGCTGAGCGCGCGGCGAGCGCAATCAGCGCCAGCCCGATGAGCGCGATCGGGATCATCGCCAGAAAACCGTCGACGCCAAAGCGATCGTAGAGCGGGCCCGACACCAGCGTCACCACGGCCATGAAGAAGCCGTTGAAGAAGTAGGCAATGCCTTGCGCGGCGCCGGTGCGCTCCTCCGAGACGGTTTCACCGATCATTTTCTGCAGGCCGATCAGCACCATCGCAACCGATACGGCGTGCAGCGTCTGGACGCCGAAGAAGCCGGCAATGCCGAGGCCGAGCGGCCAGATCAGCGGAAAGGCGATCCAGCGCACGATCGCGCCGATGGCGGCGATCAGCATCACCGTGGCGACGGAAACGGAACCGAAGATGCGCGTGAACATCACAAACATGCACACCTCGGCGACCACGCCCCAGGCCCACAGCAGGCCGACGACGGTGTCGCTGATGCCGATCGACTTCCAGTAGATCGAGACGAAGCCGTAGAGAAAGGCATGGCTGGCGGTGATGATGCCGACGCCGAGGGTGAAATAGAGGAAATAGGCGTTGAGGAGCGTCGGCGCCGAATGCTGGATGTCGGCCGCCGAAAGCGGCGAGGCGCGGCGCGGACGGCCAAGCCTTGGCGCAAGCAGGCCGGCGGCCAGGGCCGCGGCCAGCGCGACGAAGATGATCACCGGCACCGCCTCGGCGCCCGTGCGCGCCAGGATGAAGCCGCCGACGACATTGGCGCAGAGGTAGGAGATCGAGCCCCATTTGCGCATGCTGGTGTAATTGGAGCCGAAGCGGCGCACGCCCGATAGCGCCAGCGAATCGGCGATCGGCGAATGCGGTGTCCAGACGACGGTCAGCGCCAGCGAGACAACGAGCACGATGGCGTAGGTGGGTGGCAGGAAATAGCCGGCGGCGAGCAGCATCGATGCGGCCACAAGCGCTATATAAACATTGGCGCGGTCCCGCGCCCGGTCGGCAAGCGCTGTGAGCAGCGGCGTCGTCACCACGCGCAGGAACATGGGCGCCGCGAGGATGACGGCGATCTGCTCGGCATGGAAACCCTTGGCCTGCAGCCAGAGCGGGAAGTAGGGCAGATGCGTGCCGAGTGACACGAAGAGCGTGGCGAAGATCAGGCTCATGCGCAGCTCGAAATGGCGCGGCTTGACGAGCTGTTCAGGCGTGAGCGGCGGCAAGGACATGAATCGATCCAATTACGCCGCGTTCTACCGGCCGCAACGTATGGCGATCCCTAACATGGAGAAGAACCCGGCGAAACCGGCTGGACTAATCGATTAACGCGCGTTTGCGCCCGCAGGGGCCTGGCGTCAGGCCGCCTGCACCGCCCTGCCCTTGATGTTGACGGGAACGAGCACGTCCTTGCCGGCCGGAGCCTCGGGCAGGACATGCGCCCAGGTCAGTATTTCCATGCGCCCGTCGAAATGCTCGACCACCGCCGTGCAGCTTTCCACCCAGTCGCCGGTGTTGATGTATTGCACATCGCCGTAATTCTCGATCGCGGCGTGATGGATGTGGCCGCAGATGACGCCATCGACATGCGAGCGGCGCGCCTCGTCGCTCAACACGGTCTGGAACGAGCCGATGAAGTTGACCGCCTTCTTGACCTTGACCTTGGCCCAGGATGAGAACGACCAGTAAGGCAGGCCGAGCAATTGACGCAGCCGCGTGATGATCCGGTTGACCTGCATCGCCGCGTCATAGGCGTAGTCGCCGAGATAGGCGAGCCAGCGCTGGTTGTGCACCACCGTATCGAACTGGTCGCCATGGATGACCAGCAGGCGCCGGCCGTCGGCGGTCTCGTGGATGGCGCGGTCGGCGACGACAATGCCGCCGAAATGCACGCCCTGGAACTGGCGGGCGAACTCGTCGTGGTTGCCGGCGATATAGGTGATCGAGGCGCCCTTGCGCGCCTTGCGCAGCAATTTCTGCACGACGTCGTTGTGGCTTTGCGGCCAGTGCCAGCTGCGCCTGAGCCGCCAGCCATCGACGATGTCGCCGACCAGATAGATGATATCGGCGTCGTGATGCCGGAGGAAATCGATCAGGAAGTCGGCCTTGGCCGCCTTCGACCCCAAATGGATGTCGGAGATGAACATCGATCGGAAAGTGCGGGGCTCTGGGCCGGACATCGCTTGTCACCGTTGCTTTCGCAGAGCCTATGCCCCGATTCATGCAACAACCGTATGACGGTTGCGATTGGTCCAGCCCAAGCGCTAGCTTGCCGCGCTCGATAACAGGAGAAGACCGTCATGGATCTCGGCATTCGCGGAAAGAAGGCCATTGTCTGCGCATCCAGCAAGGGGCTCGGGCGTGGCTGCGCCATCGCGCTGGCCGAGGCCGGCTGCGATCTCGTCGTCAACGGCCGCAACGCGGACCTTCTGGCGAAGACCGCCGCCGAAATCCGCGAAAAATTCGGCGTCAAGGTGATCGAGATCGCGGGCGACGTGTCGAAGCCCGAGGTGCAGAAGGCGCTGCTTGCCGCCTGCCCGGACCGGGACATCCTCGTCAACAACAATGGCGGGCCGCCGCTGCGCGATTTCCGCACGCTCGACCGCGAGAAGATCCTCGAGGGCGTCACGCAGAACATGGTGACGCCGATCGAGCTGATCCAGGCGGTGATCGACGGCATGGCGAAGCGCGGCTTCGGTCGTATCGTCAACATCACCTCGCTGTCGGTCTATGTGCCGATCCCCGGCCTCGATCTCTCGTCCGGCGCGCGCGCCGGCCTGACCTCGTTCCTCGCCGGCGTGGCGCGCACGGTGGTCGACCGCAACGTCACCATCAACAGCCTGCTGCCGGGCAAGCTCGACACCGACCGGCTGCGTGGTCCGCATGAGGCCGGCACGACCGAGGATCCCGCCGCCGCCGCCGAGCGAAAAGCCCGCATCAGCGCCGACGTTCCGGCCAAGCGCCTCGGCACGCCCGAGGAATTCGGCCAGATCTGCGCATTCCTGTGCTCGGTGCATGCCGGCTATCTCACCGGCCAGAACATTCCAGTCGATGGCGGCCTCTACGTCAGCGCGTTCTGACCTGCTGGCGGCGCCGGCCGCCCGCTATATCGCAGAACCCCGCCACAAGGGGTGAAATAGCTTGGTTATTCCTGCTTCGCCGATGTGAATGCCAATTGCGTCATTTGCCGTCGCGAAAAGCTCGCGTCGCATGCTAGAGCTGTTCATCGTTTCATCGAAACGCTGAACCGCTCTATCTCCTTGTTTCGACGCAATTCCGGGCGGAAAACCGTTTCACACTTTTCCTGGAATTGCTCTAAAAGGCAGCGAAGCAGGAGCGCAAGGAGGCCGGCATGGACAGCGAGAACAAGAAACCGGCCCGGTCGGACCTCGACGAGGCCGCGCTCTACTTCCACAAGCATCCCATTCCCGGAAAGCTGGAAATCCAGGCGACCAAGCCGCTCGGCAACCAGCGCGACCTGGCGCTCGCCTATTCGCCGGGGGTCGCCGCCCCTTGCCTCGAGATCCGCGACGATCCGGCAACCGCCGCCGATTATACGGCGCGCGCCAACCTGGTCGGCGTCGTCTCCAACGGCTCGGCGGTGCTCGGCCTCGGCAATATCGGCCCGCTGGCCTCGAAGCCGGTCATGGAAGGCAAGGCGGTGCTGTTCAAGAAGTTCGCCGGCATCGACGTCTTCGACATCGAAATCGATGCGCCGGAGATCGAGCGCATGGTCGAGACGGTCGCGGCCCTGGAGCCGACCTTCGGCGGCATCAACCTCGAGGACATCAAGGCGCCGGAATGCTTCGAGGTTGAGGAGCAGTTGAAGGCCCGGATGGGCATTCCGGTGTTCCACGACGACCAGCATGGCACGGCGATCATCGTCGCGGCCGCGGTGCTCAACGGTCTGGAGTTCGCCGGCAAGACGATTTCCGACATCAAGATCGTCACCTCGGGCGCCGGCGCGGCGGCGCTTGCCTGCCTCAATTTGCTGGTCTCGCTCGGCGCCAAGGTCGAGAACATCTGGGTCACAGACAGGTTCGGCGTCGCCTACAAGGGCCGCACGGACGAGATGGACCGCTGGAAAGACCCTTATGTGAAGGACACCGACGCGCGCACCCTGGCCGACGTCATTCCCGGCGCCGACGTCTTCCTCGGCCTGTCCGCCGCCGGCGTTCTGAAGCCTGAACTGCTGCAGCACATGGCGCCGAAGCCGCTGATCCTGGCGCTGGCCAATCCCAATCCAGAGATCATGCCGGAGGCTGCGCGGGCCGCGAGACCGGATGCGATGATCTGCACCGGCCGTTCCGATTTCCCCAATCAGGTCAACAACGTACTGTGCTTTCCTTACATCTTCCGTGGCGCGCTTGACTGCGGCGCCAGCGCCATCAATGAGGAGATGAAGATGGCAGCGGTCAGGGCGATAGCCGCCCTTGCCCGCGAAGAGCCCTCGGATGTCGCGGCGCGCGCCTATTCCGGCGAGACGCCGATCTTCGGGCCCGATTTCCTGATCCCCTCGCCCTTCGACCCGCGCCTCATCCTGCGCATCGCGCCGGCCGTCGCCAAGGCCGCCTGCGACACCGGCGTGGCCACCAGGCCGATCGCCGACTTCGCCGCCTATATCGACAAGCTGAACCGCTTCGTGTTCCGCTCCGGCCTGGTGATGAAGCCGGTGTTCTCGACGGCCAAGGCGTCGAGTGCCAAGCGCGTCATCTATGCCGACGGCGAGGACGAGCGTGTGCTGCGCGCCGCGCAAGTGGTGCTGGAGGAAGGCATCGCCGAACCGATCCTGATCGGCCGCCCGCATGTCATCGAGGTCAGGCTGAAGCGCTATGGGCTGCGCATCAAGCCGGGCGTCGATTTCGGCCTGATCAACCCGGAGGAGGATCCGCGCTACCGCCACTATGTCGACCTGCTGATCGAGCTTGCCGGGCGGCGCGGCGTGACGACGGAAGCGGCGCGCACCATGGTGCGCACCGACAACACGGTGATCGCCGCACTGGCACTGAAGCGCGGCGATGCCGACGCCATGGTCTGCGGCCTCGAGGGCCGTTTCGAGCGGCATTTGCGCAACGTCACGCTGATCATCGGCCCGCGTGCCGGCATCAAGGACCGCGATCTCTCGACCCTCTCCATGCTGATCTCGCAGCGCGGCATCATCTTCCTCACCGACACCCATGTCTCGGTCGATCCTACGGCCGAGGAGATCGCCGAGATGACGGTGCTGGCGGCGGAGGAGATCCAGCGTTTCGGTATCGAGCCGAAGGCAGCGCTGCTGTCGCATTCCGACTTCGGCTCGCGCGATTCCCCGAGCGCGCTGAAGATGCGCCAGGCGGCGGCGATCCTTGCCCGCATCGCGCCCGAATTGCAGTGCGACGGCGAAATGCATGCCGACTCGGCGCTGTCGGAGCACCTGCGCCAGCGCGTCTATCCGCATTCGCGGCTGAAGGGCGAAGCCAATCTTCTGGTGTTCCCGAACCTCGATTCGGCCAACATCACGCTGACGGCGCTGCGCGCCATGATGGATGCCCTGCATGTCGGGCCGATCCTGCTCGGTACCGACAAGCCTGCGCACATCCTGACGCCCTCGGTGACCTCGCGCGGCGTCGTCAACATGACGGCACTGGCGGTGGTCGAGGCGGCGCACAAGGCGCAGGCGGTCGTCAATCTGGGCTGAGGCCGGATATTGCGGTAGACTGCGGGTTGCAGACTCAAGTGCTTTCGGCTGCAAAGTAAAGACAGGTTTAACCGCGGACACGCTAGTCTATGCGACAGGCTGGCAATCGGGGTTTCAGGCGAATGAAGGGCGCGGGGTTGAAGCTGACCCACCTTGCGGCGCTGCTCGCGGCGCTGGCGACGTCGGCTGTCGCGGTGACCGAGCCGCAGGCCGCCTCGCGCATGTGCCGCCAGCTCGAAGCGGAGCTGGATGCCAGTCGCGGCGGCGGTGGCGGACCGGCGATAATCCGCAAATATGACGACGCCATCGCGCGCCAGCGCGAACAGATGGCGAAGGCGCGCAACCGGGCGAGCGATGCCGGCTGCGGCTTTTCGCTGTTTTCGCGCAACGTCAACAAATGCGCCGCGATCAACGCGAACATCGATCGCATGAACGCCAATCTCGATGCCCTGCTGGCGAAGCGCGAGCGTCTTTCAGGCGGCGGCACCCGCCGCGACCGAAGCCGTATCCTCGCGGCGCTCGATGCCAATGGCTGCCGCGACGACGAGATCGCGCCGAGGCGCGCTCCGATCGAGGAGGCCGCGCACGACAATGGCGGCGGCGGCAATCTGTTCGAGCAGCTCTTTGGCGGCGGCAACCGCGAGCTCGAAGCGCTCGACACGCCCGATGCGCCTGACGTGCCGCCGGACGATCCGAGCGAGCGCAACATCCGCCGCGTGATCAACCAGCCAGACGGCATGGACCTGCCGCGGCTGAACGGTGAATTCCGCACCGTATGCGTGCGCACCTGCGACGGCTATTTCTTCCCGATGTCGAACGCCGCTTCCTATGGCGATTTCGAGCGCGATCAGAAGAATTGCGAATCGAGCTGCCCGGGCACCGAGATGCAGGTGTTCTACACGCGTGGCATGGACGACGATGCTGGCGCGATGACCTCGTCGGTGACTGGCAGGCCGTACAGCGAACTACCGAGCGCCTATCTCTACAAGCAGAGCAACATGGCGCGGCCGCCGGCCTGCGGCTGCAACGCGCAAGCGCAGAATTTCGAGATCATCGCCGGCAATCCGCCGAACCCCGGGCAGTCCGATCCCGAGGCAGCCACGGCGCCCTTCGTTCCCATGCCCGGTACCAAGCCGGATCCGGGCGCCGATCCGGAGACGCTGGCCAATGCCGAAGGCGGGCTCGACCGCGACGCCATCAAACGCCTGGCCGAGAAGCCGGCGACATCGCCGGTGTCGGCGCTGCCGCCGGAGCAGCGCAAGGTCAGGGTCGTCGGGCCATCGTTCCTTCCCGACCCAGCAGGGGCAATAGATCTGCAAGCTCCGGCCCGGAAGGCTGTCCAGTAAGAGCCAGTCGGAGCGGCATGAACAGCGCCTTGCCCTTGCGGCCGGTTGCTTCGCGAATCTTGCCGGTCCAATCCTTCCAGACGGTGCCGTTCCACGGCTCATCCGGCAACAGGTCGAACGCCTGGTGCAGGAAGTCGCGGTCCTCGCCGGAAAACTCCGCCGGCTCCTGCGGCCCCTGATCGACGATACGCCACCAGGCAACCGCGTCGGCCAGCCTGTCGAGGTTGCCGCGCACGGCCATCCAGAACGGCTCCGCCTTGTCGCCTGAAACACCCAGCACGATCAGCCGGTCGCGCGCCTCGGCAAACGGCATATGGTGCATCAGCGTGCGGTTGAGCACGAACAACTCGTCCGGATCGAACTTGGCCGCCGATTTCGAGGTCGCGGCCGGATCGAAATGGCCGGCGAGGTCGGCAAGATCGTGCGCCGCCGCGACGTTCTCCGACGTGCCGACGAGCACCGCCAGCG
Organism: Mesorhizobium sp. M4B.F.Ca.ET.143.01.1.1; assembly: GCF_004792275.1. Taxonomy (NCBI): domain Bacteria; kingdom Pseudomonadati; phylum Pseudomonadota; class Alphaproteobacteria; order Hyphomicrobiales; family Phyllobacteriaceae; genus Mesorhizobium; species Mesorhizobium sp. M4B.F.Ca.ET.143.01.1.1. The sequence goes on from NZ_SRSR01000004.1 coordinate 244,261, forward strand.
AGGCGACCGCCATCGGCTCGATACCGTTCTCGCGCAGGCTTTCGATCGACAGCGCGCCGGTGCGCTTCGACAGGCCCTCGCCCGAGACCGTGGTCAAGAGATTATGGTGGCCGAAGACCGGCGGCTCGGCGCCGAGCGCCTGGAACAGCGCGATCTGCACGCCGGTGTTGGTGACATGGTCGTCGCCGCGGATGACGTGGCTGACGCCCATCTCGATGTCGTCGACCACCGACGGCAGCGTGTAGAGATAGGTGCCGTCCTCGCGCACCAGCACGGGATCGGACAGCGAGGCGAGATCGACGGTCTCCTCGCCGCGCACCAGGTCGTTCCAGTGGATCTCGGTGCGCTCGGGCTGCAGCGGATCGCTGGTGAAGTTCGGCAGCAGGAAGCGCCAGTGCGGGCGGCGGCCGTCCGACTGGTATTCGGCCACCTGCTCCGGCGTCAGCGTCAGCGCCTCGCGGCCGTAGACCGGCGGCAGGCCGCGCGTGCGGCGCACCTTGCGGCGCAGATCGAGTTCCTCCGGCGTCTCGTAGCAGGCGTAGAGGACGCGCGCCTCCTTCAGCCGTTCGACTGCGGCGTCATAGATCTCGACGCGCCGCGACTGGTATTCGGTGGCGTCCGGGAAGATGCCAAGCCAGTGCAGGTCGTAGAGGATGGAATCGGCGAATTCCTGCTTGGAACGGGCGATATCGGTGTCGTCGAAACGCTGGATGAAGCGGCCCTTGTTGTTCGCGGCGAACAGCCAGTTGAACAGAGCGGTGCGCGCATTGCCGATATGGATGCGGCCGGTCGGCGACGGGGCGAAACGGACGGTAACTGTCATGAGCGGGGCGTAGCGGATGCTTTTCCGGTTGACAAGACGCGCCCCCGCGCGAGGGGCAAGACATAGTGCAAGCCAGCTAAAATGAAAAGCCGGTCGGCCGGCATGGTCCCCTTCGGCCTCGAGTCGTTGCCGACGGCCGCAGAACCGGGAGTTGCGCAGGCCCTTTCTGTCCCCGTTATCCACATCTGTGACACACAAGATATTGGGGTCACAAAAGCTACGTAAACGAATCCTTGACGGCGCAAAACGAGTCGCCTTTTATAGGCCATGCGTTCCTGTTGAGAGCGCGACCGGAGAGTTCAGAGGCCGGTCTTTTTTCCCGGATTTTGTGCGTTTTGCCCACATTTCCGCCCGTTCACGAGGCCGGCGGAAGCGTTGGGATTGGGTGGGGCTTGGGTGGCGAAAAGGGAGAATTGTCGGACTGGAAAAAATGATCTGTTAACACTATATTTAGTGTTTGCAGGCAGGTTCGACCCTAGATAGTGTGAAACCCTCGATCGGGGGAATCGCGAAAAAGTTTCAAAGTTTTGAGGGACCCGCAGGTTCGTCGGCGAGTTGGAGAGGCACTTCGCAAGAAGTTGGCCAACGCGCCGTGCGACGACTGCGAAGGAGATGCCGGCGTCGTCAAGATGCCCGGCAAACGGCGGACCGCGCGTTTCGCTTTCGGGGCATGAATCCCTGGGGAAAAGCGCTATATATAGACACAAAGGACCGGACCAATGCGCATCGAGCGTCGTTTCACCAAGCCAGGACAATCCGCCTACGCGGAGATCGAATTCCGCAAGGCGCTTTCCGAGATCAAGAATCCGGATGGCTCGGTGGTGTTTCGCCTGGACAATATCGACGTGCCGGCGCAGTTCAGCCAAGTCGCCGCCGACATCCTGGCGCAGAAGTATTTCCGCAAGGCCGGCGTTCCCGCTCGCCTGAAGAAGGTCGAGGAGAACGACGTCCCCTCCTTCCTGTGGCGCTCGGTCCCCGACGAGGCCGAACTCGCCAAGCTCCCCGAGGCCGAGCGCTATGGCTCCGAGATCGATGCCCGCCAGGTCTTCGACCGCCTCGCCGGCACCTGGACCTACTGGGGCTGGAAGGGCGGCTACTTCAAGTCCGAGGAAGACGCGCGCGCCTTCCGCGACGAGCTTGCCTATATGCTGGCCACGCAGCGCGTCGCGCCGAACTCGCCGCAATGGTTCAACACCGGCCTGCACTGGGCCTATGGCATCGACGGCCCAAGCCAGGGCCACTTCTATGTCGACCCCTTCACCGGCAAGCTGACCAAGTCGAAGTCCTCCTACGAGCACCCGCAGCCGCATGCCTGCTTCATCCAGGGCGTGCAGGACGACCTCGTCAACGAAGGCGGCATCATGGACCTGTGGGTGCGCGAGGCGCGCCTGTTCAAATATGGCTCAGGCACCGGCTCCAACTTCTCGCTGCTGCGCGGCGAAGGCGAAAAGCTGTCCGGCGGCGGCCGCTCCTCCGGCCTGATGAGCTTCCTCAAGATCGGCGATCGCGCGGCGGGCGCCATCAAGTCGGGCGGCACGACGCGCCGCGCCGCCAAGATGGTCATCGTCGACGTCGACCATCCCGATATCGAGGAATTCATCGACTGGAAGGTCAATGAAGAGCAGAAGGTCGCCTCGCTGGTGACCGGCTCGAAGATCGTCAAGAAGCACCTCGAAGCGATCATGAAGGCCTGCGTCAATTGCGAAGGCCATGACGACGACTGCTTCGACCCGGCGATCAACACCGCGCTGAAGCGCGAGATCAAGGCGGCCAAGAAGGACGCGGTGCCGGAGAACTATATCTACCGGGTCATCCAGTTCGCCCGCCAGGGCTACACCTCGATGTTGTTCAAGACCTACGACACCGACTGGGATTCGGATGCCTACCTCACGGTCTCCGGTCAGAACTCCAACAACTCGGTGTCGCTGAAGGACAATTTCCTGCGCGCAGTCGAGGCCGATGGCGACTGGCAGCTCACCGCCCGCAAGGACGGCAAGGCGCTGAAGACGCTGAAGGCGCGCGACCTGTGGGAAAAGATCGGCTACGCCGCCTGGGCGTCGGCCGATCCGGGCCTGCACTTCAACACGACGATGAACGACTGGCACACCTGCGCCTCGGCCGGTGCGATCCGGGCTTCCAACCCGTGCTCGGAATACATGTTCCTCGACGACACGGCCTGCAACCTCGCCTCGATCAACCTGCTGCCCTATCGCAATGCCGACGGCACGATCGACATCGCCACTTACGAGCACACGGTGCGGCTGTGGACCATCGTGCTCGAGATCTCGGTGATGATGGCGCAGTTCCCGTCGAAGGAGATCGCCAAGCTCTCCTACGAATACCGCACGCTCGGCCTCGGCTACGCCAATATCGGCGGCCTGCTGATGACCTCGGGCATTCCGTACGATTCCGACGAGGGTCGCGCCATCTGCGCCGCGCTCACCGCGATCATGACCGGCACGGCTTACGCCACTTCGGCCGAGATGGCCGCCGAGCTCGGCGCCTTCCCGGACTATGACCGCAACGCCCAGAACATGCTGCGCGTCATGCGCAACCACCGCCGCGCCGCCTATGGCGACAAGGACGGCTACGAGAAGCTCGCCGTCAACCCGGTGCCGCTGGTCGCGTCCGATCTGAAGCAGCAGGCGCTCGCTGAGCATGCCAAGGCGGCCTGGGACCGCGCCATCGAGCTCGGCGAGGAGCACGGCTACCGCAATGCGCAGGCAACCGTGATCGCGCCGACCGGCACGATCGGCCTGGTCATGGATTGCGACACCACCGGCATCGAGCCCGACTTCGCGCTGGTCAAGTTCAAGAAGCTCGCCGGCGGCGGCTACTTCAAGATCATCAACCGCGCCGTGCCGGAAGCGCTGCGCACGCTGGGCTATTCCGAAAGCCAGATCGCCGAGATCGAGGCCTATGCGGTCGGCCACGGCAACCTCAACCAGGCGCCCGGCATCAATCCCGGCTCGCTGAAGGCCAAGGGCTTTTCCGACGACAAGATCGCGGCGCTGAACGCGGCGCTGAAGTCGGCCTTCGACATCAAGTTCGTCTTCAACCAGTGGACGCTGGGCGCCGACTGGGTGAAGGAGACGCTCGGCTTCACCGACGAGCAGCTCGGCGATTTCTCGTTCGAGATGCTGCCGGCGCTTGGCTTCTCGAAGAAGGACATCGAGGCCGCCAACATCCATGTCTGCGGTGCGATGACGCTGGAAGGCGCGCCGTTCCTCAAGGCCGAACACCTCGCCGTGTTCGACTGCGCCAGCCCGTGCGGCAAGATCGGCAAGCGCTCGCTGTCGATCAACAGCCACATCCTGATGATGGCGGCGGCGCAGCCCTTCATCTCCGGCGCCATCTCCAAGACCATCAACATGCCGAACGAAGCGACGGTGGAGGACGCCAAGAACGCCTACATGCTGTCGTGGAAGCTGGCGTTGAAGGCCAACGCGCTTTATCGCGACGGCTCGAAGCTGTCGCAGCCGCTCAATGCCTCGCTGCTCGCCGATGGCGAGGAGGATGAGGACGAGCTGGTCGAGCAGCTGATCGCGGCGCCCGCAGCGCAGCGCGCCGTGCAGGTGACGGAGAAGATCGTCGAGCGCGTGGTGGAGCGGCTCTACCGCGACCGCGAAAAGCTGCCGAACCGCCGCAAGGGCTACACGCAGAAGGCAGTCGTCGGCGGCCACAAGGTGTATCTCCGCACCGGCGAGTTCGACGATGGCCGCCTCGGCGAGATCTTCATCGACATGCACAAGGAGGGTGCCGCCTTCCGCGCGATGATGAACAACTTCGCCATCGCCATCTCGCTCGGCCTGCAATACGGCGTGCCGCTCGATGAATATGTCGAGGCCTTCACCTTCACCAAGTTCGAGCCGGCCGGCATGGTGCAGGGCAACGACGCGATCAAGAACGCGACGTCGATCCTCGACTACGTGTTCCGCGAGCTCGCGGTCTCCTACCTCGCCCGCCACGACCTCGCCCATGTCGACCAGTCGGACTTCGACAAGACGGCGCTCGGCCGCGGCATCACCGAAGGCAAGGCGACGCCGTTCTCGAAGGGCCTGACTCGCGGCGTTTCGCCGGTCAAGCTGGTCTCGGGCGCCGGCGGCGATCCCAAGGGCTTTAGCGGCTCGGCGCCGGCGACGGCCCCTGCCCGCGCCGCTCCGACCGCCTTCTCCGGCTCCAACGTCTTGACGCTGAAGCCGGCGAGCGACGAGGCCATCGCCTACAAGCGCGACTATGAGGAGCGCGCCAGGGAACTGGCCGAGGACATCGTCGAAGAAGAAGCCGAGGCTTCCAGCACAGAGGCGCTGTTCACCGACGCCGCCGCGCAGGAAGCCGCCGACGCCAAGAAGCTCGCCGCGACACGGCGCCAGCAGTCGCTGCTGCAGGGCTACACCGGCAACGAATGCTCGGAGTGCCACAACTTCACCATGGTGCGGAACGGCACCTGCGAGAAGTGCGACACCTGCGGTTCGACGAGCGGGTGCAGCTGAGGCGATTTAAGCATCTGAAACGGATCGGCCCGGTCGCAAGATCGGGCCGATTTTCTTTTAGACAATCGTGAGCCCGGGAACGATCGATCACATCACCATCAAGGTTTGGCTCAGGTTCGCGTCAGCTGGAGCACCCCTCATCCGGCCGCTTCGCGGCCACCTTCTCCCACAAGGGGAGAAGGGAAAAGCGTCGCGTCATGCCGGCCTGACAGCCAGGAACGTGTTCCATTCCTCGCGATTGCGGCCCTCGTTGAAATCGTCCCGAAGCAGCACCAGCCCGGCGCTTTCGATACGGGCCGCGAAGTCGTCCCGGCGCCACAGGACGGTGTGATAGTTGCCATCCGTCTCGCCGTCGCCATTGCGCATCGACACCAGGAAGGCGCCGCCTGGCCGCAGCGATCCGGCTATCTTGGCGAGCACCTGTTCGATCTGGTCGCGGGGCACATGGATCAGGACGGCGAGCGCAAGCACGGCATCGTAGGGGCCGCCGAGATCGTCGGTGAGGAGATCGAGAAGCTCGCCGTGCTTGCCGCGCGCAGCCTGCAGCTCGAGAAACCGCTTTGTCGCGTCGGTGCGCCGAACCTTGACGCCCAGGCCCTCCAGAAAGTCCGCGTCGTATCCCGCTCCCGATCCGACTTCCAGAATCTGGCCGGCTGTGCCGGCGATCGCCACAAGCCGCTTCAGGGATGCCTGTTCTCTCTCGTTGGGAAAATGCCGCACGATGGCATCGTAACGTTCCGCATAGTCCTCATAGGCGCTGATCGTTTGACGGCTCTTCGCAAGAGCCTGCGATAATGCATCCATCTTTCCCTCCCTCGCGTCGGTCAAGGCGCCGGATTTGCCTCAGCGAAGGGTGCCGGGAGGCACGCGTCCGTCGAGCATGCCGATGTCGCGCAGGAAATGGTCCGATAGCGAACGGCGGTCAAGCAGGCCGCGCGTGCGTGGCCTGACCGGCGCGATGAAGAGGTCGAGAACCGGACGACGAAGCGTGTTGTAAAGGGTGGTGGTCATTGCCGTGTCCTTTCGGGTTCGAGTTCGATGACCAGAGCATGCCGTTTTCCGGCCTTGGATTCCAATCGAACCTCGCGTAGCATGCATCAGGAGGATTGATGCGTCATGAGTTGGGAGCTGCCGCCGCTAGGCGCCATCCGAGTGTTTGAGGCTGCGGCGCGGCTGGGCAGTTTCACCAAGGCGGCCGAAGAACTCGGCATGACCCAGTCGGCGGCCAGCTATCAGATCAAGGTGCTGGAAGAACGCGCGGGAACGCCGCTTTTCATAAGGAAAACAAGACAGATCGCCCTGACCGAGGCCGGACAGCAGTTGGCGCCGCACGCATCAGGCGCGTTCTCGGCCCTGGCCGATGCGTGGGTCGCGACCAAGGGCGGCGCGACCGGCGTGCTGTCGGTGACGACCATGGAGACCTTCGCAACGAACTGGCTGGCCGTATGGCTTGGAACATTCCAGCTGATGCATCCCGATCTCGCCGTGAAGGTGAACACATCGCCGCGTCTGGTCGATTTCACGCGCGAGGACATGGACGTCGGGATCCGCACCGGCACCGGAAAATGGCCCGGCCTGACGGCGCACTATCTGTTCAAGGCTGACTATACGCCGATGCTCAGCCCGAGACTGGCCGAGAGCGTGGGCGGCATCCACCGTCCCGAGGATCTCTACAAGGTGGCGCTATGCTGCGCCGACGATCCCTGGTGGAAGATATGGTTCGAGGCGGCTGGCGTGCCCTTCGAGCCCGATCGCGTCATCGCGGGTCCGACGCTGGGGTCGCAGGCTTACGATGCAATGGCGGCGCTGACCGACCAGGGCGCCGCGATCCTCACCCGCAACATCTATAGCGCCCTGCTGGCCAAGGGACAGTTGATCCAGCCTTTTGAAGTGCTTGGATCCGATGGCGACGGCTATTGGCTGGTGCACCTGGAAAGCCGCCGCAATGCACCCAAGATCAAGGTGTTCCGCGACTGGGTGCTCGCCCAGACGGCTGAGATACGCGAGCGCGAAAGACGCGAGGCGCGATAACATCGAGGCGATGGCCTACGAGGCAGCGCGCCCTCTCCTTCTCCCCCTGCGGGAGAAGGTGGCCGAGCGAAGCTCGGTCCGATGAGGGGTGTTCCAGCTTGACGCCGTCGGATGTGGAGCCGAGCGCTAATCTATTGAAATCGCTCGCTGACAGAGGCGTGGCGCCCCGTCGCGCACCCCTCATCCGTCTCGGCGCTGCGCGCCGATCCACCTTCTCCCACAGGGGAAGAAGGGAAGATGTGCTTCAATCCTTGAAGGTGATGCCGTATTTCGCGGCCTGTTCCTTCGGCATGTCGGCAAACGCCTGGCGCACGGTATAGCCGCCGTAAACCTCGCCGCCGTTCTTGACCATCCAGTCCTCGACGTCGGCTTCCGCCACCGTCATGCGGTCGCCCATCTTGTATTTGGTGCCGTTGACCGGCTCGTCGGCGAGCAGGCCGATGAAGGTGCCGTCGCCCAGGCCGGTGAGCTGCATCCAGATGTGCTCGGTGGCGCCGTTCTGGGTAAGCGGGAACTTCACCGTGTAGGTGCCGGGCGTGCCGGCGGCCATCAGCTCGTGGAAGCGCGGCAGCGTCGAGTGGCCCTTGTTCTTGGCGGCCTGCATCGCCTTGTCTTCGGTGGAATAGGCGACGACGTTCTCCGTCATCGCGCGAGGCGCCGTCTGCGAGGCGCCCGGCGCCGCGGCCGGAATGGCCATCGGCTTGTCGCTCCGCCCGTGCCCGAGCGCATTGAAAAATCCGTAGCCGACAGCGGCCACGAAAACGATTGCCAGAACCGGATTGCGCATCGACCCCTCCATGCCCATTCATGCCGGGCCGCGCGGTGTTGCGCGCGGCATGCATGATCACGCGGATGTTACCAGCCGGGCATTGCAGGACCACTAAGGAAAAAGGTGAGTGGATCCTTAGCAAATCACTGAAAATGCCGCCGGGGGATGGGACGACGGCGGCCTGCCGGTATTCGCGCCAGCCGAGAACGCTCAGTCCGCGTCGGCGACGGTCGTCTGTCCGCCGGCCCATGCTCGCCAGGCGCGCTCGTCGCCATGGAAGACGTTGAGGTCGATGCGGCCCCTCACCCCGTGCGACAGGCCGGAGCCGGAATACTGCCAGAACACCCATTTGCGGCCGGGATAGACCTTTGACGGATGGCGCGCCACGGCGCGCAGCCAGAACGGATAGTCGGGGAAGGCGCCGCGCAGATTGTCGCGATAGAAGTCGGGGCTGGTGTAGATGATCGGACGCTGGCCGTAATAGCGTTCAAGCTTGTCCATGAACACCTGCATCTTCTCCAGCACCGTGTCGCGCGACGGCCGCCGCTTGCAGGACGACTCGCCGTTCCATTCGACGTCGATCACCGGCGGCAGCGCGCCCTCGACCCGCGGCACATTGCGGATGAACCAGTCGGCCTGCTCGCCGGCGGTGCGGCACCAGTAGAAGAAATGATAGGCGCCGCGCTTCAGCCCGGCAGCATCGGCATTGCGCCAGTTGGTCCTGAACATCGGGTCGAGATGATCGCCGCCGTCGGTCGCCTTGATGTAGGCGAAGTTGGCGCCCTGGGCGCGCAGCTTTTCCCAGTTGACGTTGCCCTGCCAGCGCGAAACGTCGACGCCGTGCACGGCAAGGTGCCGGGGCGAGGCGCGGCCGAAATTGATCGGCTTGGCATCGCGGAAGCCATAGCGGGTGACGGGACCGGCCAGCATCGCGGGCGCGGCCCGCGACAGGCGCTTCGGCGGCGCCATTAGGGCTGCCGGCTGGACCGGCGGCTCGACGCTGTCGGGCAGGTTCGGCGCGGGGAACGCGACCGTCTCTTCCTCGGCAAGACTGAACGGAGGCGCATTGTCGTCGGCCACCGGCTCCGGTGGCCGCATGCGCGCGTCGCCAGCCATCGATGTGGTCTCGACCGTCGTTTCCGTTTCGGCCGTGGCCCCGGCCGCCGCGACGGGGGCGCTCGGCCTGACGACGGAACTGGTGGTTTCGTTGGACGGCACCTGCAAGGCGTCCATGCCCGATGTGGACGAGCAGCCGGCAAGGCACAGCGATGCAAGCACAAAACTGACGACGCCTGAGAACCGCATCTGGACCTGTACACAAAACAAAACAGGCCGAGGGCGGATTGCCGCCGGCAGATCCGATTCCTAACGAGAAATTACCAATAAAGTTTGAATCAACTTGTTAGGGATAAATGGCGGCGCCGACGGCATCATCGGAATGTCCTCGGGTCAACGGTGCTTCCCACATCCCGCTTGACAAGCCTCGCCATGATATTATCCTCCACTAATCTTACATCGTAAGGTTAGGCATTCGGGAGGAGAAACCATGTCGTCCGCCCTGTCGGAACTGGAACCCGTGATAGTGCCGGTGCCGCATCCGCCGGCCATCGCGATCGAGGATGTGTCAGGCGACTTCAGCCGCGCCATCGAGCGCGCCGAGGTCAATGCCTGGCTCGACCTCTACGCCGCGGCGCCGGCCGATTTCGCCGCGCGACAGGGGCTTTCGATGGCAGCAGAAGGCGACCTCGCCTGGACGACCTGCACGACCATCCCGTTCATCCATTTCAACTGCGTGAAGAATCTCGGCGTCGACAGCCCGGCCACCGAAAGCCAGCTCGACACGCTGCTGGCGCATTACCGGGCTGCCGGCATTTCGCGGCCCTGGTTCTACGTCAATCCGCACACCGAACCTTCCCGACTCAGATGCTGGCTCGAAGCGCGCGGCCTGCAGCGCCAGGGCGGCTGGGAGCGTATCTATCGCGAAGCGGAGCCACTGCCATCCGAGCCGCTCTTCGCGGCCGACGGGGTTGCTGTCGAGCGCGTTACGAAATCAACGGCGGCGGAATGGGCCGGCTTCATCGACCGTCAGTATCGGCTGGCGACCTCACCCTGGCTGCTGGCGCTGGTCGGCCGCAAGGGCTGGCATCATTACATGCTGAAGCGGGACGGCGCGGTGGTGGCGGTGCGCTCGCTGTTCATCGGCGCCGATGGCGCGGCCTGGAGCGGCATCGACGCACCGGTGCCCGGCATCATGGCGCCGAGCTTCGATCTCGACGCGGTGCTTGGCGAAGCGCTGGTCCGCGACGGCCTTGCGGCCGGCGCGAAACTATTCGTCGCCGACATCGAGGCGCCGCATGAGGAGCGCGACGGCCCTGCTTATCGCAACTATGCGCGCCTTGGCTTCAGGATCGCCTATTTCCGCAGCCATTACAGCTATTTGCCGGCTACTTCCAACTAGTTCTAGCTTGTTCTTTGAATTGCTTTAGACCCGCAGCCATTGCCGGAAGCAGTTCTTGGCGACCATGTGGGCCGGCGGCACCATCGGCTGGCCGGCGCGCATGTCGTCAGCCGCGCCGCCGCGAGCCCTCTCGAGCAGGGTGCGAAGCTCCGCCGGCTGCACGCGGTCGCGCTCCATCACGAGCCGGACCATCGGGTCGTTCAAAAGCTCGTCCAGGGTGTTGATGCTCTCGCTCATCCGTCGCCTCCTCGAATGCCGGCCCGCGCACGATAGATAGGCAGCCAATGATGGCCCGCCAATGACGCTTTGCCGGCTATGTCGTGAATCGAAGATGAAATTTTTGTGCAGGACTGCGTCGAAATGAGTCAGGCCGGTGGCAGGCCCTCATATTGCGGCAGGCCGTCGTCCAACCGTACCCAGGGCTGCTTCGAGGCCGTCCAGAAATGCATGTCGGGCTTGAACAGGGAAGGATCGTCGAGCGAGCCGGAGGTGATGCCAAGAATACCTCTGGAATCGCGCCTGGAAAACAGCGTCGCACCGCAGGCCGCGCAAAAGCCGCGCTTGAGGTCCGGCGAGGAGTTGACCGTCGCCACTTCGCCCTCGACGGTCACGTCGTCGATGCGAAACAGCAGCCGCGCGTTGAACGCCGCGCCGATCGCCTTCTGGCAGATCCGGCAATGGCAGACGCGTTCGTTGATCGGCGCCACCTCGGCGCGGTAGCGCACCGCTCCGCACAGGCAGCCGCCCTGATATTTCGTCATCGCCGGTATCCGTTCGCTTGGGAAGAACGCCGGAACCGTAGCCGGGCGGGTCGCTGCGTCAATTCAAAAGCTTTTATGGAATGCCATCGTTTGCGATGATGCGACCGGCGCAGATGGCAGCGCGTCCAAAAGCACGCGGCCGCCTCCAGGGAGACGGCCGCATGAGATTGCCGACCCGCTATTCGGTTGCGCCGAGCATGTCGTCCCAGCTCTTCACCTTGGTCACACCGTCGAGGAAGGGCAGTGCGGTGGCGGGCAGTTCCGGCGCGAAAAAGATGTCGTAGTGGGTGCGGTTGGGGATGATCGCCAGCCGGTTCTGCGACAGGTTCTCGCGCATCCAGCCGGCATCCTTCTGGCCGCCGCCGAGCATCTGGAAGAACTTGATCTCGTGCTCGGGCTTGTACATGTCGCTGTCGCCGTAGACGAGCATGACCGGCATCTTCAGCTTCGGCACATCGGCCGAGAAGTCGCGCTCGTTGCGCATGAAGTTGCCGAGCGTGTCGAGCAGCCTCGGGAAATCGTCCGGATGCGGCGCCACGGCGACGTAGGATTTGTACATCGGCGTATCCTTCATGAACGGGGCCGCCGCCGCGCTCACCTGCGCCTGCTGCGGGCGCATCTCGTCGTAGAAGCCGTTGGTGGCATATCCCGTCGACACCATCACCAGCCGGCGCACCGCCTCCGGGTGCTGGACAGCCATGCGGAAGGCGACGCCGCCGCCCAGCGAATAGCCCATGACGTCGACCTGGTCGTAGCCAAGCGCCTTGACGATCGCCGCCATGTCGTTGCCCATCGCTTCGACGCTGAACGGCCGCTCGCCAAGCGCGGTGCGGCCATGGCCCTGCAGATCCACGGCGATTACGGTGCGATGCGCGGCGAATTGCGGCAGGACCGGCGCGAACATGTCGGTGGAACCGAGGCCGCCATGCAGCAGCAGCAGCGGCTCGCCCTTGCCGTAGATGGCGTAGTAGTAATTCAGGCCGTCGATCGGCAGCAGGCCGGATTTCTCCGGCTTCACAGGGGCTTTGGTGGCAGCGGTCATGGCAGGCTTTGTCTCCTCGGATTGTGCATCTGGCGCGGCAATCAGCGCCACGGCCGAAGCGAGCATGGCGAAAAACAGGGTCTTGGGCATTTGGTTCTCCTCCAGTTGTGCCCAAAGGACGCGACGGCAGAGCGCAAGCCGACATGGCCGCGAGAAATTTTGCAGCAGATGCGAAATTGGTTAGTGGCGCTTGGCCTGCACCAGATAGGCGTCGATCTCGGTCTCGCCGAGCCATTTGGCGGCTTCCAGCCGGTGCAGGCCTTCAACCAGAATGTGGCGCTTGCCGTCATGGCGGACCTGGATCGGCATTTTCATACCGTTTTCGAGAATGTCCTCGGCCAGATGGCGGACGGTTTCCGGGTGGAGCGTCTTGCGGCGCGCGGCGGGCACATAGATGTCGTCGACCTTGACCTTTTGCACGCGCAGCATGTCGGCTCCCGGCGCTGAAACTTCGCCCTGACTGAGATAGTCTGTTTGCCGGATATGGCCAAGGGCAAGTGGATGCTGGCCCGATCGTTTCCATTTGACGCTTGGCCGGCCAATGGTCTCAATGGCGGCCTGTTGGTTTCAGGTGTTCATTGACGCGACTGCCGACCGAATTCCCCGATTTCGGGCTGACGCCCGAGCAGCGCCGCGAGGCGGTGCGCGGCCATTACTACGAACGGCCCGGCATGGACGGCGCGCGTGGCGAGATCTGGTGCTACAGCGACCGTTTTTCGTACCGCCCCGGCGAAACGATGGCGTTGCATGTCAGCGCGACGGCGCCGCAATTCGGCATCACGATTGTTCGCGACGGCGGCGCCGAAACAAGGGTGTTCGAAAAAACCGGCATCGCGGCGCGCTGGCAGGAGACGCCCGTCCAATGTTCGGTCGAAGGCTGCGGCTGGGACACTTCCTTCGAGTTCCGCATCGGCGATGCCTGGCCGTCCGGCGCCTACCGCGTCACGCTCACGGCCGAGGGCCGTGACGGCACGCCGATCCAGAGCCATCACCTCTTCATCGTCACGCCCCTGCCCGGCAAGAAACCCGGCCGCTTGCTGCAGGTCGCGGCGACGGGAACCTGGCTCGCCTACAACACCTGGGGCGGCTCCAACCACTATCAGGGCATCACCGGCCCGAACCGGGACCAATACGCCACGATGGTGTCGACGCAGCGTCCCTGGTGCCGCGGCTTCGTCGTGTTGCCGAAGGAGGCCCCGCGCGTACCGCTGGAGATCGCGGTGCCGCCGAAGACCGTGCCGCGATATCCGCACATGGAATGGGCCTTCGCCACCGGCCATTCGAAGAAATACGCCTCGTCCGGCTGGGCGAGCTATGACAGCCATTTCTTTCGCTTCGCCGAGCGCGCCGGCTACGCGATCGATCTCGCCAGCCAGCACGAATTGCATTTTTCGCCCAATATCCTCGACGGCTATGACTGCGTCGTCTTCGTCGGCCATGACGAATACTGGACCTGGGAGATGCGCGACGCGGTCGACGCCTATGTGGAGCGTGGCGGCCACGCGGCACGCTTTGCCGGCAACTTCATGTGGCAGACCAGGCTGGAAGACGAGGGGCGGCGGCAGGTCTGCTACAAATACCGGGCGCGCGCCGAGGACCCGGCGTATCGCGGCGGCGACGTGACCCGCGCAACCAACTCCTGGGAAGCGCCCGAGATCGGCCGGCCGGGTTCGGCAACCTTCGGCCTCAATGCGACCAGGGGCGTCTATGCCGGCTGGGGCGGCTGCGCGCCGCGCGGCGTGCGCGGCTTCCCGGTCTATCGCCCCGAACACTGGGCCTTCGCCGGCACCGGCATCTATTACGGAGACCTGCTCGGCGCCGACAGCCATGTCTACGGCTATGAGGTCGACGGGCTGGATTTCGAGATCCGCGGCGGCCTGCCCTACCCGACCGAGCAGAGCGGCGCGCCCGACGGCCTGCAGGTGCTGGCGGTCGGCATGGCGAGCCAGGTCGAGGAAAGCGCGGACATCCCGATCGAGGACCAGTTCCTCACCGACGAGGATGGTCGCTTCACCGCCGAGACGCTGTTCGGCGAAGCCAGCGACGCCAATCTCGACAAGGTCAAGCGCGGCAACGGCATGATCGTCAATTTCCCGCGCGGCAAGGGCGAAGTGTTCCATGCCGGAAGCTGCGAATGGGTCGCCGGCCTGCTAAGGCAGGACGCGATGGTCGAGCGCGTGACGAAAAATGTCCTCGACCGCTATCTCGGAAAGTCCTGACATGCCGAAACCGCAAGTCCAGAATGCAACTGACGCCGAAGCGCGGCCGCCGTCGCATCTGTTCTATCTGTCCAGCCTGCGCCGGCCGCTCGTCGAGCGTGCCGAGGGCATCTATTTCTGGACCAAGGACGGCCGCCGCTTCATCGACGGATCGAGTGGACCGATGGTCGCCAATATCGGCCATTCCAACCGCAATGTGCTCGACGCCATGAAGCGGCAGATGGACAAGACCACCTTCGCCTATCGGCTGCATTTCGAGAACGAGCCCGCGGAAGAGCTGGCGCGGGAGCTGGCCGGCAAGCTGCCCGCCGGCATGGACCGCATCTTCTTCGTCTCCGGCGGCTCGGAGGCAACGGAATCCTGCATCAAGCTTGCCCGGCAATGGGCGGTTGCCACCGGCCAGCCCAAGCGCTGGAAGGTGATCGGCCGCTTCCCTTCCTATCATGGCGGCACGCTCGGCTCGCTCGCGGTCACCGGCGACGATGCGCTGGCCGAGACTTTCCTTCCGATGATGCGGGCGATGCCGACCGTGCCGGCGCCGACGGCTTGGCGCGACCGCGACAACCTCTCGCTGGAACAGCGCGGCATCCGCTATGCCGACATGCTCGAAGAAAAGATCCAGGCCGAAGGCCCGGAGAGCGTGCTCGCCTTCATCATGGAACCGGTCGGCGGGGCGGCAACGGCCGCTCTTGTCGCGCCCGACAGCTACTATCCGCGCATCCGCGAAATCTGCGACCGCTACGGCATCCTTCTGATCCATGACGAGGTGATGAGCGGCGCCGGCCGAACCGGCAAATTCCTCGGCGGCGACCACTGGAACTGCAAGCCGGACCTGGTCGCGCTGTCGAAGGGGCTGGGCTCGGGCTACGCGCCGCTCGGCGCGCTGGCCGCACCGAAGCGGCTGGTCGAGCCGCTGCTTGCCGCCGGCGGCTTCCAGCATGGCCACACCTATGCCGGCAATCCGCTCGCCTGCGCCGCTGGGCTCGCAGTGCTCGGCGAGATGGGTCGTCTCGACCTTATCGCCAACGCCGCCGCCATGGGCGACGTGCTGATCGGCGAACTGAGGGCGTTGCAAAAGCGCTTTCCCTTCATCGCCGACGTGCGCGGCAAGGGTCTGCTGCTCGGCGCCGAAATGGTTGCCGATCCGGAGACGCTGACGCCGATCGCGCCGGGCAAGAAGGCGACGCAGCGCCTGCTCGACCTCGCTTATGAACGCGGCCTCATCATCTACGGCCGCAAGGTCAAGGGCGGCGTCGACGGCGACAATTTCATGGTCGCGCCACCAATGATCATCACGCGCGAGCAGATCGGCGAGATGATCGCCATCATCGGCGACTCGCTGGCAGCGCTCGCCGCCGAACTCGACCTGCCGGTCGAAAGCTGAAGGGGTAGAACAAGATGGCGACGAGAAAAGTCATCATCACCTGCGCCGTCACCGGCTCGGTGCATACGCCGTCCATGTCGCCCTATCTGCCGGTCACACCAGACCAGATCGCCACGGACGCCATTTCCGCCGCCGAAGCCGGCGCCTCGATCCTGCATCTGCACGCCCGCGATCCTAAGGACGGACGGCCGACCGCCGACCCGGAAGTGTTCATGCATTTCCTGCCGCGCATCAAGCAGGCGACCGATGCGGTGATCAACATCACCACCGGCGGCTCCTCATTGATGACCCTCGACCAGCGGCTCGCCGCACCGCTCCGGGCCGAGCCCGAAATGTGCTCGCTCAACATGGGCTCGATGAATTTCGCCCTGTTCCCGATGCTCGACAAGCCGCGGGAGTGGCAGCACGAATGGGAGCCGAAACTGCTCGAGGCTACCCGCGACACGATCTTCAAGAACACGTTCGCCGACATGGAGACGGTGCTGGAAAAGCTCGGTAAAGGCTGCGGCACGCGCTTCGAGTTCGAATGCTACGACGTCGGCCACCTCTATTCGCTGGCGCATTTGCGCGATCGCGGCCTGGCGTCCGGGCCGCTGTTCCTCCAATTCGTGCTCGGCATTTTGGGCGGCATTGGCGCCGATCCCGACAATCTCATCCACATGAAGCGCATCGCCGACAAACTGTTCGGCGACAGCTACCAATTCTCGGTTCTCGCCGCCGGCCGCCACCAGATGCCGCTGATCTCGATCGCCGCCGCCATGGGCGGCAATGTCCGCGTCGGGCTGGAGGACAGCCTCTACGATGGGCGGCAACTGGCGAAGTCGAATGCCGACCAGGTGCGGCGCATACGCTCGGTGCTGGATGGCCTGTCGCTGGACGTGGCGACGCCCGCGGAAGCGCGCGCAATGCTGGCGCTGAAGGGCGGCGACCGGGTGGCGTTTTGAAGTGCGGGGGGTGAGATGATAGCGCCCAGCCCTACCCCCCTCTGGCCTGCCGGCCATCTCCCCCTCAAGGGGGGAGATTGGCAGCTTCGACGTGTCTGCCTCTTCTCCAGCTTTGGCGATTGGCGAAAGCCTCGGCGACATCCGATCTCCCCCCTTGAGGGGGAGATGTCCGGCAGGACAGAGGGGGGTGCCTTGGCGCCCCGTCTATCGTGAGCAAGGCAATCACCCTTCGCCCGGGCACAATCGACGACGTCGACACCATTTACGCCGCGCTTCTCAAACTCGGCACCCATATCGGCGCGCATCAGGAGATCACCTCGACAGCGGATGACCTCCGCCGCTACGGCTTCGGCGAAAAACCCGCCTTCTCCACCTTGATCGCCGAGGTCGACAGCGAATTCGCCGGCCTCTGCCTGCACTTCCCGATATTCTCGACCTGGATGGGGCGTCCCGGCGTCTATGTGCAGGACCTCTATGTCGAGGACCCCTTTCGCGGCCGCCGGATCGGCGAAAAACTGTTGCGGCGCGTGGCGAAGGAATGCCGTGCTGCAGGCGGCGTCTATCTCAGGCTCTCCGTCGACACGGACAACGAAACGGCCAAGGCCTTCTATGAAAGGCTGGGCATTGGCTGGTCGAGCTACGAACAGACCCAGAAGATCGTCGGCGACGCCTTCTTCGCCTTTGCGGATGCACCAGAGGACAGCGCATGAAAACCTATTATGCCGAGGAACAGAAGCGCCACGATCCCAAGGCTTTTCTCTCCAGCGGCGCCCAGCAGCCCAATCCGGAAAAACCCGAGCGCATCGAGAGATTGCTGGCCGGCGCGAAAGCCGCCGGTTCGGCGATCGAACGGCCGCGGAACCATGGGCTGGGTCCGGTCGCGGCGGTGCACACGCCCGAATATCTCGACTTCCTCGAGCATATTTTCGAGCGCTGGCAGCGTATCGAAGGCGCCTCGGCGGAAGTGATCCCGAACATCCATCCGATCGCCCGTGGCGGTTCTTATCCTGCGTCCGCCGTTGGCCAGGCCGGCTACCACATGGCGGACACAGCGTGCCCGATCTCGGCCGAAACCTGGAACAGCTCGCTGTGGAGCGCCTGGAGCGCCGTGGAGGCGGCCGAAGCGGTGATGGCGGGCGCGTCTTCGGCCTACGCGCTCTGCCGTCCGCCCGGCCATCATGCCTTCGTCGACGTCGCCGGGGGATTTTGCTTCATCAACAATTCGGCGGTCGCGGCGCAGGTGCTGCGAAGGAGCGCGGCACGGGTGGCGATCCTCGATGTCGACCTGCATCACGGCAACGGCACGCAAGGTATCTTCTATGCAAGGCCGGACGTGCTCACGGTGTCGCTGCATGCCGATCCGGTGCGCTTCTATCCGTTCTTCTGGGGGTATGCGGACGAGCGCGGCGAAGGCGCCGGCCTCGGCTACAATCTCAACCTGCCGCTGCCGCGCAAATCCGGCGACGCTGCGTTTCTCGAAGCGCTCGCGACCGCCTTCCGGCGCATCCGCGCCTTTGCGCCGGAGGCGCTTGTCGTGGCGCTCGGGCTCGATGCTTTCGAGGGCGACCCGTTTGGTGGCCTTTCCGTCACGACGCCCGGCTTCTCGCGCATCGGCGAGGCCATCGCCGGGCTCGGCCTGCCGACGGTGATCGTCCAGGAGGGCGGCTATCTGTGCGACGCGCTCAGGGACAACCTCACTGCTTTCCTGACCGGCTTCGGCGGCAAGCAGCGATGAGCAATTCCAGGAAAAGTGCGTAGCGGTTTTCCGTCCGGAATTGCGTGAAAGCAACGTGGCTCAGGCTCGCTGCTGCCTCAGCATGGCCACGACCCGGCGCACGCTTTCCAGCGTCTCGTCGATCTCGCCCGCCGTGTTGTAATGGGCGATGCCGATGCGCACGACGCCCTCGCCGGCCGGAATGCCGAGCTGGTGGACGATCTCCCAGGCATAGTTGTGGCCTGACCAGAGGAAGATGTTTTCGGCGTTCATCTGCCGCACGATCGTCTCCGGCGCGATGCCCTCGACGGTAAAGGACACGGTCGGCACGCGCTCGCCGATCCGCGCCGGATCGGTGATGCCGTGGATGGTCAGGCCGGCAATGCCAGACAGGCCGTCGATCAGCTTTTGCGCCAGCGTGTTCTCGTAGGCGATCGACACTTCGAACGCCCTGGTGATCCGCTGCCGCCGCGAGCCGCCCTCGCCCGCCGCCGCGCCGAGATCGGCGAAATAATCGACCGCCGCGCCGAGACCGGCCATCAGCTCGATCTGCGGCGTGCCGAGCTCGAAGCGTTCCGGCAGGCCGTTGGACGAGCAGCGGCATTTGTAGGGTTTCAGCGCATCAATGAGGTCGCGGCGCCCCCACAGGATGCCCATGTGCGGGCCGAAGAATTTGTAGGCCGAGCAGACGAGGAAATCGCAGCCGAGCGCCTGCACGTCGACCAGGCCATGCGGCGCGAACTGCACGGCATCGACATAGACCAGCGCGCCTGCCTGCTTGGCTACGGCCGTCAGCGCCTTCACCCGGTTGATCGAGCCGGTGAGGTTCGAGGCATAGTTCAGCGCCACGAGCCGCGTCTTTTCCGAGAGCAGCGCACTCAACGCCGCTTCCTCGACCTGCCAGCTTTTCTCGTCAAACGGCAGGAAGCGCACGACGAGGCCAAGGTCCTCGGCAAGCTGCAGCCAGGGCGAGACATTGCCCTCATGATCCATGCGGGTGACGATGATCTCGTCGCCTGGCTTCATCGCGCGGCCGAGCGTGCGCGACATGTGGTAGGTCAGCGTCGTCATGTTGGCGCCGATGATGATCTCCTCGGCGCTCGCGGCACCGAGGAAATCGGCCATTGCCGCATGCGCGCCGTCGACCACTTCCTGCGCCACCAGCGTCGTTTCGAAGAAGCCGCCGAGATTGGCGTTGGTGGTAAGCAGGCAGCGCGACACGGCGTCGGCCACCGCCTGCGGCACCTGCGTGCCGGCCGGGTTGTCGAGATAGATGCGGCGGCGGTCCTTGTCGGTCAGCGACAGCGCCGGAAATCTTCCCCGCACGGTTTCGATTGGAAAGTTCATTGCCGTCCCCTCCCTTTTGTTATCGTTGAACAATTCTGGTCAAGGACACGGATTGCCGACGCGCTGATGAACCGCATCGACCGCCTTCTGCATCTCCTCGGTCCATCTGACCTCGGCCGAGGACAACGCCGTTTCCAGCTGCCAGATCGCCGTCGCGCCGATGATGTTCGAGGTGACGAAGGGCCTGCTCGAGACATAGGCATTGGCAAACAGCGCCGGCTCAATGCCGAAGGAGCGCGCCAGCTCGTTGTATTCGAGCAGGACTTGCGCCGCATTCGGCGTCTCGTAGCGCTGGCCACGGTTGAAAAGCTGCGAGCGCGAGCCTTGCGGGCGCGCGCCATGGTCGTAT
Organism: Mesorhizobium sp. M4B.F.Ca.ET.143.01.1.1; assembly: GCF_004792275.1. NCBI lineage: Bacteria > Pseudomonadati > Pseudomonadota > Alphaproteobacteria > Hyphomicrobiales > Phyllobacteriaceae > Mesorhizobium > Mesorhizobium sp. M4B.F.Ca.ET.143.01.1.1. Next base: position 264,595 of record NZ_SRSR01000004.1, read on the forward strand.
TTGCCGGTCAGATAGCCCTGCGCCAGCGGCGAATAGGGCAGGAAGGCGATCTGCTCGCGCTCGCAGACCTCGGCGAGGTTCACCTCGAAGGTGCGATTGACGAGGCTGTAGGCGTTCTGCAGCGAGACGGGCCGCGGCCCGTCGCCCTTGTCGGCCTCGCCAAGGAAGCGCATGACGCCCCAGGAGCTTTCGTTCGACAGGCCGAAATGGCGGATCTTCCCGGCCTTCACCAGTTCGTCGAAGACGCCAAGCGTCTCGGCGATCGGCGTCTCGCCTGCCGGCGCGCCTTCGGTGTCGGCGCGTCGCGCCACCGCGCCGACGCGCGTCGGGTTGGCGCCCCAGGGAATGTCCCGTTCCGGCCAATGGATCTGGTAGAGATCGATGTAGTCGGTGCCGAGCTTGGTCAGCGACTTCTCGACGGCGTCGAAAATGTCGGCGCGCGCCAGCTTCGACGGGCGGTCGCCGCGAAACCAAATGTTGCCGGTGCGACCGACCACCTTCGAGGCGATGATCACCTTGTCGCGATTGCCGTTGGCCTTCATCCAGCTGCCGATGATCTTCTCGGTCCGCCCCTGCGTCTCCGCCTTGGGCGGGATCGGGTACAGCTCGGCCGTGTCGATGAAATTGACGCCGCGCTCAAAGGCCAGGTCCATCTGCGCATGGCCTTCGGCCTCGGTGTTCTGCTGGCCCCAGGTCATCGAGCCCAGGCAGATTTGAGACACAAGAAGATCGGTCCGACCGAGACGGCGTTTATGCATGGGAATTTCTCCGGCGGGGAACTTTTTTGCGCGAAGCGCAGGAGGAAATCCGACCATAAAGCAAAGGGCGGGTGTTCTCCAAGCCCGGCCCGGACGACTTTCGCGTGAACTTGTAGAGGGCTAGCGCCGGGCTCCGGCCACGGCGCGCCGCTTGGCTTCATCGATCAGCATGTTGGCCACCTGCATGCGGATCATGGCGCGCTGGCGCAGATGCGGGGCAACTCGGTCCGGGTGGTTGGCGAAAGCGAAGCTGCGCCGCATGCGGCCGAGGTCGGCGCTCTTCACCGGATGATCGAGGCCAAGCTCGGCGGCGATCGCGTCGGGGTCGATCGGCGGCAGTTTTTCCTCCGGCCTTGCCTGCTCGCCGGCCAGTGCCAGCTTCGCCTGATCGAGCAGCGCGGCGAATTCGGCGGCGAGATCGGCGCCTGCCTCCCGGTATTCGGCCGCGAACGTCTCGCCGGCAACCTTGATGCGGCCGGAATGAAGCTCGTCCGCCACCGAGAGATAGTCGAACGGAATTGTCGGCCGCGCCGCCGCCTCATCGCCTGCCTCGGCCTTGTCGGAGGCAACGAAGAGATCGTCGAGCAAGGACGCGAAATCCCGCTTGGCTCCGGTGCCGATGTCAGCCTCCCGTCTCGTCAAGCACATATGTGAGACGGTCGCACCATAGAGCTTGCTCGTTAAAAATGAATGCCTTCGACGTTAACCAGTTTAGCCGTTCGCCAGCGCCATAGCAAAAAAGCCGGACTGCATTTCCTGCAGCCCGGCAAGGTCGCCAGGAGTGGCGAGGAAAAAGCCGGCCATGGGCCGGCACCACGCCTACGTTCGACAGACCGTAAAAGTTTCAAAAAAAATCGATTGTGACGAAAAAAATCGTCCGGGCATGGCTGCCATGCAATTGCTGCACTGCACAATTTTAACATTCGCCCTATATATTTGAGTCGGGAGGACCAACTAGGGGCCATGGATCATGGGGTTCTTCACCGAAATGTTCGCGCGGCCGCGGCCGCAGGACCATCAGCGCTACCGCGCAGCCTTGGCGCTGCTGCATTCAATGAGCAATGCCGACCGCGCCGACATCGGCATCAAGCCAGCCGATTTCCCGCGCATCGCGCGCGAAATGTCCACGCGCTGAGTCTGTCCAGCAAGAGGTTTCCCGGCAGCACCGGGAAACCTCAAGACTTTCAACGTCCCAGAAAAACCGCCTTGCCGAGCGGCACGCCGTTGTGCCGCAGGATGTCGTAGGCGGTGGTCACGTGGAAATAGAAGTTGGGCATGGCGGCGTGGAGCAGGTATTGCAAGCCCGGCATCGAGACTTCCCGCCCGCCGAGCCGGAGTTCGATCGTGCGCTCTTCCGAGTTATTCAGGTCGGCTGCCGAAAACGTCGCCAGATGATCGACCGTCTTGGCGATGCGAGCCTGCAGGTCGGCGAAACTCGCCTCGTTGTCCTCGTATTTCGGCACTTCGCGGCCGGCGAGCCGCGACGGCGCGCCCTTGGCGTGATCGGTGGCGATCTGCACCTGCCTGGTCAGCGCGAACATGTCGGGGGCCAGCCGCGCGGTCAGAAAGACCTGCGGGTCGATCTTGCGATCGACCGCGTTCTGTTCGGCCAGCGACAGCACATTGGAGAGTGACTTCAGCCTGGCCGAAAACACCGGCACCGAGGCGTCATACATCGAAATCGTCATCTTGCTTTCTCCCAGTCGAGCGAACGGGAGCTAGCGCTTCCACAAGCGATTCTTCAAGCGTCACCGCGCCGCCGCAATCACCATGCTAGGTGTTTCCATCTGGAGTGGAGGATCCCGATGAGATGCGCCTTTCTTGCAGCGACCGCTTTCTTCTCCATCGCCGTAACGGGCCAGCAGGCGCTCGCCGCCGACCCACCCTATATCGACGATCGCTCGGACGCTGCCGCTGTCATCCGCTCGCTCTACAGCGCCATCAACCGGCATGAATTCGCCCGCGCCTGGGGCTATTACGGCGATACCAAGCCGGCAAAGGATTTCGACGCGTTCGTCAAAGGCTATGACGGCACCGATACGGTCGAGGTGAAGACGGGCGCGGTATCCGACGAGGGTGCGGCCGGCAGCATCTACTACAGTGTCCCGGTCGCCATCCAGGCGACCGACAAGAAGGGCGAGGCCAAGGTCTTTGCCGGCTGCTATACGCTGCGCCAGGTCAACGGCCAGATCCAGGAACCGCCGTTCCAGCCGATCTTCATCGACAAGGGCGCGCTGAAGCCATCGACCGCCGATTTCGAAGAGGCCGTGCCGGCAAGCTGCGGCGACGGCCCGCCGCCGCCGAAGAAGGACGAGGCGCTGGAGCAGGCGATGAAGGCGTTCGCTGCCACCTATGCCGGCCAGTGCGATAAGGAGCTGTTCGAGCAGGAGCCCGAGCTGTTTTCGATCAAATACAAGGACAAGAGCGCGGCCGAAGGCGACCCGGAGCGGCAAACGCGGCTCTTCCATTTCGCCTGCTCGGCCGCCGCCTACAATGAAAGCTCCATCTACTACATCTACGACGACGTCTCGGGCGTCAGGCAGTTGCAGTTCGCCGAGCCCGAAATGGACATCCGCTACGCGAACAACGACAGCGACGGCAAGGTGGAGAGCATGCACGTCGTCGGCTTCCAGGCGACAGGCTGGGCCGTCAATTCCGCTTACGACGACGCCACCAAGACGATCACCACGTTCAACAAGTGGCGCGGCGTCGGCGATGCCTCGTCGTCGGGAACCTACCTGTTCCGCAACGGTGATTTTTCCCTCGTCCAGTACGACGTCGATGCATCATACGATGGCGAGCAGAACCCGCAGGCCGTCGTCGACTACAACACCGCGCCCTGAGGCAATCCCGGTATCACGTCACGGCGCCTTGGACAGCATCCAGTTGAGCGTGCCGCGCCAGTCGGTCATGCGGATCGGCGTGCCGTGCGTGCCGGTCTCGAAGCGGACGAAGCGGGTCGGATAGGGATAGGCTTTTGACTTTGCAATGATGGAGCGGAAGAAGGCTTCCTGCTTTTCCACGGGAAATACCGGGTCCTTGCTGCCTTGGCCGAAGAAGACGGGCACATGGCGCCTGAAGGCGGGACTGGCGAGAAAGCTTTCGTCCCACAGCGAACCGAGCAGCAGCAGCCCGTCGATGCGTCGTCCTGTGTCGTTGCGCGCGGCAAGCTTCCAGCACACCGATCCGCCCATCGAGCCGCAGGCGACGAAAATCTTCGCGCCCGGGGACTTCTCGGCGTAGTGATCGATCAGCGCCGCAACCTGGGCGGCGCCCTTGTCGCCGAAATCGGGGAAGTCCGGCGACAGATAGAGGCCGCCATTGGCGGCCATCAGATTCTTGAGGCGGTTGAAATTGCCACCGAAGGTAAAGTCGTCGACACCTTGCTTGCGGCTGCCACCCTGCCCGTGCAGGTAGAGCACGATAATGCCGGCGCCCTCGGTCTTGCCGACGGCAACATGCCTGACATCGCCCGCGTCCGTCTTCAGCATCAGGTCCTGCTGCAGCTTGCGCACGCCGGTGTCGGTATATTCGCCATGGACGCGCTTTTCCGGCACCTCGTCGCGCTGGTTGATGTCGCGCATCTCGCGATAGTCGATGACGGTGTAGGCGCCATTGTCGCCGGACGACAGCGTCGCCGGATAGGCGAACAGATCGTCCTTGTAGGGTTTTAGCTCGAGAGCGCCGGCATCAACTGCGGACAGCGAAAGAACGATCGCGGTTAACAGGGTGCGGGAGACTTGAAAGCGATTGGCCATGCCGCAGGCATGCGTGCTTCGGCTTCGCTTTGTCAATCCTGCAGCACGCCGCCGGCGCCTTCCAGCGCCTCGCGCGTATCGACGTCGACCGAGGCGGCGTTGCCGATCTCGACATCGACGACATCAAGGCCCCCGGCTTCGACCAGGTGGCGCGCGCCGGTGTCGCCTTCGAGATGGGCGATGGCCCCAAACAGCGAACGAGGCAGCAGCACCGGATTGCCGCGCCGGCCATCGTGCGCCGCGCGCACCACCGAGCGGCCGCCGGATCTGCGGAAGGCTTCGATCAGCCTGTCGAGATCGGCGGAGGACACGCCGGGCATGTCGCCAAGGACGATCATGGCGCCGGCAGCATCGGCCGAAACCTTGGCGATGCCCGCCTTCAATGACGAGGACAGGCCGTCGGCGAAATCGGGATTGTCGGCCAGGATGACATCGAGACCGCTTAAAGTGGCGAGCACCCGCTCGCGCTGATGGCCAGTGACGACAATGGTGCTGGATGCCCTGGAGCCCAGTGCTCTCTCGGCGGCGCGGCGGACCAACGGCTTGCCGTCGAACAGTGCCAGCAGCTTGTTCGGCCCGCCCATGCGGCTGGAGCGGCCGGCTGCCAGAAGCACGATCTCGACCTTCGGCGCGGTTCCCTCGCGCTTTGGCGACGGCTCGCGCGGCTGCGGCCGGGTCGGTATCTCCATCAACAGCCCGCCGACGCCCATGCCGGCGATGTCGCCTGCCGTCACGTCGAGGCCGGCGATCAGCCGGTCGAGCACCCAGTCGAAGCCGTTCTCCTTGGGGCTGCGGGCGCAGCCAGGCGCGCCAATGATGCGTTTGCCGGCAAGCGTGCCCAGCACCAGCAGATTGCCGGGATCGACCGGCATGCCCGCGCGGAGGACTGTCCCGCCGACCTGTTCGATCGCTGCAGGGACGACGTCGGCGAAATCGCTCATCGCCGAGGCGCCGAAGATCACCACCATATCGTTGTCACGGACGAGCGCAGCAGCCGCTTCCGCGACGGGCGCGACCTCGTGCGGCGTGCGGCGCTCGGCGGTCAGATGGCTGCCCGAGCGCGTCAGGCGCGCTTCGGTGATGCGCAGCGTCTTGTCGAGCACGCTCGGTTTGACGCCGGGCAGCATTGTCTGGATGACGCCGATCCGCATCGGCCGATAGGCGTTGACGGCAAAGATCTCGCCATCGGCGCAGATCCTTGCCACCCGATCGACCAGGCTGCCGGCGACGGCGAAGGGAATGATCTTCACCGTCGCAACCATCTGGCCTTTCTCGACCGGCGCATGCTGCGCCAGCGTGGCGATGGTGATGGTCGGATCGACGGCATTGATGGCGTCGATCATCGCGCGGTCGACGGTGAAGACGCCGGCCGCCTCGGCGTGCAGATTGACCCGGCCGGTCGCGGCGGGCCTGGCCTCCACGTTGCGATGGCTCATGCCGGCGGCGATCCGTTCCGCCGCCGCGTCCTCGCCGAGATCGTCGGGCGCCAACACGGCCGCGACCACCTCTGAAATGCCGGCCGCTTTCAGCGCCGACAGATCATCGGCGCTCAGCCTGTGCGCCTTGCGGAAGCGCCGCTCTCCGGCCTCTGTGGCGTGCGCCAGCACCGCGCCTTCCGCCTCATCGATCGGAACCGGACCGAATTTCACGCCACGGCGCCTTTTGCTTCGAGGCCGCGCGAGCGGAAGGCGTGGATGGTCTGCGCCAGCACCGCTACGGCGATCTCGGCCGGGCTTGCCGCGCCGATATCGAGGCCGATCGGCGCATGGATGCGGGCGATCTGGTCGGCGCTGGCGCCGAGCGCCAGCAGGCGTTCCACGCGCTTGGCGTGCGTCTTCCTGCTGCCGAGCGCGCCGACATAGAAGCACCTGGCATCGAGCGCTGCCTTCAATGCAAAATCGTCGATCTTGGGGTCGTGGGTGACGGCGGCAAGCGCCGTGTAGCTGTCGAGGGGCTTGCGCGCCAGCACATCCTGCGGCCATTCGGCATGCAGCACGACATCGGGAAAACGCTCCGGCGTGGCGAAAGCGGTGCGCGGGTCAATAATCTCGACGGGGTAGCCGGCGATCCTGGCCATCGGCGCCAGCGCCTGGCTGATATGGACGGCGCCGATCACCACGAGGCGCGGCTGCGGCAGATGCGCGTTGAGGAAGAAGGTGCGCCCTTCCGCCTCGACCGAGCCAGAATTGCCGGTGCGAAACGCCCTGGCGATCGCCTCGCCCAATTCACCGGCGACAGGATCGCCCTCGCGCACGATGCGGTCGCGGCCGTCGCCGAGGTCGGTGACAAGGATCGCCGCGCGGCGGGCGCGGCGTTCGGCATTCAATGTTTTCAGCACATACGGGTCCATGGCGCCCTAACCAAGCCGCTCGACATAGACCTTGATGCGGCCGCCACAGGAGAGACCCACCTGCCAGGCGGTCTCGTCGGCGACGCCGAACTCCAGCATCCTGGCCTTGCCCGAGCCGATGACATCGATCGCCTCGGTCACCACCGCGCCCTCGACGCAGCCGCCCGAGACGGAACCGTGGAAATTGCCGTCGGCGTCGATGACCAGATGGCTGCCCACCGGGCGCGGCGCCGAACCCCAGGTCTCGACCACGGTCGCGATGGCGACATCCTTGCCGTCCTTCATCCAGCCCTCCGCGATGATCAGGGGATCGCGGGCCTCATCGAGATAGATGCTGTTTTCCATGACTGCTTCTCTTGGAGTCTGTTTATGATCTAGGCAGTTCGCGCAAATGCATGCTCAATCAATCACTGCGAACGCGTCAACCTCGATCAGATAGTCGGGGGACAGGCTCGCCACGCCAAGCACCACGTCGGCTGGTTTGTGATCTCCGAACAGCTCTACCCGAGCCTTTTCGATGATCGGCAGACATTCATCGCGATTGTAGTTGACGACATAGATCGTGATCCTGCTGACCTGCGCAGGCGCTGCACCGGCGGCGGCGAGTGCTCGGCCGAGATTGGCAAACACCTGGCGCGCCTGCGTCGCAAGATCGCCACGGCCGACAAGCTTGCCATCCAGGTCTTCGGGCTCCTGGCCCGAGATGAATACCAACTTGCTGCCTGTCGCCACGACAACCTGGCTATACGTCTGCGGAACTGGCAGGTCCTTTGGGTTGATGCATTGGAGCGGCATTCATCGGGTCTCCTGTATGGTGGTCTCAATTTTCTGGGAGTCTGTTCTTCCGATGGATAAACATATGGCTATGCGGCGTGCCTGTCGCCAGCCCGCAGCCATCGACGCGGATCGACCGAAGCGGCCGGCCGCTGGTCGAGCGAGGCGCACAGATCAGCCAACGCCTCGAGATTGTGCACCGGGCGGAACTCGTCGACATGCGGCAGCATCGCCTTGACGCCGCGGGCGCGCGCCTCGAAGCCGTCGAAGCGCAGCAGCGGGTTCAGCCAGATCAGCCGCCGGCAGGATTTGTGCAGCCGCTCCATTTCCTCCGACAGGCCGGCGATCTCGTCGCGCTCCAGCCCGTCGGTGATCAGCAGCACCACGGCCCCCTGCCCCAGCACGCGTCGCGACCACAGGCGATTGAACTCGGTCAGCGTGTCGCCGATGCGAGTGCCGCCGGACCAGTCCTTGACCGTCGCCGAGCTCTCGGCGAGCGCGGCATCGGGATCGCGATGGCGCATCTGCCGCGTCAAATTGGTCAGGCGGGTGCCGAAGACAAAGGCATGCACGCGCCGGCGCTTTTCCGTCAGCGCGTGCAGGAAATGCAGGAAGATGCGCGTGTACTGGCTCATCGAGCCGGAAATGTCGGCAAGCACCACCAGCGGCGGGTGCACCTCGCGGGCAGAGCGGAATTTCGGCAGGATCAGCGCGCCGCCGGTGCGGGCGGCCGAACGCATCATGGCACGCGGATCGATGCGCCTGCCCTGCGCGTCCGCCCTGAAGCGGCGCGTGCGGACCATGTCGAAGGGCAGTCGCAAGGCGGCGATCGCCTGCTTGGCCTCGGCCAGCTCGGCGGCGTTCATCTGGGCAAAGTCCTTGCCGCGCAACACCTCGTTGCCGGAAAAGGTGAAGCGGGCGTCGACCTCGATCTCCGGGATTTCCTTGGCCGGCTGATTCTTCTGATGGCCCTCGAACATCGCCTGGCTGACGCGGGTCTCGGCCGCGCGGGGTTTCTGCTTCTCGCTGGTATCGAGCGCGACAGGCGAGAACATCGCCAGCATCTTTTCGATCAGCTCGCGCGATTTCCAGAACAGCCGGAAAGCTTCGTCGAAGACCGGATGGTCCTCATGCCGGGAGACCAGCACTGCATGCAGCGTCCAGTAGAAATCGTCGCGCGATCCGATGCCGGCGGCAAGCACCGCCTCGATCGCGTCCTTGACCGAAGCCGGTCCGACCCGCATGCCGGCCTTGCGCAAGGTACGGGCGAAATAGACGATGTTGTCGGCGAGGCGCCCGTCTTGCTTGGCCTCAGCGGGATCGGGGCGCGGCGACTTCATCGGCCTATTCCGCAGCAGCGAGCTCGGCCTTGACCTCGTCGAGGATGCGCCGGCCCTCGCCCGCGCCGATGCGGGCGATGTCGTCCTGGTACTTCAAAAGCACCCCGATCGTGTCGGAGACCGTTTCCGGATCGAGCGCGACCTTGTCGAGCTCGGTCAGCGCACCAGCCCAGTCGATGGTTTCGGCGACGCCCGGCGCCTTGAACAGCTCGACCTGGCGCAGCTTCTGAATGAACGACACAACCTCGGCCGAAAGCCGGCTGTTGGCCCGCGGCACCTTGCGGCGGACGATCTCCAGCTCGCGCTCGGCACTGGGATAGTCGACCCAGTGGTAGAGGCAGCGCCGCTTCAGCGCGTCATGGATCTCGCGCGTACGATTGGTGGTGATGATGACGATCGGCGGCTCCTCCGCCTTGATCGTGCCGAGCTCCGGCACCGTCACCTGGAAGTCCGAGAGGATTTCGAGCAGGAAGGCCTCGAAGGCCTCGTCGGTGCGGTCGAGCTCGTCGATCAGGAATACCGGGGCAGCGCCCGCCTTGCCGGTCAGCGCATCGAGCACCGGGCGGCGGATCAGATATTTTTCGGAGAAGACGTTGCGCTCCATGTCGGAGCGCACGACCGTGCCGGCTGCCTCCTCCATGCGGATCTCGATCATCTGCGCGGCGTAGTTCCACTCGTAGACGGCGGACGAGACGTCGAGCCCCTCATAGCATTGAAGGCGAATCAGCCGGCGGCCGAGCGCATCGGCCAGCACCTTGGCGATCTCGGTCTTGCCGACGCCGGCCTCGCCCTCGAGGAAGAGCGGCCTCTTCATGCGCAACGAGAGAAACAACACCGTTGCCAGCGAGCGGTCCGCCACATAGTCCGCGCCGGTCAGGAGATCGAGCGTCTCGTCGATCGTCCCCGGCGCCGGGCGCGGTTTCAAGCCGGTCATTCCATCTCCGTGGAGTCAGCCATCAAGGCACCTACAAGGCGCGATAGCCGCGATCATGATAGATCAGCGGGCGCAAATTATCGCCGATGCGCAGGCCTGTCACCTTGCCAAAAAGCACACGGTGGGTGGCGAGATCCTTGGTGTCGATCAGCTCGCAATCGAACACGGCAAGCGCGCCTTTCAAGGTCGGCGCGCCGGTCGAGATCACGTCCCATTCGCCAAGCGCAAACCGTTCCTCGACCGGCAGGCCGGTCATGCCGGAAAAGCCGACGGAGAGCGGCTCCTGATGCGAGGCCAGCGTGTTGAGCGCGAACCTGCCATTCGCAACGAAAGGCTCGTTCTTGGGATTTTCCCGGTTGAGGCAGACGAGCACGGTCGGCGGCGTGTCGGACACCGAGCAAGCGGCGATAACGGTCGCGCCTCGCCTGCCGGCCGGACCGTCGGTGGTCACCACATGGACCTGGCCGGCAAAATGGGCCATCGCGTCGCGATAGGCCTGCGGCCCGATGTCGTTCTTCTTCAGCACAGATGATTTTCCTCAGAACCCATCGTTATATATGGCGGCATATTGCATGCCACAAGCGAAGTGCTTGACCCATATCCGGAAATTCGCGTTGCACCGGGGCCGGCCAGCCTTTAGGTCTTGGCGAAGCGGATGCCGGCAACCGTACAGCCGGCACGGGAGGAATGCTTCGCTCACATGCGACCCCTGATGACGACATTGGCGGTGCTGGCCTCGATTGCTTTCGCCGGCAATGCGGGCGCCGAAGACCTCGTCGTCGGCGTCGCGGCGCCGCTCTCCGGCCCGTCGGCGATCCTCGGCAAGCAGGTCGAAGCCGGCGCCGTGCTGGCGGCCGACGCGAACGGCGCGACGATCAAGACCGTCGACGATGCCTGCACCGCCGACGGAGGAGCCGCCGCGGCGCGCGACTTCGCCGCCACCAAAGTCAATGTGGTAGTCGGTTTCCTCTGCACCGAGGCGATCGAGGCGGCGCTGCCGATCCTGAAGGAGGCCGGCATTCCCGTCATCACCATCGGCGTGCGCACCGAAAGCCTGACCGACCGGCGCGCCAAGACCGGCTGGCCAGTCTACCGGCTGGGCCCGCGCGGCGACGACGAGCGCTACGCCGTCGCCAGGATACTCACGCGTCTGTGGCAGAAAGAGCTGTTCGCCATCATCGACGACGGTACGATCTATGGCCGTGAAATCGCGGAGACTTTGCGAGCCGCGGCCGAGCAGGCGGCACTGAAGCCGGCGTTCGTCGACACGTTCCGGCCGCAGCTCGACAACCAGATCGGACTGATCGGCCGGCTGAAGAAGGCCGGCGCGACCAAAGTATTCGCCGGCGGCGACGGCGACGACATCGCCATCATGGGGCGCGATGCTGCCCAGCTCGACGCCGACATCACCTTTGCCGGCGGTGAAAATCTGCGCACGCCGGCCGGCGACGTGCGCTATGCCATGGGCACGTTGATGATCGCGCCACCCGAATGGGCCGAGCTCGCCGATCCCAAGGTGGTGCAGGCCTTCACGGACAAGAACGTCGTGCCGGAAGGCTACACGCTGCCTGCCTATGCCGCGGTCGAGATCGCCAGGGCCGCAACGGCGGAGGCGGCAAGCTCGGGCAAGCCGCTTGCCGAAGCGCTCACCGGGCATGAGTTCACGACGGCGATCGGGCCAGTCCGGTTCGACGACAAGGGCGATCTCAGCCAGTCTCCGTTGCGTGCCTTCCGCTTCGACGGAACACGCTTCGTGCCGCTGGAGGCCAACTGATGTTCCACAGCGGCCCGCGCAACCTGATCACCGATGTCGCCGGCCTCAAAGTCGGCAACGCCGCCGACCCCAGGCTGAAGTCGGGCGTGACGGCATTGCTTTGCGACGATCCGGCGGTGGCAGCCGTGCAGGTGCTGGGCGGCGCGCCAGGCACGCGCGAGACCGACCTGCTGGAGCCGCAGAATTCGGTTCATGAGATCCATGCCGTGGTGCTGTCGGGCGGCTCGGCCTTCGGCCTCGACGCCGCGTCGGGCGTGCAGGCGGCGTTGCGCGAAAGGAATATCGGTGTCGAAGTCGGCGGCTTCCGCGTGCCGATCGTGCCGGCTGCGATCCTGTTCGACCTGCGCAATGGCGGCGACAAAGGTTGGGGCCGCTACCCGCCCTATCGCGAGCTCGGCTACCAGGCGGCACAAGTGGCGGAGGCCGACTTTGCATTGGGCACGGCAGGCGCCGGCATGGGCGCGCTGACGTCGGGCCTCAAGGGTGGGCTGGGTTCGGCCTCGACCGTGCTTGAAACCGGCGTCACCATCGGCGCGCTCGCCGCCGTCAACCCGACCGGCTCGGTGACGGTCGGCAGGACCCGCCACTTCTGGGCGGCGCCTTTCGAGATCGGCGACGAGTTCGGCGGCCTCGGCTACCCTTCGCCGATGCCCGCCGACGCCAGGCGGATCCTGCTTAAATACCGCGACAAGCAGTTCGGCGGGCAAGCGGATGCCGGCGGCAACACCACCATTGCCGTCATTGCCACCGACGCCGTTCTGACCAAGGCCGCCGCCAAACGGCTGGCGATTTCGGCGCATGATGGCTTCGCGCGCGCCATCTGGCCGGCGCACACGCCGGCAGACGGCGATCTGGTTTTCGCACTGGCGACCGGCAAGAGCGGCGTCGAGCTTAGCGCCGACGCGGCCATCGATCTCTACGCCGCCGCCGGCGCCACCATGGCGCGCGCCATCAGCCGCGGCGTGCATGCCGCAACAGCGGCCGAGGGCGATCTGTTTCCGGTGTGGTCGTCGCGCTGAGCCGGCGGATCAGGTGGGATCGGACTTTTCTTCCTCGAAGCTCACCGCGACATCCGAATTGGCAGACAGCCAGACCTTCTTACCGTCGACCTCGGCGACGAGGCTCAGGGGAATGTAGTGGTGGTGACCCTTGTGCGAGCCCATGCCGCTGTCGGCCTTGGTCAGCTTGATCCGCTGGCCGTCGACCTTGTCGACAGTGCCGATGTGAACGCCGTCGGCGCCGATCACTTCCATATGCTCGCGAATCTTGCTGGTGTCGGTCATTGTGGTTCTCCATTGAAGCTGCCGACAACAACAATCGACGGCCGGATTGGATGCATTGCCGCCGGAGGGCACGTCCTGTTCACCATGACGTGATAGGCATGATCCAATCCTGCCGGCTGGAGCGACAAGTCCATGCGAATTCCCGTTCTGATTTGCACATGGCTGTTCGCGCAGCTCGCCACCGTCGCCACGGCCGGCGCCGGCGACGTCGCGGAGCTGGAAATCCTCGGCTTCAGCCAGGATGGCGGCGTCTTCGCCTTCGAGGAATTTGGCGTGCAGGATGGATCGGGCTTTCCCTATGCCAACCGCTACTACATCGACACCAGCAGCGACAGCTTTCTCAAGGGAACGCCGATCAGGGTGCGCCTCGACGACGAGGCCGCGACGCTCGACCAGGCACGCCTGCAGGCGCGGCAGAAAGGTGAAGCCATTGTCGGCCAGGCGGAACTCGCGGCCAATCGCGGCATCACCGCCGGCTTCAACGCCATAACCGAGCTTTCCGCCGATCCCTACCGCATGGCGGTCAATCCGCGCCCGATATTCTCTCCGGTCGACGAGCCGCTCGAGTTCCGGCTGGACGAAATCCCCTTAAACGACACCGAGGGCTGCCAGAGCCAGGGCGAGATCAACGGCTTTCGCCTGCTGCGCATCGAGGCAAAGGATGGCGGCAAGACCGAACTGGTGCGCGAGGACAAGTCCATCCCGAAAAGCCGCGGTTGCCCGAACGGCTACCGCATTGGCGCGGTGCAGACGTTCTCGATGCAGGGCTTGAGCGCCTATGCCGTGCTGATCGCAGTTCGGCAATACGGCTTCGAAGGTCCCGACTTTCGCTGGATCGCGGTGACAGGCCGGCTGTGACACCGCTCTCGCAACCCACGGCGCGCAGTCGCATCGGCGACCATTTCCGGGCCGCCCTGCCCCCGGCCCGCACAGCGTTTGCCGGCGCGCTGGTCTGGGGCCTGACGATGGGCGCCAGTGCGCTCGTCAATCTCCTGCTCTACGACTGGGAGACGCCAGCCAAGATCCGCTTCGTCACGCTCATCTATGCCGCCGGCGGCGCGCTCGCCTTCCCGGTCGGCCTGTTCCTGGCGCGGCTCGTCTCACGCGGCCGGCACTGGGAGGTTGCCTTCGCCGCCGCTTTCGTCGCGCTGCTGGTCGCTACGCTCGCCTTCACCGGTGGATTGTTCGCGCTGCAATACCGCTCCTACTATGCCGAATGGCACGCGCCGGCCTTCACCATCCGGTGGGCGTTCGAGTTGGTGTTCACCATGCTGACGGCGCTCTACCAGTTCGTCGTGCTCGGGATCCGGCTCTATTTTCCGCTGGGATTCATTGCACTGGTGGCCGCCGGCATCTGGTTTGCGCGGCAGCAGCGTTGAGCATTTCGTCGGCCTCTGTTAGGAGGCGGGCGACAAGCCCCAAGTCAGGACCGATTGATGATCCCTCGCTATTCCCGGCCGGAAATGGTCGCCATCTGGTCGCCAGAGACCCGTTTCCGCATCTGGTTCGAGATCGAGGCGCATGCCTGCGACGCGCTGGCCGAGCTCGGCGTCATCCCGAAGGAAGCGGCCAGGACGATCTGGGAAAGGGGCGGCGCGGCGAAATTCGACGTCGACAAGATCGACGAGATCGAGCGCGTCACCAAGCATGACGTGATCGCCTTCCTCACTCACCTCGGCGAGTTCGTCGGGCCGGATGCCCGGTTCATCCATCAGGGCATGACCTCATCGGACGTGCTCGACACCTGCCTTGCGGTGCAGCTCACCCGCGCCAGCGACATCCTGCTCGCCGACATCGATGCACTGCTGGCGGCCTTGAAGCGCCGCGCCTTCGAGCACAAGGATACCGTCACCATCGGCCGCAGCCACGGCATCCATGCCGAGCCGACCACGTTCGGCGTCAAGCTGGCGCAGGCCTATGCCGAGTTCTCGCGCTGCCGCGAGCGGCTGGTGCATGCGCGGGAGGACATTGCGACCTGCGCCATCTCCGGCGCGGTCGGCACCTTCGCCAACATCGAGCCCTATGTCGAAGAGCATGTGGCGCAGAAGCTCGGGCTGAAGCCGGAGCCGGTGTCGACGCAGGTGATCCCGCGCGACCGCCACGCCATGTTCTTCGCCACGCTCGGCGTCATCGCCTCGTCGGTGGAGCGGCTGGCGATCGAGATCCGCCACCTGCAGCGCACCGAGGTGCTGGAAGCGGAGGAGTATTTCTCGCCGGGGCAGAAGGGCTCGTCGGCAATGCCGCACAAGCGCAATCCGGTGCTGACCGAAAACCTCACCGGCCTTGCCCGCATGGTGCGTTCCTTCGCCATGCCGGCAATGGAGAATGTGGCGCTCTGGCACGAACGCGATATCTCGCACTCCTCGGTCGAGCGCATGATCGGACCGGACGCCACCGTGACGCTCGATTTCGCGCTGTCGCGGCTCACCAGCGTCGTCGACAAGCTGCTCGTCTATCCCGACAACATGCTGAAGAACATGAACAAGTTCCGCGGCCTGGTGCACTCGCAGCGCGTGCTGCTGGCGCTCACCCAGGCCGGCGTGTCACGCGAGGACGCTTACCGCCTGGTGCAGCGCAACGCCATGAAAGTGTGGGAACATGGTGCTGATTTCCTTGAGGAATTGCTGGCGGATAGGGAAGTGACCGCAGCGCTCCCCGAAGCCGATATCCGCGAGAAATTCGACCTCGGCTATCATACCAAGCATGTCGACACGATCTTCAAGCGGGTGTTTGGCGAGGCGTGAGGCAAGCGTCCTTCTCCCCGTCACCATACGGGGAGAAGGTGCCGGCAGGCGGATGAGGGGCGGCGCCGACTTCGGCGATGATCGCACCCATAGGCGCTGCGGCTGAACGGACAATCTCGCAAGCTTTGCGCTGCCCCTCATTGCCCTGCCGGGCATTTCTCCCCGTATAGTGACGGGGAGAAAGGGGCTGTCGCTAACGCCTCATCACGCCTTGCCGGGAATGGTCCTGATCACCGTGCCCCACGGATCCTCGCGGGACGCCTCGCCGGCCACGTTGTCCGAGCGCATCTCGACCCAGGCGAGACCCGAACGGGCCGGATCGCGGCGGCCGGCGCCGGCGCTGCGCCAGGCATTGGCGCCGATGTGGTGGTGGTAGCCGCCCGACGACAGGAACACCGCCTGGCTGCCGTATTTCGCCACCGTGTCGAAGCCGAACTCGTCATGCCAGAAGGCTTCCGCATCTTCCGGGCGGCCGACGCGCAGATGCACATGGCCGACGACGGTGTTTTCCGGAGCGCCCTGCCAGCCGGCATCGCCTGCCGGCACGCTGGCAACGACGGCGGGAAGGTTCAGACGCTCGGTCGCCATGGCGATCTTGTCGCCGTCCCATTTCCAGGCCTGCGGGCTACGGTCGGCGTAGATCTCGATGCCGTTGCCCTCGGGGTCGGTCATATAGAGCGCTTCACTGACCAGATGGTCCGACGCGCCCTCGATGGCGATCCGGTTGGCCGCG
Source organism: Mesorhizobium sp. M4B.F.Ca.ET.143.01.1.1 (assembly GCF_004792275.1). Taxonomy (NCBI): domain Bacteria; kingdom Pseudomonadati; phylum Pseudomonadota; class Alphaproteobacteria; order Hyphomicrobiales; family Phyllobacteriaceae; genus Mesorhizobium; species Mesorhizobium sp. M4B.F.Ca.ET.143.01.1.1. The sequence goes on from NZ_SRSR01000004.1 coordinate 281,043, forward strand.
GCGTGGTTGATCCAGCGGCCGAGATCGGCACGACTGGGCAGCAGGAAGGCGGTGTGGAACAGGCCGGCGCTGCGCGGATCGTCGGGCTTTGCCGCGGCATCGGGCTCGAGCACCAGCAGCGGCCGGTTGGCGGCGCCGAGCGTGATCACGCCATCGGCGCGGCTCAATTCCTGCAGGCCGACAACGGCGCGGTAATAGGCGGCGAGCCCTTCGGCATCGCGCGCCTTCAGGCCGACGCGCGACACGCTGACCGGCGTGGTCGCGGCGAAAGGCAATTCACTCATCATCGTCTCCGTTCGGGCGCCCGCCGAAACTCCCAAAGCCAGGAGCCCCGCGCCGCCGATCATCCTACGTCGTGTCAGCCCCGAAATCCGGTCCTTCACGGCCATCTTGTCCTTGCCACAGATCGTCGATCTCGATCGTTCACACAAGAGAGCAAGGAGCGAACATGGTGTTCACTAAATTGATCGTGAACGTCGTTCGGCACGGTTGCGCGAAAGGGCGGCGCTCGCTACATGCGCGCCATGAAAGTCAAGGACGCAGATATCCTCATCGTGCCGGGCTACACCAATTCCGGCCCCGAACACTGGCAGACCCGTTGGCAGTCGAAACTGTCGACGGCGCGCCGGGTCGAGCAGGCGGAGTGGTCGAAGCCGGTACGCGAGGACTGGACCGCGAATGTGGCCAGGGCGGTCAACGAGGCCGAGCGGCCCGTGGTGCTCGTGGCGCATTCGCTTGGCGTGGCGGCGGCGGTACAGGCCATCCCGCAGTTCCAAAGGCCGGTGGCCGGCGCCTTCTTCGTGGCGCCGCCTGACGTCGCCAATCCGGAGATCAGGCCGCGGCACCTGATGACCTTCGGCCCCTATTCGCGCGAGCCGCTGCTCTTTCCGTCGATCGTGATCGCCAGCCGCAACGACCCGTTCTGCGCCTTCGACGTCGCCGAGGATATTGCCGGCGCCTGGGGCTCGCTGTTCATCGATGCCGGGGATGCCGGCCACCTCAACGCGGATTCCGGCTTCGGCCCCTGGCCTGAAGGCTCGATGACCTTCGCCAAGTTCCTGACGGAATTAAGGGAACCCTGAGCTGTAGCCGCTCGGTGGCGCTCAGGAACCGATGGAATCGCGCATGCTCTTCAGCAGGGTCTTGGCGCCCAACGAAATCAGCGTGTGGTCCGAGCCCATGGCGAGCAGCCGGTAGCCCATCGCCACGACGCGACCGGCAACCGCCGGCTCGATGACGTAGATGGCGGCGTGCTTGCCGGCCTTGCGCGTGCGCTCGGCGATCGAGGCGACCGTCTCCATCATGCTTTCCAGCGTCGAATTGACGGTGGTGCCGTTCGACCAGGCGATCGAGAAATCCGACGGGCCGACGAAAATGCCGTCGATGCCGGGTGTCTCAATGATGCCGTCCAGCGCCTCGAACGCCGCCCGCGTCTCAACCATCGCAAACGCCATGGTGCGCTGGTTGGTGTCGCGCAGCCATTCGGCATGATCGCCTTTGCCGTGACGCGGAAAGGCATAGGTCGGCCCCCAGGAGCGCTCGCCGACCGGTGGATATTTCATCGCGGCGGCGAACAGCCCGGCGTCGGCCACGGAGTTCACCATCGGCGCGATCACCGCCTCGGCGCCGAAATCGAGCGCCCGGCTCGCCATGTCGAAGCGGCCGACCGGAATGCGAACCAGCGCCGGCTTGTTGGCGGCCAGCACTGGCACCAGGCCGCGCAGCACGCTGTCCTCGTGATGGCCGCCATGCTGCATATCGAGGGTGACGGCGTCAAAACCCTGCTTGGCGATGATCTCGACCGTCAGCGCATCCGGCACTCCGGACCATGCGGTGAACAGCGTTTCATCCGCCGCCAGGCGTGACTTCAGGGACATCGGCTCTTCCTTGTTACCTCGTTAACAATCGCAGTTTCGGCTGGAAGCCGCGACAAGGCAAAGAAAAACCGCCCGACTGAGGCGGGCGGTCGATTGGTCCAGCCAGAGCATGATGCCGAAAGCGTGAAGCGGGTCTCAGACGACATCATGCTCATATGGGATCAGGTGTTCTTGATCTGCTCGATCGCCTCGGCCATCAGTTCATCCATGGTGCGGCGGATCTGATGGTCGGACTGGGCAACGCCGGCGTCGTCGAAATCCTTGCGGATCTTGCGGAAAACGTCGTGGTCGCCGGCTTCCTCGATGTCGGCGACGACCACCTGCTTGGCATAGGCCTCGGCATCGTCGCCGGATTTGCCGAGCTTCTCGGCGGCCCACAGGCCGAGCGCCTTGTTGCGGCGGGCAGAGGCCTTGAAGCGAAGCTCCTCGTCGAAGACGAATTTGCGCTCGAAGCCCTCTTCGCGGTCTTTCATGCTGCTCATGGCATCCCTCCGGTCAAATCCGATTCGCTTAGGCGTAAATCATGTGTGTTCCCGAAGCACAAACCAAAAGGCCGCGGGCCGGTCAATATGCTACATCACTTGCTGCGCTGCGGCATTTCATTCCCGAAAGCGGTTGATTCGAAGGATTTGCCGATTGAGCAAACAATGCGATTGGGATAGACACCGGCATTGAACACCGCCGTTGCCATACTAATTTAGGCAGACGGACAGGAACTGGTCGTTTGCCGCCTGCCCGGAAATCCAGAGAAAAAATCAGATGAAAAATCGCCGCCGCATTTATGAAGGCAAGGCCAAGATCCTCTATGAGGGACCTGAGCCGGGGACGCTGATCCAGTTTTTCAAGGACGATGCGACCGCCTTCAACAAGAAGAAGCATGAAGTGGTCGATGGCAAGGGCGTGCTCAACAACCGCATTTCCGAGCACATCTTCAACCATTTGAATCGCATGGGCATTCCGACCCATTTCATCCGCCGGCTCAACATGCGCGAGCAGCTGATCAAGGAAGTCGAGATCATTCCGCTCGAAGTGGTGGTGCGCAACGTCGCCGCCGGCTCACTCTCGAAGCGCCTCGGCATCGAGGAAGGCACGGTGCTGCCGCGCTCGATCATCGAATTCTACTATAAGGCCGACGCGCTCGACGACCCGATGGTGTCGGAAGAGCACATCACCGCCTTCGGCTGGGCGAGCCCGCAGGAGATCGACGACGTGATGGCGCTGGCCATCCGCGTCAACGACTTCCTCTCCGGCCTGTTCATGGGCGTCGGCATCCAACTCGTCGACTTCAAGATCGAGTGCGGCCGCCTGTTCGAGGGCGACATGATGCGCATCGTCGTCGCCGACGAGATCTCGCCCGACTCCTGCCGGCTGTGGGACGTGGCCACCCAGGACAAGCTCGACAAGGACCGCTTCCGCCGCGACATGGGCGGCCTGGTCGAAGCCTATCAGGAAGTCGCCCGCCGCCTCGGCATCATGAACGAGAACGAGCCGGCGCGTCCGACCGGGCCGGTGCTCGTAGCCTCCTCCGAGCCGCCCAAGGGCATGAAGCACTAACTGCCAAACCGGACTTGCCGGTAACGGCCAGCCCGGCGCCAGCCTTACTGATTTCTCAGGAGTATCGATGAAAGCCCGTATCACCGTCACCCTCAAGAACGGCGTGCTCGACCCGCAGGGCAAGGCGATCGAACATGCGCTGTCCGGGTTGGGCTTTGATGGGGTCGGATCGGTGCGCCAGGGCAAGGTGTTCGACGTCGAGCTGGCCGGGACCGACAAGGCCAAGGCCGAAGCCGATCTCAAGGCCATGTGCGACAAGCTTCTGGCGAACACGGTGATCGAGAACTATAGTGTGACACTTACCTGAAGCTGTGCCGGAGCGGCTGATGGCGGAAGTCACAAACGAGTTGATTTACGCGCTTTTGAAGCAGGTGGATCAGCAGCTCGGGGAGCTTTCCCAGGACTTTTCGGAGGTCAAATCTGAACTGGGCTCGATCCGCGGGCACATGATCTCCACCAAGCATGATTTGAAGAATATCCATGGCATGCTCGCTCGCCGTGACGATCAGCTCGACCGTATCGAACGTTCCCTAGATGGCGCCTAAAACAACCGCCATTTTGTAGAGCCCATGAGCTACGAAGGTAAGCAGAAGGCCTACTAACACTAGCATCGAGAATGTCCATGGCGACTTCTTCAGCGGCTGTCTAACTTCGCCGTACTTTGAGCGAATTGCTAATATTTCAGCACGAAGCTGCGGATTTTCTGGTAACTCATCGTAATTTCGACGGAATAGTATCGCCCGAAAAAATAGAAGCTCCATAAGAATGAGCATCCAGGAGCCGAAGGCAAGCCAGACACTCATCACGTAGAGACGAATGAAATTGGTGCTGTGGCTTTGCACACAAGCATCGACAAAACTCAAACGTCGCCCGAAAGATCTGCGACTTGTGGAGCTAAGCCAAATCCGTCGTCATTCATCGCAAACGCGAGCAACAAGAGCAGGAACGCTAATGTTGCCAGGAGAAGCTTGAGGTATCTCGACCGGTTGGGGATGTCCGTGATGGCGGCGACACCCGTCGCAATCGCAAGCCCCGAAAGCACCAGACAGGTCGCCAGCGCATACACGATCTGTGCCATAATCAGATTTGCAAAAGACGAAGAGCATCGGCCGAGATCGGCTTTCAAAGAAAATGTCTTTGAGAATGCCGTCGCAAAAGTGGCGTCCGCCTGGGAGAAGAACGCATATACAAATGCCGAAACGAGCAGAACAATTGCCGCGGCGACCCCAGAGGCCCAGCGTTGATCGTCGAACTTCAGTTCCCAGCCGCTTTTCAAGTGCGCCAGCCCAATTCAACGTGCAAATAGCTCAAATGCCTTAACCTTCGCTTGACCCGCAATTCCGCTGCCGGTAGGCCAAAGTTGGATATGCCTCTTGAGTCAATTGGAATCCCATGAAATCAGCCGTCGTCCTCCTGCCTGGCCTCAACCGCGACCGCGACATGATCGCGGCGTTGACCAAGATCTCCGGACAGGCGCCGGCGACCGTCTGGCAGACCGACACCGAAATCCCCGACGTCGACCTGATCGCCATTCCCGGCGGCTTCTCCTTCGGCGACTATCTGCGCTGCGGGGCGATCGCGGCGCGCATGCCGGTCATGCGGGCGGTGGCGGAAAAAGCGGCCAAGGGCGTCATGGTGATCGGCGTCTGCAACGGCTTCCAGATCCTGGTCGAGGCCGGCCTGCTGCCCGGGGCGCTGATGCGCAATGCCTCGCTGAAATTCGTCTGCCGGCAGGTGAAGCTCGAGATCGCCAACGCCAACACCATGTTCACCCGCCGCTATCAGCCGGGGCAGATCATCCGCTCGCCGGTGGCACATCACGACGGCAACTATTTCGCCGACGCCGAGACGCTCGCCCGCCTCGAGGGCGAGGGACAGGTGGTGTTCCGCTACGCCGAAGGCACCAACCCGAACGGCTCGATCAACGACATTGCCGGCATCATCAGCAAAAAGGGCAATGTGCTTGGCTTGATGCCGCATCCGGAAAACCTGATCGAGGCGGCGCATGGCGGCAGCGACGGCCGCGCGCTTTTCGAAGGCGCCCTCGGCATCGCCGCTTGATTATCTTCTAGGACATTCCTTTCGGAACGCGGGGGCGGCCTGACCATGAGACTGACGATTGTTCGCCTTGCTCTCCTGGCTGCCGCCGGGCTTGCACTCGCCTCCTGCCAGTCGAGCCCGAAGAGCACGCCGGCGCCCTCGGGCAAGAGCGCCTCGCTGCTCGCCATGGAGCAGGTGGCGATATCGGCGCATAAATGCTGGATCGCCAGCAAGGATCCGGCCTTCAAGCCCTACCAGATGGCCAATGAGCTGAATTCGTTCAGCGGCACGCCACGCTTCCTGCTGGTGCCGGCCAAGCATTATGGCGGCAAGCCGCTGCTGGTGGTGCAGGCGCAAGGCAATTCCAGCCGCATCGACGTGTTCGGCCCGCTGATGGCTGACCCGCTCGGCGCGCGCATCGGCTCCGACATCGCCCGCTGGCAGGCGGGCAACCCGTCCTGTGCGGCCGCCGCCTGAGGCGATGGGCCGATTCCTGCAGAAGGCGGGACTGTCCGTCGGCCTGATCGGGCTCGTCCTGCAGGCTAGCATCACCATCCCGGCGTCGATGGAAGCCGGCCGCGGCTTCCTCGGCTCGGTCGTCTTCCTGTTCAGCTTCTTCACCATCCTGACCAATATCGGGGCGGTGCTGGTGCACACGTCGCTGCTGTCGCCGTCAGGCTATGCGTGGTTCCCGGCCTTGCCGGATCGCGGCTGCGGGCGGGCGTGGCGGTGGCGATCAGCCTCGTCTTCATCGTCTATGCGACGGTGCTGGCGCGGCTGTGGCAGCCGCAAGGACTGTTCCTGCTCTGCGATATGCTGCTGCACTATGTGACGCCGGCGCTGTTCGTGCTGTGGTGGCTAATCGCCGGCGCCGACGGCACCACGCGCTGGCGCGACATCTCCTGGTGGATGGTCTACCCGCTCGCCTATCTGGCCTATGTGCTGCTGCGGGCGCCGATCGCCGGCGAAGTCCCCTACCCGTTTCTCAGCGTGGAGAAGAACGGCGCGGCCAGCGTCGCCGTTTCGGCGCTGGCCACAACCGGACTGTTTCTGCTCTTGTGCGTCATCGCCGTCTTCGCCGATCATTGGGTTGCCCGGCTGCGGAAATAGTGTTCGGCGCCGTCCCAATCCTTCGACGGCGTGAATTCAATCCCAGAACGGCCGGAGGCCTTCGCGATGCGCATCGCAGCGCGAGACGCCGATATCCTTGAGCTGCTCGTCCGTCATCTCCAGCAAGGCCAGGCGGCCGCGGCGGCGATCCAGCATCCGGTCAATCTGCCTCATGACGGAGCCGAGCACAAATACGAGGCGATCCACGAAGCCATTGCGAGTCCGTGACTTCGTGCGCCCATCCAATCCGGTGCCGATGTAATGAATTGTGTCGGTTGTATCCATCTTCGTTCTACCTTGTCTCGATTGTATCCTATCAATCGCAGACTTCATATGGATTGACTCATCGTGCGGCACAATATAGAAAATTGTCACCATGACAAATTGGCTTCCAGACCTCTCTTCCGGTTCAGGCCCGCTGTATCAGCGTCTTGCTGACAGCATTGAATCAGATATCGACAAGGGCATCATCGATGTCGGTGCAAAACTGCCGCCGCAGCGTGACCTCGCTTATGACATCGGCGCCACCGTCGGTACGGTCGGCCGCGCGTATCAGTTGCTGCGCGAACGCGGCCTGGTCAGCGGCGAGGTCGGACGCGGAACCTATGTGCTTGCGCAGCGCGCCGAGAACCCGAAGATCGAGCTGGAGCCTGCCGCACAAGGAACGCGCCCCTTCGATGCACCGAGCGGCAAGCTGCGCTTCGACAGCACCGCCGCGCCCGATGTCGGTCAAGGCGCAATCATTGCCGAAATTCTGGCCCGCACGGCTGAGGACCATCCCCACGACATTTCGAGCTACACGAGGGATTTTCCGGAGCGCTGGTACGAGGCGGGAAGCCGCTGGCTGTCGCGTAATTCCTTCCGCCCTTCGCCCGATTCAATCGTGCCGACGCTTGGCACTCATGCGGCGGTGATGGCGGCGATCGCGGCGCTCACCATGCCTGGCGACTATGTCGTCTTTGAGCATCTCACCTATTCGCAGATTTCGCGCAGCGCCGGCCTGATCGGGCGCCGGACGGCACTGGTTGCGACCGACAACGAAGGCATCTACCCCGAGGATTTCGAACGCGTCTGCGCGCAGAAGCATCCCAAGGTGATGTTCCTGATGCCCACCGCGAAGAACCCGACCTTGGTGACGATGCCAGCGGAGCGGCGGCAGGCGATCGCGCAGATCGCGCGCGAATACAATGTGGCGCTAGTCGAGGACGATCTTTATGGCGATCTGACCGACGATCCAACGCCGTTGCTGGCCGAATATGCCCCCGAGCGCACAATTGTCGCCGGAGGCCTGTCGAAATCGGTTGCCGCCGGCGTGCGCGGCGGCTGGCTTTCCTGCCCGCCAGCCTATCGCCATCGCATCCGCGTCGCGCACAAGATGATGACCGGCGGCCTGCCCTTCCTGCTGGCCGAGGTCGGCACCAGGCTGGTGATGTCCGGCCAGGCCGGCGATATCCGCAAGCGCTGCATCGCCGAGATCCAGGCGCGCATCGCCATCGTGCGCGAGACGCTTGAAGGCTTCGACTTCGAGGCGAGAGACAATGTCCCCTTCGTCTGGCTGACCTTGCCGGACCCGTGGCTCTCCGGCACGTTCAAGAATGCCTGCCTGGCGCAGGGCGTGCTCATCGACGATGAGGACGAATTCAAGGCAGGCCGCTCCGAACAGGTCTTCCATGGCGTGCGCTTCGGCGTCTCACAACCGCGGCAGGACAAGGATGTCGCCGGTGGCGTCGCGGTGATCCGGCGCCTGCTCGATGAAGGCCGCGCCGGCTACGACAGTTTTTCCTGAGCTCGGCCACGCCTGATCCCGCAGCCTCCGCCACCTTGTGGCTTTCCGCCGTTTTTCGTCAATCTATGGGGTGTATCGGCCTCAAGCTTGCGATAAGAGGGGACTCGAATTCCCCTCTCCCACGGATAAAAATCGCCGCCCATGACCATCTCCAATTCCGTGCCGATCACCCCGGAACTCATTGCCGCGCACGGGCTGAAGCCCGACGAATATCAGCGCATCCTCGATCTGGTCGGGCGCGAGCCGAGCTTCACCGAACTCGGCATCTTCTCGGCGATGTGGAACGAGCATTGCTCGTATAAATCCTCGAAGAAGTGGCTGCGTACCCTGCCGACGACCGGACCGCAGGTGATCCAGGGACCGGGCGAAAATGCCGGCGTGGTCGACATCGGCGACGGCGACTGCGTCGTCTTCAAGATGGAGAGCCACAACCATCCTTCCTATATCGAGCCGTATCAGGGCGCTGCGACCGGCGTCGGCGGCATATTGCGCGACGTCTTCACCATGGGCGCAAGGCCGGTGGCGGCGATGAACGCGCTGCGCTTCGGCGCGCCGGACCATCCCAAGACCCGGCACCTGGTGGCCGGCGTCGTTTCCGGCGTGGGCGGCTATGGCAATTCGTTCGGCGTGCCGACGGTCGGCGGCGAAGTCAATTTCGATCCTCGCTACAATGGCAACATCCTGGTCAATGCCTTCGCAGCCGGGCTTGCCAAGACGGATGCCATCTTCCTGTCCGAGGCCAAGGGCGTCGGCCTGCCGGTCGTCTATCTCGGCGCCAAGACCGGGCGCGACGGCGTCGGCGGCGCCACCATGGCGTCGGCCGAATTCGACGACAAGATCGAGGAGAAACGGCCGACCGTGCAGGTCGGCGACCCCTTCACCGAAAAATGCCTGCTGGAAGCCTGCCTGGAGCTGATGGCGTCCGGCGCGGTCATCGCCATCCAGGACATGGGTGCCGCCGGCCTGACCTGCTCGGCCGTCGAGATGGGCGCCAAGGGCGATCTCGGCATCGAGCTCGATCTCGACAGGGTGCCGGTGCGCGAGGAGCGCATGAGCGCCTATGAGATGATGCTGTCGGAAAGCCAGGAGCGCATGCTGATGGTGCTGCGCCCCGAGAAAGAGAAAGAGGCCGAGGCGATCTTCCACAAATGGGGTCTCGACTTCGCCATCGTCGGCAAGACCACGGACGATCTGCGCTTTCGCGTCATCCACCAGGGCGACGAGGTCGCCAATCTGCCGATCAAGGATCTCGGCGACCAGGCGCCGGAATATGACCGGCCCTGGGTCGAACCCAAGAAGCCGGCGCCGCTCGCCGCAAACGATGCGCCCAAGGCGGATGTCGCGGACGCCTTGCTGGAGATGCTTGGCGGGCCCGACCTCTCCTCGCGCCGCTGGGTATGGGAGCAATACGACACGCTGATCCAGGGCAATTCGCTACAGCTTCCCGGCGGCGACGCCGGCGTGGTGCGCGTCGAGGGCCACGCAACCAAGGCGCTCGCCTTCTCATCGGACGTGACGCCGCGCTATTGCGAGGCCGATCCCTACGAGGGCGGCAAGCAGGCGGTGGCCGAATGCTGGCGCAATCTGACCGCCACCGGCGCCTTGCCGCTCGCGGCCACCGACAACCTCAATTTCGGCAATCCGGAACGGCCGGAGATCATGGGCCAGTTGGTTGGGGCGGTGAACGGCATTGGCGATGCCTGCCGCGCGCTCGGCTTCCCGATCGTCTCCGGCAATGTCTCGCTCTACAACGAAACCAATGGCCGCGGCATCCTGCCGACGCCGACCATCGGCGGTGTCGGGCTGATCGCCGACTGGTCGAAGATGGCGCGCATCGGCTTTGCCGGCGAAGGCCAGATGATCGTGCTGGTCGGCGCGCCGGCGACCTGGGGCAGCCATCTCGGCCAGTCCGTCTATATGCGCGACATCCACGGCCGCAGCGACGGCCCGCCGCCGCCTGTCGACCTCGAACATGAAAAGCGCGTCGGCGACCATGTCCGCGCGCTGATCGCCTCCGGCGTTGTCACCGCCGCGCACGACCTTTCCGATGGCGGCCTTGCCGTGGCGCTGGCCGAAATGGCGATGGCGTCGGGCATCGGCGCCACCATCCCCGGCCTCGTCGGCACCGATCCGATCCCGGTGTTCTTCGGCGAGGACCAGGGCCGCTATCTGCTGACGCTGTCGATCGATCCGCAAAGCAAGGAATGGGACGCCATCCGCGAGGACCAGGGCAAGCTGGGCATCTTCGCGCCCTGGATCGGCTCGACCGGCGGCCGCGACCTGAAACTCGGCGAAGCCCGGGCGATCCCCGTGAGCGAATTGACCGCCGCCCACGAATCCTGGTTTCCTCGCTTCATGGCAAACGAGGTCGTGGACCCGTAATATTGTGCTCGGGACGGCGTTCTGGTCGCCTTTGGAGTGGTGCATCCGCCGTCCCGGCCATATCTATGAGCCCTCAGTACCTGATAGGGAAAACCCGCATGGCAATGGACGCGCACGACATCGAACGGCTGATCAAGGAAGGCATTCCGGACGCCAAGGTGACGATCCGCGACCTGGCCGGCGACGGCGATCACTACGCCGCTGAAGTGGTGGCCGAGAGTTTTCGCGGCAAAAGCCGCGTCCAGCAGCACCAGATGGTCTATGACGCGCTGAAGGGCAATATGGGCGGCGTGCTGCACGCGCTCGCCCTGCAGACCAGCGTTCCGGACTGAGTCCCCTCAGATCTTCACCAGCATCGCCGTCACGTACATGAAGCCGATGCCGGCGGCCAGTCCGGCCATTGCGCCCGGCGCAAGCAGTGCGCGTGTGCCGTCGGGGCGCTGGCGAAGCTGCATCGACACGAGCTCGACGATCACCTGCAGGATCGCTCCGGCGCCGACCGCCAGCGCCAACGCCGACCATTGCGGCGCATAGGCGAGGCTGCCGATCCACAGGCCGATGACGGCGGGGCCGCCGGCCAGCAGCGTCAGCGCGGCAAAGGTCCTGAGCGGCGGACGCTGCTTCAGGATCGGCGCGGCGATGCCGATACCCTCGGTGATGTTGTGCAGGGTGAAGCCCAGCACAAGGAAGGTGCCAAGCCCCGCCGCGCCCGACGCGAAGGCGGCGCCGATCGCCAGCCCTTCGCCGAGATTGTGCAAGCCGATGCCGAGCGCGATGAAGGTGGCGAGCGCCAGACCGGTCGGCGCCCCGCTTCGCCGGCCCGCCGCCATCAGCAGCAGGAAGCTGGCGGCGGCGGCAAGCACGATCATGGTCGGTCCCTGGAACAGGGCAGCGGCTTCACCGGCCAGCTCAAAGGCGTCCTCCAGCGCATCGACAAACAGGAACGCGAGCAGGCCGACGGTCAGCGACAGGAGGAAGTCCATGCCGCTGCGTCCGACGCCGCGCAGCGCGGGGTAGAACATCAAGCCGATCGCCACGGGCAGGATGCCGACAAAAGCGCCGAGCACCGCCTGCGCGACCAGGCTGAGCGAATCGCGCGTTGGGGTCGGGACGGCCACAGCGATCTCATGGGTGAATGTGGTGCCGGTGCTGGTCACGACGTTGACCGCATGCGCCTCCCCCAGCACCCAGGGATATGGCAGGGCGATCCATGCCGTCGAGCCGCGCGCGATGGGGCCCGGCGGATCCTGCGTGAACTGCCAATAGGCATCGTCGACCTGGATCTGAGCGATCCTCATCGGTTCCGACCCGCCAGCGCGGACGAGGATGCGAATGCCGTCGTTTCCAAGGATCGTCCGCTCGAAGGTGATGTTCTCGACAGGCGGCGCGCCGTTGCGGAAGCTGGACAGCGAATCCGAAGAGACCAGCCATGCGATGGCCAGCCCGAGCACGGCGAGCGGCAACGCGATCCAGAGCAGATAGGCCCAGGCTGGTCGCGCGGCACGCGTGTCGGCGGAAGGCTGGCTCGTATCGGTCACGACAGAGCCTCCACGACGTCGAACATGCCTGACCAGCCGAGCTCGGTGAATTCCGACTGGTGGGGGTGGAACATATAGAGGCCCGGCTCGTGCTCGCGGAAGTGGAACTCGAGGATGCCGCGCTCGGCCTGGCACTGGGTGATCAGATCGACAGTCTTCAGCGTCGGGGTGAGCGTCGTGCCCTGATTGTAGTAGTCGAAGAAATTGGCGTGCAGGTGGAAGGAGTTGATCGGGTCGAACTCGACGACGTTGATGAGATAGATGCGGACAGGCTTATCCTTCAGCACCCTGATCGGCTTCTTCGCGTAGGCGTGGGCGACCGTGTTGACGGCGTAGACCTCGTTCTCGTTGTCGAAATTGGTGTCGAAGGCGTTCATGACCATCACGAACTCCTGCCAGCCGGCATTCTCAGGCGTGCCGAGCAGGCGCGAGCGGGCGACCGCGTCGTGTTCCGGATGCCGGGCCGGGTCGGGATCGATGACGAAAGCGCCGTACATGCCTTTCTGGATATGCCGCTTCAGCGGCAGGGCGTGGCAATGATAGAGGTGACAGCCGAACGGCCTGGCATCGAACTCGTAGACGAACTCCTCACCCGGCCCGATCAGGCCGGCGCCCGGGATACCGTCCACGCTCGCGGCATGGATGCCGTGGAAATGCATCGAATGCGGATGCGAGCCCTGGTTGCGGAAGACGATCCGCAGCCGCTCGCCTTCGGTCGCGCGCAGCGAAGGCCCCGGCACCCGGCCATTATAGGTCCAGGCTGGAAACATGATGCCCGGCGCGATCTCGATCTCCTTGTCTTCCGCCGTGACTTCGAACGTGCGAAGCGTGCGCCCGTCCGGCAGCGTCGATACCGTCCCGGTCTCCCAATCGCTGACCAGCTTCACCGGGTCGAAGCCGTTTCGGGCGTCGTCGACCTCGCCGACCGTGATCATCGCTCCATGAGCGGACAGATGCGCCGGCTGGCCTTCGGCAGCAGCTGCCGCCGGCATCTCGTGACCGGCATGGCTTGTCTGCCCGCGCGCCGCGCTCGCCACCACCGCCGTGCCGCCTGCAGCCGCGAGGCCACCGGCCAGAAGCAACCTTCGATCGAACTTGCGCTCCAGCAGGGATCTCGTCTCGGTCATGCCAGCATCCTCCAGATCGCGGTAAGCATAGCGGATGCTTCAAGATTTAGCTATAGCTATATTGTTATGGCCGCGGCTTTGGCGGCGGAGACAAGCTCAAGGCCTCTTGGGGGTTACTGCGCCGTCTTCCTGGCCGACACCGCGATGATCGGGCCAGCAGGGTATTTTCCGCCGACGATCATCCTGTCGCCGTCCGACAGCGCCGAGACCACGCCATCGAGGAACAGCGCGTTGCGACAGGAAAGCGCGTCGCGGAACAGCCGCGCGAAGCTGCCGAGGCTGACTTCCGAGCGCGAGATCGCCAGCACGACGGTACCGCCATCACGCACGCCAACCCCGTTGCGGACATAGCGCGAGGTGCCGTTCTGGTCGAAGCGAGGATGCAGCGCGCCGTCGACCACCAGCATCGGGCCCGACTGCGTGGCGAAGACGGAATCGGGTTTGGCGCCGGCATAGGCGCTGCTTTCCAACACCGCGGCCTTGCCGTCCCTGCCGATCAGGAACACGCCGTTCGGCTTCAGGAAGAAATTGCCCTCGGCGTCGGCAAGGTTGAGCGGCGCTCTTTCGCTGCCATCCTCGACAAGCAGGCCGACCGGCGTCAGGTCCTCGTGGTACATGCCGCCATTCATGGCAAGCAGGACCGGCCGCCCCTGCCCTTTCATCGCCTTGTCGAACACCTCAAGCGAGCCGTAGGGTTTGCCGTCAGCGCCGGCATGGAAGAGGCCGACGTCATAGGAGTTGAGATCGATCTCGCAGACGACATAGGGGACCGCCTCGAAGCTCAAATCCCGGCACGGAGCGGGCAGTCCGCCGATGACGAGCGGCGGGCGTTCCCGCGGCCGCAGCCAAAGGGCCGCGGCCAGGGCGACGAGCAGGACGCCGATCAGGATCGTCGCGAGATGGCGCTTTTTCATTACGCTCCGGGAGGATTGGCAGCCTAGGGGACTTGGTGCAGCGTCAGGCCATCTTTTGCGCCATTTCGGCGCCAGCAAGGCAAATACCTTGTTTCGGTCAACCTATGGGTTTATTTGATGGTCATGTTTCGAGCCTGACTCCCACAGGCGTGAAAGGATTATCCATGAGCGGTATCAACGACTACATCGACAGCGAAGTGAAGAGCAACGACGTGGTGCTCTTCATGAAAGGCACGCCCGGCTTCCCGCAGTGCGGCTTCTCCGGCCAGGTGGTTCAGATCCTCGACTATATCGGGGCCGACTACAAAGGCGTGAACGTGCTGACGTCGGCCGAGCTGCGCCAGGGCATCAAGGAATATTCCAACTGGCCGACCATCCCGCAGCTCTACGTCAAGGGCGAGTTCGTCGGCGGTTGCGATATCGTGCGCGAGATGTTCCAGGCGGGCGAACTGCAGACGTTCCTCGTCGAAAAGGGCGTCAGCGTCAAAGGCGCTGCCTGACTGAACGCGCCTGCCGGCGCCTGAGCGCCGGCGCTGGCTTCCGGGGCCGCCCCCACCTCGGCACTTTGGTTCTCGATACCGGGAACGAGACGGATCGATGCGCCGGTCAACCGGCGCAGGTTCGTTTGGAAGATCGGATCTTGCGGTGGACAAGCAGGCAGTAGCGCAGCAATCGGCAACCAGTTTGCCCATTCCGCGCTGGGAATTCATCGCGCTCTGCGCGGCGCTGATGGCGCTCAATTCTTTGGCGATCGACATCATGCTGCCGGCGCTGCAGCAGATCGGCGCCTCGCTCGGTGTCGAAAATGAAAACCACCGGCAATATGTCATCACCGCCTACATTCTGGGTTTTGGCGGTGGCCAGCTCCTGTTCGGCCCGGTCTCCGACCGCTTCGGACGGCGCGCGCCGCTGGTTGTCGGGCTGGTGATCTATGTCCTGGCGGCGGGTGCCGCAGCCATCGCCCCGTCCTTCGCTACGCTGCTCGCCTGCCGGGTGGTGCAAGGCATCGGTGCGGCTGCCACGCGCGTCATCGCCGTCTCGATCGTGCGCGACACCTTCGAGGGCCGGCGCATGGCAGAGGTGATGTCGCTGATCTTCATGGTGTTCATGGCCATTCCCGTGGTGGCGCCCGGCATCGGCCAGTTCATCATGCTGTTCGCGACCTGGCACGTCATCTTCATCACCATGGCGGCGGGCGCGCTGATCGTATCGGCCTGGGCGCTGCTGCGTCTGCCCGAAACCCTGCATCCGGAATACCGCCGGCCGCTGACGGTGCACGCCATCGTCGGCGGGTTCCGCATCGTGCTCACCAACCGCATCGCGCTCTGCTATGCCTTTGCCAGCACCTTCATCTTCGGCGCCATGTTCGGCTTCATCAATTCGGCGCAGCAGATCTATCTCGACGTCTTCCACGTCGGCGAACTGTTCCCGCTGATCTTCGCCGGCGTCGCCGGCGTGCTCGCCTTCTCGAACTATCTCAACTCGCGTCTGGTCGGCCGCGTCGGCATGCGCCGGCTGTCGCAGGGCGCGCTGCTGCTCTTCCTGACCATCAGCCTGGCCTGGCTCGTCGTCTCGCTCGAAATGCAAATGCCGCTCTGGCTGTTCGTCGGCTTCTTCGCCCTCGCAATGCTTCCGTTTGGCGGGCTCGGCGCGAACTTCAACGCACTCGCCATGGAGCCGCTCGGGCAACTGGCCGGCACAGCCTCGTCGATACTCGGCTTCATGCAGACCTTCCTCGGCGGCATTCTCGGGACGCTGATCGGGCAGGCCTACAACGGCACGGTGACACCGCTCGCCGCCGGCTTCTGCAGCGTCTCGGTGGCTGCCTTGCTGATGATCCTGCTGGCAGAGCGCGGCAGGTTGTTCCAGCCGCACAATCCGCCGGTCTGATGCGTGTCACCGAAGCTTCCGAATTGCGCCCGCCCCTAGACTAGCTTGCACCTTCGACAGTTGCGGTGAAACGAGGGGCAAGCATCCGCCCCGCGACGGCTCCGCCCATGCTGTCTGAAAACGGCAGCGGCAGAGCCTCGTCGAGCGCCTTGAGGATGGACGTCACGAAAGCACGGTTCAGCGCTTGGTCGGTTCCCAGATCGGAATAGGTGGCGCGTGGCTTGCCGATGAGCGTGCCGTTCCGGCGAAGCGAGAACCGCAGTGTCAGGGACATGCCGGCAGTTCCAGCCGGTGGCTTCCAGCAGGCATAGATGGCGTCCGACATCTCCACCAGGGTGTCGATGGGATCGGAACTGTGACAAGGGCGGCGCTGCTGCGCCCCGGCTTCGCAGGGGGCCGCAACCACGGCGATGACCAGGGCTGCTGCGAGGATTGCCGACCAAGGTCTCATCAGCGGTTCTCCGGACTACGCGAAGCCTCCGGCACCCGCCGGCTTGGATCGGGCCGCGGCTCCTGCCCCTACTCCGCCCAAAGCTCGCGGCGCAGTTCCTGCCAGCTGTCCTTGTCGGGGGCGACCAGGATGCCGCCGTCGATATGCGAGGGCAGATAGGCGCTGCCGTCGATCCGCGCCGCGTAGCCACCCGCTTCCTGGTGGATCAGCACGCCGGCCAGGTGATCCCACGGCATCAGCTTGTTGTAGACGACGAAATGGGCGTGGCCGCTGGCGAGCAGCCGGTATTCGTGCGCCGCGCAACGATAGCCGAATTGCGACAGCGCCTTGGTCTGGTTGCGGGCGAGCCGAGAGCGCTCGGGTTCCGGCAGGTATTGCCAGGAGACGGCGCCCGTCATTTGCGAGATCGGCACGGCCGCCGCGACGCGCACCTTCTCCAGCGCGCCATGAGCGTGGCGGATGTGGCTGCCTGCGCCTTTGGCGCCGATCAGCCAGTCCTTGCCGACGGGGTCATGGATGATGCCGGCGACGGTCTCGCCCTTGACGACAACGCCCAGCATGACGCCGAACAGCGGCACGCCGGAGGCGAAGTTGAAGGTGCCGTCGACCGGATCGATGACAAAGGCGAGCTCGGCATCGCCGAGACCGCCGAGCAGCGCCGGATTGTCGGAGCAGGCTTCCTCGCCGACGATCATGGCCGAGGGATAGCGCTCGCGCAGCCTTGCCGTGATCACCCGCTCGGCATTGACGTCGGCCTCGGTCACCAGATCGGCGGCCGATGTCTTCTGGCGGACGTCGCCTTCGCCCAGCCGGCGAAAGCGCGGCATGATCTCGGCAATGGCCGCGTCGGAGAGGAGACCGGCAAGCCAGTCGATGGCGCTATCGTCAAATGTCATGGGGATCGTCTTACCTGTCGTTGAGGGCGGCGAAGTCGAACAGCTTCCTGTCGAGCAGATGCGAGGGCCGCACATTCGTCATGGCGCGGATCATCGTGTCCTTGCGGCCGGGCATGCGCTTTTCGATGTCGTCCAGCATCGCCTTCATGGCATTGCGCTGCAGGCCTTCCTGGCTGCCGCAGAGATCGCAGGGGATGATCGGGAACTTCATCGCGTCGGCGAATTTCTCGAGATCGGCCTCAGCGTTATAGGCGAGCGGCCGCAGCACCATGACGCCGCCCTCATCGTTGAGGAGTTTCGGCGGCATGGCGGCAAGGCGACCGCCATGGAACAGGTTCATGAAGAAGGTTTCGAGGATGTCCTCGCGGTGGTGACCCAGCACGAGAGCGGCGCAGCCCTCCTCGCGCGCGATGCGGTAGAGATGGCCGCGCCGGAGCCGCGAGCAAAGCGAACAATAGGTGCTGCCTTCGGGCAGCTTGTCGGTGACCACCGAATAGGTGTCCTGATATTCGATGCGATGCGCAATGCCGTTGGCGTTGAGGTAGTCCGGCAGGATGTGTTTCGGGAAGTTCGGCTGGCCCTGGTCGAGATTGCAGGCGAGCAACTCGATCGGCAGCAGGCCGCGCCATTTGAGGTCGAGCAGCAGAGCGAGCAGACCGTAGGAATCCTTGCCGCCGGACAGCGCCACCAGCCAGCGCTCGCCGGGCTTCACCATGGCGAAATCCTCGATCGCCTGGCGCGTCAATCTCAGGAGTCGCTTGCGCAGCTTGTTGAACTCGACGGAGGACGGCACCTCGGCGAACAGGGGATGGAAGCCGCCCTCAGCGTCGTCGCCGACCGGCTCGAGGAATTTGACGTCTGGCAGCATATTCATGGCGCATCGGCCCCAGGGACAAGTGTCGGCGCCCGGATTAGCGCATCGGCCCGGAAATCGAAATCGATTTCTGCGGCGCCGGCATGGCGGCTCGGCAAACAAAAAGGCCGCCCATTGGGCGGCCTTTCGATGGATCGCTGAAGCAACCGATCAGCGCGAATAGAATTCGACGACCAGGTTCGGTTCCATCTGCACGGCGAACGGAACATCCGACAGGCCGGGGATGCGCGCGAAGGTGGCGGTCATCTTGTTGTGGTCGGCTTCGATATAGTCAGGCACATCGCGCTCGGCGAGAGCGACCGATTCCAGCACGATGACGAGCTGCTTCGACTTCTCGCGCACCTCGACGACGTCGCCCGGCTTGCAGCGATACGAGCCGATGTTGACGCGCTTGCCGTTGACGTTGACATGGCCATGGTTGACGAACTGGCGGGCGGCGAAAATGGTCGGCACGAACTTGGCGCGGTAGACGACCGCGTCGAGACGCGACTCGAGCAGGCCGATCAGGTTCTCCGAGGTGTCGCCCTTGCGGCGGTCGGCCTCTTCATAGACCTTGCGGAACTGCTTTTCCGAAACGTCGCCATAGTGGCCCTTCAGCTTCTGCTTGGCGCGCAGCTGCAGGCCGAAGTCGGAAAGCTTGCCCTTGCGGCGCTGGCCGTGCTGGCCGGGGCCGTATTCACGCTTGTTGACCGGGGACTTCGGGCGGCCCCAGATGTTCTCGCCGAGACGGCGGTCGATCTTGTATTTCGCGGATTCGCGCTTGCTCATCGCATTCCCTTTCAAAACAATACACCCGGAACCTCATGCTCCGAGTGAAGGAAACGCGCCCTCCTCTGGCCTCCGTTTTCGAGACCTGACAGGGTTTTCCACGCAACGCGACGGAAAACCCACGGGACACGTCAGTTAACAAGGCCTAGGAAGAAACAATCGAACTTCCATCGCCTCGCGCATAAAGAAAACCACCGGGCATTGCGGCCCGGTGTTGGCGCGCTGATTAAACGGAGATTTAGGCGGTGTCAAGCTTGTGAGTGGCGCTGCGGGCCAATCACCGAGAGCCCGCGGCCCCGCAGGCGGGTTCTTGCTTTTCTTCCCAAGCGCAGCGAGATCAGCTCTTCGATTTCTTCTCGGGCAAGCCCTTGCGCCTGGTCTCCGCGAATTCCTCGAGCTGCTTTTCGCTCATCGATTCGTACATTCCCTTCGAGGCGCCCTTGAGCTCGCTCTTCTTGGTGTCACCGCGCTTTGCCGACAGCGCAGCGCCGGCGGCCTTTTGCTGAGCTTTCGATGTGGCAGGCATGGTCGTTTCTCCCAATTGACTATCGGAGGGAACGCAGCCGCCCAGCCGATGTTCCTGCCGTCACGGGATCGTCAGACCAAAACCCTGCATCAGCCGGCTGACCGCGAAATCCGCCTTGCCGGAGGTGAAGACGGCAATGTCGGGCTCGCCTTGCGAGGATCCGTTGACCGGCGGGAGCAACGACATGGCGCGGCGGGCTATCGCTTCGGCCGGATCGATCCAGTCCACCGGCCAGGGCGCGGTCTTGCGCATGCGGTTGACCAGGAATGGATAGTGGGTGCAGGCAAGCACGACGATGTCGGTATGCTGCCCATCGCGTTCGATGAAGCAGGGCGCGATCTCGGCGCGCACGGCGTCCTCGTCGACAAAGCCCTCGCGCATGTAGACCTCGGCCAGTCCGGCCAGATTGTCGCTGCCGACCAGGCGGACATGGCATTTCTGCGCCCATTTGCTGATCAGGTCGCGCGTGTACTGCCGCTTCACCGTGCCCGGCGTCGCCAGCACCGAGACCAGGCCGGAGCGGGTGCGTTCCGCCGCCGGCTTGACCGCCGGCACCGTGCCGACGAAGGGATGGCCGGGAAATCTTTCGCGAAGCGCATCGATCACCAGCGTCGAGGCGGTGTTGCAGGCGATGACGGAGATCGCCGGCGAAAACCGGTCGAGCAGCCTGGCGAAGAGATCGAGTATGTGCGTGCGCAGCGCCGGCTCCTCCCAGGCGCCGAAGGGAAAGGCCGCGTCGTCGGCGACATAGACGAAGCGCCGGTCGGGCATCAGCACGCGCGCCTCGCGCAGCACGGTCAGGCCGCCGACGCCGGAATCGAACATCAGGATCGGCCGGTCAGTCATTGTCTGTGCCCTTGCCGCCCAGCGGCGCGTCATTATCGTCGCCATTGGCGTTGGGCGCCTGGCCCGCTTCCGCCTTGCGGGCGCGCGCGGCAGCGGCGGGCAGCCGTCTCGGATCGTCGCCGGGGGAGCCATCGCCGCGCGGCATCGCCGGCGAAAATCTGTCCAGCGACGAGATGATGCCCCTTAGCACCTTCAGTTCCGGCTCGGCGAAACCGGCGCGCGTCAGCACGGCACGCAGATTGTCGACCATCTTCGGCTTCTTCCCTTCCGGGCGGAAATAGCCGCGCGCCTCCAGCGCGCCTTCGAGATAGGTGAACAGGCTGTGCAACTGCTCCTTGGTCGCCGGCACGAGTTCCGGTCCGGAGAAGTTGGTCTGGGTTTCGTCCTCCAGTCCCGACTTCATCCATTCATAGGACATCAGAAGCACGGCCTGGGCGATGTTGAGCGACGAGAAGCCAGGATCGACCGGGAAGGTAACGATCTCGTCGGCGAGCCCGACTTCCTCATTGTAGAGGCCGAAGCGCTCGCGGCCGAACAGGATGCCGGTTCGCAGCCCGGCACGCTGCCGCGTCCTCAGCGCCCTGCCCGCCTCGACCGGTCCGCGCACGGCCTTGAAGCCGTCGCGCTCGCGCGCCGTGGTGGCGAAGACGAAATTGAGATCGGCGACCGCCGTGGCGAGATCGTCGAAAACCCGCACCGCATCGATGACATGGTCGGCGCGGCTTGCCGCGGCGCGCGCCTTCTCGCTCGGCCAGCCATCGCGCGGATTGACCAGCCTGAGCTCGGCAAGGCCGAAATTGGCCATGGCGCGCGCGACCATGCCGATGTTCTCGCCAAGCTGCGGCTCGACCAGTATGATCGCCGGGCCGGCTGCGATGGGGGTGTCTCGGGATTGTTCGTCGGCTGGCATGGACGTCAATGAACTGCTGTTTGCGGCATTTCGGCGACCCCTGCCATATTCGGCGGCGAAAATGAAGCTTTCGCAAAGAATGGCATCAAGCGGCACCGCCGATCGCCGTTTGCGCGCTCAAAAAGCCTTTGATATACGCTCGGCATCCCCGGCCGAACGCCATGCGGGCAAGGCCGTTCCGATCCCCAGCAACGAGGCATTCTTTCCATGGCGAAGATCAAGGTGGCGAACCCGGTCGTCGAGCTCGACGGCGACGAGATGACCCGCATCATCTGGCAGTTCATCAAGGACAAGCTGATCCACCCCTATCTCGACATCAAGCTCGACTACTACGATCTCGGCATCGAGCACCGCGACGCCACCAACGACCAGGTGACGATCGACTCGGCCAACGCCATCAAGAAATACGGCGTCGGCGTGAAATGCGCGACGATCACCCCCGACGAGCAGCGCGTCGAGGAATTCAAGCTGAAGAAGATGTGGAAGTCGCCGAACGGCACGATCCGCAATATCCTGGGCGGCACCATCTTCCGCGAGCCGATCATCATGAAGAACGTGCCGCGCCTGGTGCCCGGCTGGACCAAGCCGATCATCGTCGGCCGCCACGCCTTCGGCGACCAGTACCGCGCCACCGACTTCCGCTATCCCGGCAAGGGCAAGCTGACGATCAAGTTCGTCGGCGAGGACGGCACCGTGATCGAGCACGACGTGTTCGACGCGCCGGCCGCCGGCGTCGCCATGGCCATGTACAATCTCGACGAATCGATCCGCGAGTTTGCCCGCGCCTCGCTGAACTACGGCCTGCTGCGCAACTATCCGGTCTACCTCTCGACCAAGAACACCATCCTCAAGGCCTATGACGGCCGCTTCAAGGACATCTTCCAGGAAGTCTACGAGAAGGAATTCGAGGCCGAGTTCAAGGCGAAGAAACTCTGGTACGAGCACCGGCTGATCGACGACATGGTGGCCTCCAGCCTGAAATGGTCGGGCGGCTATGTCTGGGCCTGCAAGAACTATGACGGCGACGTGCAGTCCGACACGGTGGCGCAAGGCTTCGGCTCGCTCGGCCTGATGACCTCGGTGCTGATGACGCCAGACGGCAAGACCGTGGAAGCGGAAGCCGCGCACGGCACCGTCACCCGCCACTATCGCCAGCACCAGAAGGGCGAGGAAACCTCGACCAACTCGATCGCCTCGATCTTCGCCTGGACGCGCGGTCTCGCCCACCGCGCCAAGCTCGACGACAATGCCGAGTTGAAGCGCTTCGCCGAGACCTTGGAAAAGGTCTGCATCCAGACGGTGGAGTCCGGCTTCATGACCAAGGACCTGTCGCTGCTGATCGGTCCCGACCAGCCCTGGCTGTCGACCACCGGTTTCCTCGACAAGATCGACGAGAACCTGCAGAAGGCCATGGGGTAAGAACCCAAATTTCGACATGCCGAAGGCTCCGAAAGGAGCCTTCGCTTTTTGGGCAGCAACGCGAGCGGAAGCAAGGGGCTGACGATGAGCAAGCCAATCCTCTACGGTGCCGACTATAGCGTCTATGTCCGCATCGCACGGCTGGCGCTGGAAGAGAAAGGCATCGGCTACGACCTCGTGCCGGTCGACGTCTTTGCCCCGGAAGGCGTTCCGGCCTGGTATCTCGAACATCATCCGTTCGGCCGCATTCCGGCTTTCGAGCATGACGGCTTTCGCCTGTTCGAGGCGAGCGCGATCGCCCGCTATGCCGACGAGGCCTTCGACGGCCCGGCGCTGCAGCCGAAAGAGGCGCGCAGCCGGGCAAGGATGAACCAGATCATCGGCCTGCTCGACGCCTATGGCTACCGCGCCATGGTCTGGGATGTCGCCGTCGAGCGGCTGGAGCAAAACCCGCCCGACGAGGCCCTGATCAGCAAGGGCCTGTCGCAAGCGGAGGCTGTGCTGCGGACACTGTCGGCGCTGAAGGCCGACGGGCCGTGGCTGCTGGGGTCGCAACTGACCCTTGCCGACCTGCATGCAGCCCCAATCATCGGCTATTTCGTCAAGGTCGCAGAAGGGCGTGAATTGCTTGCCCGATTTGCCGACATCAGCGACTGGTATGCGCGCTTCGCCGATCGCGCGAGCTTCGCCAGGACCGAACAGGCGGGCTGATGCGCGCCGTCCATGTCAGCTATGCGACGCCGAACCTGTCGCAGGCCGGCAAGCTGCTGCTGAAGAGCGCGCGCCGCTTCGGCCTCGACAGTCATCTCTATACGCCGGATCACCCGGTGCTGGTCGACCTGGCGCGAAAATACCCATCGATCATGGCCGCGCCGCGCGGCGCCGGCTACTGGCTGTGGAAGCCCTTCATCACGCTGGACATGATGAACCGCGTGCCCGACGGCACGCCGGTCCTCTACAGCGACGCCGCGCTGACTTTCATCGCCGACCCCGCGCCTCTGATCGCGCTTTCCAGCCAGCACCCGGTATGCCTGTTCAAGATGGGTGGGCGGATGCTGCAGGGCGCCTGGACCAGGCGCGACTGCTTTGTCGAAATGGATGCTGACCGGGAGGAGTTCTGGTCGCTGCCGCAGCTATGGGCCGGCATGCAGCTCTACCGCGCCGGACCGGAAGCGAGGGCTTTCCTCAAGCTGCTGGCGACGGCCATGGCGAGCGAGGTTCGGCTGACCGACATGCCGAATATCCACGGCCTTCCCAATCTGCCCGGCTTTGTCGAGCATCGGCATGATCAATCGGTGCTGACGATCCTTGCCAGGCAGCAGCGCGCCGCCATTTTTCGCAGCCCGTCGCAGGAGTGGCACGATCCATCGGCGTCAGCGAGCGAGACGCCGTTCGGCCAAACGGTGTTTGTGCACCGCAGGCGAAACCTCCCCTATTTCAGGTGGCTTTACAGGCGCCTGCGTCAGAAATACACGGGCGGCCAAGGCTTCCTTTGATCATGCCGGTCTCTCGCGAGGGCCCGGCGGCTCTCAAGCTTCTGCACCATGAGCCGAGGGCCGTTCAGTCAGGCAGATAGATTTCCGCTTTCATGAAGGTCTTCGCGCGGCCCGTGATCCGCACGCGGTCTCCGGCCAGCTCGCACAGCAGGTGGCCGCCGCGCTGCGAGCACTGGAAGGCCGACAGCTCCGTCTTGCCGAGCTTTTCGGACCAATAGGGTATCAGCGTCGCGTGGATGGAGCCGGTCACCGGATCCTCGGGAATGCCCGCGCCGGGTGCGAAGTAGCGAGACACGAAATCATGGGTCTCGCCGCGCGCGGTGACGACCACGCCGAGAGGGTGGAAGGTCGCAATCCCGGACAGGTCCGGGACAAAGGAGCGCACGGCGGTCTCGTCGGCCAGTTCGACGAACAGGTTCTCGAAGTTGCGGAAGCTCGCAACCGGGCGCGCCGAAACGACGTCCTGAAGCGCGGATGCCAGCTCGGCGTCCACGGGCTGCGGCGGAAAGCACGGCAGATCGAGCTGGTAGGCGCCGTCGCGCCTGGAAACCCCGAGCTCGCCCACCCGCGTGGCGAAGGCCATGTCGCCGGCGACATCGTGTTCCTGGGCCAGCACATGGGCGGTGGCCAGTGTGGCGTGTCCGCAAAAGTCGGCTTCATGGACCGGGGTGAACCAGCGCAGATCCCAGCCCTTGCCGTTCGGCCTCGCGAACGCGGTCTCGGCAAGATTGTTTTCGTTGGCGATGGCCTGCATGACATGTTCCGGCAGCCAGTCCTCGAGGATGAGGACGGCGGCCGGATTGCCGTGGAAGGCCCGGTCGGCGAAGGCGTCGACCTGGTACATGGTCAGTGTCGTCACTTCGCGCTCCCGGGATGGCTAGCTTGGCTGCACGGCGACCTCAAGCGAGGTCACGCCGCTTCCAGCGCCGCCTTCACCGCCGCGATCGCGTCCTCGGCCTTCGAGGCGTCGGGACCGCCGGCCTGGGCCATGTCGGGACGGCCGCCACCACCCTGCCCGCCAAGCGCGGCGGACGCCACACGCACCAGGTCGACGGCGCTGAAGCGGGTGGTCAGGTCGTCGGTGACGCCGACGACGACACTTGCCTTGTTGTCCTCGCCGGCGCCGACGAAGACGACGACGCCGGAGCCGAGCGTCTTCTTGCCGGCATCGGCAAGCGGCTTCAGATCCTTCGGCGACACGCCGGAAACCGCCTTGCCGAGGAAGCCGACGCCGGCGATGGTCTCGTTCTCGGCCGGCACGCCGGCCGGCGAACGGTCGCCCAGCGCCAGCTTCTTGCGCGCTTCGCTAAGCTCCTTTTCGAGCTTCTTGCGCTCTTCGAGCAGCGTCTCGACGCGCGCCGCCACGTCGGCCGGCGAGATCTTCAGCGTCGAAGCGATCGCCTTCAGCCGCTTGTCCTGCTCGTCGAGATGCTTGCGCGCCGCCTCGCCGGTCAGCGCCTCGATGCGGCGCACGCCGGCGGCGACCGCGCTGTCCGACACGATGCGCACCAGGCCGATATCGCCGGTTGCCCGGACATGGGTGCCGCCGCAGAGCTCGACCGAATAGGGGCGGTTCGCCTTGGCGCCATGCAGACCGGTGCCCATCGACACGACGCGCACCTCGTCGCCGTATTTCTCGCCGAACAGCGCCATGGCGCCCTCGGCGATGGCGTCGTCGACCGACATCAGGCGCGTCGACACCGGGGTGTTCTGCACGACGATCTCGTTCGCCATGCGCTCGACCTCCTCGAGCTCATCGGCCGAGATCGGCTTGTTGTGCGAGATGTCGAAGCGCAGGCGCTCGGGCGCGACCAGCGAGCCCTTCTGCGCGACATGGGTGCCCAGCACCTCGCGCAGCGCCTCGTGGATGAGGTGCGTCGCCGAATGGTTGGCGCGCAGCCTGGAGCGGCGCGCATGATCGACCTTGAGCTCGACCGCGGCGCCGGTCTTGACCGTGCCGCTCGCCACCCGGCCGAGATGCACGAACAGCCCGTCGGCCTTCTTTTGCGTGTCGGTGATCTCGATCGAGAAGCCCTCGCCCGAGATCACGCCGGTGTCACCCATCTGGCCGCCGGACTCGCCGTAGAAAGGCGTCTGGTTGACGACCACGGCAACTGTGTCGCCCTGCGCCGCACTGTCGACGGTCTTGCCGTCCTTGACCAGCGCCAGGACCAGGCCCTCCGCCTGTTCGGTCTCGTAGCCGAGGAAATCGGTGGCGCCGGTGTTCTCGCGCACCGAGAACCACACTGTCTCGGTGGCCGCGTCGCCGGAGCCAGCCCAGCTCTTGCGCGCCTCGGCCCGCTGCCGCTCCATCGCATCGGTGAACCCGGCCAGATCGACCGAGATGCTGCGCTGGCGCAGCGCATCCTGCGTCAAGTCGAGCGGGAAGCCGTATGTGTCGTAGAGCTTGAAGGCCGTCTCGCCATCCAGCATGTCGCCGGCGCCGAGCTTCTCGGTTGCCTCCGAGAGCAGCCCGAGGCCGCGCGCCAGCGTCTTGCGGAAGCGGGTCTCTTCCAGTTTCAGCGTTTCGGTGATCAGCGCCTCGCCGCGCCCCAGCTCCGGATAGGCCTGGGCCATCTCGCGCACCAGCGCCGGCACCAATTTCCACATCAGCGGCTCGCTGGCGCCGAGCAGCTGCGCATGGCGCATGGCGCGGCGCATGATACGGCGCAGCACATAGCCGCGGCCCTCATTCGACGGCAGCACGCCGTCGGCCACCAGGAAGCAGGACGACCGCAGATGGTCGGCGATGACGCGGAACGACGCGACGGTGTCCGCATCCGGACCGCGCCCGAGCGCCGATGACGCGGCATCGATCAGATGGCGGAACAGGTCGGTCTCGAAGACGCTTTCCACCCCTTGCAGGATGGACGCCATGCGCTCGAGGCCCATGCCGGTGTCGATCGACGGGCGCGGCAGGTCGATGCGCTCTTCCTTGGTCACCTGTTCATATTGCATGAACACCAGGTTCCAGAATTCCAGGAACCGGTCGCCGTCCTCTTCCGGGCTGCCGGGAGGGCCGCCCCAGATGTGTTCGCCGCGGTCGATGAAGATTTCCGAGCACGGCCCGCAGGGTCCGGTGTCGCCCATCGCCCAGAAATTGTCGGAGGTCGGGATGCGGATGATGCGGTCGTCGGTGAAGCCGGCGATCTTCTTCCAGTAGCCGGCCGCCTCGTCGTCGGTGTGATAGACGGTGACCAGCAGCTTGTCCTTCTTCAGCCCGAACTCCCTGGTGATCAGGTTCCAGGCAAGCTCGATGGCGCGCTCCTTGAAATAGTCGCCGAAGGAAAAATTGCCGAGCATCTCGAAGAAGGTCAGGTGACGCGCGGTGTAGCCGACATTGTCGAGGTCATTGTGCTTGCCGCCGGCGCGCACGCTCTTCTGGGCGGTGGTGGCGCGCGAATAGGACCGCTTCTCCAGGCCGGTGAAGACGTTCTTGAACTGCACCATGCCGGCATTGGTGAACATCAGCGTCGGATCGTTGCGCGGCACCAGCGGGCTCGACGCGACGACCTCGTGACCCTCCTTGCGGAAATAGTCGAGGAATGTCGACCGGATCTCGTTCACGCCACTCATGGATGCTTGCCTTTTCGAGAGAACCGCCGGGGGCGCCGACGGCAAAATGGACATGGCCTTTTAGCGATCACGCCGCAGCCTGTCCAGAAACACGGAACTGGAGGAAAGTCCGGTTGTTGCCGGCTCTGGCTGGGCATCGCCCGAAACGCAAACCGCCGGCACAAGGCCGGCGGTTCGGGACGCAGTACTAAAGAACTCAATTACATAAGCAGATAGTAATAAACCGAGATTGTGTCACCTACATGGCGCCGGCTTCGTCCTCGAAACCGTCGTCACCGCCGCCCTCGGAGCCGCCATTCTCGAGGAATTTCTCGGCGATCAGCCCGGCATTCTGCCTGAGCGCCATTTCGATCTCGCGCGCTGTGTCGGGATTGTCGCGCAGGAACAGTTTTGCGTTCTCGCGGCCTTGGCCGAGACGCTGCGAATTGTAGGAGAACCAGGCGCCGGATTTCTCGACCACGCCGGCCTTGACGCCGAGGTCGACCAGCTCACCGGTCTTCGACACACCCTCGCCGTACATGATGTCGAACTCGACCACCTTGAAGGGCGGCGCCAGCTTGTTCTTGACGACCTTGACGCGGGTCTGGTTGCCGACGACCTCGTCGCGGTCCTTGACCGAGCCGATGCGGCGGATGTCGAGGCGGACCGAGGCGTAGAACTTCAGCGCGTTGCCGCCGGTCGTCGTCTCGGGCGAGCCGAACATGACGCCGATCTTCATGCGAATCTGGTTGATGAAGATGACCATGGTGTTGGAGCGCGAGATCGAGGCGGTCAGCTTGCGCAGCGCCTGGCTCATCAGGCGGGCCTGGAGGCCGGGCAGCGCATCGCCCATCTCACCTTCGATTTCGGCGCGCGGCGTCAGCGCGGCGACCGAATCGACCACCAGCACATCGATGGCGCCGGAGCGCACCAGCGTGTCGCAGATCTCCAGCGCCTGCTCGCCGGTGTCGGGCTGCGAGATCAGCAGGTTTTCGAGGTCGACACCGAGCTTGCGGGCATAGACCGGATCGAGCGCGTGCTCGGCATCGACGAAGGCGCAGATGCCGCCCTTCTTCTGGGCTTCCGCCACGGTGTGCAGCGCCAGCGTCGTCTTGCCCGAGCTTTCCGGCCCGTAGATCTCGATGATGCGGCCGCGCGGCAGGCCGCCGACGCCGAGCGCGATGTCGAGGCCGAGCGACCCGGTCGGCACGGTTTCGATCTCGACCACCTGCTCGTTGGCGCCGAGGCGCATGATCGAGCCCTTGCCGAAGGCGCGCTCGATTTGCGACAGCGCCGCGTCCAGAGCCTTTGATTTGTCCACTGCCTTATCCTCTACAAGCCGCAAAGTATTCTGAGCCATGATACATCACCCCTTGGTGGTCAATGAAGGCCGGACAATCCGTGATCCCTGCCATTTTGTACCTTTTTTGTTCTCGTTTGGCAAGAGGCATCAAGCTGCTGAAAAACAATCAATATCTTGATCTGTTCTATTTATGTCCTACAACACACAGCGGCGGCGTCTTCCAATCGGCCATGCGGGATTCCATTGTCCGGCCGGCCCGAATCGCGGCGTTGATTGCGGGGCGGCGCGGAGAAACCTAGTGTGCGCGGCCGGACAATCAACAAAGGTATCGACGCCACGATGGTGAAGTCCCCCAACATCCTTGCCGTGGGCGGCGCCCATATCGACCGGCGGGGCCAGGTGTCAGGCCCTTACGTGCCGGCTGCCTCGAACCCCGGCACCATGCGCGAGGATGTCGGCGGCGGCGTCTTCAACGCGTTGCGCAGCGTGGTCAGGCGCGGCGTCTCGGCCTCGCTGCTGTCGATGCGTGGCGGCGACGCCGCGGCCGAGACTGTGTCGACGGCGATCGCGAGCGCCGGCATCGCCGACCTGTCGGCGGTGTTCCTGGACCGCACGACGCCGAGCTACACGGCGCTGATCGACCGCGACGGCGAGCTGATAGTCGGCTTTGCCGACATGGCGCTCTACGACCTCGCCTTCCCCAAGCAGATCCGCCGCGCCAAGGTGCGCGGGGCGATCGCTTCCGCCGACGCCATACTGTGCGACGCGAACCTGCCGTCCGCTGCGCTGGAACGGCTGGTGGCGCAGGCCGCCGGCAAGCCGGTCTTCGCCATCGCCATCTCGCCGGCCAAGGTGGTGCGGCTGATGCCGGTGCTGGGCAGCCTGGCCGTGCTGTTCATGAACCGGCGCGAGGCCGGCGCCCTCGCCGGCCTGGGCGACGATGCGAATGGCCACGATCTGGCCGGCGGGCTGCGGCGAGCCGGGCTCACAAGCGGCGTGGTGACGGCGGGTGGCGAGCCGGTGCTGGGCTTCGACGGCGAGGGCCTGTTCTCCATCGCACCGCCTGCCCCGCGCCGGATCGCCGACGTCACCGGCGCCGGCGATGCGCTGACCGGCGCGACGGTCGCCGCACTTCTCAATGGCCTGCCGCTGCGCGCGGCACTGCGCGAAGGCATTGCCGCCTCCATCCTGGCCATCGAAAGCACCGAGGCGGTACCCGCCTTCAGCGCCGCCAACTTCGCGAAAATGCTGGCCCTTGTGCCGGGGGCGCTGGAAGTGGCATGAGGGCGGCCGGAGCGCCGCGCGCTCCGGATTGGAGACCATCATGACGCCCGAAACCGCCCGCCCCTTCATCGACATCCATCCGCCGGTGGCGGAGGCGCTCGCCGCCGGACGGCCGGTGGTGGCGCTGGAAAGCACCATCATCACCCACGGCATGCCCTATCCGGACAACGGCGCCATGGCCGCCAATGTCGAGAAGATCATCCTGGACAATGGCGCGGTACCGGCAACGATCGCGGTGGTCGCCGGCCGCATCAAGATCGGCCTCTCCGACGGCGAGCGCGAATCGCTGGCGATGACCGGCGACGCCATGAAACTGTCGCGCGCCGATCTCGGCTTTGCCGTCGCGCAGGCGCGCACCGGCGGCACCACCGTCGCCGCGACGATGATCGCCGCGCATATGGCCGGGATAAAGGTGTTCGCCACCGGCGGCATCGGCGGCGTGCACAAGGGCGCTGAAAAGAGCTTCGACATCTCGGCCGATCTCGACGAGCTGGCGCGCACGCCAGTCATCGTGGTGTCGGCCGGCGCCAAGGCAATCCTCGACATCGAAAAGACGCTGGAAGTGCTGGAGACGCGTGGTGTGCCGGTCGTCGGCCATGGCTGCGAGACGATGCCTGCGTTCTGGTCCAGGCATTCGCCGTTCCGCGCCCCGCTCACCTTGCATGTGCCGGAGGACATTGCGCATTTCTACCGGACGCGGCAGGCGCTGGGCCTCGGCGGCGGCATCCTGATCGCCAACCCGGTGCCGGCGAACGAAGAAATCCCGGCCAAGGAGATGGACGGCTACATCCAGGCGGCGCAGAAGGCCGCGGAGGCGCTCAGCGTCACCAGCAAGGCGGTGACGCCGTTCCTGCTGTCGAAAATCCTCGAATTGACCGGCGGCCGCAGCCTGAAGACCAACATCGCTCTGGTCGAGAACAATGCGCGGCTGGCGGCCAGCATCGCCAAGGCGCTGTAGCGTCTACTTGCCCGCCCGCAGCCCCGCCTCATAGGCGCGGCGCGCCCAGACCGCCATCTCGTCGGGATCGTCGAAGGCACTGTCGGGAACGCTCCAATAGGGCATCGCGACCAGCTTGCCGTGCCTCGAGCCGGTATAGGTCCACTGCTGGCAGCCGGCGGCCTCGAAATCGGGGGCGCTTTGCTCGTCGACCTTCAGCTTCAGCTCGCCGCGCAGCACGATGGCGACGATGACGCCGTCGCAATAGATGCCCTTGCCGCCGAACAGTTTTCTGATGCTGATCGGGCCGAGGCTCTCGAACAACTCCTCTATGCGTTCATTGTCCATGCTGCGATCATGGCATCGCGGCCTGATCCTGTCATCGCCGCAACCAAAACCATGCTGACAAGTTGAGGACCAGCCACGGGAGTTTGCCATGCCGCTGCTGCTGAAAGGATCCTGCCGGTGCAATGCCGTCCGCTTCGAAGTGGAAAGCCACACGCCGGTACCGTTCATGCTCTGCTACTGCTCGATCTGCCGCAAGCAGCAGGGCGGCGGCGGTTTCGCCATCAATCTCGGCGCCGACTACGAGACGCTGAACATCAGGGGCAAGCGCAGCCTCGGCGTCTACCAGGCCGAGATCGAGGATGACGAGCATCCGCATTGCGAGATTTCTACCGGCGAGCGCAATTTCTGCCGCAAATGCGGTTCGGCGCTCTGGCTCTACGACCCGACCTGGCCGGATCTGGTGCATCCCTTCGCCTCGGCGATCGACAGCGAGCTGCCGATGCCGCCGGAAAAGGTGCATCTGATGCTGAAATACAAGGCGAGCTGGGTCGAGCCGGTGGTCGGCAGGAAAGACAAGGTGTTCGACGTCTATCCCGAAGAATCGATAGCCGATTGGCACAAGCGCACGGGCATGTGGGTGGATTAGGAAGAGGCATTGCCTATCCGACAGGAGGCAACAATGAACCTGACTACGCACAAGAAATTCAAAGGCGACCGGCTGATGCCGTGGGGCAAGGGCACCGTCGTCACCGACGCCAAAGGCTATGTGTTTCTGTGCGGCAACACGGCCACGGTCGACGACTACGATCCGTCGAAACACCAGGGAGGCGCCATTGGCGACCCTGCCGCGCAGTGGCGCGCAATCCTCGCCAACATCAAGTCCGATCTGGAGGAACTGGGCAGTTCGCTCGACCACCTGGTCAAGGTGACGTTTTACGTCAAGGGGCCGTTTCCGACCGGCGGCGTCCTCAGCTCACCCAATTTCCGCATGGACGTGATGGACGAATTTTTCGCCGAACATTGCCCTAAGCACTGCAGCTACAACAACCCGCCGCCATCGGAGGTGATCGGCGTTGTCGCGCTGGCACAACCTGACCTGGTCATCGAGCTTGTTGTCGTCGCCGCGCTGCCGGACTGAGCACGGCAGGCCGATCAGGCCGAAGAGCGCGCTTCGGCCAGCGCCTTCAGATCGGCCGGCTTCAATTCGACGGATTCGCCGCAGCCGCAGGCCGAGCTCTGGTTCGGGTTCTTGAAGGTGAATCCGGTGCGCAGCGTCGTCTGCTCGAAATCCATCTCGGTGCCGAACAGGAAGAGCGCCGCTTCCGGCGCGACATAGACATGGGCGCCGTCGCGCTCGATGTGATCGTCCTTGGTGTTCGGCTCGGTCACCAGATCGACCGTGTATTCCATGCCGGCGCAGCCGCCCTTCTTGATGCCGAGGCGGATGCCGTGCGCATTGTCACGCGTGGCGACGATCTCGCGCACCCGGTCGGCGGCCTTTTCGGTCATCGTGATGACGGCGAAGCGTCCCATGTCATTCTCCACGTTCGCGCGGGTTCAAGGCCCGCGGAATGAGTCTGCCCTTAAGATGGTGAACTTTCGCCTT
Source organism: Mesorhizobium sp. M4B.F.Ca.ET.143.01.1.1 (assembly GCF_004792275.1). Classification (NCBI taxonomy): domain Bacteria; kingdom Pseudomonadati; phylum Pseudomonadota; class Alphaproteobacteria; order Hyphomicrobiales; family Phyllobacteriaceae; genus Mesorhizobium; species Mesorhizobium sp. M4B.F.Ca.ET.143.01.1.1. The sequence continues at coordinate 314,420 of NZ_SRSR01000004.1, forward strand.
CGCTGCAAGTCAAGCCGATGCCAGAGCAATTCCAGGAAAAGTGCGTAGCGGTTTTCCGTCCGGAATGCGTCAACACATCTAGTACCAGCCGACCGCGACCTGCGCCTCTTCCGACATGCGGTCGGGCGTCCACGGCGGGTCGAACACCATGCTGACCTCGACGCCGGAAACACCCTCGACCGCGCCGACGGCGTTCTCGACCCAGCCCGGCATCTCGCCTGCCACCGGGCAGCCCGGCGCGGTCAGCGTCATGTCGATCTTGACCGAGCGGTCGTCCTCGATGTCGATCTTGTAGACGAGGCCGAGCTCGTAGATGTCGGCGGGGATTTCCGGGTCGTAGACCGTCTTCAACGCCGAGACGATGTCGTCGGTCAGCCGCGCCAACTCATCGGCGGGAATCGTCGAAGCCGACACCACGCCGTTCGCGGCCGTATCCGGAGCTGTCTCTGCGGTGGTGCTCGCATCTTCCATGGTCGTCACCCGAAGAACTTTCGCGCCTTTTCCAGCGCATCGGCCAAAGCGTCGACTTCGGCCCTGGTATTATACATGCCGAACGATGCCCTGCATGTGGAGGTCACGCCGAAGCGTTTCAACAGCGGCTGGGCGCAATGGGTGCCGGCACGCACTGCCACGCCCTGCCGGTCGATCACCATCGACACGTCATGGGCATGTATGCCCTGCAATTCGAACGAGATGATGGCGCCCTTGCCCGGCGCGTCGCCGAAGATGCGCAGCGAATTGATGGCGCGCAGCCGCTCATGGGCATAGTCCTTGAGATCCGCCTCGTGCGCGGCGATGCGCTCGCGGCCGACCTTTTCCATATATTCGAGCGCGGCACCCAGCCCGATCGCCTGCACGATCGGCGGCGTGCCGGCCTCGAAACGATGCGGCGGCTCGTTGTAGGTGACGATGTCCTCGGTCACTTCCTCGATCATCTCGCCGCCGCCCATGAACGGGCGCATGCCGGCGAGAATGTCCTTCTTGCCGTAGAGCACGCCGATGCCGGAGGGGCCGTAGACCTTATGGCCGGTGAAGACGAAGAAATCGCAGTCGAGGTCCTGCACGTCGATCGGCATATGGACCGCGCTCTGGCTGCCGTCGACAAGCACGGGAATGCCACGCGCATGCGCGATGCGCACGATCTCCTTGATCGGAGTCACCGTGCCCAGCGCATTCGACATCTGCGTGATGGCGACGAGCTTCGTGCGCGCAGTCAGCCGCTTCTCGAATTCCTCGATGTGGAAGGCGCCGAGATCGTCGACCGGCACCCAGACCAGCTTGGCGCCCTGCCTCTCGCGGATGAAATGCCACGGCACGATGTTGGAGTGGTGCTCCATGATCGACAGCACGACCTCGTCGCCTTCGCCGATATTGGGCATGCCATAGCCATAGGCGACCGTGTTGATCGCCGCGGTGGTGTTGGAGGTGAAGACGATGTTGTCGGTGCTCGGTGCGTTCAGAAACCTCTGCACTGACTTCCGCGCGCTCTCATAGGCGTCGGTCGCGGCATTCGACAGGAAATGCAGGCCGCGATGGACGTTCGCGTATTCCTGGCTATAGGCGTGCTGGATGGCGTCGAGCACGGCTTTAGGCTTCTGCGCCGAGGCGCCATTGTCGAGATAGACCAGCGGCTTGCCGTAGACTTCGCGCGACAGGATCGGGAAATCGCGGCGGATGGCCTCGACGTCGTAGGGGGTGGATTCGACTTTCTGGTCCATCACAAGCTCTTCCGAGGCACCGCCTCACTCCGTCCAGCACCCCGCTCGGCGCTGCGCGCCGATCCACCTTCTCCCGCAAGGGGAGAAGACAGGCGCTTACCCGTGCGTCAAAAACCACTCGTCGAGCCGCGCTTCCAGCGCCTCGACAAGAGCCTCGTCTTCCAGTTCCTCGATCACTTCGGCGACGAAGGCCTTCACCAGCAGGCCGCGCGCACTCTTCTCGTCGATGCCGCGCGCCATCAGGTAGAACAGATGGTCGTGGTCGATCTCGGTGACGGTCGCGCCATGGCCGCAAACGACGTCGTCGGCGAAGATCTCCAGCTCGGGCTTGGTCGAGAACTCGCCGTCATCCGACAGCAGCAGCGTGTTGCAGGCCATCTTGGCGTTGGTCTTCTGCGCGTATTGATGCACGTTGATGCGGCCCTGGAAGACGCCGCGCGCCTTGCCGGTCACCACGTTGCGGATCACTTCCGTCGAGGTGGTGTGCGGCACGGCATGGTCGAGCACCATGGTGGTGTCGGTATGGGTGTCGCCGGCCAGAAGGTTGATGCCGCGCAATTTGAAATCGGCGCCCTCGCCGGTCGTGCGCACCACGACCTCCTGGCGCACCAGCCTGCCGCCGGCATTCATAACGAACAGCGTCAGTTTCGCGTCCTTGCCGATATGCGCCTTGAACTGGGCAAGATGCGTGGCGGCATCGGATTGCTCCTGCACGATCAACCAGGTCACTTCGGCGCCGTCGCCGAGCACGAGCTGGCTGACGGAGCTGGCGAGGCCAGCGCCCTCGCCAGAATGGCGTTCGACGATGGTCGCCTTGGCGCCGGCGCCGACGCGCGTCAGCAGCCGTACATGCGCCTGGCCGCCGGATTGCAGGTTCTGCAGCTCGATCGGCTTTGCCAGTTCGGCGCCTTCGGCGATGTCGACGAAATAGCCATCGGCGACAAAGGCGGTGTTCAGCGCGCCGATCGCGTCATCGGCGCCATAGGGGTCGAGCCCGGGCGCCACGCTGCCATCGGTCAGCTTCTCCAACAGGCGCTGTACCGTCACGCCATCGATCTCGGGAAGTTTCGCATTCGAGATGCCGTTCAGCACCGGCAGCACGGCCGAACCCTCGAAGACCGGCTCAAGCGCCTTCACCGCACCTTCGGCCTCGAAGGCCGGCACCGCAGTCAGCAGCCGGCGCAGGTCGGTATAGTGCCAGGATTCGACGCGCCGTGTCGGCAGGCCATGCTTGATCGCCTCGATCGCGTCGTCGCGCTTGGTCATCACCGCGCCGTCGCCCGGCAGCAGCGAAAGCCGCTCGCCGAAGGCATCGATCAGCGCCGTTTCGGCCAGGGTCCGCTGGGGCTGTGCGTGCATGTTCATCGCTCTCGCCTCGCCTGCTCGCATCTCACGCGGCTTCGCCGATCACGCCGGCATAGCCATTGGCCTCGAGGTCGAGCGCCAGCGACTTGTCGCCAGACTTGATCACCTGGCCCTTGTAGAGCACGTGCACCGAGTCCGGCACGATATGCTCCAGCAGGCGCTGGTAGTGCGTGATGACGACGATGGCGCGCTCCGGCGAACGCAGCGCGTTGACGCCGTCCGAGACGATCTTCAGCGCGTCGATGTCGAGGCCGGAATCGGTCTCGTCGAGCACGCAGAGCTTCGGCTCGAGCAACTTCATCTGCAGGATCTCGGCGCGCTTCTTCTCGCCGCCGGAGAAGCCGACATTGAGCGGCCGCTTCAGCATCGCCATGTCCATGTTGAGCGAGGCGGCGGCGTCCTTCACGCGCTTCAAGAATTCCGGGATTTTCAGCGGCTCCTCGCCGCGCGCCTTGCGCTGCTCGTTCATCGCCACCTTCAGGAATTCCATGGTCGCGACGCCCGGTATCTCCATCGGATACTGGAAAGCGAGGAAGATGCCGGCGGTGGCGCGCTCGGCCGGGTCCATTTCGAGGATCGACTGGCCGTTGTAGAGGATGTCGCCTTCGGTGACCTCATAGTCCTCGCGCCCGGCGAGGATATAGGACAGCGTCGACTTGCCCGAGCCGTTCGGGCCCATGATGGCGGCGACCTCGCCGGCTTGCACCGTGAGATTCAGGCCGCGGATGATCTCGGTGCCGTCATCGACGATGCGGGCATGGAGGTTTCTGATTTCAAGCATTCTTTTCTTTCCTGAATATCTTGTCCGGTCAGCCGACCGAGCCCTCGAGGCTGATGCCGATCAGCTTCTGCGCCTCGACGGCGAATTCCATCGGCAGCTGCTGGATGACGTCCTTGACGAAGCCGTTGACGATCAGCGCGATCGCCTCTTCCTCGGGGATGCCACGCTGCATGACGTAGAACTTCTGGTCCTCGGAGATCTTCGACGTCGTCGCCTCGTGCTCGAACTGGGCCGTCGAGTTCTTGGCTTCCATGTAGGGCACGGTGTGCGCGCCGCACTGATCGCCGATCAGAAGCGAGTCGCAGTTGGTGAAGTTGCGGGCGTTGGTCGCCTTGCGGTGCGCCGAGACCTGGCCGCGATAGGTGTTCTGCGAGAAGCCGGCGGCGATGCCCTTGGAGATGATGCGGCTCGACGTGTTCTTGCCGAGATGGATCATCTTGGTGCCGCTATCGACCTGCTGGTAGCCGTTCGAGACCGCGATCGAATAGAACTCACCGCTGGAATCGTCGCCGCGCAGGATGCAGCTCGGATATTTCCAGGTGATGGCCGACCCGGTCTCGACCTGCGTCCACGAGATCTTCGAGCGGTCGCCGCGGCAGTCGCCGCGCTTGGTGACGAAATTGTAGATGCCGCCCTTGCCCTCGGCGTCGCCGGGGTACCAGTTCTGCACCGTCGAATATTTGATCTCGGCATCGTCGAGCGCGACCAGCTCGACGACCGCTGCGTGCAGTTGGTTCTCGTCGCGCTGCGGCGCCGTGCAGCCTTCGAGATAGGAGACATAAGCCCCCTCCTCGGCGATGATCAGCGTGCGCTCGAACTGGCCGGTGTTCTTCTCGTTGATGCGGAAATAGGTCGACAGCTCCATCGGGCAGCGCACGCCCTTGGGCACGAAGACGAAGGACCCGTCGGTAAACACCGCCGAGTTCAGCGTGGCGTAGAAATTATCCGAGGTCGGCACGACCGAGCCGAGATACTTCTTCACCAGTTCCGGATGCTCGCGGATCGCTTCCGAGATCGAGCAGAAGATGACGCCGGCCTCGGCCAGTTCCTTCTTGAAGGTGGTGACGACGGAGACGGAATCGAACACGGCGTCGACTGCCACCCGGCCCGACTTGTAGACATTGTCGTTGGCTTCCTCGAGCTCCGAGGCATCCGTCTTCTGCACGCCGGCGAGAATCTCCTGCTCCTTCAGCGGGATGCCGAGCTTCTCGTAAACCTTCAGGATCTCGGGATCGACTTCGCTGAGCGAGGTCGGACCAGGGGTGCTCTTCGGCGCCGCGTAGTAATAGATGTCCTGAAAGTCGATCTTGGGATAGTCGACGCGCGCCCAGGTCGGCTCTTCCAGGGTCAGCCAGCGGCGATAGGCCTCCAGACGCCATTCCAGCATCCAGTCCGGCTCGCCCTTCTTTTCAGAGATGAAGCGAATGATGTCTTCGCTCAGGCCCTTGGGGGCCTTGTCCATCGCGATCTCTGTCTGGAATCCGTATTTATACTGGTCGACGTCGATCTTTCGAACCCGATCGATCGTCTCCTGCACAGCAGGCATAAGCGTTCTCCATCCACGCCGGGGTCAAGGCCCGACAGTTTTCAAACTATGGCACCACCAGTTGGCCACGCATGGGCGGGCCGGGGCGGCGTAAGTTCCATATAGTGCGTCCCGACCGGGAATTCACCCGGCCAATTGAAACGCACGGCTCTACCAGGCCCGGAGGCCCGAATTCCCTTTCGTCGCGCTCAGGCGGCCTTTTCGCCGCCGGTACGACGCCCGGCAATGCCGGCGAGTGCTGCGCGAAACAGCTCGGTATCCTCGACCGCCGTCGCGTGGCCGATGGACACGCGCAAGGCACCCAGGCTGTCGCCAAATCCCATGGCCTTGAGCACATGGCTCGGCCCGACCTTGCCCGACGAACAGGCCGACCCTGCCGACAGCGCCACGCCGGCGAGATCGAAGGCAATCTGCGCCGTCTCGGCCTTGACGCCGGGAATAGCGAAGAATGTCGTGTTGGCAAGCCTTTGCGCGCCATTTCCGAAGATTTCCGCGTCCGGCGCCAGGGATTTTACCAGGACCTCGATCTCGTCGCGGCGACGCGCCACCAAATCGATGTCGCGCAGACCGGCCAGCGCCTGACGCGCCGCCGCGCCGAAACCAGCGACGGCCGGGAGGTTTTCGGTGCCGGCGCGATGGCCCTTTTCCTGGCCGCCGCCGTTGATCAATGGCTTGGGCATCATCAGATCGGCCGCCGCGACGATGGCGCCGACGCCCTTGGGGCCGCCGATCTTGTGCGAGGACAGGATAAGATAATCGGCGTAACCAGCCGACATATCGATCGGAATCCGCCCGGCCGCCTGCACGGCGTCGATCACCAGCACGCCACCTGCCGCCCTGACGATTTCGGCGATGCGCTCGACAGGCTGGATAACGCCGGTCTCATTGTTGGCGGCATGGATCGCGACCAGCGGCAGGCCGTCGCTCTCGTCGTGCGCGGCGAGAACCGCAGCCAGTTCATCGAGATCGGCGATTCCATTTCGGTCGACGCCGATGCGGGTCATCTGCGCCGCTGGGAAGCGTCCACCATTAAGAACGCAAGGGTGGTCTGCCTCCGAGACATAGAGTCGGCTCATGCGGACGGTGCCGCGTCCCATCTGCCAGTCCGGCGTCAGCAGGGTCGCAGCGGCTTCGGTCGCGCCCGACGTGAACACGACATGCGCGGCCTTGGCATTCACCAATGCAGCGACGTCGCGCCTTGCGTCCTCGATGAGGCGGCGCGCGGCGCGGCCCTCCGTGTGGACCGAGGACGGATTGGCGGCACCCAGCGCGGCAATCATCGCCGAGCGCGCCTCTTCAAGCAGCGGCGCGCTGGCGTTGTAGTCGAGATAGGCGCGAGTTGCGGCCATTTTCCTTCAATTGGTCCCGTCGAAAGCCATTCGCCAAGGGTAGCGCGTTATTTCCTTGAAATCGCAAGGCAAGCCGTCCTATTTACGCGGCTTGCGGAAAGGGCGGTCGAGCCAGCGGGTTTCGGCCACCCAGTTTTGAACAATTCTAAACTAGCTTCTAAGAAGACGCTTGCCCGGCGTCAAGGCCACAGAAGCTGGGGCCAGCGGAAGAGTTGTTCCGGGCTGAGCGCGTTCGTTTGCCACGTGGAGTATTTTATGCCTGAGGTCATTTTTGCCGGTCCGGCCGGTCGCCTGGAAGGTCGCTACCAGCCTTCCAAGGAAAAGAGCGCGCCGATCGCCATCGTGCTGCACCCGCACCCGCAGTTCGGCGGCACGATGAACAACAAGATCGTCTACGACCTCTTCTACATGTTCCAGAAGCGCGATTTTACCACGCTTCGCTTCAATTTCCGCGGCATCGGCCGCAGCCAGGGCGAGTTCGACCACGGCACCGGCGAATTGTCGGACGCGGCGGCGGCGCTGGACTGGGTGCAGTCGCTGCATCCGGATTCCAAGAGCTGCTGGGTCGCCGGCTATTCGTTCGGTTCGTGGATCGGCATGCAGTTGCTGATGCGCCGGCCGGAGATCGAGGGCTTCATCTCGATCGCGCCGCAGCCCAACACCTACGACTTCTCGTTCCTGGCGCCCTGCCCGTCGTCGGGCCTCATCATCCACGGCGACGCCGACAAGGTGGCGCCGCCCAAGGACGTGCAGGCGCTGGTCGACAAGCTGCATACCCAAAAGGGCATCACCATCACGCAGAAGACCTTGCCCGGCGCAAACCATTTCTTCGCTAATGACGCCGACCTTCTGCTGCAGGAATGCGCCGACTATCTCGACCGCAGGCTGGCGGGCGAGCTGGCCGATCCGAGGCCGAAGCGGCTGAGATAAAGCGTCTTATGGGTGGTCGGCGCTGAGCCGGCCGCTCTGTTTCGCCGTCAATTCCTTTCGCCGAGCCGCGTTGGGCCATCCCAGCCGGAATGTCCTCTTGCGCTCCGGCCGTTGCGACGACGGCCGGCGGAAGATGAAACCCAACCGGGCGAAGACCAGCCCCGTGGCGATCGCGAAAGCCAGCCCCAGCCCAAAGCCGGCAACCGTGTCGCTCGGATAATGGGCGCCGACGAATACGCGTGTCGAGGCAATGCAGGCGGTGACCGCCAGCGCGATGTACCAGCGCCTCGGGAAAAGCAGCAACAGAACGCCGAACACCGCGCCCATCGTCGTGGCATGGCCGGAGGGAAAGCCGGCAAAGCGCGCATCCATGGCGAACGGGTGCAGCGACAGCACCCCGAAATCGGTGAAATAAAGCGGCCGCGCCCGGCCGATGCCGTATTTCAGCAGATTGACCGCCAGGCCGGAGAGGCCGACGGCGCAAAGCACAAGGAAGGCGAAGCAGGTCCAGTTGTAGACGAAAAGCCGCGTTCGCCTGGACAGGCTGCGCCAATCCGTCAGATTGGCGGCGACGAGGCAGAGCGCTGCCGGAATGAGGTACCAGCCGCCGAGGCCGAAATCCGTGAAGAAGTCGGTGAAATGGACGAAGCCCGGCGTCCACACCCCGCGCATCCTGCCGGCGGCGCTGTCCAGGCTGAAGAAGACCGCCGCCGCGAGCAGCAGCCAGGCAAACACCCAGACCAGCCAGGGAATTTCGGGATAGCGTGCCGCGCGCAAGGCAAAGCGCCTCCTCACGATGCGGAACGTGTCGAGGAAGTTGCCGAGCGAGCGACGGTAAAGCTTGGGCGGGCTAGAGAGCATGGCTGGGCGCGAGCTTATAGGGGCATTCGAGGGCCGACGCCATTCCTCACTTGGCGACCCGGTAGAGGCCGAGCGCCAGCTTGTCACCCGACGAATAGTTGAGGCCGTCAATCTCGGCGAGACGGTTTGCCGATTTGCCCTGGGCCGCCAGCAATTCGTTCAGCTTCTGCTCGTCCTTGACCGATGCCAGTCCCATCGCGCAGGCGGGATCGGCCAGCAGGTGCTTCGCGACGCCGTCGACATCGGTGAGCACGGTCCTGGTTCCGACCAGGAAGACGAGGCTCGGCTCATGGTACTGGGCGGAGGCGAGCACGGTGGTGTCGCATGGCCGGTTGGCGTCGACCGCGACCTTGATCGCCGGGCTTAGCCAGATCGGCCTCAGCGATGGCGCGATGACGCCGAACAGCAGCGAAAAGGTGATGCCGGCGCAGATGGCGATGGCCCCGATGCGGCCGAGCGGCACCTGCAGCTTGCGCGGGAAGGCCAGGTAACCGGCTGCCAGCGCGGCGAGCGCGGCGGGAATGCTCCACCACGAAAACGTCCTGGCGAGATAGATCGGCGCGCCGATGCAGACGACGGCAAGGCCTATGCTGACCATAGCAAGGCCGAAAGCGGTCGCCCACCACAGCCAGCTTTGCCAGCGCTTCAACGGTGCGTTGGCCTCCTCAGGCTTCAATGTCAGCAGCCAGCCGATCAGCAGCGCCATGCCGGGATAGGCCGGCATGACATAGTGCGGCAGCTTGGTCGGGATCGCCTCGAAGACCAGCCAGAACGGGATGTACCAGGCGAGGCAGAAGCGCAGGCGCGGGTCATCCCAGAAGCGGTTGATCGCCTGCAGCCCGGCGCCGACCGCGATCAGGCCGAACGGCCACATGAACAGCGAATAGGTCAGCATGTAGAAGCCGGGCGGCAGGCCATGCGATTCCTCGCCCTGAGCTACCTTGGTCAGCATGTCCTTGCCGACCGCCTCCTGGAAAAAGGCGCCGCCGCTTTTCCAGCTGATCAGAAGTATCCACGGCAGCACGATAGCGAGCACGATGGCGACGCCGCGGGCGATCTTCAGCTTGAGGGGCCAGCGCCAGTCGCGATCGAAGGCGAACAGCGCGGCGGCCGTCAGCAGCGACAACAGTGGCGCCACTGGGCCCTTGATGAGGATGCCAAGTCCCTGCGCGATCCAGAAGATCCACGGCAGATGGCCGGCGACCGGCTCGTTGCGGCGCGCGGCGAGATAGACCTGCGCCAGCGCGCCCTGGGCGGCCACGCAGCAGGCAAGCAGCATGGCGTCGGTCTTGGCGTCGCGACCCTCGAAGGCGGTGGCGAAGATCGCCGCCATCATCAGGCCGGCGGCGAGACCGGCATTGGCACCGAACAGTTTCGTGCCCGTCCAGCCGATGCCGACGACGGCAAGCGCGATACCGAGCATGGAGACCAGGCGATAGACCCAGATCGGCGCGGCTGCCCCCTCGCCGCTCAGCGCCACGGCAGCTGACTGCAGCCAGTAGATGCCGATCGGCTTCTTATAGCGCGTGACGTCCTGCAGACGGATATCGACATAGTCGCCGGTCTCGACCATCTGCTTGGTCGCCTGGACGAAACGGGACTCGTCGCGGTCGATCGGGGGAAGGCTGGCGAGGCCGCTGACGGTCATCACCAGGCTGAACAGAAAGAGGATGATGTAGTTCCTGTTCATCGCGGGAGCTTCCGGATCTCGATTTGCGGGATGGTGCCCCGTCGCGGCGCCTGGGCTTGGCCCTTTGCGCGGGCGCCTCATTACGCCAGCCGCAACCCCGAGGCAAGAAGTGGCCCTCTCTCCAGGGCAATAGCTTCAATCCAGTGATGGTTTCCGACTTTGTGGCTGAGAACACCAACTGTCGAAGTCGGCGCCGCCCCTCGTCGCCCTGCCGGGCACTTCTCCCCGTATAGTGACGGGGAGAAGGGGCTGGCCGCAATGTTGGCGCCCTTCTCCCACCGCTGGCGAGTCGCGAAACCAGTGATGACAGCCCCCTCTCCCCGTCACTATACGGGGAGAGGATGCCGGCAGGCAGGTGAGGGGCGGCGCCAGCGCTCGGTGGACGGGCGATGGAGGCAAATTCGACCTGCCCTGCCAATCTCTCGCACGCGGCGCGGGAGTGGGAGGCTAACAGTCGCAAAACCGGAAACCACTTTTGCTGATCGCCCACTGATGCTAAACGCGCGCCTTCATGTCACGCTCGGCCTGGCGGCCGGGCGATCTCCGGGAAAGCAAAAATGTCCGCCTTCAAGTCCGACTTCCTGCGCACGATGAGCGAGCGCGGCTTCATCCACCAGACCTCGGATGATGCCGGCCTCGACCAGCTTTTCGCCAGGGAGACGGTGAGCGCCTATATCGGCTTCGACGCGACGGCGAAGAGCCTGCATGCCGGATCGCTGATCCAGATCATGATGCTGCACTGGCTGCAGCAGACCGGCCACCGGCCGATCGCGCTGATGGGCGGCGGCACCTCGATGATCGGCGATCCCTCGTTCAAGGACGAGGCGCGCAAGCTTTTGACGCCGCAGGACATCGAGGACAATCTGGCCGGCATCCGCCGCAACTTCGCGCCCTACCTCAAATTTGGAAGCGGCGCCGGCGACGCGGTCATGATCAACAATGCCGACTGGCTGATGGAGATCAACTACGTCAACTTCCTGCGCGACGTCGGCCGGCATTTCTCGGTCAATCGCATGCTCGCTTTCGATTCCGTGAAGCTGCGCCTCGACCGCGAGCAGTCGCTGTCGTTCCTCGAATTCAACTACATGATCCTGCAGGCATACGACTTCGTCGAACTCTACAAGCGTCTCGGCTGCCGCCTGCAGATGGGCGGCTCCGACCAGTGGGGCAACATCGTCAACGGCATCGACCTCGGCCATCGCATGGAGAACGCGCAGCTTTACGCGCTGACCACGCCGCTGCTCACCACCTCGTCGGGCGCCAAGATGGGCAAGTCTGCGTCGGGCGCGGTCTGGCTCGACGGCGACATGCTGTCGCCCTACGAGTTCTGGCAGTATTGGCGCAACACCGAGGACGCAGATGTCGGCCGCTTCCTGAAACTCTATACGACGCTGCCGCTCGACGAGGTCGCGCGGCTCGAAAAGCTCGGCGGCGCGGAGATCAACGAGGCGAAGAAGATCCTCGCCACCGAGATCACCGCCATGCTGCATGGCCGCGAGGCGGCGGAAACGGCGAGCGAAACCGCGCGCAAGACCTTCGAGGAAGGCGCGCTCGCCGACACACTGCCCAGCGTCGAAGTCGGCAAGGCCGCGCTCGAAGCCGGCATCGGCATCCTGTCGCTGCTGGTCACCGCCGGGCTCGCCGCCTCCAATGGCGAGGCGCGGCGTCATGTCCAGGGCGGCGCCGTGCGCCTCAACGACCAGCCGGTCGCGGACGACCGCCGGACTGTGACGCTTCAGGATTTGAGTCCGGAAAACGTCGTAAAGCTTTCAGTTGGCAAGAAAAAACACGTCCTGGCGCGGCCGGTGTGACGCGCCGCCTCAGCGGTATTCGAAGATCGACCTGAATATTCCGGGAGCGATTACCGAAAGCGGGTTGATGTCGAGGCTCGGCTTGTTGGCATTGCCTCTCAGCCGGAAAGTGACGCCGATCAGGCCGCGATCCCGGCCGTTTCCGAGCAGCGGGCCGAACAGTGGCAGTTCGCCGAAGATGCGGTTCAGCCCATAGACCGGCATGAAGGTGCCGGTCATGTCCATGTTGTTGTTCTGGTCGTAGAGCGTGCCTTGGAAGGTGGTGCCGATGCGCTCGCCGCGCAGCACCCCGTTCGCCAGTTTCAGATAGCCGGCGCCCTTGTCGATCTCGGCGTAGCCGCGCTCGAACTTGACCCTGGACGTATCGATATCGGCCTTGACCGCCTGGTTCAGGCTGCGCGTGTCGCCGGCCGGCGTGGTCGACACGATCGAGGCGAGCTTCGGCTCGTTGACGACGAAGAAGTTGGTGGCATCGACCTGACCCTTCATCGGCCCGTCGCTGGCGCCCGCCATCGACAGCATGATCGAGCCACCCTCCATATGCTCGTAGACATTGAGGAAGCGCAGTATGGCGCCGGCGTCGGCCGACTTCATGCTGAGCGCCCGCCTGCCGTCGGCGGTCGTGTTGCGGATGGTGATGGCCGCGCCGGAGCTGGCCGTCGCGCTGACCTCGAGGCCGTTCACCCGGGAACCCGCGGCGCTGTAGTTCAGCTTGAGGTTGGACAGCACCTCGTCATGGAAACCGGTCAGCGAACCGACATCGGCGTCGACGGAAATCGCGTCGGTGCCGGTGGTCTTGGTGGCGGTGTCGACATCGGAGGTGAACTGCTTGATCAGCGAGCGGGCATCGAGCGCCTCGCCGCTGACATCGACGGCATAGCCCTTGCCCGACCGCTTCACCGTCACCGCGACGTCGTCGCCCCTGTTCAGGGCGACCTTGCTGAAGCGGGCCGAAGACAAGGCGCCATTGACCAGCGTGACGTCGCCGTCGATGGAGAAACTCTTTCCGTCGAGGTCGAAATCGGAGAGCGTCGTGGTGCCGCCGGACTTGGTCATTGCAAATGTGACCTTGGCGGGGACGCCCGCGCCCTTGCTCCAGCCAGCCCAGGGGATATCGAGCCTGGCGCTGGTGAGATCAGCCGAGACGTTCTGTTCGTCGCCGTCACTCTTGTCGATCGCCACCTTGATGGTCCCCGAAAGCAGCGGCGACAGGCCGGGCATGGCGGTGGCGCGCGTCTTGTCGTCGAGCACGAGCTCGACCTTGCGACTGGGCGGTGGCCCGTCATCGGCAAGCGGCTCGACGATGTCGAGCTCGGCCGGAATGCCGTTCAGCCGCGCCTTGGCCGAGATCACCGCCTGTTTCGGCTCGACGGTGATCGAGCCGTCGGCCTCCGTCACGGTCTGGTCCTCGAACGGCTTGGCGAGCGACAGGTCCTTGTAGTCCAGCGTTACCAGCCAGTTGAGCCTCGAAGTGTCGACGCCAGACGTCAGCGGAATATCGGCCTTGACGTGGCCTGTGACCGTGCCGGTGAGATCCTCCGGCGCCAGGCCGACATGCCGCATGGCGTTGATCGGCTCGTAGGAGGCGAGCTCGGCGATCGCCGGCGCCTCGCCGGCGACATCGATGTCGAGCGCGCCAATCACCGGCGAGTGGTTGGCCTGCTTGACCGTCAGCGTGCCGTTGCTGGCCGCCACGGTGCGGCCGCTGGCCATGTAGACGCTGCCCGACGACAGCGCGATGTCGACATCGTTGCCGCGGAAGGAAACGACGCCCACCGCGTCACGGATCGGCGGGATGCGGCCGGCCGTGTCGAAGCGTGAACCCTCGACCTGGAAGCGGCCGAACACCTCGTCGGCGGACAGCGGGACGCCGTTGCCGAGCCGCCCCGGCACGACCTGGAACTGCAGGGTAGCGTCGACTACGCGACCGCCGAACAGATTGCTCAGCACCCACAGGCGGGCGTTGCGGGCGGAGAACCAGGGCCACAATTGCTTGACATGCGAGACCGGCATGTCGTGGATGTTGAGAGAGAGAGAGATGCCCGGCGGGCCATTGTCGATGAAGGTGACCGAGGCCGTGCCCAGCACTTCGCTGGAAGATCCCGAGCGGACGCCGATCTTCTCGGCGATGAGCTTGTTGCTCTTCGGCTGATAGACCCCGGCGATGCGAGCCACGAAATCGAGTGCCGGCTCGGGCGACTCCGACGGAGAGAGCTTCGAGCCGTCGCTGGTCAGGTCGTAGCGATAGGCGGGTTCCTCGCCAGCGGTTGCCGGCTTTGGTCCGATCGAGCCGGCGAAGTCGAAGGTCGAGCGGCCGGTCTTGAGCAGAAGGCGGGTGACATCGATCTTGTTGGCGCCGGCGACAAGGGCGGCATTGGCGTCGACGTCGGCGGGCAGTTGCCCGCGCGAGCCGAGATCGAGCACGGAGCCTGCCAACGACAGCGAGGCCGTCAGACGCGACTTCGTCTCCGCTGCTCCTTCCACCCCCGTCAATTTCAAGGTGACGGCGCCCAATTTGCCACCGGTCCCTGCTCCAGCGTCGGCGGCGAGACTGACGTTGGCGTCCAGCGCCGTGACCCGCCCGGTTGCAGTATCGCGGGCGGCGGAGGCGGCGATGGTGAGCGCGCGGCCATCGACATCGGCGTCGTAGGAGGCCTGCATGCTGCCGGGGCCGGTCTGCAGGACAGTGGCATTGGCCACGGCGACCCGCTTGACCGGACCGGTGTCCGACAGAACGAACTCGACATTGCGCAGATCGACCTGGCGAATCGAATCCTCGCGCACGGCATCGAGGGTGTGGTTGACATTGGCGAAGACCGCGGCAACCGCCTTGTCCGGATCAACCAGGCCATCCGCGTTGCGAAGCGACGCCGTCCAGTCGCCGCCAGTGGATGGCATCGCCGCCAGCATGAAATGCGCGTCGGAAATCCGGGCGCTGGTCAGGCGCACCTCGCCCGAGAGCAGCGGGATCAGCCGGATACCGAAGCGGACACGGCCGGCATCGGCGATCGGCTTGCCGCCGGCGGTCTTCAGGCTGACGTCGCTCACCTGCAAGGCAATGAAGCTCGACCCGTCGAGCGTCAGCCGCGCCGGGCCGACGGCGACATCGACATCGAAGCCGGCCAGTTTCTCGATGGCGGTTTCCGCCGCGGCGCGAAGCCGCTCGGTGCCGATGCCCGACGTGCCGAGCACATAGACCGCGGCAGCGGCCAGCAGCACCAGAGCGCTGAACCCGGCGACCACGCGGGCAAGGATGCGGAAGCCTCGGCCTATCCTGGCGCGGCCGAGCGGCGGCACGGTGCAAGCAGAGGGGAAAGTCCCCAGGTCGGTGATCTCGTCACGCCTGAACCTGATCTTCTCGTGCTGCGGTTCTTCCTGATCCACGCAATCTTCCGTTGTAGCGAACTCGATCGTGGACGAATCCCCGTCTGACACTATATCGATGCGGCTTCGCGCGTAACCTCAAACAAGGGCAGCGACATGGCCGATCTCGACGTAGGCGATCTTGCGCCGCAATTCGATCTTCCACGCGACGGTGGCGGGTCGCTCAGCCTCGCCGCATTGCTGGGAAAGCCTGTTGTACTTTATTTCTATCCGCAGGACGACACCACGAGCTGCACCAATGAGGCGATCAGCTTTTCGCAATTGAAGCCGGACTTCGAGAAGGCCGGCGCCGTGGTCATAGGGCTGTCCCCCGACAGCATCAAAAAGCACGACAAATTCAAGCAGAAATATGACCTTACCGTCGATCTGGTCGCCGACGAGGAGCGCAAGGCGATCGAGGCCTACCGTCTGTGGGTCGAGAAGACGATGTATGGCCGCAAATATATGGGCGTCGAGCGGGCGACGTTTCTGATCCGCAAGGACGGGCGCATCGCCAGGATCTGGCGGCAGGTCCGCGTCAAGGGCCATGCCGAAGCGGTGCTGGAGGCCGTGCGCGCGCTCTGAGGCCTGCTCGACGATCTTCGCCGCAACCTGATACCCGCTCTGCGGGCATTGGTTACCGGCGCATTCGGCCCGGCAAAGCTTTATTAACCCTAATAATGTGTAATCAGGCTCTTCGTGGCGTCACAACGAAAGCTTGGTCCCGTGAACCCAACCGGTCAGTCTGCGGTCTTCGGTAAACGCAAGGAGCCCCATACGGTCATCATCGCCCGGGGCAATGAAATCAGGCACTTCACCATCCGCCCGTGGCTTGCTGCTTTTCTCGGCTCCGCGCTGGCGGCTATCGTCATCGGCTACCTGCTCGCCACCTCCTACCTAGTGCTGCGTGACGACCTGATCGGAGCGACGACGGCCCGGCAGGCGCGCATGCAACAGGCCTACGAGGACCGCATATCGGCGCTTCGCGCCCAAGTCGACCGCATCACCAGCCGCCAGCTCCTCGACCAGCAGCTGATGGAAACCAAGGTGAGCGAGCTTCTGGAGCGCCAGACCCAGCTCAGCCAGCGTCACGGCCGCCTTGGCCCGATCCTGGAGCGCGCTGAAAGCGAAGTCGGGGCCGCGTCCGCCGCCGATGGCGCCGCGGCGGCCAAGCCGGATGAGCGCGCCGAGGTGATCGGCGCCCAGTCAACCTATTCGATCGCCAGCCTCGGTGCCGGCGACACAAGACCGTTCTCATTGTGGTCGACACGCTCCGATCCGCTGCCCAGCGATTCGGCCGCCGACCGCGCCGACAGGCTGTTCGTGTCGATCAACCAGTCGCTCAAGGCAATCGAGAGCGAGCAACTCAGCCGCGTCACCACGCTCGCCGACAATGCCTACAAGAACGCCGACGCCATCACCCAGGCGCTCGCGGCCGCCGGCCTGCCGGTCGACAGCGATTTCGGCAAGGACAGCGATGTCGGCGGCCCGCTGATCCCGCTCAACGCATCGACGATGTTCGACAGCAAGGTCAAGGAACTGGACGAGGCGCTGGATGCGCTCGACCATTTGAAGAAGGAAGCGCGGCGGCTGCCGCTCGCCAACCCCGCCCCCGGTCATTCGGTCACCAGCCCGTTCGGCGTGCGCACCGACCCGATCCTCGGCACCGCGGCCTTGCATTCGGGCATGGATTTCAGGGCGCCGATGGGCATGCCCGCCAAGGTCACAGCGCCCGGCGTCGTCACCAAGGCCGGCTGGAACGGCGGCTATGGCCGCATGGTCGAGGTCGACCATGGCAATGGCTTCGCCACGCGCTACGGGCACTTGAGCGAGATCGACGTGACGGTCGGCCAGAAGCTCGCGGCCGGCGATATTATCGGCAAGACCGGCAGCAGCGGCCGTTCGACCGGCCCGCATCTCCACTACGAAGTGCGCCACAATGGCGATGCGGTCGACCCGCTGCGCTTCCTGACCGTCGGCAAGAAGGTCGCGCAGTATCTTTAGCCGTCCGCCGATCCTCCTTGTGCCGACAGAAACATCGTTGCTGCCGAAACCAGTGTGAGCGCACCGACCTTCAGGGCCGCCTCATCGACGCGAAACCTGGCATGGTGGAGCGGAAAGACCGATCCGACGTCCTCGTTGCGGATGCCGAGCCGGAAATAGACCGACGGAATTCTCTCGCTGTAATAGGCAAAATCGTCGGCAATGCTCCACCCAGGCATGTTCAGCGCATTCTCCGCGCCGATGCTGGCCTTGGCGCCGGCAAGGATCAGTTCGGCCATCTCGGCATCGTTGACGACTCCGGGCTCGCCGCGATGGATGTCGAGCTTCACCTTCGCGCCGTGGCTGGCCGCGACACCCTCCAGCACCTCGCGAACCCGGCGCCAGGCGCGCTCGCGAGTAGCGTCATTGCCGCTGCGGATGGTGCCTTTCAAAGCGACTTTGCCGGCCGTGACATTGTAGGCGTTGCCGCCATTGATGGCGGTCACCGAAATGACCAGCGGATCGAAAGGATTGGTCTCGCGCGAGACGATCTTCTGCAGTTCGCTCACCATGGAGCAGGCGACAGTCAACGCATCGATGCCTTCATAGGGTTTTGCCGCATGCGCGGCCGATCCCGTAACCAGGACATCGAACGTGTCGCAGGCCAGCGTGTAGGGACCAGAACCGACGGCGACCTTGCCCGACGGCGTATAAGGATCGACGTGGACGCAGAGCGCGGCATCGATGTCGTCGAGATGCCCTTCCGCCACCACTCGTTTGCCGCCCGACGGCTCGTCCTCCTCGGCCGGCTGGAAGATCAGGCGGACGGTGCCGCCGAAACTGTCGCGCGTCCGATGCAGATGGGCGGCCACCGCAAACCCCATCGCGGCATGGGCATCGTGACCGCAGGCATGCATTACGCCGGGATTGACCGACGCGAAGTCGACGCCGGACTCCTCCTCGATCGGCAAGGCATCGATATCGGCACGAATGGCGATTTTGCGGTTCGACGGCCGGCCGGTACCGACAATATCGACGGCAAGACCGTAGCCGGCGACGGCGCGGATATTCTCGATCCCCTGCCCGGCGAGCATCTCCCGCAAATAACTTTGCGTTGCCGCTTCGCGGTTCGAAAGCTCCGGATGGCGATGCAAATGCCGGCGAACCTCGATCATCCGGTCGAGAATTCCGCCGTCGATGCTGATCGGGGCGGCAATCGCGCTATCCTCAGGGTTTGACATGGATTTCTCGCGGGAACCTGGTCAGGGTCTCGTTGCCGGTTTCGGTTATCAGGATGGTCTCGCTGATCTCGATGCCCCAGCCATCCATCCACATACCGAGAATGGAATGAACGACGTTGCCGGGTTGAAGCACCGTCTTGTCGCCGGGCCTCAGGCTGATCGTGTGTTCGCCCCAATCCGGCGGATAGGCGACGCCGATGGAATAGCCGATGCGCGATTCCTTCTTCAGTCCGTAGCGTTGAATGACCTTGCGCCAGGCGGCTTCCACCGCTTCGGCGGTGGTTCCGGGCCTCGCCGCCTCGAGCACCGCGTCCATGCCCTCGATCACCGCCTTTGCCGTGTCCGCGACATTTGTCGGCGTCTTGCCGAGCTGCAGGGTTCTTGCGAGCCCGGCAGCATAGCGACGGCAGACCCCGGCGAGTTCGAGCGCGATCGTCTCGTCTTCGCCGAACCGCCTGTCGCTCCACATGATGTGCGGAGCCGAAGCGTTCTCGCCGCCGAGGATGGTTGGAGGAAGAGCGGTGATGTCGCCGGCGAAGTCCGGGCTGCCGGCGATCTGCGCCGCCTGGATGGCGGCGATCGCGTCGCATTCGCGAACGTCTGGCGCGATGACCTCGTAGGCCCGCGCGACCGCCGCCTCGGCCAGTCTCGATGCCTTGCGCAAGTAATCGATCTCGGGCGCCGATTTGACGGCGCGGATCCAGTTCACCAGGAGATCGGCGTCATGCCATCTGGCATTGGGCAGTCCGGCGACGAGCCGGGCATGCGCTTTCGGCGAAAAGTAATAGGCTTCGAGCTCGATGCCGATGTGACGATTGCCCCAGCCCTTGGCGACGATCCAGCCTGCTATCCAGTCCATGGGATGCCGATCGGCGCGCTGGACATGGTCCTCCGGGAAGCCGACAACGTTCTCGGGCTTCATCCAGGCGGTGAGCAGGCCGCCGGCGGCATCCATGGCGCGGCCGATCCAGACCGGCTCGATCTCCTCGATCGGAACCAGCACCATTTGCGGCGTGTAGAACGACCAGCCGTCATAGCCGGTGATGTAGTGCTGGTTGGCCACATCGTTGACGATCAGAAGCTCCACGCCGCGCCTTGCCATCTCGGCGCGGATCTTGCGAAGCCGCTGCTGGTATTCGTCGCGCTTGAATGGCAGTTCGATCATCTTTTCCCCATGCCTTGCTCGATCAACAGTCGCGGGCGTGCCGCAGCCTACCCTTGAAATGGTTGTGACCTAGCGGCAATCGGCCAAGCCGGCGCGTGGACAGGGCCTGGACCGATATGCCCGGTAATTTCCGGCCGCGCCCGGAAGGTCGTTGACTCGGGTTAAGTTGTAGGATGATATGTATCACCCGATATCCAGACATTACCGCTCATGACCGTTCACCGCCTCTCGCCGGAAATCCTCAGCGCCATGGAGAGCGCTGTCGGGCAGAGCGGCGTCGCCATCTCCGGCTCCGACATGGCTAAATATCTCGGCGACTGGTCGGGCGATCATCGCGGCGGCGCACTTGCCGTGCTGAAGCCGGCTTCGGTCGCCGAGGTCCAGGCCGTGGTGCGGTTGTGCGGCGCGCTTGGGCTCGGCATCATCCCGCAAGGCGGCAACACCGGACTGGTGGCAGGCGCGATCGACATCGAGGCGCGGGGCGCTGTGGTGATCAGCCTGGAGCGGCTGAACCGCATCCGCCTCGTCGACGCCGACAACTTCATCCTACAGGCCGATGCCGGCTGCGTCCTGCAGGCGATCAAAGACGTCAGCGAGGCGCATGACTGCCTGTTTCCGTTGGCGCTCGGCGCCCAGGGTAGCTGCCAGATCGGCGGCAATGCGGCGAGCAATGCCGGCGGCGTCAACGTCTTGCGCTACGGCATGGCGCGTGACCTCATCCTCGGCCTTGAAGTGGTGCTGCCCGACGGCGAACTGTGGGACGGCTTCTGCGGCCTGCGCAAGGACAATCGCGGCTATGACCTGAAGCAGCTTTTCATCGGCTCGGAGGGCACGCTCGGCATCATCACCGGCGTCGAGCTGAAACTGTTTCCGAGGCCGGCCCGCATCGAGACCGCCTATCTCGGCCTTGCCTCCTTCGAAGCGGCCGTCGCGCTGTTCCGGCAAGCGCGCCGGGCCACCGCCGACCTGATCTCGGCCTTCGAGATCATCGGCCAGGAATGCATCGATCTCGCGCGCCTGGTCGACGCCGATCTCGCATCGCCTGTCGAGGCTCCGGTTCATGTGCTGATGGAGCTTTCCGCCAGTGCCGCTGTCGACCTGCGTGCCTTGCTGGTCGATTTCCTCGCCGGCGCCATGGAGAGCGGCCTGGTCGCAGAAGCCCTGCTTGCCGACAGCGATGGCCACGCCAAGGCATTCTGGGCGATCCGCGAGGGGCTGGTCGAGGGCCAGGCAAAGCGCGGCTACCATGTGCGCACCGACCTTTCGGTGCGGATCTCGGACATTCCTGCGCTCGTCGACCAGGCGCGCCACTTCGTGGCGCTGGAGCATCCCGGCTGGCTGCCGCAGGCCTACGGCCATGCCGGCGACGGCAACATTCATTTCAACGTCCTGCCGCCGGAAGGCCTGACGGTAGTCGAGGCGCGCAACCGGGGCGCCGACATCACCGCCGGACTCTACCGCATCGCCAATTCGCTTGGCGGCTCGATCAGCGCCGAGCACGGCATCGGCCGCAGCCGCCATCGCGCCTTCTGGGCCGGGCTGCGCCCGCCCATCGCCGCCTCGTCACCACGCTGAAACAGGCGCTCGACCCTGAGGGCCTGATGAACCCCGGCTGCCTGCTGCCGCCAACGGAGACCGTTCCATGAAGCAAAGACTGGCCGCCATCGGCACCGTCGAAACGCTGCCGCACCGCGTCGCTGCCTTCCTCAGCCGCGAGATCGAATCGGGCGAGCTCAACCCCGGCACACGGCTGCCGACCGAACAGGAGCTTTCGGAAAAGTTCGGCGTCAGCCGCAACGTGGTGCGCGAGGCGATCGCCCAGCTTCGTGCCGACGGCATGATCGAGGCCCGGCAAGGTGTCGGCGCCTTCGTGCTGGCGCCGGAGCAGCGCGCCTCGATCCGCATCGACGGCGAGGCGCTGAAGGACAGCGAGAACATGGAGCGGCTTTTCGAGCTGCGCTGCATCCTCGAGGCCGAATCCGCGGCACTTGCCGCCGAGCGGCGCGGACAGGAGCACCTCGACGCCATCAAGGCAACGCTCGACCGCATGAGCGGCGAGGAGCGCTGGGAGGAAGGCAGCATCGATGCGGACCTTTTGTTCCACCGCGAGATCGCGCGCGCCACCGGCAACAGCTACATCCACACCTTCATCTCCTTCGTCTGCGAACAGATCCGCCGCTCGATCCACTACGCCCGCCTGACCAACCCGCTGCACGATCTGGTCGAGGTCAATGTCGGCGAACATGTGCGCATCTACGAGGCGCTGGTCGCCGGCGATCCCAGCGCCGCCGAGGCAGCGATGCGCGCCCACATCATCGGCGCGGCGGAGCGCGTCGGCGTCAAGCTGCCGGCAGCGCGGCGCAAACAGTCCGGCAAGGGAAAGTAAAATGCCGATCGGGGACACAAACGCGATTTCGGATGTCTGCCTGCTCGTCGAGGACATCGAGCGCACGGTGGCGTTCTATGTCGAGAAGCTCGGCTTCCGGCTGCGCCGCCGCGCCGAGGGTTTTGCCGACTTCCATGGCGAGGGCGTGACGCTTGCCGCCTGGGAGATCGACCACATCAACCGGCATACCGGCGTGTCCAAGCTGAGATCGCCGCGCCAGGCGCACAAGGTCTGCGTGGCGGTGCGGCTCGACAGCCCCGGCGAGATCGACCGGCTGCATAGCGAGCTGAGCGCCAAGGGCGTGCCCTTCTATGGTCCGCCGCAAGACTATGTCTGGAACGCACGCTGCGCCTACTTCACCGATCCCGACGACACGCTTTGGGAATTATACGCCTGGCTCGACGGCGGCCCCGGCGACTACCACGACGAACAGCCGTAGACGGCGCGCCGTGGGAGCGGCGCGCAATGAAGAAACCTCTTGCAACAGGAGCGAAAAATGAGTGGGAACAGGCATTTCGACATGAACCGCCGCAGCTTCGTGAAATCCGGCATCGCCGCCGTCGCCGCCGCGTCCGCCGGCATGCAGCTGGTGCTGACGCCAGGCGCCAAAGCGGCCGGCAAGGTCGTCATCCAGTATGACTGGCTGATGTCCAACGGCCAGATCGGCGATATCGCCGCCGTCGCCAACGGCTATTTCAAGGCCGCCGGACTGGAGGTCGAGTTCAGCCCCGGCGGACCGAACGCAGCGACCGTGCCGCCGGTGGTCTCGGGCGCCGCCCAGCTCGGCCAGTTCTCGGAAACGCCGCAGCTCTACGCGGCGCGCGCCAGCGGTGTGCCGGTGAAGATCATCGCCTGCGGCTTCCGCACCGGCCCCTATGCCTTCACCTCGAAGCCGGCGAAGCCGATCCGCGGCGTTGCCGACCTCAAAGGCAAGAAGATCGGCATCCAGCCGACGGCGCGGTTCGTCATCGACGAGATCCTGGCCAAGAACGGCATCGATCCGTCGGAAGTCACCATCGTCAATGTCGGCTTCGACAAGGCGCCGCTGGTGCGCGGCGATGTCGACGCCATCGGCGGCTGGATCACCAACACGCAGGCGCTGAGCGTCGTCGGCGACGACCGCATCGACCTCCTCGTGCGCGATCTCGGGCTTAGTTCCTACGCCGATGTCTATTTCGCCACCGACAAGGCGATCGAGGAGAATGCAGACACGCTGGCGAAGTTCATCGGCGCCGTCGCCAAGGGTTGGGGCTGGGTGCATGCCAACCCGCAGGACGCGGTGAAGAAGATGGTCGCCGCCTATCCGGAGATGGATCTCGGCTGGGAGGAAAAGACGATCAACCTCGTTCTCAAGCTTTCCTTCGACGGCGCCACCGCCAAGGACGGCTGGGGCACGTTCGACCCTGCCTCCATCGAGGAGCAGCTGGCGCTGCTCGACAAGGTCGGCCAGTACCCGAACGGCCGGCCGGCGGCCGCGGATGTCTACACCACCAAGATCCTCGAACTGTCGGCCGCCGACCGGCCCAAGCTCGACGCGCCCGCCGCCTGATGGCGAACGCGATCGAGGCAAGCCGACTGGATGTCGGCTATGGCGTCCGGCAGACGGCGGTGAAAGTGCTCGCCGGCCTCGACCTCACGGTCGCGGCCGGCTCCTTCCTGTCGATCCTCGGCCCGTCGGGATGCGGCAAGTCGACCCTGCTGCGCGTGGTCGCCGACCTGCTCGACCCGCTCGGCGGCACGATCAGCGTGCTTGGCGACACGCCGCATGCGGTGCGCTCGCGCCGCGATGTCGGTTTCGTCTTCCAGGATTCGACGCTGCTGCCCTGGCGCACGGTGCGCGACAATGTGCGTTTGCCGCTTGCAGTCGGGCAAGGCAGCCTGACGCGCAAGATCGAGGACCGCAGCGAGGAATTGCTGGCACTGATGGGGCTTGCCGGCTTCGGCGAGCGCCTGCCGCACCAATTGTCGGGTGGCCAGCGTCAGCGCGTGGCGATCGCCCGCGCACTGCTCGGCGAGCCCAGGCTGCTGTTGATGGACGAGCCCTTCGGCGCGCTGGACGAGATCACACGCGACCGCCTCAACGACGAATTGCTGGCGCTGTGGCGGCGCACCGGCACGACCATCCTCTTCGTCACCCATTCGATCGCCGAAGCCGCCTATCTCGGCGAGCGGGTCATCGTGCTTGCCGCCAATCCGGGACGGCTGATCAAGGATCTCGACATGCGGCCGTTCAAGCAGGACGGCAACCGCTGCTCGCGCGAAGGTCCGGCTGTCATCGCTGCCATGGCGGAACTGCGCGCGGCGCTGGAGCGCGCGTCATGAGACAGGCACCCTTGCCGCCGGCGCTGGCGATCGCGCTGCCCATCCTTGGCGCGGCCTCCATCCTGTTCACCTGGCAGTTCCTGCTGCCGTGGCTCGGCGTGCCGGCCTATATCGTGCCGACGCCGACGGCGATATTCGGCGTGTTCCAGAAGAGCTTTGCATTGCTGCTCGGCAATCTCTGGCCGACGCTGATCGAGGCCCTGGCCGGCTTCGTCATCGGCAACCTCGCCGCCGTGATGCTCGCCGTGCTGTTCGTGCACAGCCGCGTGCTGCAGGCCGCTTACTTCCCGATCGTGCTGTTCTTCAACACCATCCCGATCCTGGCGCTGTCGCCGATCATCATCCTGATCTTCGGGCTCGGCATGACGCCGAAGATCGTCATCGCCGCGGTGATCTGCTTCTTCCCGACGCTGGTCAACATGATCCGCGGACTCGATTCAGCCAGCAGCAGCGAGCACGAGCTGTTCAGGGTTCTATCGGCGACGCGCTCGGAGATTTTCTGGAGCCTGCGCCTGCCGCGCGCGCTGCCGATGCTGTTCTCCTCGCTCAGGATTGCCTCCGCCACCGCCGTCATCGGCGCCATCGTCGGCGAATGGATCGGCTCGGACAAAGGGCTCGGCGCGCTGATCATCCAGGCGAGCTTCAACTACCAGTCCGACCGGCTCTATGCGGCGATCGTGCTGTCGTCGTCGTTGTCGATCGCCCTGTTCATCCTGGTTGTGGCGATGGAGCGTCGCATCATAAAATACTGAAATTGCTTTTCATTTCGCTCTGCTCACGCCGCCGGCGCGGACCCTCGCAGTCTCCGCCGGCAGGAGCCGTCCCCAACACTAAAATATTTTTGAATTCCATTTGACTGAATAAATCTTCGGTGCGAAGCTCTGCTCTCTTCGGGAGCGCAAGGCATGGCATTGCGGGGGACAAATCAGGAGTTCGGCCGGCCCTACAACCGGCGCATCGTGCTGGAGTCCATCCGCCTTAACGGGCCGATCGCGCGCGGCGATATCGCCAGGGGCGTCGGCCTCACCGTGCAGACCGTGTCGACCATCGTGCGCGAACTGGAGGAACAAGGCTACATCCTGTCGCTGCGTGAAGAGCCTAAAGGCCGCGGCCTGCCGCCGGCGACGCTCAGGATCAATCCCGAAGGGGGCTACGCCGTGGGGATCCACCTCACCCCGCTCGGCATCGACGCGGCGCTGATCAACCTCAGCGGCGACATCATCGAAAGCATGCACAGCGAGGCGCCCAACGTGACGCCCGACCACGCGTTCGACCAGATCGGCGCCATGGTCCGCGACCTGGCCGGACGGCGCGCGGGCGGACGCGTGCTTGGCGTCGGCATGGCGCTGCCCGGCCCGTTCGGCGTCGAGTCCATGAGCTTCATCGGCCCGACGACCATGACCGGCTGGAAGGATGTGGCGCTGCGCGAGCGGCTGACGACGGCCACGGGTTTGCCGGCCTTCTTCGAGACCGACATGGCGGCCGCGGCCATGGGCGAGCGCCTCTACGGCCTCGGCACCGGATATTCGGATTATTACTACCTTTATTTCGGCGTCGGCCTCGGCGGCGCCATGGTGCATGATGGCAGCGTGCTGCGCGGCGCCTGGGGCAATGCCGGCGAGATCGGCCACATCCCGGTCGTGTTCGGCGGCGAACCTTGCCCATGCGGCAACCGGGGTTGCCTGGAGCGCTACCTCTCGCTCGAGGCGCGCGGACGCTGGCACGGCAGCGACGACGCCTGGGTGGCCGAGGTCGGCCCGGTTTTCCGCAACGCCATCACCATCATCGAGAACCTGTTCGACCCCGAGACGGTGGTGCTCGGCGGGCTGGCACCGCCGGCGCTGCTCGAGCGCCTGGCGGGGGCGGCGGAGCTGCCCAATTCGGTCTCGGCCCGCAAGGACCGCGTCACGCCGCGCATCGTCGTCGCCCGCGGCGGCCAGCATGCAGTGCTGCGCGGCGCGGCGGCACTTGCCGTTTCCGGGGTGCTCTCGCCGCGCTTCGGCCAGATCTTCACCGCCAAGCGGCAGCGCGGCGGCGACCTCCTGAAAGGCGGAGACATCGCGGCATGAGCGAACCCCTGCTGGTCCTCGACAACGTCACCAAGAACTACGGCGCCATCCAGGCGCTGAAGGGCATCAGCTTTTCGATCGGACGCGGCGAGGTCGTGGCGCTGCTGGGCGACAACGGCGCCGGCAAGTCGACGCTGGTCAAGATCATCGCCGGCGGGCTGGAGCCGACCTCCGGCCGCATGCTGTTCGAAGGCACGGAGTTCCTGGCCAGATCGCCTGCCGAGGCCAAGGCGGCCGGTATCGAGACCGTCTACCAGGACCTGTCGCTGTGCACCAATGTCGACGTGGTGGCGAATTTCTTCATGGGCCGCGAGATCACCCGCAAAGTGCTCGGCGTCCCCGTGCTCGATGAGCGCGCCATGGAAGACGTGGTCGCCAAGGCGCTCGCCAATGCCGGCACCCGCATCCCGTCGCTGCGCACCAATGTCGAGCATCTTTCGGGCGGCCAGCGGCAAGCGATAGAGCTCAACCGCTTCGTGCACTGGGGCGGCAAGCTGGTGCTGCTCGACGAGCCGTTCGCGGCGCTTGGCGTCGAGCAGACGCGACGCGGCCTCGACATGATCCGCCAGGTAGCGAACCAGGGCATCGGCGTCGTCATCATCACTCATATCATGCAGCAGGCCTTCCAGGTCGCCGACCGGATCGTGGTGATCCGGCAAGGCGTCGTGGCGGGCGATGTCGCACGCAGCAAGACAAGTCCCGACGCGGTGATCAACATGATCACCGGAGAGACGCTGGCCGGTGCCGGACCGGCAAGCTGAGGGACAAATGAGGGGTCCGGCGCAAGAGGAGCGAACGACATGAAGAGAATACTTCTTTCCGTCTTCGGTTTCCTGGCACTGGCTATTGCCACGCTCACGCCGGCATTCGCCCAGTCCAAGGGCACCGTCTATTATCTGGTGCCGACATTGCTCGATGAGTTCCAGACCGGTTCGGTGACCGCGCTGGAACTGTTCCTGAAGCAGGTCGGCTACGACTTCAAATCGCTGAACGCCGACAACAAGACCGACGGCCAGCAATCGCAGATGAACGACGTCATCGCGCTGAAGCCCGCCGCGATCGTCCTTGCGGCGGTCGATTTCAACGCGCTGAAACCGTCCGTCGAAGCGGCCCGCGCCGCCGGCATTCCGGTAGTAGAATTCGACCGCCAGATCACCTCCACCCCGTCCGACTTCACCTCGGTCGCCGGCACGGTCGAGATCGGCTACGTCGCCGCCGACCAGGCCGAGAAGCTCCTGAAAGCGAAGAACGGGGCGGTGAAGGGCAAGATCCTGCAGGTGCTCGGCGATCCCGGCGATCCCTACACGCTCGACATCCAGAAGGGGTTCGAGGAGAAGATGAAGGCGTTCCCGGACGTCAAGATCATCTCGCTTCCGGCCATGCAGTGGGAAGCGAGCAACGCCGGCACCATCGTCGCCGACCAGATGCTCGCCAATCCCGACATCGACCTGATCTTCAGCCATGCCGCGCATCTCTCGGTCGCCGGCGTCGCCTCGCTCGAGGCTGCCGGCAAGAAGCCCGGCGACGTTATGATGATGAGCTCGAACGGCGCACCGGTCGGTCTCGACCTGATCCGCAAGGGCTGGCTCAACGTCGAAGTCGAACAGCCGCTCTACGCCCAGGCCGCGGCCGTCGCCATGTTCATGGACAAGATCGTCAAAAAGGAAGAGATCAAGCCCGGCGAATATGAGGTGCTTGGCCTGAAGTCGACGGTGACCAAGGAAGCCTGGGGCCCGAACATCAAGATCCCCGGCGCCGCCATCACCAAGGAGAACGTCGACAATCCGGCCTTCTGGGGCAACCAGAAGCCGCCGACCGAAACCGTAAAACCGGTCGAGTAACCACGAGGACCGCTCCGGGCTACCCGGCCCGGAGCGCCCCTCAAAAGCGCCGCGCGCGTCGAAACGCGCGAAGCCGCAACATTGTCAAACACCCGCGCCAACCGGATCAGCTCATGAACCCCCGCACCCGCCATGCTCTCGAGCTCATTCTCGACAATCTCGTCTGGTTCATGCTGGTCTTCGTGCTGGTGGTGTTTTCCCTGCTCATTCCGAACTACTTCCAGCTCGGCATCTTCGCCAACATCATCGAGGCCTCCAGCGTGCTGGGCGTGATGTCGATCGGCCTGGCGCTGGTCATCATCGCCGGCCACATGGACCTGTCGGTCGAATCGGTCGCCGCGCTCAGCGCCATGGCGGTCGGCATCCTGTTCTGCTCGTCGGGCATCGGCCTCGGCGTGCAACTGCACCCGCAATGGCTGATGGTCCCGGTTTCGCTGCTGCTCGCCGTCCTCGTCGGCGGCATCATCGGCGTCTTCAACGGCTTCCTGATCGTCAGGCTGAAGATGAGCGCCTTCATCATCACGCTGGCCTCCTACATCTGGGTGCGCGGCCTGGTGCTCGTCGTTTCCGGCGGCCGCTCGGCGCAGGACCTGGCGCCGGCGATCCGCTGGTTCGGCATCCAGCGGCTGATCGGCCTGCCGCTCACCGCCTGGATCGCCATCGCCTGTTTCGTCGTCTTCTCGCTGATCATGGCCAAGACGCCGTTCGGCCGGCATCTGGTGATGATCGGCGGCAACGAGACGGCGACCTTCCGCGCCGGCATCCGCGTCAACCGCAATTTGATCATCGCCTTCGTGCTTGCCGGCGCCATCGCCGGTCTCGCCGGCTGGCTGCTGGCCATCCGCACCTCCGGCGCCACCGCCAATCTCGGCGTCGGGCTTTTGTTCAACGCCTTCGCCGCCGTCGTCATCGGCGGCGTCAGCCTGAAGGGGGGCGTCGGCACCCTGCCCGGCGTCTATGCCGGCGTGCTCTTGCTGTCGGCCATCAACACGGCGATCAACCTGATGGGCCTGCCGGCCAATTTCACCCAGGTGATCCACGGCCTGCTGGTGCTGGCGGCGGTGCTGCTCGACGCCTTCAAGCAGACCATCCGGCAGAGGCTGGCATGACCGGCCGGCTGCAGGACAGGGTCGCGCTCATCGTCGGCAGCGCGCGCGGCATCGGCAAGGGCATCGCGCAGCGTTTCGCCGAAGAGGGCGCGAAGCTCGTGCTGGCCGACACCGAGGCCGGGGCCGGACAAGCCACCGCAAGCGAGTTCGGCGCCGCCTTCATCCGCACCGATATCTCGCAAATGGCCGAGGCCGAGGCCGCCGTGGCGCTGGCGCTCGAGCAGCATGGCCGACTCGACATCCTGGTCCAGAATGCCGGCATTTATCCCTGGCAGCTGATCGAAAACACCAGCCCGGAGGACTGGGACAGGGTGATGGCCGTCAACCTGCGCGGCTCCTTCAATGCCACACGTGCCGCGCTGGTGCCTATGAAAGAGCAACGGGCTGGCCGCATGCTGTTCACCTCGTCGATCACAGGCCCGCATGTGACCAGCCCCGGCCACGGCCATTATTCGGCGACCAAGGCTGGAATCAACGGGCTGATCCGTGCCGCCGCGCTCGAATTCGCCGGCTACGGTATCACCGTCAACGGCGTCGAGCCCGGCAACATCCTCACCGAGGCGATCGAGCTGCATCGCGGCGCGGCCTATATCCAGAACATGCAAGACTCCATCCCGCTCGGACGGCTGGGCAGCCCGCGCGACGTCGCCAATGCCTTCCTGTTCCTGGCCTCCGACGACGCCAGCTACATCACCGGCACGACCATCGTCGTCGACGGCGGCCAGCTCTTGCCCGAGGGCAAGGATTTTCGGCTGCTGCCGCCATGATTGTTGGCGGGCGTGGGCGAACTGCGAGACTCGCTTCAGGGTGACTGCTTGAAGATGGCTGGGATGGTGGGCGATGACGGGCTCGAACCGCCGACATCTTCGGTGTAAACAATGGGCACCCCATTGAACAGCGCGCGATTCCGGGAAAAGAGCACTTCGCAGGATGTCGTTTCCGGCTGGGCGTTCCGTCTAAGTTCCGTTTTCCCGGTTCAGCGTGCCAAAGAGCACTTCGCAAAACAGGCGGCAGGCATGATCGAGAACGAAGTTGGATACGTATATTTCGTCAGAATGGGAACGTACGTGAAGATAGGCCACACGATGGACGTGGCCGCGCGGATGAAAACGATCCAAACGTCATGCCCTGCAGAGATCCATCTTATGACCTTCCTGAAGGACTGCACCGAGCCAGTCGAGATTCCGCCGCCGGTCGTCCGCAAGAATTTCTTCGACGCCGTCCTGAGTTCCCCTCTTGTCGTACAAAGGAGCTAGGAAATGACCGACAGTTGGCTAGACCGTGGCGTCCGGATGATCGAGGCGCTTGACCTTCAGTTGCCGGGTGATATGCCTCTTAGTGACCGGAAGAAGCTGATACAGGCAGAGGCGTGGCGGTTTCACGGCGGCACGTCGTGGGGCCAGAAGGTATGGCCGAAAGCAAAGCGCGCCTATTTCGGCAAGAAGTACGGCGACAGGCCCGCAGTCAAGGCAGGCGTGCCGGAGGGTCATCTGTCGCCGCTGGAGCGGCTTATGGCGAAGTCCGCCATCCGCCAGGACCGCCCCGCATGATCTCGCACCCTCAAGCCCGCTTCACTTTCTTTCTGGTGAAATACATTGGACTGCCATTGGTGGTGGTTGGGGTTGTTTATAGGGTGGGGCAGTGGGTTGGGCGGGCGGCGGGCTGGTGGTAGGCAACCGCTTCCAAAATGGAAGTAGTTCATTGTAGCAAATTACCGTGACTTTTCAAGGAATTATGCTAAGGTGGCGAGATGGAAAATGAGATGATCGAGCGCGTTGCCAAGGCTATTTGCGAAAGCAGCGGGCAGCCTTGGGTGTCGTCCAGTCTAAGCTATCGCGAGATTTGCGAGGGCTTTGCTATCGCCGCCATCGAGGCCATGCGCGAGCCTACCGAAGATATGGTCGAAGCATTCGCGGAAGCCGCCTCTGACGCTCGCGCAGCCGCCCGCGAGGAAAACCGTCTCAAGGACCGCCCGCATCCTAACGCCATCGCGGAATGCCAGTGGTTCCCACCAGCTTACCGCGCCATGATCGATAGTGTCACGCGCGAACTTCGAACGCTGCAGGAAGTCACCGAGAACCCGAGCGGGAAATGGACGCTGTTCCAAGATCGTGCATCCGCGCAAATAGGAGACGAATGAGCATGGACGATCTGACTCAGCACCCTAGCGTTCTGATGATTGGCCGACTGGCCGACTATCTCCTCCCGCTACTGGCTATCGAGGCTCACGATATCGATGACGTCATGACCTCGATGGCCTCCTACCTTGAGGAGGCGCGAAGGAGCGGCATCGAGGATTGCATCGAAGCCATCAAAGAGATCACGCCACCCGGCCACGATGCATTTGGCGCGTTAGCCGCCTGCCGCGATCTCCTGAGGGCCAGCAAGGCATCTTCTCAGCGTGGGGGAAGAGCATGAAACGCTAGACACGCACTCAGGCTGCTGGTACTATTTTCGCATAGGGGCCGCTTCAATGCGCCAAGAAACCGCCACCCGGAGGCAAATTTAACGGGTGGCGGTTTTCATTTCAACTCCCGCTCAAACGCAATCGTCCCCCTCACCCAGCAGGCCAGATAGAGCGGGGCAAGGAGCGGTCAGCCGTTAGCTTCTGCTGGGCTTGGCGCTGCGCCTCTCTGCGATAGTGGGCCTGGATCGGATAATCCTGAGCAGCCCAGATGCCGGAGGGATCATCGGCCGCGAATAGCGCGCGGGCGAGATCGTCTACCGCTTCTGCTCCGTGATCCACCGGAGCGAGCTTGTCGCCTGTAGGCAGTGCTCCAGCAGTTCGGTGTAGGTCAGGTCGCATACCTTGTGTCCGTTGACCATGAGCTCCCATTGCGGCGATTTCCCGTCTGTCGAGACACGAATGCGGATTTTGTCGGTCATAGAACACCCGTCCAGCGTCCGCGTTCATCGAGGGACATTGCTACCGGCACCACGCGGCCATGAACCAGGACAACGGTCCCGAGCTTTTCGGTGCCCTTGGAATAGGAGAAGAACGGATGCCGGGGATCGACAAGGCAGCCGGTGAACGCACCCCAGAAGAACTTCTCACCGATTTTGATATCCGGGGTCGCAACGCCAATGCGCGAATGGAAATGCCCGATCAGGAGGGAGAGATGACGCCCATGTTCTGCGGGGATTTCCTCAACGATGACGCGCTTGAGGCCGGCTGTGTCCCTGTGGCCGTGGCGAATGAGGATGTCGCCCATTCTGATGGAACTATGCCAGCTCCAGCCGATCGGCGCGTCCAGAAGATCCTCCACCGGCCTAAGGAAGGCGGGAGGAATGCGCCCGCGTGTTCTGGCTTTAGCCAGGCGACCCTCAACGTGGTTCGACACGCATGAGACGCCTTCGGGAAACTCCGCATAGAACGCTCGCATGAATGCTTGCGCGGCAGCCCACTCGCTATGCGATTGATCGACCTCGGGGAGTTTGGCGAAGTCGGAGAGCCAGTTCAAATCCACCTCGTCGCCGATGCAGACGGTGTTGAGGGGCTTGAACTTGTCCCGCACCGCACAGAGAAAGGCCAGCGCGTCCGGATGATGTGCGGGCGCCTGGAGATCGGGAACTATGAGGGTTACCCCCTCGGGGATAGTCCTTGACGTGAACCCGCCACGGCCTGGATCGAAGGTGGCGGCTTGGATGAAATTGCCTTTGATGAGGCGTTCGTAGACGGCGTTGTATTTGACTTTCAATCGTCGGGCCGTCTCGCGGATATTGCCGGTCTGCTCCCAATGGAGAAGCAAATCGGCATCGGAAAACTTGGGTGGAGCACCCATGCGGTTTGGTCCCTATGCTGTTGACGGGAGGGTCTATGGGATAGAGACTGCTGGCTGCTCTGCCTGTTTCGGCGGGAGCCCCTGAGCGCCGGGGGGCGGGCCGTCATACCGGACGCCGCCTTCATCGCCCACGGTGGCGATGACCTGGCCGTTCTCGCCAGCGCCGTCCTTGGCCTCTTGGAGGGCTCCAGCTTGTCCCGAGCTGTACGGCAGACGGTAATACACTGCTGGCCCGGCCTCTGGCTTCAGAAGCGCCCATATGGCCACGTCAATCTCGATATCTGCACCAACCACGACATACCGCCCCGGAGGCGGCTCCGTAACGCGCGGCGAGCCTGTGGGGGCATAGACGGCTAGGGCAGCAACCGTGACGGCCAGAGGAAGCGCCAAGGCCAGCCAGCGGCCAGCATACCATGCGAAGACACAAAGCAGGATGGCGAGGGCAAGCCAGTCGGTCGCGAGCAGGATCACTGCCTGCCCCAATACCAGCCGGCCGCAACAGAGACCGCCAAGAGCACGAAGCACCCCATGGCGGCATACCAATATGCGTCGCCCATGCCTCTGGCGAATTCGTCAATGGTCATTGTCCTGCACTCCTCAACGGCTTGAACACCTTGTTCTCCGAGCCGGGAACGAGATTGCCGTGCCCGTCCAGCTTGAAGCGGATCACGGTTCTCTCTTGC
This sequence comes from Mesorhizobium sp. M4B.F.Ca.ET.143.01.1.1, assembly GCF_004792275.1. NCBI lineage: Bacteria > Pseudomonadati > Pseudomonadota > Alphaproteobacteria > Hyphomicrobiales > Phyllobacteriaceae > Mesorhizobium > Mesorhizobium sp. M4B.F.Ca.ET.143.01.1.1. The sequence continues at coordinate 348,415 of NZ_SRSR01000004.1, forward strand.
TTCGCCCGAATCTCCATGTCGGTCTTGTCGAGAAGCGCGCCATTAAGCGAAATCTCGACATGCACCATGACCGGAGATGGGATGCTGTAGCCGTGCAGATTGATGACGAACTCTCCGGCCGGTGTTGAGCGGGCAAAGACGCTCTCGCAATTGATCGGGCTATCGTCGTTCACGATGCCCATGTCGTCGCGCAGCAGAGCCCAGACCGGCCCGGATTTGCGGCTGTAGCCGACTGGCTTGGTGTCCTTGGGGTCGGATACCCATACGTCAACGTCAGTGGGGCCGGGAGGCCAGCAGGCAAGGACGGCGATGGTGCCGGGCGGCGGGAGCGCTTCCTGATCCTTCGCAATCGGGTTGATCTGCGCGAGGACCAGCACGACAAGCGCCGTGAGGCCCAAGAGCATGTTCATCAAAAGGTCGCGGACAAGGACCGGGGTCATTTCCAGGCCAGAAATCCGCAGGCGAAGAAATTCACCCAGCACAGCGCAGACGACAAAAGCACCACAAGCGCGCGGGCATAATCGCCACTAGAAAGCGCGGTGATCGCGGCGCAAGTCAGCGCCAGAGCAAGTACCCAATTGACGATGCACGGAACAACCAAAAACCATTTGACGTGGAACATCATTTTGCAGTTCCCTCTATCACCCATGCATTGACGCTGATCCAGAGCGCCGCCACAGCCCCTACAAGCGTGCTACAGAAGGCAACACCCATTCCGGCCAGCAGAGACGCGGCGACCTTCTGGACGCCCTCAGCGGTCCCAAGAGAGCCGGTGTCGATGTTCTGGAGAGCGATGATGAAGCCGACGACGTTGCCGATGAGGCCGAGCGTCACCAGCCAGACCTCAGTGCGCTCTAGGTGCCCTGTCTTACCGAGGAAGACGCCGACCATAGAGGCAACGAACACCGCTGTGATCAGATAGCTGATGTGCGACACGTCATGGGTGAAGACGAAGCCGACGTATCCCAGCCACCACGCCCAAGCGAGGAAGCAAAGGCCGGCGAAATTGAGGATTGCGAGCCGGATCATTGCGCCGCCACCGTATTGGAGCAGCGAGGAAGCAGCATCTCAGCCGGGATGATTAACATGGTGTTGGTCTCGTCGCCCGCCGTTGGGGAAGGGACGCGGACGCGCTTCAGGTATTGGCGCAAGAGGGGCGGTAGGCTTTCGAGATAGAGGCTCCATATCTGGCGGGCGGACCTTACTGCAGCCTTGGTGCGCAGGGCTGTCTTGCGGTCAGACTTCATCTGAAAGGGCTTGTGGAAGCCGAACATCGCGCCTGGATCGGCGCAAGCCTTGATGCCGGTGAATTCCGTAAACAAAAACATGGTACACGCGGACATGCACCAGCCATGGAAATGGATCTCGGTTCCGGCGTTCGAAAGCGCCTTGTAGCGCTGATAGTATTCCGTGACGGAACCGCCGCCGTCGTTGGTGATGTGAACAATGGGCGGGGAAGGCATCGGCGCAGCGTGCGCACGAATGGTCAGGACTACAGACATGAACATGGCCAAGGCCAACGAAGCCAGCAGAATCGAAAACGCAACCCAGAAGCGCGGATGTTCACCCACGGCGGTATTCCTTCGATTTGAGGAGGGTAGGCTTAGTCCCGGTCGCGATCCCGGCCGGAGATTTTCCAGTAGAGCTGGACGAGCAGATACAGGCAGCCCAGGATCGGGAGCATGAGCGCGGCGGCTTGCGAAACTTCTGCGAGCGAAGGCAGCCAGAGCGGCGAGATGACGGAGGCGGCGGCTACAGTATTGGTCACTTTTTCCACCGTCATTTTCCCTCCAAAACGGAGGCTGCTTTCGTCAGCGCTCCATGGCGCCGCGCGCAGATTAGCAATGAGGTTCTGTCCTTGGCCCACAACCGCGCGATTTCGCCCTCTGTGAGGTCGCGCTCGGGGATGGCGACAACGCCAGCGCAGGCTTGCTTGAGCGATTGGGGGATTTTCGCGGTGACGGGCGGCAGGACGGAATGGCGATTGAATGAGGCGCAGCCGGAGAGCGCGATAGCAGCGCACAGGAGAAGGATCTTCATCGGCCTACCCCATTGAGCGCCTTGGCGACATTCTTCGACATCGCCGGCTTCTGGTCCGCGCCTTCGGTGTGGATGGCGGTTTCCAGCGCGACTTGCGTCTCGGCAAGCTGACCCTGAAGTGCTAGATTGTCGGCCTCGATCTGGTCTATCTTGCGCTGATCGGCGGCGACCTTGGCGAGCTGCTTAGCCTGGTCCTCTTCGCGCTGCGCCACCCATGCGGCGCGTTCATGCGATGAGCCATCGGCATAGCCCGCGTTGTATTTATGGGCGCTCCAGAGCAAGAACCCGCCACCAGCGACCAAAGCTATGACCGCATAGACGACTAGGCTGTCTAGACCGAGCGCGCGCGCTATGGCGGCAATCATTTCGGCATCCCCCAGAAAAAGCCCGCAAGAACCCACAGGACGATGAGCAGGCAGACGATGAAGCCTATGGTCGCGAGGCCGGCATAGAGGACGGTTGCGATCGCAGCAGCCATCAGCGTAGGCCCTTCCGGCAAAGAGCCGCCTCTTGCAGCCGGCGCGTCACAAGGCCCTTGATGACCTTGCCGCCAGCCTTCACGAACGAACCGAACGTGTTGCAGGCCGCCACGTAGTTCTTGGCATTGAGCTTTGCCGGCATGGATGACTTGCAGAAGCCGCCGACGCCGATGTTGTAGGTGAGCGAGAGTTCCGCGACGTAGATTTCGGCCGGGATGCCATCGGGGTCTTTGAGGCATGCCCGCATGCCGGCCTCATGCCTGGTCAGGGAATCGATGAACATCACGTCGCATTGCTCGCGGGTGAAGCGCATGCCCTTCTTGATGCCGGCCGTCTCGCCGCGACAAGCCGTCCAGACCCCGATCACGTCCTGATAGGCCACAAGGCGAAGGCCCTCGTAGCCGCCAACCGTGTTGACGGCGAGCGTGCCAAGCGCCGTCAGCGCCCCGGCTGCGCCAACCAGGCGTGTTCTCGTTCCCATGGGAACCTCTTGAGGTCGATGTGAATTGATGCGAGAAAGGCTGATGACAGAAAAAGACTCTCTCGAACCCCGCCCCTCAGTTGACGCTGAGACGTTGAAGAAGATCAGAGAGAGTCGAAAGGCTCCCGTCGAAGGCTCTGGCGCTTGGGGCGACCTTGCGGCCTATCCAGAGTACGCTCCGAGCGCTAAGCCGCCACGCCCTTGATAAGGTTGCTGATTAGGCGCTCGGATGAGCGGCTTTGTAGGCGGCTACCGTCGCCGCATCCCAGACGATATTGGCAATCCGGCGCACCTTCGCGGGAAGCGTTGCCGGGTCCATGTCGGGCGTGTAGACGACGCGGGTGATCCTCCGGCCAATGTCTTCATTGGTGACATCGTCATAAACGATGCGATCCATGCGGGCTTGCAACACGCCATCCGGCAGGATGTTCATGGATGTTTCTTGTCGTTCGGCGAGTGCCATCAGATACCCTCACACATGATAGACACCGATTACGCGAAACGTTGACCCATTGGTCGCATGCAGAACGCCGTTGGCAAGTAAAGTTGTCGCGTTTGAGGTTGCCGCCGCAGTGTTGCCCTCGACGACCAAAGTCGTACCGCTGACGCGAACGAGCATGTCGATGTATGAAGTCGTGGAAGCGCTCCAGCGGACAGGGAAAACGCCCGCGCCACCGGCAGATGTGAAGGGCAGCCCCGTGACAGTCAGATTATTTGCTGTAAGCGTATTCCCTGACGTATTCAGGATCAGAGTGATATCGAACTCGACCAATCGGCCGACTTTTGTATAGACGCCGGTCTGGTTTGAATATGAAAAGGTCGATCCGCTTGCTGAAAACGCAGGGGTAAACGTTCCTTCCTCATAGTCATCCAGGTCATTAGCGCCGGCAGAGGCAACCTGAGTTGCCGGGAAGGTGAGTGCGCCGCCAGTCAGCGACGGAACGCCCGAGAAGACGGCAACGCCCGTAACCGTCGGCGCCCCAGCGAAGACCGCTGCACCTGTTCCGGTTTCATCAGTCAACAGAGATCGAAGATTGGCCGAATTTGGTGTTGCGACGAACGTATCGAAGCCCGATGCCCTGGTGATGGCCGCCCAAGACGTAAGCGCCGACGCGAGCGGCTGATAGAGCGTATCAAAATAGGTCTTCAGCGTGGCCTTGATGTTGGCCCATGTTACCTTTTTGACGACGTAGGAAGCGGCGCTATCCGCCAGCGGGAATTCATCGGCATCGGCCGGCGTCGTCTTTGCCGTCGCTCCATGGATGTCGGTCCCGAGGGCCGGTGAAACCGTTTCCAGCGGCGCATGGACGGCGTTGCCGCTCGCCAGCAACTGGACGCGGATTTGCGTCCTGTCACTGATGCTCTCGATCGGGATGGGTGTAGAGACCATAAGACCTCAGAGGCATTGTAAAGCGCCCAAGCAACACGCATATTGTTGTTATGCGGCTCGGCGTTTTACTTTCAATTTTACTAATATTGGTGGCGGATCAAGCATCCGGCAGCACGTATGGCTTTACCGGAGCTTGGCCGAAGGGGTTCCGCATCCTCTGCCAGGACCATCCCGAGCAATGCCAGATCAGAACGGTGGCCAAGCCAGTCAACTACCTTCAGTGGGAAAGCACGCTAGAGGATGTCAATCGAGCGGTTAACCGCTCGATCAAGTATCGCCTCGACGTAGAGGACCACTTCGATGACGGCCCGGAATGGGGCGACTGCGACGATTTCGCGCTGACCAAGCGGAACATCCTGCTCAAGCGCGGATTCGATCCGTCCAATGTCCTGTTCATCTATGCCCATCTCCATGGGGAGAGCGAGGGCAACGACCACAACGTGCTTGCGATCCGCACTGACCACGGCCTAAAGATCATGGACAACATGACGGACGAAATCTACGGCTTTGACCGAATGATGGTTGATTGGGCCTACATGGAAGGCATTGAAAACCCAAAAGCATGGCTTTCTGCTGACTAGCGTCTACGCCGACCACGAGACGACAACCAGGTCATCGCCGCTGTCGGGGTTGCTTCCGGGGTTGGCGGTTATGGTGACGGACCCCGTGCCCAACCCTGATACATCAGCACCCGACGCGTGAATTGTCAGATCTTCTTGATACCTTGACGTTGCATTGGTCCACGTGGGGTCGATGGTGGAAATGTTTGTTGACCCCGTATAGCCTGCAAGCACAAAGCTCGGAGCGGTAGTGGCTATATTTACGATTACAGATCCAGAGGTTACTGATTGTTCGTCGCTGCCGGTAGCCACCACCGTGCTGTATTTGACGAGGCGCCAGACACCGAACGACACCGCGCCTGCACCACCGCTAAGTGTAATAGCCACCGTTGCCGTTGTTCCCGTAGGAACAATGGCGCTGATAATACCCACCCCAAGTCCGGTAACGCCACCTGTATGCCCGCGCTGAACGTGGATCGTTGCGGCCATCCCGCCGATCGTCGCACTGGTGATTGTTCGGTGGGAGGAGAATTCGTTCCAGTGGACTACTACAGCTACTCGGCGGCTGGCTGTTGCGGCCCCGATGTTGGCTGTTGCGGAGTATGGGAAACCAACACTGTCAATACGTTCAATGAACGCAGCCGAACGGGTCTCTCCGGACGCCGGAAAGCTTGTGAAGCCGGGGAGCATCAGGCCACCGCCTGGATGAGATTACCGAAGATGCGGTCGGTGGCAATGATGTGATAGAACAGCAGATCATTGGCACCAGCGGCCGTGCTGAGTGTCGGAGCTGTTCCGCCGGCGAATTCCCAGTCCGTGCCAAAAGAGAGGGTTCTTGATCCCGTACCGTCCTGCGCGATACGGATGACACCGGACTGCCCAACCTTCTCATTTGTCGGGTTCCCGAGAGCTCTGTTGCCGCCGAGCGTCACCACAGCATTGATGAATGTGGAGAAATCAACAGCGATCGTCGCTGCATCGGTCAATGTGACTTCAGCAGCGGCGCCCCACACTTGATCCACGACAAGCGAGCGCCCCGTGTCGGTGCCCACCCTATATTCCGCTGAGGTGGCGAATTCCGAGACACCCTTGCGCGTCGTGGTGGCTGTGACTGCCTGGAGGTTGGCGGGCGTGATCGCCCTCGCGGTATCGGTGCCTGTCTGCGCTTCGGCATCCGTCGCGAGTTCGAGGAAACCGGCAAACGTAGAAGTTCCGCCAAGCGCCGTGAGATTGCTCGGGGTTAGAACGCGAGAAGTGTCTGTTTTGGCCTGCGCTTCTGCATCCGTGGCAAGTTCGACAATGCCAGAGGCCGAAGTCGTGGCGGCATTGATAACAACAGTCGGATTGACCAAGATCCACCCGCCTGCCGCTGCATTGGCCGCAGTCGAATACTGCACCAGATAGACACCGCCGGCCTGGATTTCAGCACCAGAGAGGGCAGAGTCGCCGCTGGTGGTCATCTTGCGGATGGACTTGGCGCCAATCGAATTGACGTTGAGAGTTGCGGCGGTCGTGTTGTCTGAGGCTGCTGTGAAGGCAAGGAGTCGGCCGTTCGCATAGGTGGTGAAGGCTGAGTTCGCCGTCACCGTGAGCGCATCTGCCGTACCGCCAGCAGTGAGAGCGCCGCCGATATCGCCAATCAGTTCCGCAAGGCGGCCCATCATCTGGCGTGCGGAATTGTTCACCGTGGATGGGGCTTGTCCCTCAACCCAGTTGATGCCGCCGTCAGAAGTGGCGTTGCTTGCGGCGGTCGTGGACCAGTCGTAGATCGATGACATCTGGCTATCCCAAGAGGCGCTGTTTCAAGAGAATGTCGGAGATTGGCGTGGCCTGAAGCTGCTTGAGCAGGCTGTTTCCGGTCTGGCGGGCGTCACCCATCTGCTGGAAGCGAACTGGAGGCGCGTCGGGCGTATCGGCCAGTTTGGCGAAGAACTTTTGGAGTGGGGACTTTTCGTCTGAGGCCGCATAGGCTGCGACATCGGAGGGCACATCAGCAAGGATGCCGCCAGACCCACCGAAGGGCGCTAGGCCGGGCGCCTCGTACTTTGGCGCAGAACCTTCAATGCCGCCACCCAAGCCGCCGCCAGTTTGCCCCTCGACTGCCGAGCCATACCCCCCAGGTTGCGGGTTGTTCTGGACGAATTGGGCGGCCTCGGGGCTTAGAGGAGATGGCGCATTCCCGATGCCCATCATGCCTGTAACGCCCTTGGCCTTTGCCCCATACCATTGGCCCCAGCCCTTCCGCTTGGCTTCATCGAGAGCGAAGTCTATGCCGCCTTGCCAGTTCGTGCGCGGGTCTACGCCAGCGGCAACCGCCCGATCCCCCAAGCCAGCACCATTCCCACTGATGTAGAGTTGGAATGGACCGAACGAGTTTTCGAGGCGCCCGAAACGAGGGTCTTGGCTGCGCGGTGCTGGCCCTTCGCCATGACGGAAAGGATTGGCAAGGCCACCCTCACCACTCGCCACGCGCACGGCAATATCGGGATCAATGCCGCGCGCGGCGGCGGCCTGCCGGATGTAGGCTTCAAGGCTCATTGATGACCTCGGAGAGATGTACTATTTGTTTGGGGATGCAGATCGATCACGACCCGCAGGAACCGCCGCGAGACAGGACCGGCAACGGCGTTCTATGGCTAGCTGGGGGTATGGTTCTTGTTCTGTGGCTCGGGTTTTACTTCTTCGACATGCTTGACTGGCACTCTGCCGCCCTCGGGCTTGGGTCGGGCGTCGTATTCGTCGTGATCATGACAGAGATCACCGGCAATAAAGTCCCGCCGTGGATGCGCCGCTAATTTCCTGTGACTGCCAAAACGCTTGCCGGCCCGGCTATGCGCGACAGGACTGCGCTGTAGATTGCACGGCGGCCAGAGGCATTGAGGTTACGCGCGGTGCCCGTCGAGAGCAGAAGCCGAGCCGCAGCCGGATCGGTCTCCATAAGGGACTGCGACAGGCGGGTAAGGACTGACGGCGGCAAGCCGCGAGACTCGTTGAGTGCCTTCGTCACGCCAGCTATGACCGCTGCGACGGGCCTCCCCTGCATCAGGTTTGTCATGATGGTGGGGTCGAACTTGTTCAGATCGGCAGCATCCGCGAGATTATCGGCGGTCTTAGACCCGCCAAGCGCCGAATTGGCCGTCTCGAACATACGCTGTTCACGAGCAATGCGCGTGCCCATCTGGTCGCCACGTCCCGGAGCCGAGAAAACAGGGAACTCCTGACCCGTCTTCTCTGTCATCAGCATGCGCGCCTTGTTGGTTGTCGGCGAGTTGGATGCGCTCTCAACCTTAGCGATGAGCGGGTCCACATACCCAGCCCTGAATGCACTCTGTTCGGCGGGACTAAGCCCGTTGAAGGTCTGGATATTGTCTGGCGCGCGGGTGCGGCCCGATGCAGCGGCGCGGCCAGTATCAACCGCATTGATGGCGTTGCTCTGTGTACGGAATAGGTCGTTGGCCTGCCGGTAGCCCGGTGATGCGCCCTCTAGGGCAGCGTCCAATTGCCTATTGATCTGTCCGAGGATACGCGCCTGGTTGCCCTTCCCCGTCCGAACCGCCGTTTCGATCTGGTCTGCGATATCCTGCTTCGCTCGCAAAACAGAGTTGAAGTCGGAAACTTGGGACTGACCGTCTGTAAGCAGATTGCGCGCACGACGCACTGCGCCTTCCAAGCTGTCATCCGCGATACCAGAGCCAGGATTGACCAGCCTGTTGACGCCCGGCGTCAAAACATCATTGGCAGCGGCAATCGCGCCAGATACATCCACAGGACCAGCGCCTTGACGGGCAGCGGCATAGTTCACATCAGCAGCCGCATTGCGGGCGCCGGTCAGGGTCGCAGCGCGTTGGACTGCCGTATCGGGCGCAGCGAACCCCTCCGAGAGAGCGTTAGCCAGCCGATCGCCCTGGCCCATCTGACGCTGCTGCAAAGCCTCAACAAGAGTTTGCCTGCCTTCATGCGGGTTGCGCGCGGCAGTCGAGAGCATACGCTGGCCGGCATTGCCGAGAGCGTCAGCCAAGGTGAACATGCCCTGATTGTCGGCCTGCGCATCAGCCAGCGTTTGCGCTATCTGAGCAGGAGTGCGCCCCGAGCGCGACAGAGCTTCTGTCAACGCAGCATCGGCATAATTCTGCGGCTGGAGGCGAGCCATGATCGGCGCGATCAGCGGCTTAGCTGCAGCAGAAGCACCAGCCACCAAATAGGGGGCAACCGCGCCGCCAGCCAAGCCAGCAGCGCCACCAAGCAAGCCACCCTTGGCGCGATCGGCGGAGTCGCCGTTGGCATTGCCTGCACCGAGAAGGCCGCCATATAGCGCCCCATCAAGCGCGCTGCCGAGGGCGACTCTGCCAAGCGTCCCACCCGTCTGTGCCGCGTTCAATCCAAAGCCAGCGCCACCCGTTGCAATGCCCTGTGCAAGACCGCCACCGATCTGGCCGCCCAGATAAGAGCCGAAATTGTCTGCCTGCGCCTTCGCGTCATCGGCGCGCATTTCCTGCAGGACTTGCTTGCGCGGAACGCCAATAAGGGCAGAGCCGAGAAGAGAGGCAATCTCGTCGCCGAAGCCAAACGTGGTAGAGTTCGCAGCACCCATCGCCGCCGATCCCGAGCGGCTATAGTTGTTGGGGGAGAACCCGGGAACGCCTGCCGGCTGGCCAGTCTCGGTATTGACCGGAGTTTCCCGCGAGGCACCGTTACGGAGAGCCTGAGCGCGGGTAATGCCAGCCTGAGCGCGTGCGGAGGCTTCGGCTGTGCCATCGCTCTTGAAATCCTCCCAGGGCTTTTTGCCCTGAGACTGGAATTCTTCCCACGGAAGCGGCATTTAGTTCGCCTTTTCCCAGTTCGAAGGCTCGGAGGGATCGCCGCCCTTGAAGCGGTAGCCGTAGCGGGTTTCTCCCACGGTTGGGGCCTTCTTTGGTGCGCTCTGCGGGCCATTGGCTCCAGGCGTAGTGGTTCGCTGTGCGGGGCCAGTCATAGCCGGGACAGGATCAGCCGATTGATAGAGGCTCTGGACGGCAAGCTGCCGATTGGCCGCCTTTTGCTTGATCACATCCTCGCCGTCGCCGGGCTGCGGGAAGTACTGCTGGCGCGCATTTTGGAATTCGGATTCGCTGATGGCCGCGCCCGATTCACGACGGAGGACGGCATTGATGAAATCGCGCTGCGCCTGGTCGAACTGCTGGTAGTCGTTGCTGACCAGATAATTGCCAAGGCCGAACGGCGCCCCAGCCATTGCATTCTGCCCCATTGACGACCCGGCCGCCGTGACATTGGGCTGAGATACGATTTTGTCCGCCTCCTGTGCGCGGACGGCAAAGCCGCCCGCCTTGCGCATGTCCTCGCTGTATTTCGGCCCAGTTACCGGGATGTTGCCGCCCTGTTGAGGTGCCTGCTGCGGCTCGCCAACAGGTTGGGACGGGCCGCCATTCGCTGGCTGCTGATAAAGCCCCTGTGGCGTCATAAAGATGATTTCGCCGTTCGGGCCGGTTACAGTCTTGCCTGCGGCGACGTTGGCCGCCTGCTCCTTCGTCAGAAGTCCCTGGCTGATAAGATAGTTCAGGCCCTGAGCGTCCACGCTCTTGCCGGTGAACATTTCCTTGCCAGTGTTCTGGTCGCCCGGATAAACAGGCTGGCCAGTATCGACATAGCGCGGCGTGCCGTTCGCGTCGTTTCGAATCTCACGCGCCTTCTTTTCGCTGAAATCCGCCAGCACCTGATAGGTATTGGGATCAACAAGGCGTCCGTTAATCTCGATCGGCTTCTGCCCTTGGGATCGCGCGAGGATGTAGGAGCGCAATGCACCCTTATCCGAAGCAAGCACCGTCGCCGTACCCGGATCGAGGCCTTGGGACTGAAGCCAGCCCACCGTGCGATTGCGCGCGGATGCTTTCGGCGCGAAGATATCACCGAGGATGCCCAAGCTGCCACCATTCGAGGCGGGCGCGGCCTGTGGGGCGCCTTGCGGCATCGGCTGGGCCTGCGGAGCCTGCTGGGGCGCGAACGCCATTGGCTGGGCTGTCTGCGGCTGCTGTGCGCGAAGCGCATTCGGGTTGTTGTGATCCCCGACCTGCGGCACGCCCATAGGCGCGGCCTGCTGGGTGCCGTTCGGGTTCAGGATTGCAGCAAGGAGCGACTGAAGGTCCACCGCGAGACTCCTTTAACCGGCCATCGGGCCGCCAAGGCCGCCGCGACCATTGCCGCTACCCCCATGCCTTTCTTCGACGGGCTTCTTTGGTGCTGCCCCAGGCGCGGCCATGGCGGGAGTGCGTGCCAGCATCCTTGCAACGGTCGCGGCCTGCGCCTGCTCAACACTTGGCGACAGTCCCGGATACTGGGGTGCCGAGATGGGGGCGATCGGCGTCTGCATGTAGCCATGGAACGGCGCGTTGGTGCCGGGTGTGACGGCGCCCATCGGGGAGGCGCCCATCTGCGGGGTGGATTGAGTGGAGCCGCCCATTTACTTGCCTCCGAACAGGCCGCCGATGGCCCCAAGAGCGCCAAGCGGGTTTGAGGATGAGGAATGCCCGGTCTGCGTGCCATAGTCGCCAGCCGCACCGGCTGCAGCCTGTTGAAGCAGGCCAAGCCGGGTCCAGTCCTGATTGTCCTGCGCGTACCAGGAGCTAACAAGGTCACTGAGTTGCCGCTGCGCCTGCGTATCGAGCAAGCCGCCAGCCTGCAGCGTGGCATTCGCCCCGGTGAGCGCGTTCTGGAATTGCTGCTGATCCTGGCCCGACATCGCATTGGTTGCGCTCAGGGCACGATCGAGGCCGGCATTGCGTGATGCGTCCAACTGGTTGTTGGCGGCCAGCATGTTCTGGCTGTCCTGATTGAACTGGTTCATCAGGACGTTGGAGCGGATGTTGCCGAGCTGGTTGGTGAGAACGCCGGTATTCGCGCCCGAACCATAGCGCCCTGCCCCGGAAAACTGGCTCTGGACCTGTGATGCCGTCTGATCGAGCTGACCTTTCAGCGCATCGTTGAAATACGGGTTGCCATTGGCGAGATAGGAGCCATTGGCCATATTCTGGAGATTTTGCTCCGAATAGGACGGGCCGGCCGAAGCGGCGCCAATTCCTTCGAAGAGCGGACGGGTGCCAGCCGTGTTGGTGTTCGCGCCGGCCGTGGCAAGCTGGTTGATGCCGCCAACCGTCGTGCCTGACAGATCGGCTACAGTCGGCCCGGTATAGGTGTTCCCACCAGCGCCGGAATTGTAAATATTCTGCGCTTCGGTGGCAGACTGCTTGAACAGCGGTTCGGCCCATTTGGGCGGGCTGTTCGTCTGCGTCGAGCTAGTGGATGTTCCCATCGGCTTCTACCTTGGTCTTGCGGTAAAGCACCGCGAATGGCTTGTAGCCGTACTGAGCAAGGAGAGGCTTCCAGCCCTCCCGACCCTCCACGGCGAAAACTCCACAGTTCTGCTGTTCGGCCCACGCTTCGACGGCGGCGCACAGTTCAGCCGCGTAGTTATGGACATCGCGCCCGGCGAGGTCGCAGAGCGTGGCAATTCTCTGGCCGGTTGCATCGACGGTTCGAATGGACGACATGCCCATCGAGACGAACCTGTCGCCCTCAAGGATGAGCCAGAGCGTTTTTCTCCCGCTCAGGAACTCCTGAAACAATGCCGCCGTCGTGACATCGCCGGGGAAGCGATCAGCTAACCGGCCCATCTCATGGACCACATCGGACAGATATGGCCCGAGCCGATCCAGATTCCATTCGCTGGCGTTGTAGATCGTGTATTTGCTCAACGCCGCCCCGCCGGCTGCGCTGTGATGTCTACGCCCTGCGCCTGCGACCAGTCCTCGCCGGCAGGGATTGTCACCCTCACTCGCTGGAACCTGGCAGCGCTCAGTTTGTCGAAGCGGCCCGTTGCCGATGTTGCAGTGATCTCCCCAGTGTAGGAGACCGTCTGCCCGCGCTTGAACCGCGTCCCGATCGCTATCGTGCAGTTGTCATTGTCCACCACCGGATAGACCGACGAAATCAACGTCACGCCGCCTGTGATGTCGCCCTGCTCCTGCGTGGTAATGACGGCCTCTTTCGGCTGGCCGTTGAAGAAGCCCATCTGGTAGGTGCTGTTGAACGCCGCAAGGACAGGCGCGCCGCCCTGCCAGACCTTGGAATCGAGCGAATAGGGCAGAGCGTCGAGACTGGATGAAACCGCATCCAAGCCCTCAAGCGTGTAGCCAGCCGTCGCGGCCGGGAAGATGCCGTAATTGACCTGGCTGGCCTTCGACCAACGCTGAAGCAGCCAATCATAGGTCAGAATGGTGTTGAACGAGCCCGTTCCGCCGATGTCCATGGTCCAGTAGGCGCGGGAGTAGAACGGATCAATTGCCCCAACCATCGAACCGATGTCGGAGGACGCCAACTGCCCGAAAATCGTCCTCGAAACCTTCTCGAAACCGATATCGGCAATCGAGCCATCCGCCGCGATCTGGAAAAACGAACCCTCATCCGCGAAGAAGGTATTTTCACCCCGAGAGGCGATCGAATAGGGCGATTTTGCGCCTCGTTTGTCGTGGATCTTCACGAATGAGAAGATGATGGACGAGCCGGGAACGAAGGTGCCCAGATAAATGGCCCGCTCCATGAAAATCAGCGGGTTTGTCGCCCGCGATGATCCTTGAACCGCCCCGCCCTCCGGAAAACTCTGCGTGTCCGAATTGTCGGTGCCGATCGTCCAGCCGGTGATATCGTTCAGTGCCGACCAGTGGACCGCGCTAGCGTCGGTGGCGAGCTGCATCAGGCAGAGGAAATCGCCCCATGCCTTGACAAAGGCTGCCTTCGGAGGGGAGCCGGCCAGATTGTCGAAATCGGTCGAGACGCCGAGGTGAAAGACCTGTGGATTGTCGTTGATGTTGACCGCGACGACGTACTCACCAAACTGCTCAAAGCACCACTGCGCATCGTCGTTCGCGGCATAGGTCGTGGCAGATTTTGACACGTCCTCCCAAGTCAACGTCGTGTTGTCGAGCTTCCACAGCTTGGTTGCGGTGCCGGCAAAGGTGCTTACCTGTCCGCTCAGGCTGCGCGCCTGGAAATAACCCAAGGGCTTGGCTGATAGTGCCGAAGTCAGGGCGGAAAAGTCGGGGAACGGAATATAGGAGAAGGTCGAACACAGGACGTTGGACACGTCGCCTGTCGTCTGTCCGTTCAGTTCCGCCTTGTCGGGCTCCCATGCCGCAAACAGGACAGTGGTCACGGATACCAGCCAGTGAGGTTGTTCAGCGGCCACCAACGCTGGCGCTGGAGCATCGTATCGACGGTCAGTGATGCCCGCTTGTTCTTGGAGATCGCGGCGCGAACCGATGGCAGGGCGCTATTGAGGATAGAAACCCACCGTGCGGCGGCAGGATCGTCCTGAATGAAGATCCCACCCCAGACGAGAACCGCTGCGAGATACACGTCAGGATGGTTGGTCAGCAGCCAGTTGGTCGGCGCGCTGTCCGAGAGGGCGAATTTCTGGCGATAGCGGAAACGGAATGGATAGGCCTGATCGAGCGGGCAATCAAAGTCGATATTGGTCCCATCAATCGCCCAAAAGCGCGGGAAGCCAGAGTTCACGCGGTAAGGAAACGTGCCATCGGCCTGTGGCGTAAGTTCCACCTCATCGCGGCTGGCCTCTGCCAAGAAAAGGCCGATCGGAACGACGCAATTCAGCGACGAAATGTCGATGGAGCGGGAATCGAGCGTCCCGGTGATGGTCGCGTCAGTCTCGACGGCGCCGATCTCGCGGTTCAATGCCGCTTCGGCCAAGGAAATGCATTCCTCTGCCTGCGTGGCGACATCCGGCCGCGTCATCCAGTTGGAGAGCGCGGTCTTCAGCTCTGAAAAGTTAGTGATTGCCATCTGTCAGCCCTTCGGCAGGATCACCCCGGCGCGACCGTCTTTTTGCAGTTCGCGACCTTGGCTCTTGGCCCATGCCGTGACCTTGGGGCCGATCACGGCGTCACTGGCGTCGTCGTAGAGAATGACCTTGCAGCGCTCTCCGAAGCGGTCGAAGAAACCCATGCGATCCCCGAGGACGCGTGGCGGCCCATCGACAAACGCCAGCCCGAATTCCGCCGGCAACTCGTCGGTGAGGTCGTACCAGCCGTCCTTGAGATCGGCCGTCACAAGAATGATGTTGTCCGAAACCCCAGCAACCGCCGCCATCTGCTCAAGCTTCTCGGCAAAGTGCGGGTCGTGCTCGATGCACCAGACTTCTTTGCCGGTGGCAGCCATGGCGATGGTCGAGAGCCCGGAGCCGATTTCGAGAACCGGACCATCTGAAGACCGCGCCAGAGAAGTGGCAACCTGAAGCACGTCGGCCGAAGCCGCCCATTTGTTGCCGATTGAACGAAACGCCTCTTCAAAGGTCGAGAGCTTTGCTTTCCTGGTCTGGATCTGCTCAACTATCCACGCCAGAGACGTCCCATTGCGGCGCCGCAGAGACGCGCCGAGCGTGTCTTTCAGCACAGCCTTGCCGCAATGGCCAAGCTTCAACTCCGGGATGGCAAAAACCTTGCCGCCCATCTCGCGCCAGACCATGCAGAAACGGATGTCGCCGCCTCGCCGGCCACCGCCGTAATAGTCCCGTTCGAACAGGACTGGGTGCAGGCCGTCGTTCTTGAGGAAATGCTTGGCGGTGGTGGCCATGTCCTCAAGCACGCGGCGCTTGATCTTCATGAAGCCGGTCGGAAGCCCTTCGACTTCCAGAAGGCCATCCTCATCGACATCGTTGACGCCGGTCAGCATACGCACCGGCATGTTTTCCTCTTCGCTCTCGCGCCGGTAGGGATAGACCCCGCCGACAAGATCACGGTCGGTCTGGCAGAGCGTCACCAGAGCATCCGGTTCCCACGACACATCGGCATCGAGGAACACCAGATCGGTGCAATCGGACTTCAGGAAGTCGCCGACAACGGCATTTCTGCCGTCATCAACGTGGCAATTGCCTTGAAGAAGATAGTAGGCTGACTGAATGCCCGCCGCCGTAAGCGCCTCTCGGCTTCTGGCGATGGAAAACACATAGGATGCATCCGGGCTGTCATAGACAGTGGTGGCAAGCATGACCTTCTGCCCGGAAGCAGAAGGCCCGGCATCATAATATCTGAAGGACACCGGGCCTCGCTTTTCAGGTCGTGACGATCAGGCCGAGATTGACCAGGGCAACCATCAGGCGGTTGGCCTTGGCTTCATTGAGCGTGGTCGTTGCCGTCGCGGTGTTCGGCCAGGTGACCGAGGGGCGCGCGATCGGCGTCGAGAGGGCATAGAATGCCAGTTTGTCCGTTGCGGACTGCCCGATGCGAGTGCCGGCCGGGCTACCGTCAGAGAGCTGCTTGACAGCCATGGGAGTGGTTCCTTGTGAATGGAGGGAGAAAACGGGGCCGGAGCCCCGTCAGGATCAGGTGCCGCTGATGCGCAGAGCCAGCCGGGGATCGATCGCCTTGACGCCGTACAGGATGTCCAGACGCCAGGCGCTTTCGTCGTTCACGCCGTCATAGACCGGGATCACGCGAACGCTGGTGCCCTTGTAGGTCTGGCGGGACACGTCCACGGCGCCGGGAGGCGACACGAGCGGGACCGAGACCAGGGCAAAGGCGTTCTTGGTGAACATCATGTTCTGACGGTAGTTGGTCGCCGCTGTGCCGACAGCGGTGATCGCTGCCGTGTTCAGGTCGGAAGTGCCCGAAGCAACCGCGACGTTCTGGAAAGCACCAGACCAGATCATGGCCGGATAGAAAACCAGCGTGTTGGAGCTGTAGGAAATGACCGTGAACTGCTTGGCGAAGCCCAAGTCGGCCTTCGACACCGGGTTGACCGCGTTCACGTTGGCAATCGTGAACACGTCGCCGGCATTGAGGTTCAGCGACGCAACCGTGATGGTCTGCTGCATCGAGTCCTTGACCGAGGCGTAGGTCGTGGTGGCCGAGGTGATCGACTGGTTGACCGTGCCGGAGACATCCGAACCCACAAGATGGGTCGGGACGTTCTGCGACATGTAGGTGTCAACGCCGCCGATCATGCCCAGCGAGCCGTTGCGATAGGCGCCCTTGGCCGCGTCCTGAATGTAGAGCGCGGTCTGCGAGCCAAGCAGGCCCCAGTGATCGGCCGGCGACAGAACGGCGCTGCGGCCATCTTCCGGCACAGCATATTCGTCCAGACGCTGGGGGCCCAGCGCGAAGTCCGCGTAGCTGTTGATCGTCTGGCCGGCGGTGCCGACCCAGTTGGGAACGTACTTGTAGAGGCCCATCAGGTCACGATCGACCTGGTTGGCAAGCTGGACCATCGCCGGCTTGATGATGCGCTCGGACAAGTCCTCGATCTTCAGGGTGAGGTCCTGCGACGAGAACTTGAAATCGACGCCCTTGCGCTGGTTGACGACAATCGTGGTCTTGCCTTCCACGGCGTCCTGAACGGCCATGACGGCGCCGTCGCGGACGGTGTAGTCGGTCGGCTTGCGGATCGAGATCGTGTCGCCGACGTTGTAGCCGTTGACCTTCTTGTCGAACTCGTTTTCGTAACCGCGAAACACCTGTTTCGCCATCACAAGGTTGTTGTCGAGGATCATCACTGCCTCTTTGGCAATGATGTCCGCAGTCAAAGTGGTGTTAGCCATGGTAGTTCCTTCGGTCGGCCTTGGCCGCGCTGGGACTGGACGTCATCCGACGTTCAATCGAGGGTGAGGTTTACCGCCTCGCCGCTTCCTGCTTCTTGCGGTGCGCTGCGTACTCCTCCATCGACATGGCGCTCAGGCTCTTGGCGGCTGGCGGGTTGGCCTTGGCCGCGACGACCTTCAGAGGCTCAGTCGGCGGAGGTTTTGGGGCGGATGTTGCTGGTTTGGTGTTGAGGGCCTGGTGGCCGAGCCATGCGAGATGAAGCGTGCGGTAGATCGCGGGGTTGTATGCCGATTTCAGCATGTCCCACGTAAACCCAAGCTCCTTTGTCGCGAAGTCCGTGACCTTCGCATCGATCTCTGGCGTCCAGCCCTTGATTTTGGTCTCAGCGTACTGGCGGGTTTCCTGTAGGCGCCTGGCAGAATCCTGCTGCGCCTGAACAGTCCTCGCGTTCTGCTTTTCGTTCAGGTGATTGGCGACCTGAGAGCGCGCCGCCTGCAACTGCTGCCACTTGCGGAACCCGGCTTGGGCGGCCAGCGGGTCCGTCTGTTCCCACGCGTCCCAGTCCACATTGTCGTAGGACTTGAGGTCGCCATCAATGGCGATGAGCGCTGCGCGGGCGTTCATCTCCTCGTCACTCGCCTTGAACTGCTGGTCGAGACGCTGCGCGCGCTCTTCCAATTCCTTGCGAGTGGCTGCGACTTCCTGGGTCTTGCGGGTATAATCGGCATGCATCAGCACGCCGTCCTTGAGGCCTTTCGGCCCCTTTATTTTCTTGCCGTCCCAGTCGAATTCCTCAAGGTCTTCGTCTGGCTCGGGTGCTTCGGGCGGTTCGCCGTCCGCGAGTTCCGGCGGATTGGGCTCCATCTCCTGTTCGATTGCCGGGGCTTCCGGTTCTACTGGGGCAATAGGTTCCTGTTCACCGTCCATGGGTGCACTCCTTTCGGTTGGTGCAGTTGAAAAACTAGGCGAGCAACGCGTCTATGGTGGGCGCGAATGCCGCTGCCCAAAGCTGTTGCCCGGCATCGTTGAAATGCACGATGTCGATCCAGTAGGTCGATGACCACGCCTGGAACTGCGATATCCCGTCGAGATCGACCAGAACCGTCCCGGTCTTCAGGCTGGCATAATTGGCCTTGAGCCATGTGTTGTAGTCGATGCGGGCCTGGTTCTGCGGCGCCGTCGATGTGTCACGCAATGGCACTGTGGCGACAACCAGAGTTTGGTTCGCATTGAGACCAGATGCGTAGGTCTGGATGGATGTCTGCGCTTGCGCTGCTGTCTGGTTGGCGGTGAAGTCGTTGATTGCCGGGCCGCCCATCACCACGATGTTCTTGGTGTAGGCGGCATCGTAGAGAGCCGCTACGCGAGCGGCTACGTTGGTGGCCATGGTCGAGAGCGTCTGACCGCCAACGCCCATGTTGACAGCGTGGATGGATTTGCCTGTGCTGCTTAGGTATTTCTTGACCCACGTCTCGTTCAACGTGCGGCCGGCGCCTTGTGTGCGGCTGTCCCCGTCGAAGATGACGAGATTGCTCGCCGAAGTGAGCACGTTGCACTGAGCGTAAAGCGCGGTCTCAACCAGGAGGCAATCCGCGTCAGAGAGCGCGGCGTTGTAGATGACGATCGCTATGAGGTCGAATTTGCCGTCGAAGCTGGCGGTGGACGAATGGCTGCCAACGGCGATGCCGGTCTCCGGGCCGGCGGTGGGCGCCGTGGAAAGAAGCTGTGTCGAGCCGTTGACGGCGAACTGCTTGCCGGCGGCACTACCCCTCCAACGCAAGACGTGAGGTTGGGCGCGGGGCATCTTGCGGGTGGAATTGAATGGCGACGAGTTGTTGCCGCGAACGCCAACGTTGGTGGTCTGAGTGAACAGGGAAAGCGTCGTCGCGGTGTGCGGCTGACGGAAATAGTAGTTGTCGTTGAACGAGTGCGTCGGCGCGAGGAGGAAGAACGAGGTGAACGCCGACTTTTCCGTTGCCGGGCCAGTGGCACACACCATGTTCTTCGACGTGACGCCTACAGCGAGATCTGAGCTGTCGAAGTGGACGGCTGGACAACCGGCATACTTGAGATTGCTCGCGGCAGGCTGATTGGCCTTGGTCGCCTGGGTGATATGGTTGCCGTTGCCGGTCTGATCGTAGAGCGTTTTCCAGTTGTGCGTGCCGAGGCCAATACCCGAGACGTCGGCAAACTTGGTGCCGAAGGCGACGTCCGCCTCCACATCGTCAGAAATGCGCTGGGTTCGCCCCGCAGCCCCAGCATAGGCCGAGATAAGCTTGGACGTCCCCACCACGAACGACGGGGACGCTGAAACGGTAGGCAGATATGTCGGATTGGGCGGCGCTGGGGCGCCTCCTGCGCCAAGCCCCATGCTGCCCAGACCGCCAAACCCTAGGCCGAGCATGTTAGTAGTTCAATCCCACAATGTTGGTGGCCGTCGTATTGGTGGACATCACCCGATCGCATTTGAGCGGGATGATAGTGCCGGCCGGCACACCGGAGAACGTAACAGCGGTGCCGTTCACCGGGCGCAAGGCAAGATCGCCAGTGCCGCCGACATAGACGGCGTTGAACAGGACCGCCGTGCTGTCGCTTTTCGTGACGGCGGTCGCATTGCACGCCGTGATGGGCTCAACTGGGCTTGCCATTCGGAACTACCTTCGGTTGCGCGGCAACGGCTGCCGCGTGCGTCTGTGCCTTGAAGAACTCGATTTCCTTGTCGGCCTCGATCTTGGCGGCGGCGACTTCCTTTTCGGACTGCAGCTTGAGCAACTGAATTTGCTGATCGGCCTGCAATTCCGCGATTTTCGCGCTCTGGTCCTGCTTGAGCTTCTGGTTTTCCTCAGAAAGCTTTTGCACCTGAACTTGCAGTTGTTGCATCTGCTGCTGCGCCTGCTCAGGGAGCTTGCCCGAGGCCATAGCTTCCATCTTCTCAGCGATCTTGTCGGCGCCTGGCCAATCGAGGTTCTTCGCCAGCTCAGGGCCGACGATCGGAGCGGATTCGGGGAATGCCCGGATCATCTCAGTCATCTGCGCTGCCGCTTCCTCGCGCCTGGAGGTGAAGCTCGGGCCTGTCGTGACAGTCAGATCGTACTTGCCGGCCGTGAGATCGTGCATGGCCATGATGGCCTGCTGCGTCTCCGGATCAACCATTGGCTGGCCAGTCTCCGGATTCTGTGCCGGATAGGGCTGGTTGATTGGCTTTGCCTGCTGTTCGCCGTCCTCGCCGATCACGCGGATGACGCGCTGGCCGGAATAGACCTTTGGAATGAGATCGATGAGGATCCGGCCCGTATGACGTATGGCACGGGCCATATTGTCGATGAAATGGAAGGTTGAAACGTCGCCTTCGCGTTGACGGGCCATGATTGCCCGGCCTGAAGTCTCATTCGAGCGAGCCCCGAGCGAAGCGTCATAGAGTCCGATGATAGACTTGATATCGTCCGAGGCATTCAGCGCCTCCTGAAGCGCGCCAGCGGCCGTTCCCATGTCCAGGGGCTGCCTTTGCGGCGGCTGCTTGCCCTTGGAGTATTCGAGATAGGCGTGGCTCTTGGTGTTGGCCGTCTGCCAGCGGTCCTGGTCAACGTCGAAAGCGCCCTCTTCGCCGATGAAGGGAACTTTCGGGGCAAGCGCGACCAGTTCGGTCGAAGCCGTGCGCCAGTAGTTGAACATGCGCTGGGCATCGATGGCGTTGTGGATCAGCGAGCGGAAGTAGCGCTTGCCCTCCACATCGAACTCATCCCCATAAACCGGGATGATCGGGATATAGCGACCCGGCCATTCCCTGGTTTCGAGGATTTCGGCGCCGGTCATGAAGCGCTGCGTCACTTTGCAGGACTTCGACACGCGCTCGCCGGCAATCTGGACCACGTTGGCGCTCAGGAGCGTCTGAAACTCGGGCGTTTCCAGATCTTCCTTGTCGTGTACTGACCCATCGGAGAGCAGCACGATCGGCCGCTCGATATCCTCACGCGTCCAGTACTCGGCAACAGTGACGGTCTCGCCATCGCGCCATGCTTCGCCGCATGACTGCCAAGACGTATCGTCCCAATCGACTTGGGCCTTGTCGCCCCATTGAGCCTTGAATTGCTCCTTGGTCAGGCGATCGACAACGAAAGCCTTGTCCCAGTCGGAACTGTCGGCTTCCCTTGAATTCGGATCACCGTAGACCGAGAACGGATTAGACACCCGCTTGATGCAGATGTCCATGTCGAAGGCGTCGTCGTAGGAATAGTCCATGCCGACGCGGATATAGCCAAAGCCGCCAGTGACAGCGCATTCGGTGGCCGTGTCGTAAGCCGTGTCCGCGTTCGAGGTGTATTCGATGTTGCGGATCAGTCCGTTGATGACATCGGCCGTCTCGGGATCGGCTCCACTATCGGCCGCATGCACCTTGATCGACGGCTTGTTCTGCCGCGCATCGTTGACGACCTGGCGAATGAAGGTCGGGAGCTTGTTGACCGTCAGGCAAGGACGCCCATCGATCTGCCGCTGCCTTACGACATCGGACGGCCACTGCTCACCGAGGCGAGCGAATGTGATGTCCTCCAATGCCGTGGTGCGATTGAGGTTTTCCGCGTCGAGACAATCCTGAAATGCGTCTTTTGCCGCCTTCAGGATGTCGTCATCGTCGGATTTCTTCTTGGCTGCCATCAGGAACGCTCGCGCTCGCTCAATATCCCCGCGGCAGCGCAGAGCACTTCAAGGCTTGGAACGTTCGGCATGATTTCCGTATCAGCGCCAATGCGCCGGCATACTTCTACAGCCTGCCTCAAGACATCCTCGGGCATATCTGCCAGTGCACCGTGAAGCTTCATCTTCAGGACATGAAATGCGGAATTCATATGTTGGTCATCCCATCCAGCCGCCGGCTGCATATCGAGGCTGCGCAGCGCGCTTGCGCTCGATTGGCTCCTCGTAGGCCACACACATCAGGCCGAATGCATCGGCACCGTGCGATGACCAGTCATGTTCGGGGCCAAGGCCGATATTGCGCGCCTCGTCAAACTTCTCGTGATACCAACCCAGCGCATCGATGCCGGCGGCGCATGTGGCTTCGTTGAACCAGACAGCAGGGAAAAGTCGCCTCGCCACCTCAACGCGCTTGAGCGCTGCGCCCTTGCCCTGGTTGGGCACCGTGCGAACCTTGAAGCCGGCGGCCGAGATATGATCCTCGAAACGGATCGCCGTTACCGCGTCCTCTTTGCTGCCATCATGAGGCAGAATGCATTCTGCCGAGCCGTAGCCCTTGGATCTCAGCCATTCGAGATGAGCGGCGAGCGGCTGCCTGACTGCCTCGTAATAGTCGAGAACCCGGATGGTCTTGCCGATGAACTGGCAAATCCAGATGGCCGTTGCGTCCCGAACCCCAATGTCCCACACCGCGTAGACCGGCAGGATTGGGTCACGTGAAACAACACCGATGCGGCCCTGCCGCCGCGCTTCTGCCAAGCTCCTAGCGTAATAGGCGCCTTGGAGAACCGTGGCGTAGTCGCCTTCCCAGATATGCGCGTATTGATCGGGATCGTCTCTGAGGCAGTCCATGCGCTCTTGGGCAAGCACGCCCGGGAACCAAGGATTGTCCGACCAGTTGGCGCGAACTACAGCGGCGCCGGTTGGTTTCTTCTCGCCCCTCAACAGAACGTCGATCGGATCTGATTTCCTGCGAGGGTTCCAACTCGCCCATATCTCAGAGCCATCGGCGCGGATTGTCGGGCGAAGCAGTGTCAGCGACGTAGTGGAAAGCGTCTGCGCTTCCTCGACCCAGGCGCGCTTGAAGCCTTCCAGAGACTTGATCGATTCCGCCGTATGGTCCTGCAAGCCTTGGAACAAGATCACGCCATCGCCGGGCGTTTCGATCTTCTCGTTGAAGATCTTGAAGCCGTCCGCAGTCCCAAGCCTGTATTCGGCCAGTTTTGCCTCGATCAGGCGCTTGGCTGAATCCTTCAGGCTCTTTTGTACCTCGCGAACACAGACCGAGAGCAGACCCTTTTCCGCCAGGCTGTCCTCGATCATCAGGCCGGCGAAGAAATGCGACTTGCCAGAGCCGCGCCCGCCGTGTGCGCCTTTGTATCGAGCTGGAGTTAGAAGAGGTTCGAAAACCTCCGCCGTCTCAATTTCCAGTGTTCGCCCGGACAAGGCGGCGCTCAATTACATGGACTAGGCTGATGGGATCGCTTTCGTCATCACCGACAACAGCCTGTGGTACTTTCCCGTCGATGCGATCGGCGATTTCCTTGATTGCCCAGCCTTCGCCGAGAAGTGCTTGGTCAACCAGCATTTCCGCGACTTCGCGCAGCTTCGGCTCGCCTGATTTGCCCGTCGCGGTGATCGCGATCTTCAGCATGTTGGCGAAGGACTTTTCCTTCGGAGGACGGCCAGCCATTAAATTGGCCTAACCGTTTGATTGTTCAAGATTGAACACATTGGCAGTTCCTTTCGGATTGTTGCCGGGAATTATCGTCCGATGAGATCCTTGACCATTGTCGGGAAGCTCCCGAACAAAAACCCCGCGCTCGTAAACGCCAGCTTCTGCAACGGGTCGCTGATTGCTTGGCTGGTCAGCGCCAGATAGCAAACCTCTAGGATTGTGCAGAAGCACACTACGACAAGCAGAATCCATCCCGACATGATGATGAACTCGGCTACACGGCCGATGGGAGGCGATGGTTCTGACATCGTGCCTCGCTTCAAGGTTCGAGCGGCCAGACCTCACAGGCTGGACTGCGCGCGAGTAGCGAACCCGCACCGGATGACGCGCTCTGGCTGCCACGTCTGGCAGATCGGGTTTGCAGGCGGCTCCACGAGATCAGGAGCGCTTACCCGTAGGCAATGCCGTTCACGGCGATGTCCGGAGCCTGCAAAGGGTGATTTGTGGGATTTCTGGCAACATTACCGCCAGTACGACGAACCTAGCATCTCGCGCGCACGACTGTCAAGCACCAGAAATTTATCGCGTCGAAAATTTCCACAGAATGGCCAGCACATCGAGATAGGAGCGCAGATTGTCGGTCATTGTATCGCGCTGCCGGCGCGTCTCCGTCAGTTCATGGATCGACATGCCCTGCCCTGCTATGTAGCCCACCAGGCGATAGGCATATTCGCCATGAGCCTTGAGCAGCGCATCGCGCGCCGACCTGAGTTCGAACCCGGCCTCTAACTGACGAACCGTGATCGGCTCCGATATGCCGCCCCCGTCTACCGGCTCCCTGGAATAGTCCAGCGCACCGGCTCCCGCTCCGCCCATGCGCTCCCACAGCGCGCGGAAGCGATCGGCCGCTGCCGTCTGTGCCTCGTCAATCACCCCCTTCGCGGCGAGTGTGGTAATGGCGCTCTCGCGGATGTTGATCGGCTGCTGCACATAGCGGACATTGGTCTTCACGCCGTCATGGTCCCGCGACCAGTTCGGGTTTTCGATGTTAGCCATGCCGATCTCGATATGCTGAGAGACGAACTCTGGCTTTCTCTTCGTCGCTGCCTTTGCCATACTGTCCCCGTTAGGATTGCTACCGAACTTCGCGAAGGACCCGCCCCATCTTGGCGCGTCGTTCTGGATAACGTCTCTTGGCCGCCAAGATTGACGTGTGGTCACGATTCAGGAGGCGGCCGATATCTGGCAATGAGAACGTCGTGCGCCGACATGCCCAGTAGCAGATGAAAGACCTCACGAATGCAATGCGCTGATCCCTGCGAGGGCTCAGGATCTCTATTTTCGTCACGCCGAATAACTTCATGGCCCGATCTTCGATCTGACGGAATATCCTTCCATTGGGCTTCACGCCCGCCTCGCGAAGCTCTTCCTGGATGGCATTGATGCGCTCTTGTCTTTGGAGCACTTCCAGCCGACGACGTTCCTTTGCGGCCTGTTCCGCCTCCCAGGTGGCGCGCTGTTCAGCCAACCGCAGGCGCCGTCGCTCCTCGCGCTTGGCGGAGCCGCGAAGATAGATGCCGCGCTCTGTATTCCGGTATGAAAAAATGTGCATGGGTTTACTCCTTACGCTCGTAGGGAATTGGCAGATTGCGTTCGATGCAGCGGCCGTTGGTTATGTAGCGCAGCGCTGTAGCCTCTGTGATCCGCATCATTTCGGCGATTGCTGCCGTGTCGCGGCCGAGCTTGAAGTGCTTATAGGCGCGGTCGTAGCGATGGTGGTCCGGGTGCGGTTCTTTGCCCGCATATGCGATGAGCATGACGCTACTCCGCTGTCTGTGCTTGTTTCGATTCCGGCCCGTAGACGATGCCTAGCGAGGCAATCCAGATTGCTCCGGTCGGGACTTCCTTGTTGGCGCTCAGCTTTTTCCACTGGTCGAAGTTGATGCCTTCGAAGAGGACTTTGCGGTGGGCATTCTCGGCCAAGCGCTTCTGTTGCCTGACCTGGAACGGAGCTAGAGGGCCGGGGAAATAGCGAGGTGCCGGGAGTGATCTCTGCGGTTTCGGGTTAGCGTACTCCTGACGCTTGCGGGCTTCCTGAGCGAACCTTGCGGGCGTCGGGGCGTAGTCAGCCGATTGTCCCTCGACAAGGCCTGCATTGAATCGCCGCGCCGCCTCAATGATGGCTACTGGTGATAGGCCCTGAATAGCCAATTCGAAGGCGCTGATCGTCAGGTCTGGGTTCCCCGCCGTCAGCGGAAACCCCTCCAACATCCGTGTCAGTTCGAGATACGCTTGCTGATCCATTGAACCTGTCCATCGCGACATCTGTGAAAGTACGTCTGCGGCCTGTTTCTCGTGGGACAGAGGCCCATTCGTCGTCCCAGCATTCGCCATTTAGCCATGTCGCCGGGTGCTTGAAGTCGATGCGCTCTGGCTTGAAGCGGATGTAATCGGCGATTGCCGCAAGCATCGTTTCGAGCGTCGTCTTGCGGATGGCTTTGTCGAACGCCGATCTGGCGTGGCCCTTGGCGACACGGCGCGGATAGGCTGACCAGAAAGCATCGAAGTCGGTCATACGAGTTGCACCTCTCGCCCATAGAGCGCGTGAAAGAGCTTCGCCTTGTTGATGAAGTCGCGGGTGCGAACACCCTTCGAGTCCTCTGTGACGAGCCTTCCCGTCTTGCTCTCGACATATTCGAAGTCGCCGACATAGGTGGCGACATGCAGGCTGTTGACGGTGAGCGGATAGCGGGGCTGCAGGCGAAGCGCCTTGATCTCCCCTGCCCGCTCCAGAAGCTTCAGTTCGCAATACCGATGAGCCTCGCGCTTTGACGCAAAGCGAATGCCGTCAACGGCTGTCGGCACATTCCGGTATTTTCGAGCCGGCTGCCTCATCCCAGCAAAGCCTCGCATGCCCTATACAGGCAATACGCCGCGCCAAATGCAGCACCGAACCCAATAAGCACGATAGGGATAAGCCCGCGCCAGAGGGGTATGCGGGTTTCTTCCTCGATCTCCGGTTCGTAGTGCCCGGTTGTGGTGTCGTAGTTGTAGACAAGCCCATCATGGGCGATGAAGCGGTGGTGTTTCATGGCTACAGCTCTCCCCGCATTAACTGGACAAGAAAGAAGCCGGCGCCGATGGCGAGAACCCAAAGCACAATGATGAGAGGGGCGCCGACGAGCAAACCCATGATGGAGCTGTCCATGATGTGATCCTCACTTGACCTGGATGTCGGGGATGATGACCGATGGCTTGAAGACGACGCGGTAATGGTACGCATCGGCTGATGCCGGTTCGATTTGCTCGGCGAAGAAAGTCACGTTGTCCGAAAGCCCGAGAAAATGCTTTTTGAACTGGCCCGGGCCGGTCTTGCACGTCACTGACAGTTCGCGTTGGTTGTCGAAGTTGCCGAGAGAGCAAAGACCTTCCACAGTCAGGATGTAATCGCCAGTGATGCCGTTGTAGAAAACGATGCGGCGCTGGATTTCGAAGTAGTCAGCCGCCTTTGAAAGATTGTTGGATGCCACGTCGGCATCCGTGCATCCTGCCAGCGCCGCTAGTAGACATGCGACAGCGATTGCCTTCCTCATCTCATTTCCCTTTCCGCGCCTTTCGCAGCGCGCGCCAAGCCTTGAGCCACCGAATGATGGCCTCCCAGAGTTGCATTGGTTTCCTCGATTTCTCGCGCTTCGCGCTCCATTCGCTCGGCGTCGTTCTCAATCCATGAACACAGATACGCGTACTTGTTACGCAGAAGGCGATACACATCCCCATTGGGGAATTTCATCGTCCGCCAGTTCTTCTGGAGACGCTCTGCTTGAGCCGGCGTAATGCCCGCGTCTACCGCCGCACGGTCGCGCGCTGCCGTCCATGTATCGCCTTGCCCGCGCCAATGGAGTTTGGCAGCGGCATTGAGCAGATGGAACGATTCCTCTGCACAGGCACTCGGATTACTCATGACTTCGCCCCGTTTTGGTACGGATTGGTACCGACTTGGTTCGGACATTTTGGCTTCCTCTTCGCTATGGTGTGTCCGTCACCAAGAACGACTAGGCCAGCACCGCTGGCGGATTGGGAAAGATGTACTTGACCCACGACAACTGGAGAGAAACGGAAAGCGTGGGTGATGCTGTTCGCCGCCTCACTGCAATGATCGACGAACGGAATGCGAAGAAACGAAAACACCTTGCCGGCGGTGGGTTTGCGCCGGCAGAAATTCAGGTTGGCAGCGATGTCCCCGCAGCCGACAGTGGCGGCCCGGCCAATGATGTTAAGAGCCGGGCCGCTCATGACGCTGCCTCCAATGGAGCTGCAAAATATGATTCAACCGCTGATTTGCGTGCTGCGATTGCGGCGTCGAGCGTATCGAAGGAGCCGAGATGCTTATTGCCAAACTTGGCGTACCACTTCGCCCCGGTCTTCGACTGGCGGCGCCTCACGCCATCGATACCGCTAGCGCTCGGCGCGACGGTTCGGTTAAGGACGTTGACGAGGCTTTGCACGTCTTGGAGGTTGCTGATCCGGTTATTGTCTCGGCATCTGTCTATGTGGTCTATTTCGAACTTTGGCATCTGGCCAAAAACATAGAGCCATGCCAACCGATGCGCGCGGTACGCCCGCCCGTCCAAGGTTATATAGATGTAACCTTTGCCATTCTTGGATCCGGCAATATTGCCAGATCGCATGGCATTCCATTTGATCGCGCCCGGCACTGGCTTCCACCTGAAAATGCCGGCCTCGGGATCGTAATCCAGGCGCGAGCGGAGGTATTCTGCGGTGATTGTCAACCTATTGCCCCCACTGGCTGCGTGTCTGGAGAAAGAGGCCCGCCGCGATGCGCAAGGGGTTAATGCGCTTCAAGCGGCGGGCCAGTTTACCGCTACCGCCGAGGGGGAGGATGACCAGCGGCAGCGGATTGGAATAGGCGACGGACGCGCGGCGATACTCGTTCAGAGGACCAACGGTTGCGCGCGTCCTGATGCTCCAGGATCGACCGCTGACTCTACAGATCGCGACACAAGGGACGCCCTGGAGGATTGGTGAGGGGGCCATTATCCGGCCCCCCGGCTGAGAGGTTCACCGTGGACGATGATCCCCCCCTGACTGAGCCCATCATCGTAACCGACATTTTTGCTACCGGCGTCGATGTCGAACGCGTCGATGGTGAGGTACGGCTGATTGCCTGGGTTTCGCACGGCGAGGAACATCGCATCGTCAATCGGCTGGTCTTGCCAGATGCCGTCGCCAGAGCGCTCATGCGTGATTTGAAGAAGGCCCTCGCCAGCGGGAGCAACTAATGTTGCGCCATCATAGGTTGCGGCCTGTAACCGTGCGTTACATTCATTTACAAAGCCGTTACCATTCCCGCAGATCGCTGTTAGTTCTTCTACAGGCGCCCCTTGCTGTCTTCCGCCATAAGCCCCAGCCTCGTGTGCGAAGGGCTTTGGAGGAAGAAAATAATGGGCATCATGCTTGTCGAGCCGACGATCGTTCAGGACATCTTCGTCAATGGCGTCTTGCCCGAGGACATGGGCGATGGAACGATGCGGTTTACCGGCTATTCCAAACAGCGCTCCCTCTCCTTCGAGGGCATAGACTACGTGGTGGTGAACCGCGTCATCATGCCGGTGCCCGCAATCATGGCGTCCATCAAGGAGACCATGAAGGCGCTTGGCGTCCAGTGCTGCGGCGGGGAGAGGATGAGGTTGCTGGCGCATTAAGCGACGGCTCCCGACTGGCGCGCCCGGAACCAATGTCCAATGATCGAGTTCCGGGTGGTGCCGCAAGCCTTGGCGATCTGAGCGGCAGTGGCTTTGTCGCGATTGGCCAGAGCCGTTTCGCGCACAGTCTCACGCAAATCGATATCGCTCGGTCCTTGGGACACTGCGACGAGTTTCGGTCGGCGTCCGGGAGACTTGCGCCGGTCCTTCCTCGGTTCCCGATGGGGAAGATCCATGTGAAGGGCCGCCCAATTGTATATTGCGGCGCCGCTGAAGCTGCGCACGCCTTCAACTGCCGCAACCGCAGCGGAAATCTCTGCCCAGCTTTTGCCTTCGGCATAGAGGCGTCCGATCACTTGCGCGCGAAGCGGCGACACAGACCAACGCGAGGCGGCTTGGCTCTTGATGCCCTTGGCGTTGCAGTAGGTCCGCAAACGTCCCGCAAGGGCGCGACTGCCGTTGGCGATCGAATTAATCGACTGCCCTTGCCTTACCAGTTCGGCCAGAGGAGCCAGTTCGTTTTCCCTGGAGAGAGAGATTTTCAGGAACTCAACGCCGCCCACACTCGCTGCATCGCGAAGCCGGGAAGAAGCGAGGCCGAGAGACTGCCCAGCCTCGCTAAGCGTCATAGGGTGTTCTTTGAGGAAATCCGCCAGCTTTTGAAGCGCTGCGTGATGCATCGCGCGCTTCGACTGGCCGCCGAATTTCTTCACGATCTGGCGAACGCGCTCTCGCGTGATGCCGTAGACCTCGCCGATGCTTTCCAGCGTCTCGCCGGCTTCATTTCGGGCGAGGATATCAAGCGCTCGTTCGTTGGGTTCACTCTGGGGTTGCCGCCCGCGCCTCTCCGGCCAGTCAATGCCGAGTTGTTTGCTGCGGTAGTAGAGGACCGAGAGATTGACGCCCAAGGCGTCGGCCGCTTCCTGCTTAGACAGACCCTCATCGCGGGCTTTGACGAGCAGCGTCTTAATAGCTTCCTGAAAGGCGTTCATTTAGGCGGCCTCCATGCCTTCATAAAGATCGGGTCGGAGATCCTTGCGGGGAATGCCCGTGGCTTTCTCGACAGCAACGAGATGGTCGCTCGGGACGCGCTTCCACTGAAGGATCGCTGCGTGAGTGATTTTGCAGGCGCCGGCCAGTTCAGCCAGGCGCCCGCGTTCTGCTTTGATCCATTCGGTGAGTTTTTCCATGACGCTTGCACGTTAGTCTGGCTAACGCCGAAAGGCAAGAACTTTTTGTTAGTTTGGCTGCATAGACCGATTTTGCCTGCGGGCGGATCATGCTAGGATGGCTAAACAGGTCAGAAAACAGACACTCCAGCGCCGTAGGCCGCGTCATTACGTGAAGCAGTGGCGGGAGTATCGCGAGTTGACCCAGGAGCAGCTGGCCGAGCGCGTCGGAAAATCGCGCGGCCTCATTTCGCAGATCGAGAGCGGCACGACCGACTTGACCGAGGAAATGATTTACGCGCTGGCCGACGCTTTCAATCACACGCCCGGCGACGTTTTCCGGGTGAACCCCCTGAAAGAGGGTGTCGTGGTCGATATCACCGATGCGCTCAGAGGAACGCCCGCCGATATCCAGGCTGAAGCTCTTGGCTTCGTGCGCGGTCTTATCCGGCGCCAGTAGCTCTTCCTCTAGGCCCATGACAGTTGGTGAAGCTGTTGTCCGGGCAAAAGGGTGACTAGCCCCGTGCCTTTCGGCATCCGAGGTTCGTCCCCTTGCTCATGACAGTCGGAGCCTAGCCGCCGCCACGGGCATCGACAGACGTACAACAGCGCTGTCGATCTTCCGCTACTTCACAGCCCTCTGGTAAGGACCGGCGAACACCCCTTCGGAATTTCGGGCTGGGGCTTCCATTTGTTCGCGCCCGGTGGTATGGAGATACCGCTTCACTGCGGTCGAAGTCGCCACCGTCTTTCCAACCTTTCCGACTTCGATTCGGCCCCGGCTCACGACCGGGGCTTTTGCTTTTAGGCGCTTCCCTTCCCGACATCAAGAAAAAAATGTTAGCCAAACTAGCGGACAGGGGTTTACATCCCGGCTGACTATGTTAGTGTGACTAACGAGACGACCACGAAGAAGCGCAAGCCGATCAAGTATTGCAACGGAACTGGCCTCATGATGGACACGCGCGAAACGTGGAGAATGAGATGAGCGAGACAGTAGAACCGCTAAAGGATGCAGAGATCGTCAAGCTCTGGCGCGAATGCGGAGGCAAGACGCAAGACTACTTCGGCAACCCGCGCTCACCGGAAGCCTACGACGAAGCCTATATCATTCCCGATCACGGCTTCATGCGGTTTGTCTCACTGCTCGAAACCCGCATCACAAACATTGCCCGTGAAACCGACGGACGCCTCGCCTTCAAGGCCGGCTGGCGAACGAATGCCACGACTGACCAGTCCCAGGAATATCTCGACGGATGCGAGCGCGTCGATTGGGAGGAGTACAGGGCGCGCGGGCTGTCTGCCTACCTCGATGGCCTGAAACCGGACTCCAAAGCCACCGCCTAACCACCACCCCACCTCTGCCACCCGGCGCCGAAGATAGGGAGATACGAGACACCATGACGAACCAGGTTACAGCTTGGCACTTTGCGGGGAAGACATTGCGTGGCGGCCTTCCGCTGCCGGCCGATGGAGCATGGCTGAGGCATGAAGGCGATGTCGAGATTTGCGCCTCTGGCCTTCATGCCTCCGAGCGCGTTATCGACGCTCTGCAGTATGCGCCTGGCTCCACGATCTGCCGCGTCACTTGCCGCGATATCGTCACCCGCCAGTCGGACAAGTTCGTCTGCCGCGAGCGCCGTATCGACTGGCGCATTGCCGATGGCGACGAACTGCTGCGCTCATTTGCCCGCAGGGCCGCCCTGTCAGTTATCCATCTTTGGGATGCGCCGGCAATAGTCAAGCAATACCTCGAAACCGGCGACGAAAGCATAAGGGCTGCCGCGTGGGCTGCCGCGTGGGATGCCGCGAGGGCTGCCGCGAGGGCTGCCGCGAGGGATGCCGCGAGGGATGCCGCGTGGGCTGCCGCGTGGGCTGCCGCGTGGGATGCCGCGAGGGCTGCCGCGTGGGCTGCCGCGAGGGATGCCGCGAGGGATGCCGCGTGGGCTGCCGCGAGGGATGCCGCGAGGGATGCCAAGCTTACCGAGTTCAATAGCCTTCTTGAGCAGATGCTTATCGAGCATCACGAACGCGAAATGGTGGCAGCCTGAAACCGTCGCCCGAGGTCGGCCGCCTAGGCACCAACCCCACATCATCTCTTCGCTGAGATGGAAGAAAGGAACAGAGCAGATGAGCATCAGCAAGGAAACCGCGATTGATATCGCTCTTGCTTACCGTGAGATCGAGACGGCGGAAGGCCTCCTAGCTGACATCAACAAAGCCGTCGAGCGGCGAGAAGTACCCGATGTCAGGGACGCGTTCGGCCGCTTGCAAGGTGGCTTCCAACTCGGCGTCCCGACAAGCGACACATCGCGCACGCTGTTCAATGTCCCGTGGAACTTGGCTCGCCCTATCATCGAGGCGCACATCGCGGCCAAGAAATCGCTCGTCGGCGCACTGAACGAAAAGGCGCGCGTCGAGATCGACCAGCCGGCCTAAGCCCCAACCATCCCCCATTCGCTTCACAGATCGGGGAGAGAAGGAAAACGAAGATGCAGACCGAATGGACAGCCGAGCAGCAGAAAGAGCACCGGAAGCTTTGGGTGCAGGCGCTGCGCAGCGGAGACTATGAGCAGGGTCAAGACTATCTTGCCAACAAAGGCCTGTATTGTTGCCTTGGGGTCGCCTGCGTCCTTACGGGCATGGATGACGACGAGCTTAGCCTCTGCGGAACTCTGAACGAATTTCCTCACGCCATGTCTTACTTCGGACTTGCGACTTGCACCGGCGAATACGGCGACACGTCCTTGGCCAAGATGAACGACGGCGGAAAAACCTTCTCCGAGATCGCCGACATCATCGAATCCGAGCCTCCCGGCCTCTTCGTGGATCACACCCCATGACTGTCCGCGTCAACCCCGAACAGGGCTTCCAGCATACCTTCGCTCAGGTGCGCGGGGCAATCCTTGCGACTGTCTCTGTCGATGAAGCAGATCGCATTGCCGGTGCATGGCGCATCGCCAGCCAGGAAGTGGATAGCTCGATCCTGATGGTTCGCGTCTACCGGCGGGTTCTGGCCGAGGCCGACGAGATGTTGACGCCGACTGTCCGCCTTCATTCCGAATCCGACGTGGCGCGGGCCGCAAGGCTCCTGCCTTGGCAACTGGCGGTCTACCTCGGGCATGTGCGGACCATATCAGAAACCGAAGCAACCATGAAGGCGCGCGGTATCCGGTTCGCGCTTTCCAGCGACGATTGGAACGCGTGATGTCGCCCGAACTCATCTGGATCGAAATGGCCAGACTGGTCGAGACAAGCACGGCCTGGGAGGTGCGCTTCAGGCGCTATGACAGGCTCATCGACTCCGGTCTGTCCTGTGAAGAAGCCGCGCAGATCGTCGCGCAGTCCGAAGCCGATGCGCTCCTGATGCTCGCCGCTCGGGCTGAGACGGAAAGGCAGGCAGCATAATGGATGCGCACACCAAAATGCTCAACGACGCGCTGGCCATGGCGGAAGCGCCACAGGATGGCTACGGCGCGGGGTATCTGGAGTACCAGGCGCGAACCATCTTCCGCGACCTGGCACGCATCTACGGTTTTGAGGGCGCCAAGGTCGTGTTCACCGAAATCATGCTGTCCGAAGCAAGCCGCAAGAGGATCACCATCGATGGCTAAGGCACCGGACCGCATCCGCGTTGCGCAAGACGAAGATGGATTTTGGACGTGCCGAGAAGCCGTTAGTGGCTCGCCAGAATACATCAACGCCGATGTCGCAAATGAAGTAATTAAAGACATCCTAGCAAGTCTTGTGGCGTCTGTCTCTCTTTTGAAGAGAGGGAACAAGAAGGCCGCACCGTCTGACAAGATGTTTGATATTATGATTTCCGACTACGAAAAGTCAATCGAACGCGCCCGGAGGTTCTTATCATGAGCGAGAACACCAAGCTCTGGGATATCCTTGGCAGGACCGACCCCGCGCACACAAAGAGCTTCACACGCGGCGGCGGCTTCAAGGGGACTGCTCTTAAGCCTATGTGGTCCTTCCGCCGCATGACGGAGGAGTTCGGGCCATGCGGAATCGGCTGGGGTGTTGGCGAGCCGACATTCCAAGTCGTTCCGGGCGAGAACCGGGAAGTGCTGGTCTATTGCACCGCGTCCATCTGGTATCGGCAGGAGAACACCGAAGCCAGGGTCTATGGCGTCGGCGGCGACAAGGTTGTGACGCACATCAAGGCCAACGAGCAATACAAGCGTCCCGAGCGCTGGGAAAGCGATGACGAAGCCTTCAAGAAAGCGTTCACCGATGCGGTAACGAACGCGCTCAAGCTGATCGGCGTCGGCGCCGACATCCACATGGGCATGTTTGACGACAACAAATACGTCAACACCATGCGCCATGAGTTTTCGGATGCGCCGGCACAAAAGCCGACCCGCCATTCTCTCAAGAAGGATATCGGCGACATCACCAAGCCAGACCGCTGGGACGAGTTCGAGCGGGAATTGCTCGAATGCACCACCATCCCGCAGTTGAACAAGTTCAAGCTGGCGTGGAGCGCGATAGCCGAGGCTCAGGGATGGCAGGACGGTGAGCTTGGCTGGCGCACCGTGGCCCGAGAGGAGATCAACAAGCGCCAGCAAGTCATCCTGAACGGACTGCCTGACGACGACACCTTCCCAGGCGATCGACCTTCGAACGGCAATTACGTCTCCACCATTCAAGCAGGCTGAACCAGAGAAGCCGGGGCCGCGAATGGCTCCGGCGGAAAGGCCAAGGGACATGGCAAAGCGATCAGACAAGCCGGTATACAGCTTCATCCGTAAGGGGAACTGCCTGGTTCCCGAGATGGACTACGATCTTCGCGCGCTCGACGGCGTGGCGAATGGCCAGCGCGTCCGCCTCGATGTCAAGGAATGGCGCAACCTCGATAGGCTCCGCGCCTACTGGTCGCTGCTCCATGAAGCTGTAGCCTCAACCGACATGTCGATCAGCGCCGAAAAACTGCATGAGGTTATCAAGCTCGAAACCGGACTTGTCGATCTGGTGCGCTTGCCCAACGGCATGACGGTCGCGATCCCCTCCTCCATCGCGCTGGATCGCATGGCCGAGCCCGAGTTTATCGCCTTCTTCCAGAGCGCCGAGGAATTCCTGGCGCGCGTCTACGGCTTTGTCAGCGAGAAGAGCGAGGCCGCATGATCCGCCAGTCCCGCCAAATCTGGCGCCGCGCCCACCCGGTAAAGCTCCCCAGCCGGGATACGAGCGTCCATGCAGAACTTGCAGATGCGAGAGCAAGAGAAAACCTCAAGCGGTCTCAGCTCTCCGATGAACTGGTCCAAGCGCTTTCATTCGTACTGAGTGAAGCCGGGTTTCTGAGGGAGGAGTGAGGGATGGCGAACCGCAAGGAATTCGGCTCCAAGGTTCGCAAGCAGGCGCTGACACGCTCGGGCATGGTCTGCGAAGCGATCGGTGACTGGTATGGCCTACCGGAAGGCCAGCGCTGCGCGCGCGACCTCGCTTACGGCGTCGAATATGATCACTACATCCTTGACGCGAACTCCAAGGACAACAGCTTGGAAAATTGCCGCGCCGTCTGTCCCGACTGTCACAAGTGGAAGACCGCAAACCGGGACACGCCGCTCGCCGCCAAGACCGTGGCTCAGTCCCTCATGGGCATGAAGACCCGCGTCAAAGTGAAGATCCCGCAGCGTCCGAAATCCCCCAAGCCCAACACCCCCAAGCCAGTCCTTCCCTGGAAGGCGATGTACGGAAGGATAGAGCCGTGATCCATTTTCACGGCACCCCGATCTCGCCGCGCTCCGAGCTCATGAAAATGGCCGGCAAGCACTTCTGCGTGTCATTTGCTGATGCGCGAGATGGCGACTGGTGTCTTCAGAATGCCCAGAGCGTCATGTGGGACAACGGCAGATTTACAGCCTTCACACAGGGCAAGGCGGTCGATGATGCCAAACTTTACGCCTGGCTTGAACCTCGCCTTGGTCATCCGCATTGGGCGGTAATCCCCGACGTAATCGATGGGTCTGTCGAAGATCAGCGGCGTCTCGTTGCTGAATGGCCATTCGACCTCTGGCTTGGCGCACCTGTCTGGCACATGGGGCTTCCAATAGACTACCTCCTAGAGTTGGCGGATCAATGGCCGAGGATGTGTTTCGGCAGCTCGGGGCGTTACTGGCAAGTCGGTTCGTCCGACTGGGAACGCCGCGCTGATGAGGCTTTCAATGCTCTAGCCAAACGCGGGCCGCTGCCGTGGATCCATATGTTGCGCGGCCTCGCGCTTGCTGGGGACCGCTGGCCATTCGCTTCTGCTGACAGCACCAACGTTGCCCGCAATTTCAAGAACGTCGGATCGGAAGTTGACCCCGAGCGGATGGCCCGCCGGATCGATTCCGTACAATGCCCGATCAACTGGGCCACGCGCCCCGAACAACAGGACATGTTCGCAGCATGAATACCTACAGTCACCAATTCTACGCTCGTTGCCCCGGCAGTGGGGATACGATCGAGTACTCCCTCAAACTCGAAACAGGTCGCACCGTCATGGTTGAAGATATCGAGAAGGAATGCAGTTTCCCAGAGCCGGCATATCATGAAGATATCGCCAACAAACTCGCAAAGATATTCGGCGGCCGGCAAACGATATCGGCCTACCACGGCTGCATTCACATCGAGACGGTACGGGTGCGGGCATGACCAAGCTTTTCGTATTAATGGCGACATTCGCCGCTACCGTCCCAGCAGCAAACTGGCTCATCGGCCACATCGGAACCGAATGCATCCCCAATGGCCCATGCATCATTCCGGTTGGCTTCGATCTCACCGCCCCGAGCGGTGTTCTAGTCATCGGCGCAGCTATGGTCCTGCGCGATGTTGTGCATGAGGCAGGAGGCGCGAAGGCTGCCATCCTCGCCATTGCTATCGGTGCGCTTCTGTCGTGGTTCCTGGCCCCGCCAGCGCTGGTTATCGCATCCGTCGCAGCATTTGCCCTGGCGGAACTCGCCGACCTCGCTGTCTACGCCCCTTTGAGACAGAAAGGCCTTGGCGTTGCTGTCCTCGCCAGCGGCATTGCTGGTGCCGTCATAGATAGCGCAGTGTTCCTCTGGTTAGCCTTTGGCTCGCTCACCTTCATTGAAGGTCAGATACTCGGCAAGGCCTGGATGAGCATTGCGGCGTTTGCATTCATGGCCATCCGCAACAAAACCG
Source organism: Mesorhizobium sp. M4B.F.Ca.ET.143.01.1.1 (assembly GCF_004792275.1). Lineage (NCBI taxonomy): Bacteria > Pseudomonadati > Pseudomonadota > Alphaproteobacteria > Hyphomicrobiales > Phyllobacteriaceae > Mesorhizobium > Mesorhizobium sp. M4B.F.Ca.ET.143.01.1.1. Next base: position 386,384 of record NZ_SRSR01000004.1, read on the forward strand.
CACAGGTGCAGCCATGACCCCCACCCCCGCAGTCGCCATCCCAGAGACAACACGCGATCTGGAGGCGGATGCGCTGACGCCCATGTCTGGGTTTCTCATATTCCTCAAGGATATGCGATTTACCGGCTCATGGGATGTGCCGACGCTAAACCGCGCCATAGAAGTCGGCGAAACGATTGTCTCGCAGTCGCTCGCCTCCTCCTCGGCAGCACCATCAGGAGAGGCGGAGCCGGTGGCTTGGCGGTGGACGTGGAAAACCGCGACGGAAGACGACGGCTGGGCCTACACCGAAACCGCTCCCTCCGGGTTTGATGGCCAGCGAATTGTCCAGCCCCTCTACGCCACCCCCACCCGTCCAGCATCACCCATAGAACAGGGCGAGGTGGAAAGGCTGATCGAGGAATATCGGAACCTGGTCAAGACTGGTGCTGAATATGCCGCGAGTGAGTTGCGGCTAGCGCCTACATCAGCCTTCGAAATCTACATGGGCCATTTTCGCGACATTGGCCGCGACATTGAGGCCGCCCTTGCCGCCCTCCAAGCAGAACTTGCCCAGGTGCGGACGGAGCGGGATATCGCCGAAGGTACCGACCTTCTGGACGGCGATGGATGGGTTTTCTGGAATCCGGACAGCGGCGAGGAATATTCCCCAAATCACCCCGTAGAGAGCGGTGAATGCGAGGACGCTGAAAAAATCCGCAATGCTACCGCGCAAGAGGACTTGCTTTGGCAATCTATGCAAAACGAGTTCGCCAGAGCCGAAGCCCTCACCGCTGCTACCGCAGTAGCGGTGCCGGGGATGGTGCTGGTCCCGCGCGATTTCATTGAGTTCGTGAAGTCAGCGCCTGTTAGCAGCGGCGTCTGCTGTTGCGGCGACGACATGGAAACGCACCCTGAGCCGATATCGTGCGGTCACACACCTGTCGATCAATGGCACTATTCGTTGTCTCAGTGGCTCGACCAGATCGCCGCCGTTCCTGTGACTGAGGGCGGGCCATGAGCGACGACCGCAAGCACCTGTGGGAAATTGACCACCCGTATTACATGACGGAGGGCAACTACTTCGCCCGCGATTGCCATACGGAATTCAAAACCTGGGACGAGTTCCTAGACGAGTGGCGCGACAGCGATATGGACTACAATTGGTTCGTTCGCTGGGATTGGCGCGAAGGCGAGAATTGGGATTTGGGCGAATACAACGGTGATGACTACTACCGCCACGCCGTATTCCTCCTTCAGATGATCGGCCAGCGCAAGGCAAAGTTGCTTTCATTCGAGGTTTCGGTTTGTCGAGCCGATGAGCCGGCCATCCTCGAATTTCTCAAGCCGCGATGGGAATACATGAAGCTGATGTGGGAGCCGCTGTCCAATGCCCGCTAACCCCAACCAGGAGAGGGCCATGCCCGATGTAGAGCGAATTGCGGCCGAGTTGCGGGCGATCATCGACCACGACGCATCGCTTGGCTTGAAGCCGCCGCTGCACGCCGAAATCCGCGCTCTTCTAGACGAACTGGCACGTCAAGGCGAGGCGTTGAAGCTGGCGAGGGAGGTGATAGCACCCTTCGCGCTACTCGTTGAGCAGCAAGACGCGTCTGACTGGGCCTTCATCCTACGGGAGGGTGGCGATGAATCGGACATGGCGCACTACGCACCTGACAACGCCAAGGTGCATTCGTCGGGCGAGTTGCGCAATGCGCTCTACCTGACGAAGGGCGATTTCCGCAAGCTCGCGAAGTTCTACCGCGCCTTCCTCTCTACACTGGAGGGAAGTAATGGCTCCTGAGCGCGACACGCTGGTTCTTTCGCTCAAACTCGCATCAGGCGAATTCAATAGCGAGCTGCGAATTCCATTTCCGCTGACGCCAGACGAACGGAATCGCGCCGTCGAACGCTGGTTGGACTTCATGGCAACCGGGCTTCGCCTCAGTGCGGAAGCCATGGACGCAACGTTTCCTGCTTTACAGGGGAGGGAAAGGTGAGCCGGCCCGCGACAGAGTTCCCCACTGTATTCACACCCGGCATGCTCGCTGAGCGCTGGGCATGTTCGGAGCGGCATATCCGCAATATGATAGCGGCCGGCGAGCTTCCTGCCTTCCGGCTGGCGGGCAAGCTCTTGCGCATACGAGGGGCCGACGTGGAGAGGTTCGAATGCCAGACTGGAGCATCACAAGACTGCGGGGAGAACTCTGCCTCACATGGTATGAGGGAGACATCCGCCGACGTTATCGACTTGGAACCGATGACCCGAAGGAGGCGTCCCGCCGCGCCCCGGCTCGATACGCGGAGCTGACGCGGCCGAAGGGCTCTACTGTGCAGGATCTTTGGACGGCCTATTGCCTGGACAAGGAAGGCCGATCAGTCGTGACGACGATGGGCTTCACATGGAAGGCGCTGGCGCCGTTCTTCGCCGACAAGCAGGGCGAAGCCGTGACGATAGCCGAGTGCCGCGCCTACACGGCAGCCAGGCGCAAGGCTGGGAAGAAAGACGGCTCTATCCATACCGAACTTGGCCATCTGCGTTCGGTGCTGGTCTGGGCTCAGAAACAACGGCTCATCACCCATGCGCCGCATATCGAGCGGCCGGCGAAGCCTGACCCGAAGGAGGGATATCTGACCCGGCCAGAAGTCTCGGCACTGATGGAGGCGGCGAACGCGCCACACGTCAAGCTCGCAATACAGCTCATGCTCGGCACCGGGGCTCGAAGCGCAGCCGCGCTGCAATTGACCTGGGATCGGGTGGACTTCGCCCGGCGCATGATCCAGTTGCGCAACCCATTCGACAAGGCGCACCGCAAAGGCCGCGCCACAGTGCCGATAAATGACAGCCTGTTTACCGCCCTACAGGAGGCTCACAAGGGCTCACTGACGCCTTACGTGATCGAGTGGGCAGGCGGCTCCGTCAAGTCGATCAAGAAGGGCATAGGCACCGCAGGCGGGAAGATCGGACGCGATGACGTATCGCCCCACATGTTGAGGCATTCGGCAGCGGTTTGGCTGGCGGAAGATGGGCATTCGATGGAGGAGATTGCGCAGTTCCTGGGCCACTCAAATACGGCCATGACCTACCGAGTCTATGCCCGGTACAGCCCGAATTATCTGCGCCGGCTGTCGGCTTCTTTGGAGGTCTGAGGTTCGATGAACTTGCAGGGAACTTCGCAAAAGGGTATTAAGTACTTGAAAACATGGTGGGCGATGACGGGCTCGAACCGCCGACATCTTCGGTGTAAACGAAGCGCTCTACCAACTGAGCTAATCGCCCGCTCCGGGCCGGACCTTTAAGCAGTTAGGGCAGGCTTCGCAAGGCCAAATGAACAGGCGCCGCGTTGGCCGCGTGGCGGTTTTCCAGCGTAAAGAGGCGGTTGTCAAAAAACCTTCTCCAGTTTGCTGATAAGGTGCTTTGCCGCGCTTGACACCCGGTGGCGAACCCCTTATCCAGCGGCCCAACGACGAACACGGCTGACACGTGGTCGTCAAGTGCGCGGGTGTAGCTCAGTCGGTTAGAGTGCCGGCCTGTCACGCCGGAGGTCGCGGGTTCGAGCCCCGTCACTCGCGCCATTTCTTTCAGTGGCTTGGGCCCTGACTCTGCGGAAAAGCTTCAACTTTCAGGAGCCGGCTTGGGCCCGCTGCGGCGGCACGCCGGTTTTCGCCATTCAGGCCGGCGGCGTGTAATTTGCCGACATCTGGGCCGCCTCGGTGCCTTTCGATCCACGTTTGTAGATCAGGCCGACAACCAGACCGATATATCCAACCTGAAGAATGACCAGCGCAAGAATGGCCCAGCCGAGCGCCTTCCAGACCGAGCCGGTTTCTATTTCGGCCCAGATTGCCGTGATGAACGACGTTGCGAGCATGCCTACTAGAAACTGAGGAAAATACATGGCTGCGGCACTCTGGTCTTGGCGATTCAGGCGGCTTTCAAACTCAGTTGCTAAAGAGCCCGCCGCTCCATTTCTGGAGCGGCGGGGCCCCCCGAATTTGCCCCCCGGCTGCCGGGGTAATTAACGACCCCGGGCATTGCTGACAGTGCAATTGCGATGCCAGAAATGATGACCCATTACGGGACACTCGGGGCAAAGGCGCAAGACCGGATTGCCGATAAACATTACCTGTGGCTAATATGTCACCTTGGCCGGAAGGGACCAAGGTGGAGAGGGTTTTGGCAGGTTTTCTGGCCGCGATGCTGGTGGCGTCGGCAGGTCGGTGCTGGTCCAAGGACACCGACAAACAGATTTCCGAAACCGCCCTGAGAACGCTCAGCGCCCAGATGTATTCCGGCATTCTGAGCCATGAATGCCTGTATGGACGACGCTATCCGCAAAGCCGAATCGAGAACGGCTTCAAAAGGCACTTCGAGGAGATGAAGCTGCAGTTGATCGCCGATGGGTACACCATCGTGCCAGGCGCGGAAGGGCGCAACTCACAGTGGCCCCTTTCGGAGATGGCATTTGACGCCAAACGCCGGCTCGGCCTCCCGCGTCAATTCGGTTGCCTTGAAGCGTATTGGCTCGACGACAATCCCGACTGGTGAGGCAGCTAGGCCCGCTGTCGACCTCAAGTCCGCGCCAGCAGCGCCTCGACCTCCTGCAGCGTCGGCATCGACGGCGCAGTGCCGGGGCGAGTCACCGAAATGCCGGCGACGGCGCAGGCGAAGTTCACCGCCTGCAGCGGCTCGACGCCTTTCGCCAGGGCCGCCGCGAGGCCGCCATTGAAGGCGTCGCCGGCGCCGGTCGTTTCCACAACCGGCCCGGCATTGACGGCGCCGACATGGTCGGAACGATCGTTTGTGTGCAGCAGCGCGCCCTTCTCGCCAAGCGTGACGATGACTGCGCCGACACCTTTCTCGAGCAGGCTGTCGGCGGCGCGGCGGGCGTCGTCGATGGACGACACCTTGATGCCGGTCAGTTCCTCGGCCTCGGTCTCGTTGGGCGTGACATAGTCGCAAAGCGTATAGATGCGGTCGGGCAGCCTGGCGGCCGGGGCCGGGTTGAGGATGGTCGTCACCCCTGCCCCGCGCGCGATCTCAAGCGCCCTCAGCGCGGCCTCGATCGGCTGCTCGAGCTGGGTGACGAAGACGCCGGCCGAGCGGATGAGGCCGGCATGGGCATCGATGTCGGCGGGCGAGATCAGCATCGCCGCGCCCGGACTGACGATGATGGCGTTGTTGCCGGTCGTCTCCTCGACGAAGATATAGGCAGCGCCGGTGTAGCTCTCCGGCGTGTCGATGACCGCCGCCTTCACGCCGGCCGCCTGCCAGGTGTGCCTGGCCATGTCGGCGAAGGCGTCGACGCCGAGCCGGGTCAGGAAGGTGGTGTCGGCGCCCAGCTTGCCGGCGGCGACCGCCTGGTTAGAACCCTTGCCGCCCGGGCCCAGCTTGAACGAGTTGCCGAGGATGGTCTCGCCCATGCGCGGCTGGCGGTCTGCGCGGTAGGCTGTGTCGGCGACGAAGACACCCAGGATGACGACAGGCTTGCCGGCGGCCATCGCCCTACTCCGCATCCGGCGGAATGACGCCCTTGCGGAAGGCGAAGCAGCCATAGAAGCGGCGCTCGCCGGTCTGGATGACGCAATAGGCCTTCTTGGCGCGCTCGTAGAAGGCGTAGCGCTCGATCGAGATCATCGGCCAGGCCTTGCCCTCGGCCTTGTCGATCTCCTTCTGCACCTCCTTCTGCACCGGCGGGATCTCGTCAGGATTGCCGACGATCTCCATGCGGGCGGCCGCGTCGTCGACGAAGCTGTCCAGCGGATAGAGCGACAGCACCGCCTTCACCACCTCCGCCGCCGGCGCGTCGATGCGCAGCAGATAGCCGAGCTCCGTCTGGCGGGCGACCGAATCGGCCGGGAAATTGGTGTCGCAGATGATCAGGTCGTCGCCGTGACCCATCGCCCGCAGTGCCTGGAGCACGTCGGCATTGAGCAGCGCATTGATCCCTTTGAGCATGGCAGTCCTCGCGAAAAATCTGTTGGAGATCAGAGCCGGTTGCCGGTCTCTGCGTCGAAAAGGTGAAGCTGGTCGAGACGTGGCCGAAGATGCAGCGTGTCGCCCGGCTTGAAGTCGTGGCGCTCGCGGAACAGCGCCACCATCTCGCTTTCGCCGAAGCGCACGAAGACCAGGGTCTCGGAACCGGTGGGCTCGACCACGGAAATCCTGGCGGCGACGCCGTCGGGATGGATTTCGAGATGCTCGGGCCGTACGCCGTAGACGACGTTCTGCCCATCCCTGGCGGTGCTGCCGGGGGCAAGCGGAAACGCCGTGCCGGATATGTCGACGACCGGCTTGTCGCCCTTGCGCACGACGCCCTTCAGAAGGTTCATCGCCGGCGAGCCGATGAAGCCGGCGACGAAGAGGTTGGCCGGACGGTCGAACAGCTCCAGCGGCGCGCCGACCTGTTCGATTCGGCCGTCGCGCATCACCACGATCTTGTCGGCCATGGTCATGGCCTCGATCTGGTCGTGCGTGACGTAGATGGTCGTTGTCTTCAGCCGCTGATGCAGTTCCTTGATCTCGGTGCGCATCTGGACGCGCAGCTTGGCGTCGAGATTGGATAGCGGCTCGTCGAACAGGAAGACCTGCGGGTTGCGCACGATGGCGCGGCCCATGGCGACGCGCTGGCGCTGGCCGCCCGAGAGCTGGCGCGGATAGCGCTTGAGATAGGGCGCGAGGTCGAGGATGTCGGCGGCGCGCTTGACCCGCTCGGCGACGATCGCCGGATCGGTCTTGCGCAGCTTCAGCGCGAAGGCCATGTTCTGCTCCACCGTCTTGTGCGGGTAGAGCGCGTAGTTCTGGAACACCATGGCGATGTCGCGCTTCGCCGGCGGCAGATTGTTGACGACGCGCTCGCCGATCGCGATCGTGCCGCCGGAGACCGTTTCCAGCCCGGCCACCATCCGCAAGAGCGTGGACTTGCCACAGCCGGAAGGACCGACCAGCACGACGAACTGGCCGTCGGCGATATCGACGCTGACATCGTGCAGGACCTTGACGGGTCCGAACGCCTTGGCCACATTGGTGATCGCGACTTGAGCCATCATCTCCCCTATCGTTTTCGGTGAAGCTAGCCATTGCCAACGGCAAGGGCAAGTCAGTATATTATAGATAAAAAGCCATTCCTGTTGACAAGGTAATCGATTACGCGAATAGTGGCGAGCGCAAAATCCGATGATCGGTGCTTTGCCGGAAATCGGATCTCCACGCGACGCAGGGTGGGGTCCCACGTCCCCATATGGTATAGGAGAAACGCAGACGTTTCGGCGTCCGATAGGTTGGCACGTCAAATTCACGGCTTTTGTTCTGGGAGGAATGTAGATGAGAGTCGGTCTTTACGAAAAACTGGTCCGCGCGGGTGCCACCCGGCGTGACATTCTCAAGGGCGCGGCCAGCATGGCCGCGATCGCCGCGGCTTCAGGCGCCGGCCTCGGCGCGCTGACCCGGCCGGCCGCCGCGGCCGACGATCTGCGCGCGAAGATCCTGCAGATCCCCGGCGTCGGCAAGGGTCAGCCGACCGATGCCGATTTCCAGAAGGTCGGCGAGCTCTGCCTCGAAGCGACCAAGGCCAACGTCAAGGAAGGCGAGTTCGCCGGCGTCGAACTCACCTTCATGGGCCTCAACAACCAGAACCTGCACAATGTTCTGTTCCGCGGCTTCCTGAAGCCGTGGGAGGCCTATACGGGCGCCAAGATCAGCTGGATCGACCTGGCGCAGGCCGACTACAACGCCCGCCTGCAGCAATCGATCGCCACCGGCACCGTCGACTTCGACATCATCGAGATGGGCGCGCCCTTCGAAGGCGATGTCTGCGGCAAGGGCCTGACCTCCGAAATGCCCGACTGGGTCAAGAAGCAGATCGATTTCGACGACCTGGTCAACTACCTGAAGCCGCCGGTCGGCACCTGGAACGGCAAGCAGTACCGCGTCACCATCGACGGCGACGCGCACAACTTCAACTACCGCACCGACGTGTTCGCCGATGCCGACCTCGCCAAGGCGTGGAAGGAAAGCGGCGCGACGACCGAATGGGGAGTGCCGAAGACCTGGCAGGAAGTGCAGGCCGTCACCAAGTTCCTCAAGGGCAAGCAGTTCAAGGGCCAGGACGTCTATGGCTATCTCGACGCGCCCAAGCCCTGGGGCGGCTTCGGCTTCTACTTCCTCGGCAGCCGCGCCAGCGCCTATGCCAAGCACCCCGACGACAAGGCCTGGCTGTTCGATGCCGACACGATGAAGCCGCGCATCAACAATCCGGCGTGGGTGCGGGCGATCCAGGACGTCATCGACGCCCTGCCCTCGGAGCCGCCAGACCAGATCAACGCCGATCCGAACACCACCGGCTTCCAGCAGTTCCTGGCCGGCACCGGCTCGATGATCCCGTGGTGGGGCGACATCGGCTCCAACGTCAAGACGAACGACTCGTCGGTCATCGGCGACGTCACCGGCTTCTCGATCCTGCCCGGCTCGGACGACGTCTACAATTCGAAGACCGGCCAGTGGGACAAGCTTGCCAGCGGGCCGAACTACTCGCCGAACTGCGCCTATCTCGGCTGGGGCGTCTATGTCATGGCCCGCGTCGACAGCGACGAGAAGAAACAGAAGGCGGCCTGGTCGGCGGCGGCCCATCTCGGCGGCAAGGACCTGTCGCTCTGGTGCGCGGCCTATCCGTCGGGCTTCCAGCCCTACCGCAACAGCCATTTCAACATTCCGGAATGGGTGGCGGCCGGCTACGACGAGGCGTTCATCAGCTCCTACCTCAAGTCCGAGGGTGACAGCTACAACCATCCGAACGCGGCGATCGAGCCACGCATCCCCGGCATCTTCCAGTACTACAGCGCCGCCGAGGACATCCTGGCCAACACCTTCGCCGGCAAGATGAAGGCGCAGGAAGGCGCCGATGCCATCGCCGCCGCCTGGGAGAAGCTCACCGACCAGATCGGCCGCGAAAACCAGATCAAGCTCTACAAAGCCTCGCTCGGCGTGTAGCCTGATCGTATGATGAACCGGGGTCCGGCGACGCGTAGCCGCCGGACCTCGTTTTGACCGGCCAGCCGGTCGCTAGCTTTTGTATCGACGGACGGGACGCGTGGCTGACCAGACCTTGCCCACCAATGCATGGCCGGCAAACGGCCTTCCAGCCGATCTGATCCCACCCGGCCGCAAGCGGCTCGGTTTCGCCCTGATGGCCGCGGCGACGCTCGGCCTGCTCGCCGTCATCGCGCTGCAGATCCTCTACAAGACGGAAGTCACCACGCTCGGCTTCGATACCTGGCGGCCGATCGTCTATGCCTATGTGCTGTGGGGCGTGGCGCTGGGCGTCGGTCAGGTGCTGACGCGCGGCGAGGACGGTCAGCGCGCGCTGTTCCTGCTTCCCGCGCTATTGTTCACCATCGCCATGGTGGTGTTCCCGACGTTGTTCGGCTTCTACATCGCGCTGACGGACTGGAACCTCAGCTCCTTCTCAGGGCGCAAATTTAACGGGCTCGACAATTTCTGGCAGATGCTGGCCGACCCCTACTACCGCAACGCGCTGTTCAACATGGTGCTCTATGTCCTCGCGGTGTTCGTCGAATACATCATCGCCTTCGGCCTGGCGCTGCTCCTCAACGCGCAGATCCGCGCGCGCAAATTCTTCCGGGTCGTCTTCCTGATGCCCTTGATGCTGTCGCCGGTCGCGGTGTCATGGATGATCGGCAAGTCGCTGATGGAGTATCGGTTTGGTCCGGCCGCGACGCTGGCGCGACATCTCGGCTGGGACAATCCAGCCTTCTTCTCCAATCCGATCACCGCGCGCATCTCGATCATGGTGCTGGACGCCTGGACCTTCATCCCGTTCATGATGATCATGCTGCTTGCCGGCCTGCAGGCGATGTCGCGCGAGGTGCTGGAGGCGGCCCGCGTCGACGGCGCCACCACCTGGCAGACGTTCTGGCAGGTCACCTTCCCGCTGATGCTGCCGGTGTCGGTGACGGCGGTGATCCTGCGCATCATCTTCAAGCTGAAGCTGGCCGACATCATCATCACCGTGACGTCGGGCGGCCCCGGCGGCGCCACGGATTCGGTGTCGAGCTTCATCTACCGCGAGTACCGCGACCGCTCGAATGTCGGCTACGGCACGATGCTGGCCATGGCCTATCTCGTCATCATCATCGTGTTCGTGACCTGGCTGCTGAAATTCGCCAGCCGCTTCGTGCGCAACGTCAACTGAGCGGCCGGCAACATGAGCGTCCAGACCACCGACTATTCCGTCTCCGAAATCAGCTCGCCGGCGAGCTTCCTGACCAGCCGCGTCTTCATCTATGGCGCGCTGGTGTTCTGGTCCTTCATCTGCCTTTTCCCGATCTACTGGACGATCACGACGTCATTCAAATCGGCGGTCGACGTCACCCAGGGCCATCTGATCCCGTTCGTCGACTTCCAGCCTGACTGGAAGGGCTGGCGCTCGCTCGGCCTGTCGCCGGACTCGATCACGCAGACCTCGACCGTGCGCGACGAGTTCTTCAAGCGCTTCATGAATTCGGTCATCGCCTCGGTCGGCGCATCCGGCCTCGCCATCATCATCGGCAGCCTCGCCGCCTACGGCCTGACCCGCTACCGCTACCACTTCGCCTGGTTCAAGAACGAGGACATCTCCTTCTTCTTCCTGTCGCAGCTGATCCTACCGCCGGTGGTGCTGGCGCTGCCCTTCCTGGTGCTCTACCGCGAGGTCGGCCTGCTCGACACGCGCGTCGGGCTGATCCTGCTCTACACGCTGATGGTGCTGCCGATCGTCATCTGGATCATGCGCGACCAGTTCAACTCGATCCCGGTCGAGCTCGAGGAAGCAGCGCTCGTCGACGGGCTGTCGATCTGGGGAGCTTTCTTCCGCATCGTCATGCCTATCGCGCTGCCCGGCATGGTCGCCGCCTTCATCCTGGCGATGGTGCTGTGCTGGAACGAGTATTTCTTCGCCGCGCTTTTGACCTCGACCGACGCCAAGACCATTCCCGTCATGGTGGCGAGCCAGACCGGGTCGCAAGGCATCAACTGGTGGTCGATGGCCGCACTCGCCACCGCCGCCATCACGCCGCTTGCCGTCATCGGCATCCTTCTGGAACGCTACCTGATCATGGGCATGACGGCGGGCGCGGTGAAGTAGCGCTTCAGCCCGCCGCCTGCCCCAGGAAGACGGAGCTTATCCGGTCGCGAAACATCTCGGCGGTTGCGGCCGTGCCGAAATCGCGCGTCTCAAAACGCTCGCCCTTCAGCGTCGTCAGGACCACCGAGAAGGTCGGGCCGCCGCTGTCCCATTCGATCGTGCGCAGACGGAAATCGGCAATGTCGTCAGGGCCGAGACGATAGCGGCGCAGGACGAACGGATTGCGCGTCACGATATCGATGCGGCCCGTGCCAACGATCCAGCGCACCGCCGGACTGAAGAGCGCGGCGAGCGCAAGCGGGATGCCGACCGCATAGGCGCCGAGGATGATGAACAGGAAAAAGGGGCTGGCAAAGTTCGGTGGCCAGACACCGCGATAGAGTTCCCATGTCGGGACGATGATGCAGAAGAGGCCGGCAAGGCCGATGAACAGGCGCTTGGCGACGTGCATCGGAACGTCGTGCCGCAACCGTCCATCGCTGCCGATCTCGTCCATTCCGGCCCCCTTAGCGCGGCGATCATGGCGGCGGATGGTGAAAATAGGCGTAACGATTGAGAAGTCGCGTTTCTGTCGGGCGTGGCCAGGCGCTGCTCGCCGCGTCAGGCCGACAGGAGGGCGCGCAGATGCTCAAGGATCATGGCGACGCCCTTCCTGCCCAGCTCTGCCGAAGCTTCCGGCGCGCTCGCCGTGTACCAGCTTGTATTGTCGGCGAAGCGGCCGGCGTCGACCGCTTCGGGGCACAGCGCCAGCATCAGCGAGGTTTCGCCGATGCCGGCATGGTCGAACGGGTACTGGCCGTTCATGGCGGCCGACATCAGCGGATGCACCTGAACCCAATTGAAGAAGTTCTCGCCCTTGGCATGGCCTGCATAGTAGTCGGCCATCGCCTCGGAACCCCACCAGCCCTCGCCGCGCTGCTTTTCCAGGAAGCGGAAGATCGCCTGCCGGCCGGCGGCCTTGAAAGCGAGGTCGGTCGGCATGCCGGCGGTGAAATTCTCGGTCTGGTGGTGGATGATGGCGTGGATGTTGCGAAAGCCGATGCGCAGCAGGCTGAAGAACAGCTCCTCGGCGAACGGCGCCAGCTGATTGCCGCCGACCTGCACCGAGCCGCTGCCTTCAGGCGGCGCCACCGCGTAGCTCGCGGCGCCATAGTAGAAGGCCGGCAGGATGACGATGTCGGCCTCCTTCTCGAACAATTCCAGTGTCTTGACGACGGCCAGCGTGTCCATCCCGACGGCCATGTGCTCGCCATGATATTCGAGCACGCCGAGCGGCAGCACGACCGGCCAGTTTTCGGCGATCGCCTTGCGGATCTGGTGCGGCAGCATCAATTCGTAACGCATCGCCCCTACTCCATATTGGTGTGGCGGGCGCGCATCGCCTCCGGCGAGGCGCCGGTCAGGGCCTTGAGCTTCAGCACCATCACTTCGAACAGCAGGAACAGCGCGCCCTCGAACAGCGACCCCATCGGCAAGACGGAGGTCTTTGCCGCGCCCTGGTCGCTGGCCATGGTCTGCGCCGGGATCAGCAAGGAGAAATCGGCGAGCCTGGCCGCGCTGCTTCCGCTTTCAGCGGTGACGAGCAGCACCTTTGCGCCCGCATCCCGCGCGACCTGCATCAGGGTCAGCACCGTCGTGGTCTCGCCCGGCCCGGAGCTTACCAGGAAGACGTCGCCCTTGCCCAGCGGCGGCGTGGTCATGTCGCCGACCACCGACACCGGCAGGCCGAGATGGTAGAGCCGCATGGCGAAACCCTTGACCTGCAGCGCCTCGCGGCCGCAGCCATAGACGGCGATCCTGCCGGCCCCGACGAGCACTTCGCAGGCGGCGTCGATGCTGGCCCCGTCCACCTTGGCCAGCACGCCGCCGAGTTCCTCCAGCGCGATCGCGAACAGATCCGTACCGGCCTTGGTCATGATGGCTTCACCAGTCTGCCCAGGGGTTGAAAAGGTGGAAGCTTCTGGTCACGCCTTCCCGGGAAAGGCTTGTTTTTGTTCATGTTATCACCGCGAAAATGCCTGTCCATCGGCCGTCGGCGCTTTTGCTGTGCCACGGGCGTGATAGTGTCATGTCAGACAAATCAGCTCCAGGAAAACTCCACGACATGAAGACACGGCATTTCGACCGCATCGGCAATGGCGGCATCGACTTCACCGAACTCGGCTTCGGCACGGCGCCGCTCGGCAACCTCTATCGCGCCGTCTCCGACGAGGACGCCCATGCCACGCTGGAAGCGGCTTGGAACATCGGCTGCCGCTACTTCGACACAGCGCCGCTTTACGGTCTCGGCCTCTCGGAAACCCGGCTCAACCCGTTCCTGCGCGGCAAGAAGCGCGACGACTATGTGCTGTCGAGCAAGGTCGGGCGCCTGATGCGCGCCTGTCCGCCGGCTGAGCGCACCGGCATCGGCAAGTTCTTCGACACGCCGTCGCGCCGGGAGGTCTACGACTACAGCTATGACGGCGTCATGCGCTCCTTCGAGGCCTCGCTGGAGCGCCTCGGCGTCGACCGCATCGACATCCTGTTCGTCCACGACGTCGACATCTTCACCCACGGCAGCAAGGAGGCCTCCGACCGGCGCATCGAGGAGTTCATGACCTCCGGCTATTACGGCCTGCTTTCGCTGCGCGACCAGGGCGCGATCAGGGCCTTCGGCGGCGGCATCAATGAATGGCAGGTGTGTCAGACATTGGCCGAGCGCGGCGATTTCGACCTTTTCCTGCTGGCAGGACGCTACACGCTGCTGGAGCAGGAGGCTTTGCAGTCCTTCCTGCCGCTCTGCCAGAAACGCGGCATCGGCATCGTGCTCGGCGGCCCCTACAATTCCGGCATCCTGGCCACGGGGCCGAAGCCGGGAGCCTTCTACAACTATTCCGAGGCGCCGAAGGACGTGCTCGATCGCGTGGCGCGCATCGAGGCGGTTTGCAAACGCCACGGCGTGCGCCTCATCGAGGCGGCGTTGCAGTTCCCGCTGCAGCATCCGTCTGTCGTGTCGGTGATCCCCGGCGGCCAGCGGCCGGGCGAGGTCGAAAGCAACCGCGCGCTGCTCGACGTCAAGCTGCCCGAAGCTCTCTGGAGCGATCTGAAGCAGGAAGGACTGCTGCGCGCGGACGCGCCGACGGGCTGATCTGCCCTGCTGGCGATGGGCAAAAGAAAAGCCGGGCAAGCCCGGCTTTTCTGATCTTTAAAGAAAAAGGTCTTAGTTGACCGCGTCCTTGAGGCCCTTGCCGGCCGAGAATTTCGGCACGGTGCGCGCCGGAATCTTCACCTCGGCGCCGGTCTGCGGGTTGCGGCCGGTCGAAGCAGCGCGTTTTGACACGGTGAAATTTCCGAAGCCGACAAGCCGGACATCGCCGCCCTTCTTCAGTTCGCCAGTGATCACGGAAAACACCGCATCGACGGCTGACTGCGCGTCACCCTTCGAAATGCTCGCGGCATCGGCGACAGCGGACACCAGTTCGTTCTTGTTCATCAAAATTCCCTTCCATGAGAAAACCGGAACTTTCGACTCATCCGGCAGGAAACGGACTTTAGAAAGAAGCGTTCCTGCAACCAAGTCGAAAAAGCGGAAAAAATCCGAAAAAAGCCCGGAATTCCGGGGTTTTTCACATTAAAAAGCCGGGCGCGAGGCCCGGCTTTCGTTTTGTGCGCTGCAACTTTAGCCAAATCTAATGCGCAAGCGACTTTCCGGCATCGTCGCCGCTGTCGGCCGCGGCCGGGGCGTTGACCGGCTCGACCCACTCGATCGCCTCCGGCATCCGCACCAGCGCGTGGCGCAGCACCTCGCCGACCCGCGAGACCGGAATGATCTCCATGCCGTTCTTCACGTTGTCCGGGATCTCCGCCAGGTCCTTGGCGTTGTCTTCCGGGATCAGCACCTTCTTGATGCCGCCGCGCAGCGCGGCCAGCAGCTTCTCCTTGAGACCGCCGATCGGCAGCACCCTGCCGCGCAGCGTGATCTCGCCGGTCATCGCCACATCGGCCTTGATCGGAATACCGGTCAGCACCGAAATGATGGCGGTCGCCATTGCCACGCCGGCCGACGGGCCGTCCTTCGGGGTTGCCCCCTCCGGCACGTGGACGTGGATGTCACGCTTGTCGAACAACGGCGGCTCGATGCCGAAATCGAGAGCGCGCGAGCGGACATAGGAGGCCGCCGCCGAGATCGATTCCTTCATCACGTCGCGCAGGTTGCCGGTCACGGTCATGCGGCCCTTGCCGGGCATCATGACGCCTTCGACCGTCAGCAGTTCGCCGCCGACTTCCGTCCAGGCAAGCCCGGTGACGACACCGACCTGATCGTCAGCCTCGACCTGGCCGAAGCGGTAGCGCGGCACACCGAGATAGTCGGCGAGATTGTCGGCGGTGATGGTGACCGACTTCTTCTTCGTCTTCAGGATCTCGGTCACCGCCTTGCGCCCGAGCTTCATCAGCTCGCGCTCCAGGCTGCGCACGCCCGCCTCGCGGGTGTAGGTCTGGATGATGCCGCGGATCGCGTCCTCGCCGACGGAGAACTCCTTCGGCTGCAGCGCGTGGTCGCGGATCACCTTCGGCATCAGGTGCCGCTTGGCGATCTCGATCTTCTCGTCCTCGGTGTAGCCGGCGATACGGATGATCTCCATGCGGTCCATCAAGGGCGCAGGGATATTCAGCGTGTTCGCCGTCGTCACGAACATCACGCTCGACAGGTCGTATTCGACCTCGAGGTAATGGTCCATGAACGTCGAGTTCTGCTCGGGATCGAGCACCTCGAGCAGGGCCGATGACGGGTCGCCGCGGAAGTCCTGGCCCATCTTGTCGATCTCGTCGAGCAGGAAGAGCGGATTGGACTTCTTGGCCTTCTTCATCGACTGGATGACCTTGCCGGGCATCGAGCCGATATAGGTGCGCCGGTGGCCGCGGATCTCGGCCTCGTCGCGCACGCCGCCAAGCGCCATGCGGATGAACTCGCGGCCGGTCGCCTTGGCGATCGACTTGCCGAGCGAAGTCTTGCCGACGCCGGGAGGACCGACGAGGCACAGGATCGGCCCCTTGATCTTCTTCTGGCGGCTCTGCACAGCGAGATACTCGACGATGCGGTCCTTGACCTTGTCGAGGCCGAAATGGTCGGTGTCGAGCACGTTCTGGGCGAAGGCCAGGTCGTGCCTGACCTTGGAGTTCTTGCCCCACGGGATCGACAGGATCCAGTCCAGATAGTTGCGCACGACGGTCGATTCAGCCGACATCGGCGACATCGTCCTGAGCTTCTTCAACTCGGCTTCCGCCTTCTCGCGGGCCTCCTTGGAGAGCTTGGTCTTCTTGATGCGCGCCTCGATCTCGGCGGCCTCGTCGCGGCCGTCCTCGCCTTCGCCGAGCTCCTTCTGGATCGCCTTCATCTGCTCGTTGAGGTAGTACTCGCGCTGCGTCTTCTCCATCTGGCGCTTGACGCGCGAGCGGATGCGCTTCTCCACCTGGAGCACGGAGATTTCGGCTTCCATGAAGCCCATCGCCTTTTCCAGCCGTTCCTTGACGGAAAGCGTGGCCAGCATCTCCTGCTTCTCGGGGATTTTGATGGCAAGGTGCGAGGCAACCGTGTCGGCGAGCTTGGAATAGTCGTCGATCTGGCTGGCTGCGCCCACCACTTCGGGCGAGATCTTCTTGTTCAGCTTGACGTAGTTCTCGAAGTCGGTGACGACCGAGCGGGCCAGAGCCTCGATCTCGACCTCTTCCTCCTCCGGCTCGACCAGCGCCGAAGCACGGGCCTCGTGGAAATCGGGACGGTCGGTGAACGAGACGATCTTGGCGCGCGAGGCGCCTTCGACCAGCACCTTCACGGTGCCGTCGGGAAGCTTCAGCAATTGCAGCACATTGGCGAGCGTGCCGATGTCGAAGATCGCATCGGGCTCGGGATCGTCGTCGGCTGCGTTCATCTGGGTCGCAAGCAGGATCTGCTTTTCCTGACCCATCACCTCTTCCAGCGCCTTGATCGACTTTTCGCGCCCGACAAAGAGCGGAACGATCATGTGCGGAAACACAACGATGTCGCGCAGCGGGAGGACCGCGAAGACGCCGTCGCCGGGAGCCCTGGATGTTTTGGCCATTGTCCAACCTTTCATGTCGCGGCCGCCAGTCGGCCAACCGCGAATCTCATATTAACGACCGAGGATCGTTCCGCCTACCACCGTTTGTGACGGGAGTTTTACAGCACAGAATTCGGCACCTCGGCCTTCTGCTGTTAGTTGGATGTGTAAGCGGCAAAGATCAAGGGCAAACACGGTCCGTTCATCCTACTCCATCGGCCAGGCGGCACACCGTTTCACAGCAAAACGGCGCCCGTCGGGCGCCGTTCCACAAAAACTATGGGCCAGGTGCCATCTCAGGCGCTGACGTTGCCCTTCTTTTCCTTCTGCTCGGAATAGATGTAGAGCGGCCGGGCGTTGCCGGAGACCACCTCTTCCGAAATTACCACCTCGCGCACGCCTTCCAGCGCCGGCAGTTCGAACATGGTGTCGAGCAGGATCGCTTCCATGATCGAACGCAGGCCGCGCGCGCCGGTCTTGCGCTCGATGGCGCGCTTGGCGATCGCCGACAGCGCGTTCTCGTGGAAGGTCAGATCGACATTCTCCATCTCGAACAGCCGCTGGTACTGCTTGACCAGCGCGTTCTTCGGCTCGGTCAGGATCTGGATCAGCGCCGGCTCGTCGAGGTCTTCCAACGTCGCCAGCACCGGCAGACGGCCGACGAATTCGGGGATCAGGCCGAACTTCAACAGATCCTCGGGCTCGACCTGGCGGAAGATGTCACCGGTGCGGCGATCCTCGGGCGAAGCGACCGTGGCGCCGAAGCCGATCGAGGTCTTGCGGCCGCGATCCGAGATGATCTTGTCCAGCCCGGCGAAGGCGCCGCCGCAGATGAACAGGATGTTGGCGGTGTCGACCTGCAGGAACTCCTGCTGCGGGTGCTTCCTGCCGCCCTGCGGCGGCACCGAGGCGACCGTGCCTTCCATGATCTTCAGGAGCGCCTGCTGCACGCCCTCGCCCGACACGTCGCGGGTGATCGAGGGGTTGTCGGACTTGCGCGAAATCTTGTCGATCTCGTCGATGTAGACGATGCCGCGCTGGGCGCGCTCGACATTGTAGTCGGCCGACTGCAACAGCTTGAGGATGATGTTCTCGACGTCCTCGCCGACATAACCGGCCTCGGTCAACGTCGTGGCGTCGGCCATGGTGAAGGGCACGTCGATGATGCGGGCCAGCGTCTGCGCCAGCAGCGTCTTGCCGCAACCGGTCGGGCCGATGAGCAGGATGTTCGACTTGGCCAGCTCGACGTCGTTGTTCTTGCCGGCGTGCGCGAGGCGCTTGTAGTGGTTGTGGACGGCCACCGACAGCACGCGCTTGGCGTAGGGCTGGCCGATGACATAGTCGTCGAGGACCTTGAGGATCTCCTGCGGGGTCGGCACGCCCTCGCGCGACTTCACCATCGAGGTCTTGTTCTCCTCGCGGATGATGTCCATGCAGAGCTCGACGCATTCATCGCAGATGAAGACCGTCGGGCCGGCAATCAGCTTGCGCACCTCGTGCTGGCTTTTGCCGCAAAACGAGCAGTAGAGGGTGTTCTTTGAATCACCGCCGTTGTTGCCGACCTTGCTCATTTTCCTGTCCTTTCACCGCCCGCCCGCCGATGGTCTGGCCAAGGGCGTCTCATCAATCTATCGCGAGAATGCGCCACCGCCAGTGTCCCAGCTCACACAGCGTATTCCGTACGAAACACAAATCAGAAGACGCGGCAACGATTCGCAGCAACCCCACACAAAGCTAAGCCGTCGAAAATCAACATAGCCTTAACGTAGGCAATCCCACCCGTCGAGGGAACAGCCAATTGTGGCCGAAATGCCGCAAGCCGCGCCAAAAGCGCGTTTTCCCGCCACCCGCTGCCAATCGGCGCCTAGGCGGCGACGACTTCGGCGGCCTCGCGGGACGAAATGACCTTGTCGATCAGACCAAAGTCCTTGGCCTCGTCGGCGGTCATGAAATGGTCGCGGTCGAGCGTCTTTTCGATCTCGTCATAGCTCTTGCCGGTGTGCTTGACATAGACCTCGTTGAGGCGGCGCTTCAGCTTGATGATGTCCTGCGCATGACGTTCGATGTCCGAGGCCTGACCCTGGAAGCCGCCGGACGGCTGGTGGACCATGATGCGGGCGTTCGGCGTGGCGAAGCGCATGTCCTTGTGGCCGGCGCAAAGCAGCAACGAGCCCATCGAGGCGGCCTGACCGATGCAGAGCGTCGACACCGCCGGCTTGATGAACTGCATGGTGTCGTAGATCGCCATTCCCGACGTGACGACGCCGCCCGGGGAATTGATGTAGAGGTTGATTTCCTTCTTCGGGTTCTCGGCCTCGAGGAACAAAAGCTGTGCACAAACCAGCGTCGCCATGCCGTCCTCGACCGGACCGGTGATGAAGATGATGCGCTCTTTCAGCAGGCGCGAGAAAATGTCGTAGGCCCGCTCGCCGCGATTGGTCTGTTCGACCACCATCGGAACGAGGTTCATGTAGGTTTCGACGGGGTTCTTCATGGACTATCCCTTTTTGAAGATGGGATTCCGGCGCCGGGGAGTATGAGCAATCGGGCAGAATCGGTTCTGGATCGTTAGGATGTAAATAGGATGCCGGCTCACCCTAACGCAAGGCCGCCCCTCCTAGCCATCTGGTTAAGCCGAATCAAGCGCTACCAACCGACGAAAGGCGCGGGCGAAGCGTCTTTCGACCCAGTGTCTCCCGGGGCTCTTTGAAACGGTAGCACTTTCTTAACCGCGCCCCTTAACGAAAAGCTGCAAAACCGCTTTCGGGGAACGGAGCTTCCGGTACAACTTCCGCGTTGAACTGGCGTTCTTTTCTATGGGGGAATGTCATGATCTGCAAAAGCCCTGCACCCCTGGCCGTGGCGGGCCTCGCCATCCTTGCCACGATATCGGAAACGGCCGCCGGCGGCCGCGCGCTCGAATGCTACGAGCCGATCCGCAGGCCGGCGCTCTACGATACCGTCTACGAGGACGTGATGGTCAGCCCCGGCGGCCAGTTCGTCGACTACGATGCGCCGATCTACGGCACGCGCGCGAGCGTCGAGCAGATCGCGCCAGCCCGCGTCACTTACGAGGTGGTGCCGGCCATCACTCGCACCGTCTACCACACGGTCAAGGTGGACGACGGCGGCTATGCCTGGGAATGGCGCATCATCCACGGCCGCAATGTGCTGTGCAAGGTGTGGCGCAAGGCCCGCTATGCGCGGGTCGCCGAAACTGCGGTGGTCGAGCCCGAGCGTCTCAGGCGCGTGGTGCTCGCGGCGGAATATGAAAGTGTCGCCCGGGAGGTGCTGGTGCGGCCGGAACGGCGGCGCATCACCGAGATTGCGCCCTCGTACCAGAAGGTGGCGCGCCGGGTGCTGGTCAGGGAAGGCTCAACGCAATGGCGGCGCGTGCATATCGCGCGGCATTGCCGGGATTAGGCCACCTCCGCCCGCAGCCACGTCTTGAGACCCGCGATATCGCCGTCGCCAACGGCCTTGGCGACACGCCGGCCGACAGCCGCGCCGAATTTGTAGCCGTGGCCCGAGCAGGCAGAGACCACCAGGCACTTGTCGCTCTCATACGCCAGGAACTTCTCGTCGGCGGTGAAGGTGTAGGCGCAGGTGACGACCTCGGTCACCCTGTATTCAGCGATGCGGGCGATCGGCGGCGAGAACAGGTTGCGGATCACCTCACCCTCGCCCGGCACCGGCGCCCGGTTCCAATCCGCGTCGCTGGTCGGCACCTTGTGCAGGCCCGAACCGAATTTCATGCCGGCGCCGCGCGTCAGCGGGATCATGTAGCCGTCGGTGACGCCGCCGACATCGAGGATGACGGGCGCCGTTTCCCAGGCCACCCTAAGATCGGCTGGCGGTTCGACATAGGCAAGCGCGGTGCGATAGGTCTTCAATTCACCGCCGAGCTCCGGGAACAGCTTCAGCACCCACGCGCCGGCAGTGACCACGATGCGGTCGGCCTGCATCGTCTCGCCGCCGGCGAGCGTGATCCGACCGGCCTCGGCATCGACCTCGACCACCTTGCTGTGTTCGTAGACATTGGCGCCGTTGGCGCGCAGCCATGCAGCGAGGCCCGACGCGATCCTGCGGCAATGCAGGGCGCCACCCTCCGTCGAAAAATAGGCATAGCGGAACGTGTCGGGCTCGAGGAACGGCCAGCGCTCGACCGCGGCGGCCGGGTCGAGCAACTCGAAGGGAAAGTTCCCCTCCTCCAGGCCTTCGCGGTATTCCTCGGCCTCGTCGCCGGGCTCGCGCGAGATGCAGAGGAAACCCCTGGCATCGAGATGGTTCTCGCCGAGATCGGCCCACATCTCGTCCCAGGCGTCATACGCCTCCGTGATCAGCCTGCCATAGCCGGTGCCGGCGCGGTAGGCGCGACGGATGATGCGGTGATGGTCGCCCGACGCGGCCAGCGGGTTGGGGATCGGCCCCTGCTCGACGATCGAAACGCTGTGCCCGGCTTTGACCAGCGACCACGCCGTCGAAAGCCCGGCAATGCCGGCGCCGACCACGATCACATTCATCGAAACCATCCTTCCGCAGCCATCTTGCTGGCTCAATTCATTGGGTTGCCGGGCGCCAAGATACGGTCTGGCACAGGGCTGGCAAGGCGCGCTAATGATCCAGCATGACCGATTTGATGCCGCCACCCGCCTACCTTGCCTTCGATCCCGCCGGCCGTCGCCTGCGGCTCGACCCGCACGAGCCGGCCTTCTTCCTGAACCCGTACGAGGCCTATGCCTTCCTGCATGGCGCCGCGAACGTCTTCTTCTGGGAGGACTACGGCTTCTGGTGCTTTGGCGGCTTCGACGACGTCAACCGGCTCTTGCGCGACCGCCGCTTCGGCCGCCAGAATCCGGCCGGCATTCCCGACAGCCGTGGCGTCGGCCAGGACCGTTCGCATCTCGCCGCCTTCGACGGCATCGAGGCCAATTCGATGCTGGAATTGGAGCCGCCGGTGCACACCAGGCTGCGGACCCTGGTCAACCGCGCATTCGTCTCGCGCCGGGTCGAACGGCTGCGGCCGCGCGTCGAAGCGCTGGCCAACGAGCTGATCGACCGCTTCGAGCCCAACGGCGTCGACCTCTTGCCCGCCTTCGCCTCGCCGCTGCCGATCACCATCATCGCCGAAATGCTCGGCGTGCCGGTGGCGATGGCGCCGCAGCTGCTCGACTGGTCGCACCAGATCGTCGCCATGTACATGCATGGCCGCACGCGCGAGACCGAGGAGACCGCGAACCGCGCCGCGCGCGACTTTTCCGATTTCCTGCGCGGCTACGTCACCGAGCGGCGCAAGCAGCCGGGCGACGACCTGCTGTCGCTGCTGATCGCGGCGCAAGAAGATGGCCAGAGACTGTCCGAGGACGAGCTGGTGTCTTCAGCCATTCTGCTGCTCAATGCCGGCCACGAAGCGACCGTGCACCAGACCGGCAATGCGGTGCGCTCGATCCTGGCGCAGGGCGGCGACCCCAGCCGCTTTTTCGCCTCGCCGGAGGCGACCGCGGCCACGGTCGAGGAATGCCTGCGCTTCGACGCGCCGCTGCATATGTTCCTGCGCTATGCCTATGAGGAAATCGAGGTCCAGCCCGACATCGTGCTCAAGCGCGGCGACAAGATCGCGCTGCTGCTCGGCATGGCCAACCGCGACCCCTTAGCCTTCGCCGCGCCGCAGGCCTTCAATCCAGGCCGCGCCGACCAGAAGAACGTCTCCTTCGGCGCCGGCATCCATTTCTGCATCGGGGCGCCGCTGGCCAGGCTCGAACTGCAGGTCTCGCTGAAGACGCTGTTCGATCGGCGGCCAAAGCTCCACCTCGCCGAAGAGCCGCGCTTCCGCGACAGCTATCATTTCCATGGGCTGGAACGGCTCGCGGTGGCCTTCTGACAGGCGACGAACGGATATCGGGACAATGAGATTCGCCTTCCTGCAGGAACCGCCCTTCTGCTTCACCGACGCATCGGGCGCCTTGCGCGGCTGCGACGCCGTGCTCGCCGAGAAGGTTTGCGAGACATTGGGGCTGGACGGGTTTTCGGCCATCGAGGCAGAGTTCGCGGGATTGCTGCCCGGATTGGCCGCGAACCGTTGGGACATGACCACGGGGCTGTTCATCTCGGACGAGCGCAAGAAGCGGGTCGATTTCACCGGCCGATCTGGATGCTGCCGGACGGACTGCTGGTCGCCGAGGGCAACCCGCTTGGACTGGGTGGCTACCGGGCACTCGGCCGCGATCCGTCGGCCATCCTTGGCGTTGTATCGGGCCAGATCCAGCACCAGACGGCGCTGCGCAACGGCGTTCCGGCCGAGCGGATCAGGATCTTCGGCACCCAGGCCGAAGCAGCCGAGGCCGTCGCTGCCGGCGTGGTGCATGCCTATGCCAGCGTCGCCATGGCGCATCGCGGCTACCTGGCCGGACGGCCTGACGCGCCGCTCGCCGTCATCGATGTTCCGGCCGAGGAAAAGCGGCCGGCGGCCGGCGCCTTCGCGCTCGCCAAAGGCAATGCGCCCCTGCGCCAGCGCATCGATACCTGCCTGGACGAGTTGCTCGGCGGCTCCTGGCACCGGCAGATGATGCGCGAGTACGGATTTTCCGAGGGCGATGTCGACCGCCTGCTCTGATCCGGCTGGAGGGGTCAGAGCTTGATCACATAGTCCTTAAGGGTCGTTTCAGGCATTCCGGTTGCACCCTGGATCTCAGAGGACCTGCGCGAATTCCCGGCGAATTGGCCAGGTAGGCGCAGCCTACGGAATTCCACTTGGCGCCTTACATGTTCCCAGAGATGCTAAGAACGAACAGGATCGTGGAGGCCAACATGACGATGGTCGCTGCCGGAAAGAATACTACCGCCAGCCAAAATCTCTTTGGGTGCATTTCTCGCAAGTAAACCCTACCACGCGCCGGGTAGATTCCTGCCCTAACGGCCGGCAATACAACATATATACAAAAATTTAAAAGCCACACGTTCGCGAGCACGCAGGCAATGACGATCACTATTTTGTATATATCGATACCTGAGTGCATGGTAATCCCCAATAGGCGCTAGTTCTCCCTGCTACTGTTCTTGGAGATCATTAAAGCTTGATTACATACTCCTTGCGCGTCGTTTCAAGCACTTCCCAGCTGCCCTTGAAGCCCGGCCGCAGCACGAAACTGTCGCCGGCTTTGACGGTGCGCGCCTCGCCGCCGTCCTCGGAGATCACCGAGACGCCGGACAGGATGTGGCAAAACTCCCACTCGTCATAGACGATGCGCCACTTGCCGGGCGTCGATTCCCAGATGCCGGCATAAAGGCCGCCGTCCCGCTCCTCGACATTCCAGGTGCGGAACTTCGGATCGCCCGAAATCAGCCGGTCCGGAGCAGGCGCGCCGGCCTCCGGCTCGGCGCTTGCGACATCGACGGAGAGAAAGTTCGGCGCCGCCATCAGACCTTGTCCAGCGCCTGTTCGAGGTCGGCGACGATATCGTTGACGTCCTCGATGCCGACCGAAAGGCGGACCGTGTCCGGCCCGGCGCCGGCCTTGATCTTCTGCTCGTCGGAAAGCTGGCGATGCGTGGTCGAGGCCGGGTGGATGACCAGCGACTTGGTATCGCCGACATTGGCAAGATGCGAGAACAGCTCCAGCGCCTCGACGAATTTGACGCCCGCGGCGTAGCCGCCCTTGAGACCGAAGGTGAACACCGCGCCGGCGCCCTGCGGCGAATACTTCTTCTGCAGGGCGTTGTTCTTGTCGCCGGGCAGGCTGGGATAGCTCACCCACGCGACCTTGGGATGGTTCGATAGCCAGCCGGCGACGCTCGCCGCGTTGTCGCAATGGCGCTGCATCCTGAGCGGCAGCGTTTCCAGTCCGGTCAGGATCAGGAAGGCGTTGAAGGGCGAGATCGCCGGGCCGATGTCGCGCAGACCGAGGACGCGCGCGGCAATCGCAAAGGCGAAATTGCCGAAGGTCTCGTGCAGCACGATGCCGCCATATTCGGGGCGCGGTTCCGACAGCATCGGGTATTTGCCCGACTTCGACCAGTCGAAGGTGCCGCCGTCGACGATGGCGCCGCC
The DNA here is from genome assembly GCF_004792275.1 of Mesorhizobium sp. M4B.F.Ca.ET.143.01.1.1. Taxonomy (NCBI): domain Bacteria; kingdom Pseudomonadati; phylum Pseudomonadota; class Alphaproteobacteria; order Hyphomicrobiales; family Phyllobacteriaceae; genus Mesorhizobium; species Mesorhizobium sp. M4B.F.Ca.ET.143.01.1.1. The sequence goes on from NZ_SRSR01000004.1 coordinate 411,609, forward strand.
GATCGAATTGCCGTGGCCGCCGATGAACTTGGTCAGCGAATGGACGACGATGTCGGCGCCGTGCTCGATCGGCCGCACCAGGTAGGGCGAGGCCAGCGTGTTGTCGACGATCAGCGGCAGGCCGTGCTTGCGGGCGATGTCGCCGATCTTCTCGATGTCGACGAAGATGCCGCCCGGATTGGCAAGGCTCTCGATGAAGATCGCCTTGGTCCTGTCGTCGATCTGGCTTTCGAAGGTCGAGACATCGTTGGTGTCAGCCCAGCGAACCTCCCAGCCATAATTCTTGAAGGCGTGGCCGAACTGGTTGATCGAGCCGCCGTAAAGCCTTGTCGCGGCGACGAAATTGTCGCCCGGCTGCATCAGATTGTGAAACACCAGTATCTGCGCGGCGTGGCCGGACGCGACCGCCAGCGCCGCGGTGCCGCCCTCGAGCGCCGCGACGCGCTCCTCGAGCACGGCCTGGGTGGGGTTCATGATGCGGGTGTAGATGTTGCCGAAGGCCTTCAAGCCGAACAGCGAGGCGGCATGGTCGGCGTCATCGAAAACATAGGAGGTGGTCTGGTAGATCGGGGTCGCCCGGGCGCCCGTCGCCGGATCGGGCTTGGCGCCGGCGTGAATGGCAAGCGTGTTGAAACCGGGCGTACGCGTCATCGAAAACTCCCTCAGGAACCTGCGCAAGAAATCGTGGGGCATTCTTGGCGAAGGCCACCCCGGAATGCAAAGAAGAAAATACCTTTCGGCGTGCGATCTGCGACGAGCGCCCGAGAAAATCCAATTCTTCCCGGAATAATTTTGCGCCGCGGCGGCCGGGCTATTTTTGCCTTACGCCGAAGCTCTGGAAGCCCTGCCGCATCAGCGGCTTCTTCGACGACAGCACGCCGGAATTGACGCCGGTCCAGCCGATCTCGCCGGACAGCTTGCCGTATTCGATCTTCGGGCAGCGGTTCATCACCACCTTCATGCCGGCAGCCTCGGCGCGGGCGGCCGCCTCGTCATTGCGCACGCCAAGCTGCATCCAGACCACTTTCGGCAAGGGATCGAGCCGCAGAATCTGATCGAGGATACCCGGCACCGCGACTGAGCCACGAAAGATGTCGACCATGTCGACCGGCTGCGGCACGTCGGCGAGGCTTGCGTAGACGGTACGGCCTAGAATCTCCTTGCCGGCATGACCAGGATTGATCGGAAACACCGAGAACCCCTTGGCCAGCAGGTACTTCAGCACGAAAAAGCTCGGCCGAACGTCGTTGGGCGACGCGCCGACCATGGCGACGGTCTTCACCGAGTTGAGGATGCCGGCGATATAGGTGTTGTCGTAGCTGTCGTGGTTCATGCCTCGTCCTCATACAGCGCTTCGGCGAGAAAACCATCCGGATCGCCGCAGAAATCGCGCATCATGCGAAAGTGGTCGGTGTCGCGAAAATCGACCAGGTCGAGCCCGAAGCGGCTGATGCGGAACAGGCGCGCGCCGGGACAGGCCATCAGCAGCGGCGAGTGCGTCGCCATGATCACCTGCGCGGTGCCGGACAGGTCCATTCGCCTCAGCAGCTTGAGCAGTTCGATCTGGCGTGTCGGCGACAGCGCGCTTTCCGGCTCGTCCAGGATGTAGATGCCTTGCCGACGACAGCGCTCCTCGAAGAAGCGGATGAAACCTTCGCCGTGCGACCACGAGAGGAAATCGGGCGGCGGCGGTTTGAACGGGTCTTCGAGTGCCGCCCGATCAAGGTAGCGCGCCACCGAATAGAAGGATTCTGCTCGGAAGAACCAGCCGGCGGTGACCTTCGGCAGCCAATGGGCACGGAGCGTCTGGGCAAGCGCGGTGCCGCTTTTGTCGATGGCGATGGAATGGTCGACCGGCCTGTAGCCCTTGCCGCCGCCGGCCTCGTCGTAACCGGCAAGCGCGCCGATGGCTTCGAGCAGCGTCGATTTGCCGGTGCCGTTCTCGCCGACGATAATGGTGATCGGCGTGGTGAATTCGAACTCGAACGCGCGGCTGGCGAAGATCGGCAGGTTCCAGGGATATTGTTCCCAGTCCTCGACGCCCGCTGGCTCGAGCAGGATGCGCTTGAGATAAGGCGCCTTCAGGCGCGTCAGTTGCTTGCGAGGCGCCACGGGCAGCGTCAGCCCGGCAGCGAGATCGAGCCGTCTTCCGCGATCGGAAAGGCCGGATTGTGCGCGACTTCCCAGACATGGCCGTCGGCATCGGCGAAATAGCCGTACCAGCCGCCCCAGAAGGCGCGGCCGGCCGGCTTGACGATCTTGCCGCCGGCCTTCTCGGCCATGGCGAGGACTTGGTCGACTTCGGCGTCGGAGCGGGTGTTGTAGGCGAGATAGACGGCCGACGGCGCTTTTGCAAAGCTGACGCCGGAATCCTCCTCGGCGCTTTCGCGCGGGAACAGGCCGAGAATGGCTCCACCCATCTGGAAGAAGGCGACGCCCTCGGTGATCCCCGGATGGCGGGTCAGTCCCATGCCCTCGTAGAAGCGCGTCGCGCGATCGAGATCGTCGGTGGCGACGGTGATGATGGAGATACGCGGTTCCATTCGGACCTTCCTCTTTCCGGGCGCCCTACTCGTCCTTCCATTCCGGCTTGCGCTTGCCGACGAAAGCTCCGATGCCTTCCTCCGCGTCGCGCGCCAACATGTTCTCGACCATCACCCGGCCGGTGTACACATAGGCGTCGGCCAGTCCCATCTCGGCCTGAGCGTAGAACGCCTCCTTGCCGGTCTTGACCACCAAAGATGATTTCGAAGCAATGGTTTGCGCGTATTTGCCGACAACCTGATTCAGGTATTCGCGCGGCACGATGCGGTTGATGAGGCCGAATTCTTTGGCGGTGGCCGCGTCGATCGTCTCGCCAGTCAGTAGCATTTCCATGGCCTGCTTGCGCGAGACATTGCGCGACAGCGCCACCATCGGCGTCGAGCAGAACAGGCCGATGTTGACGCCCGGTGTGCAGAAGGTCGCCTCGTGCGAGGCAATCGCAAGATCGCAGCTCGCGACCAATTGCAGCCCGGCGGCGGTGGCGAGGCCGTCGACCTCGGCGATGACCGGCCTGGGGTGGCGCACGATCGCCTGCATCAACTCGGCGCAAGCGGCAAAGGTCTTCTCGAAGAAGGCCCGGCCGCGATCGGCATCGCTGCGATGGGCGCTCAGTTCCTTGAGATCGTGGCCGGCGCAGAACACCTTACCGGACGCCGCGAGGATGATGACGCGCACGGATTTGTCGGATTTCGCGCGATCGAGTTCGGCCATCAGCGCCGCCATCACCGCCAGCGACAAGGCATTGGCCGGCGGGCTGGCGAGCGTCAGGCGAAGAGTGCCTTTGTCCAGGCTGGCGACAACAGGCCCCTCGGCGATTGCCGGCTTGATGGCGACGACTTCAGCCATGTTTTCAAACCTCTCCGCCCAATCCTTCTCGGCCTGCTGTGGCGCACTTCACAGACCATGGAACAAAAGAACTAGCACGCTGCCGATTGAAGAAAAGCCGCTAGCCGTGTTTTCTCGGCCGCAACATTTGGTCCAGGCGCCCTCGCCTTGGGTGCCCTGCCCGTCCCGCACATAGGAAATCGCCGATGCCCGCTCAAAGCAATCTGAAGCCGGTGTTGACCGCGGCTGACGTCAATCGGTTGATGGAAAGCGTCTATCCGCAGCTCAACGACCAGTTTTCCTTCTATCAGGCGCTGGAGGTGTTTCCCGGCGGCTGCATCGTGCGGCTCAATGCCGACGAGCGGCATCTGCGTCCGGGCGGCACGGTGTCCGGTCCTTCCCTGTTCACGTTGGCCGACATCGGCGGCTATGTCTGCGTGCTATCGCATGCCGGGCCGGATGCGCTGTCGGTCACCACCAACCTCAACATCAACTTCGTGCGCAAGGCCAAGGCCGGTCCGATCGACGGCCATTGCCGCATCCTGAAGCTGGGAAAAAGCCTGATGGTGTTCGACATCGACATCGTCGCCGGGCCGGACGGACACACGGTGGCGCATGCCACGGGCACCTATTCGATCCCGCCGAAACGTCCGAATGATGTGGTAAAATAATACCTTTTACTCAATTCATTGTTTTTGCTATGTTTTCCACGCAAAGAGAGATTTCGGTCGCCTTGACGCGCTGATTGCCCTCGCCTATAAGCCCTCGCGAAGCAGCGGCCCGCAACGGCCGCCGCTTTGTTATTGGCGACGGGCGAACACCCCAGCCAATCCAAGCAACAAGAAACGCCTTTCCCTGTCCTTCGCGGGTAGGGAGGGTCCAACCGAGAGCAAGAACCATGGCTACCTTTTCGCAGAAGCCTGCGGATGTGGTGAAGAAGTGGGTGCTGATCGACGCCGAAGGTCTCGTCGTCGGCCGCCTCGCCACTGTCATCGCCAACCATCTGCGCGGCAAGCACAAGCCCACCTTCACCCCGCATGTCGACGACGGCGACAACGTCATCGTCATCAATGCCGACAAGGTGGTGTTCACCGGCAAGAAGTACACCGACAAGGTCTATTACTGGCACACCGGCCATCCCGGCGGCATCAAGGAGCGCACCGCGCGCCAGCTGCTCGAGGGCCGTTTCCCCGAGCGCGTCGTCGAGAAGGCCGTCGAGCGCATGATCCCGCGCGGCCCGCTTGGCCGTCGCCAGATGAAGAATCTCCGCGTCTATGCAGGCGCTGAACATCCGCATGTCGCCCAGCAGCCCGTCACGCTCGACGTGGCCAAGCTGAACTCCAAGAACAAGAGGGCTTCGTAATGGCTGAGCTTTCCTCGCTCGCAGAACTCGGGACTGCCGCTGCCGTCGCGCAGCCGGCCGCTCCCGTCCACGTCCAGAAGCTCGACAAGTCGGGCCGCGCCTATGCCACCGGCAAGCGCAAGAACGCCATCGCGCGCGTCTGGGTGAAGCCGGGCTCCGGCAAGATCGTCGTCAACGACAAGGAATTCGCGAGCTACTTCGCGCGTCCGGTGCTGCAGATGATCCTCAACCAGCCGATCATCGCCGCCAACCGGGCCGGCCAATACGACATCGTCGCCACCGTCATCGGCGGCGGCCTGTCCGGCCAGGCCGGCGCCGTTCGTCACGGCATCTCCAAGGCGCTGACCTACTACGAGCCGGCGCTGCGCGCCGTGCTCAAGAAGGGCGGCTTCCTGACCCGCGACAGCCGCGTCGTCGAGCGCAAGAAGTACGGCAAGGCGAAGGCCCGCCGCTCCTTCCAGTTCTCGAAGCGCTAAGCGCTACGAAATTTGGACAATCGAAAGGCCGCCTCCGGGCGGCCTTTTTGTTTTTGGGATGCTCAGGGACCGCGGCCGGCCGGCGTCTTTATGTAGTCGATGAATGCGCGCAGCGGCGCGGGCACCAGCCGTCGGCCGGGATAGTACAGGAAGGGTCCCGGGAAGCTCTGCCACCACGGCTCCAGCACAGGTTCCAGCGCGCCGCTCTCGAAATGCGGGCGCACCCAGTCCTCAAACAGCCAGAGAATGCCGACACCAGCGATCGCCGCATCGACAGCGAGATCGACGCCTCCACCGATGCTGACGACCAATGGCCCCGTGGGATCGACCCGCACCACCTCGCCGTCCCGCTCGAACTCCCAGGGCGTCATGACCCCGCTCGGGAAGCGGCCGCGCACACAGGCATGGCCAAGCAGGTCGCGCGGGTGCTGCGGCCGGCCGTGCCGGTCAAGGTAGGACGGCGCAGCGGAGGTCGTGAAGCGCTGCGCTCGGGGTCCGATCGGCACCGCGATCATGTCCTGCTCCAGCCGCTCGTCATAGCGGATTCCGGCGTCGCAGCCGGCCACCAGCAGATCGATGAAGTTCTCCTCGGCGATCACCTCCAGGCGAATGGCGGGATAGGCCGCGAGAAATCCCGGAACGATTTTGGGCAGCACCAGCCGCGAGGCGCTTATCGGCACGTTGAGACGCAACGTTCCGGCGGGCCGGTCGCGAAAGCCGTTCACCACATCGAGCGCAGCTTCTACCTCGCCCAATGCGGGGCCGAGCCGCGCCAGCAGGCTGGCACCAGCCTCGGTCAAAGCGACGCTGCGCGTGGTGCGGTTGAAGAGCCTCACACCGAGCTGGGTTTCCAGACGGCGGATCGCTTCGCTGAGCGCGGAGGCACTGCCCGCCGTCGCGCGGGCTCCTTCGCGAAAACCGCCTGCGCGCGCCACCGCCATAAACGCCTGGAGATCGTTGAGATCCGTCGCCATTGTTCGTCATCCCGTACAACCTGTCCGGATTATAAGCGATTATCGAAACAGCCGACAGCGCCTATCTGCCTCGTCGACAGCAAGGAGAAACAGCATGTCCAGCATCCAAAAGTCCGGCACATTCACCCTCGGAAGCCACACCGTGAAACGCCTTGGCTACGGCGCCATGCAGCTTGCCGGCCCGCATGTGTTTGGTCCGCCCAGGGATCGCGATGCCGCACTGGCGGTGCTGCGCGAGGCGGTGTCATCGGGCGTGGACCATATCGACACCTGCGACTATTACGGCCCGCACGTCACCAACCAGATTATTCGCGAGGCGCTGTCGCCTTACCCCAAGGACCTCGTCCTCGTCACCAAGATCGGCGCGCGGCGCGGCAGCGATGCGTCCTGGCTGCCGGCCAATTCGCCTACCGAACTTGAGCAGGCCGTGCATGACAACCTCAGGAATCTCGGACTTGAGGTGCTGGACGTCGTCAATCTGCGCATAATGTTCGGGATGGGGCCGACTGAGGGCTCGATCGAAGCGCAGTTGACAGCGCTTGCCGAGTTGCAGCGCAAGGGACTGGTGCGCCATATCGGCCTGAGCAACGTCACTCCCGCGCAGATCGAGGAAGGCCGCCGGATCTGCAAGATCGTCTGCGTGCAGAACCAGTACAATCTGGCGCACCGCGACGACGACGCGCTGATCGACCAACTGGCGCGGGAAGGCACCGCCTATGTGCCATTCTTCCCGCTCGGCGGCTTCAGCCCGCTGCAGTCTTCGACTTTGTCGAGGGTGGCGGAACGGCTCGGCGCGACGCCGATGCAGGTGGCGCTCGCCTGGCTGCTGCGACGCTCGCCGAACATTCTGCTGATCCCCGGCACGTCGTCGGTCGGGCATCTGCGGGAGAATCTTGCGGCGGCGGAGCTGGAGCTTTCGGCGGAGGTGCTGCAGGAGTTGGAAGGGGTAGCGAAGGCGGCCTAGGTCGGCGCTGTCACCCCGCCCGCGCCTGCGGCGCGACCTCCCCATCAAGGGGAGGTAGGGCGCCGCGCCATAACCTCAAAAGTTCGCTTAGCACTCATCGATTTCGCGGACGTCCAGCGACGGCGAGTTCGCACGGCTCTCTACCTCCCCTCGATGGGGAGGTCGGCGCGCAGCGCCGGGTGGGGTGAAGCGCCGACGCCTAGTTGATGCTCGCCGTATGCGCCGGCTCGGCCGGCCGCGCCTCATCTGCATAAGGCACGCGAAAACCATTGGCGGCGAGCCAGCCGATCGCCGCCTTCGGCTCGTCGGTCTGGATGATGGTGGCGCCGCGTTCGGCCCAGAAGCCCCAGGTCTCGGCGGGAAGGCTTGCGGCGACCGCCAGCTCGTCGCCGCGGCCGCCCGACAGGTAGCCGCCCGGCTTGTTGACGATGGCGTAGGTGTCGGCCCAGAGGTGCCAGCCGCCGCGCACGGCAGACGCCCGCATGCGGTTGGTGAACAGCGGTCCGCCCGTCTCCGTCAACGTCTCGGCGCCGGCCCGCCAGTTGATCAGCTCGATCGCACCCGGGGAAAAGACGCGGCCAACCTTCTCGGCGAAGGCGGCGTCGCGCACGGCATCGTCGGCGATGATCGGCATGAACTGGAAGCCGCCGCCGATAGCGTCGATCGCCGCCTTGACGGTGTCGATCCGCTGCTGGTTCCAGAGGTTCTCCTTGACGATGACCTGATCGGCCATGCCGAGATCGCGGGCAACCGCGATCATGCCGGGCAGAGCATGAACGTCGAGCTTGTTGTCGAGGTTGATCAGGATCCGGTCCCTGGTCGCCATCAGCATTTCGCGCAGCGTCGAGACCGGCTCGCTGGTGATGGCGCCGGTGCCCTCCAGGACAAGCCTGCATCTCTTCAGTTCGGCGACAGTATGGTCGACCACCTCGCCCTTGCAGTTGGTGGTGCGGTCGAGCCAGCTGTCATGCATGACGACGAACTCGCCGTCCTTGGAGCGCCTGATGTCGACCTCGACGATCTCGGCACCGAGCGCGATCGAGGCCTCGACCGCGGCGAGCGAATTCTCGGGGTAAAGCGTCTTGCCGGCCTGCATGCCGCCGGCGCGGTGCGCCGCCACCATGACATGGTCGCGCCACTGGTTGGCATGCTCGAAGCGGTCGAGGATCTGCCTGGCGCGCGTTTCGCCGGCCAAGGCATGGCCGATCGAGACCGCAAGCGCCGCGGAAAGCAGAAGGCCTTGCCAGATGGTACGCATCAAGAATCGCTCCGTCCCGAATGGAACCCCGGTTAGGCGATGCGCATGACAGGGCGGTGAACGAAGCCGGCTATGGGCTTGAACGGATTGGCTTCTCAGATCCGCTTGGCCAGCCGCCGGAACCAGGCCAGGGCCGGCATTTCGACGAAGCGCCAGGTGAACCAGGAGACGGCGATGGTGGCGACGAGCATGGTGAGAATAGCGGCAAAGCCGAGCCATGGCAGATCGGCGCCGAAGCCGGTCGCATGGTCGCCGCGCAGCACGATGTCGCCGAGCAGGTGAAGCCCGAACTTGCGCTCTACCAGCCCGCCGACATTGATCATGCGCGCCTGCACGAAGATGTGGACCATGTAGATGGAATAGGAGAGCGCGCCCAGCATCAGCATCGGCCGGGTGCGCAGGAAGGCGCTGATCCAGCCGCCCTCATGCGCAAAGAGGTAGAGCGCCAGCGCAAACACCAGGGGAGCGGCGATGCCGGCATCGTTGTCTCCGGCCAGCGCGACAAAAACACCGATCACCGCGATCATCACCATCTCGGCCGCCGTCCAGGCGATCCGCGCCCTGCCGTCACCGGCAAGCGCATGTCGCGCCTCTGCAATGGAATCGTGCTGAAACCATGCCAGCAGCGCGCCGAGCGAGAAGCCGTAGAGGCAGCGGATGAAGCCGAAGTCGAAGGACACGTCCATATGCGTGCGAGAGAAGGCAAGCAGGAAAAGCGGCGCGGTGACGGCAGCGGCCACAAGCCAGAACCAGCTGCGCCGGCCCGCCGTGAAGACAACGGCGGCAAACAGCAGATAGGCGAAGAATTCGGCCGAGATGCTCCAGCTCGGCGCGTTCCAGCTCAGATGATCCTCGACGCCCATGCCTTGCAGCAGGAAGAGATTGGCGACGAGGCTGTTCAGGTCGAAGCCGCCGGTGAAGGGCTCGGCACCCGTGCCGTGCAATTGCGGCAGCATGAGCCGCAGCTCCTCGAAGGCGGCGAAGGCGGCGAGCATCACGAGGTGCAGCGGGTAGATGCGGCCGAAGCGGACGGGCGCGAAGCGGGCAAGCTCGACCGGCTCGCTGAGCCGGTTGCCGTAGGAGCTGGCGATGACGAAGCCGGACAACACGAAGAAGAAATCGACGAACAGGTAGGAGCCGCCGACAAAGGCGCTTTGCGAGATCGTCGAGTTGGTCGGGAAATGGAACAGCGCCACCAGCAGCGCGCAGATGCCGCGCCAGGAATCGAGCACCAGGAAACGCTCGCTCGCCACGGTGCCGGTCCGGGTCGCCGCCGGCATATGCGCGGGGTTGAGAAAGGCGGTCTGCGTCATGATGATACAATCCTGTGTTGTCGTGGCACTCGCCGAGCGCCATTCCCGTTTCCCCACTCTGTGACTGGCATGTTGCGTGCCGGTTCTGTAGTTGTGGCAACCCGTTGAAAACCGAGGACCCGTAATGGCGAACCAGAACATCGACCATGCCTTCACCGCCCGCTCCAAGACGGGCGCGTCCTTCGAGCCGACCTATGCCGGCGCGCTGTCGTTCATGCGGCGCAGATACACGAAGGACGTGAAGGGTGCGGACGCCGTGGTGTGGGGCATTCCCTTCGATGCCGCCGTCACCAACCGGCCGGGCGCACGCTTCGGGCCGCAGGCGATCCGCCGCGCCTCGGCGATCCTCGACAACGACCCGCAGTACCCGTTCTCGCGCGATCTGTTCGAGCACCTCGCTGTTGTCGACTACGGGGACTGCCTGCTCGACAGCGGCAACCATCAGAAGACACCCGGCACGATCGAGCGCGAGGCGGCCAAGATCCTGAAATCAGGCGCCTTCCTGTTGTCGCTCGGCGGCGACCATTTCGTCACCTGGCCGCTGCTCAAGGCGCATGCCGCCATCCACGGACCGCTGGCGATGGTGCAGTTCGACGCCCATCAGGACACCTGGCCGGACGACGGCAAACGCATCGACCACGGCTCTTTCGTCGGACGTGCGGTGAAAGAAGGCATCATCGATCCCGATCGCTCGATCCAGATCGGCATCCGCACGCACGCCCCCGATACGTTCGGCATCAAGATCCTCTACGGTCACGAGGTCGAGGAGATGCGGGCGTCCGACATCGCCTATGCTATCGTCGACCGTACCGGCGGCAGGAAGACCTACCTTACCTTCGACATCGACTGCCTGGACCCGGCCTTCGCACCGGGCACGGGCACGCCGGTCGCCGGCGGCCCGTCCTCGGCGAAGATCCTGTCGACGCTGCGCCAACTCGGCCAGATCGACATTGTCGGCGCCGACGTGGTCGAGGTTGCGCCCGCTTACGATCATGCCGATATAACGGCGATCGCGGGCTCCATGGTGGCGATGCATTATCTGGGCCTGGTCGCCGAGCGGAAAGCCCGGCTCGAGGACCTAAACAACGGCAATACTGTTGCAGTCAATCACGCTCAGGGCATATAGCGCTGAAATCGCAGGGACTTTTCAAGGCAATGAAACCGAAAATCTTCATCGACGGCGAACACGGCACCACCGGCCTGCAGATCAGGGCGCTGCTGGCCGAGCGGGGCGACCTGGAGATCATCTCGATCCCCACCGAGCGCCGCAAGGAAACTGCGGCGCGGGCCGAGTTCCTTAATGCCGCCGATGTCGCGATCCTCTGCCTGCCGGACGCCGCCGCCAAGGAAAGCGTCTCGCTGATCGAGAACGACACCACCCGGGTGATCGACGCGTCGACCGCGCATCGCGTTGCCGCCGGCTGGGAATATGGTTTCGCTGAAATGGACAAGGACCAGGCAAAGAGGATCGCTGCGGCGAAGCGCGTCGCCAATCCCGGCTGCTGGCCGCAAGGTCCGATTGCGACGCTCAGGCCGCTTGTGTCGGCCGGACTGTTGCCCGCCGACTTCCCGATCACCGTCAACGGCATTTCCGGCTATTCCGGTGGTGGCCGGCCGATGATCGAGGACTATGTCGGCAAGGGCGAGGACGCGCCCGAATTCCTGCCCTACGGGCTCACCCTGCAGCACAAGCACGTGCCTGAGCTCAGGACCTATGCGAAGCTCTCGCATGACCCGATCATGCAACCGGCGGTCGGCAATTTCGCGCAAGGCATGATCACCGTGGTGCCACTGCAACTCGGCGGCCTCGAGCGCGTGCCGACTGGCGCCGAAATGCATGCAGCGCTGGCCGATCATTTCGCCTCGATCGAGGGCGGCGTGGTCGAGGTCGCGCCCTACACGCATCTGGAGCGTATCCCCGACGTCGATCCGGAAATCTACAACGGCACCAACAAGATGAAGGTCTACGTCTTTGCCAATGACGAGCGGGCGCAGGCGCTCCTTCTCGCCGTCTACGACAATCTCGGCAAGGGCGCGTCGGGCGCCGCCGTGCAGAACATGGACCTGATGCTCGGCCTCACCCCGTAAGCGAACATGCCGGAATTTCCGAAGCGCTGGAAAGTCAGCGCGCCCGAACTCATTGCCGAAACCTTCTCCAGCCGCATCCCTTACGGAAACCACACCGGCGGTAGGGATAGACGTATCCCAGCCGCAACCAACGAGACGCCAACACCGACAAGGAGCACGTACCTGCGCTTCATCGGCGGTCTCGTCGGTAGCGGATAGGCGCCCTTGGTGCCGCGCCAGTGCGCGGCGGCAAATCCGAGCAGGATCAGCGCGAAACCCTGATGGGTCAGCGCCATGTGCAGCGGCACCTGCATCAACAGCGTGCCGATGCCGATCGAGGCCTGCACCAGGACAATCAGAAACAGCAGCGTGGCGCGGCGCGCATGGGTGGTGCCCGGCAGGCGCCGGCGCGTCGCGATCATGTGCCAGAGCGCTACCGCGAAGACCGTGTAGGCGCCGATGCGGTGGACGAACTGCACCGTCTTCGGGTTCTCGAAGAAGTTGCGCCAGGCGGGCTCGAGCAGGAGCAGATCGCCGGGGATCACCCTGCCGTCCATCAGCGGCCAGGTGTTGTAGCTCAGACCAGCATCGAGCCCGGCGACCAGCCCGCCGAGATAGATCTGCACCAGCGCCAGCAGCACGATGACGCCGGCAAGCCGCTGCGTCGAGCGATCGGCGGCGGGCTCGGAATGCGGCGCCAGCCCCCGCGCCACTACCATAGTCGCGGTGAAGATCAGCGCCGCCAGCGTGAGATGCGTGGCTAACCGGTATTGGCTGACCGAGACGCGGTCGACCAGGCCGGACGCGACCATCCACCAGCCGATGGCGCCCTGCAGGCCGCCGAGCAGCAGGATGCCGACGAGCTTCAGCCCCAGACCGCGCTCGATACGCCGCGTCGCCCAGAAGAACAGCAGCGGCAGGGCAAAGACCACGCCGACGCTGCGCGCCAGGATGCGGTGCACCCACTCCCACCAGAAGATCGACTTGAACGCCGCGATGCTCATGCCCTTGTTGAGCTCGGCATATTGCGGGATCTGCTGGTAGCGCTGGAACTCCTCCTGCCACTCGGCGTCGTTGAGCGGCGGGATGACACCGTGGATCGGCTGCCATTCGGTGATCGACAAGCCGGATTCGGTAAGCCTGGTGGCGCCGCCGACCAGCACCAGGGCGAACAGCACGAGAAGCACGAAATATAGCCAGCCGCGCACCTGCGCCCGGTTGCGCAGGTCGCGATCGCGGGCGGCATAGGGTGCGGCAGCAGTGATGGCGGCCATGGTTGTGTTCCGGCAATTGAGGTCGCGGGATTGGTGGACCAAGGCAGCCCCGGTGGCAAGGCCGGGCAGCGCGGCACGCCGTCGCGCCGCCAATGACAGGTTGCGTGCAGCTTGCGATCGGCCTAAGCGATAGCCGTCAAAGAGATCGCGACATGCCCATTCGCCTCAAAAAGCTGATCGGAACCGTACTGCTGGTTGCGCTGGTCGTCATCTACGCGCTGGTGGCGTCGATCGTGGCGGTTGCCCAACTGTCGGAATCGAGCCCGCTGGTGCATCTGCTGTTCTTCCTGTTGAGCGGCCTGCTGTGGGTGCTGCCGGCGATGGGCATCATCAAGTGGCTGATCATCGAACCGCGGCCCAAAGGCTGAAGTCCGGCGCCTGCGAAGGCGCAAACGGGAATGTGATGTGATTGCGCGCGCCGAACACACTTCCACAAGTGTTGATGCTCCGGGCCGGCTATCCGCGACGGCGACATGAAGTTGACCGCGGCGCCGGCACCGGCGCATGAAGTCCAGCGATCCTTGCGACTCCCAGGACCAGGATCATCGTTCCGCTCCACCTTCCCGCTTGACGTACACATATCTCAATGGTTATACGTCAATCAATAGCCACCGGGTTATCGATCCCATGACGAATGCCCACGACGCACTATTCAGGACACTTGCCGATCCGACCCGGCGCGCCATCTTCGAACGACTGTGCCAAAAGGGAGAGCAGACCGTGGGCGCCCTTACTGCCCAGTCCGGGGTTTCGCAGCCAGCCGTGTCGAAGCATCTCGGCGTCCTGAGGCAGGCAGGGCTGGTGCGCGACCGCCATGAGGGAAGGCAGACCCACTATAGCGCGCAGCTTGGCGCGCTTGCTCTCCTGATGGATTGGACACGCCAGATGGCCGGCTTCTGGGAGAGCCGGTTCGACGACCTCGAGGATCTGCTCAAAAGAATGGACCAATGACCAATATTGCGACCGAAACCCGCTCCGTCGTCGTCGAGCGGGAGATACCTTATCCGCCGGAAAAGATCTGGCGCGCGCTGACGCAACCGCATCTGATCGAGGAGTGGCTGATGAAGAACAACTTCAAGCCGGTCGTGGACCATCGTTTCAGTGTCAGCGCGGACTGGGGCGGCGTCGACTGCCAGGTCCAGACAGTCGAGCCCAACAAGACGCTGTCCTACAGCTGGGATACCAAGGATCTCGAGAGCGTGGTCACCTGGACGCTCACCCCTACGAGCACGGGAACCCATTTACGCATGGAGCAGACGGGCTTCCGGCCGGATCAGCAACCCTACTACCGGGGCGCAACCGTCGGCTGGCCGAGGTACCTTGCAGCGCTGGAGCAGGTGCTGGCGCGGATGGACTGAAGTCTGCCGGCAGTTCAAGTCAAGCCCACGTTCACCACGCGCTATGCCGCGCACGATGCCAATGGAGGAAACAGAATGAAGATCAAGCTGACCAAAGTGTATGTGGACGACCAGGAAAAGGCCCTTGCCTTCTACACCGACGTTCTCGGCTTCACCAAGAAGGCCGATTTCAGCAACGGGCCGTTTCGCTGGCTGACCGTCGCCTCGTCCGACGAGCCGGAGGGCACCGAGCTGCAGCTGGCGCTGAACGACAATCCCGCGGCCAAGTCCTACCAGCAGGCCATGTTCAAGCAGGGCCAGCCCGCCGTCATGTTCTTCACCGACGACATCGAGGGCGACCACGAGCGCCTCAAGGCGCGAGGCGCCGCCTTCGCCATGGCGCCGACCGCGGTCACCGGCTCGACCATTGCGCAACTGAACGACAGCTGCGGCAACCTGGTCCAGATCACCCAGCTGGCGCGCTGGTAGCGCGGGCTTTTCCGCTCATTTCTCAGAGGAGGTCGTATTGAACCTTAGCCAGTGGATTCGGCAAATTCACCGTTGGCTGTCGATCGTCTTTACGGTGACCGTCATCGCCAACTTCGTCGCCATGGCATTGGGGGAGCCGCCCGCCTGGGTGGTATACTCGCCGCTCTTGCCGCTCTTCCTGCTGCTGTTTTCCGGCCTCTATATGTTCGTGCTGCCCTACACCGGCAAGTCGCGTAGCGAGCAGCGCGTGGGCGGATAGGGGCGGATGGCGAAGACGCGCGGACAATCGAACGCCAAGCGGGCCGGCACAGAGCCGGTCCTGCTTTCAGGCGGCAACCCGCAGATCGCCAAGGGCTATGGCGACGCCCCGGTGCAGGCCTATATTGCCGCCATGCCGGGCTGGCAGCGCGATGTCGGCCGCCGTCTCGATGCGCTCATCGCGCGCGCCGTCCCCGGCGTCGAGAAGGCGGTCAAATGGAACTCGCCGCTTTACGGGGTCGAGGGCCAAGGTTGGTTCCTCGGCGTTCATTGCTTCGCGAAATACGTCAAGGTCGCCTTCTTCCGCGGCACGTCGCTCAGCCCGCTGCCTCCAGGCGAGTCCCGGACCAAGGAAACGCGCTACCTCGACATTCGCGAGGACGATCAGGTCGATGAAGCCCAGGTCGCCGAATGGGTGAAGCAGGCCAGCCGATTGCCCGGCGAACGGATGTGACCGGACGATGGGTACGTGGCGCAACAACAACACGAAGGGAGTGACAGCCAACCATGAACAATAGCGCATCGCCGGAAAGCAAGTCTCCTTCGCAGCTGATAGACGCCAGGATCGAGGAGTTGGGCGACTGGAGGGGCCGGATGCTCAGCCAGCTCCGCGGCCTGATCAGGGAGGCCGATCCCGACGTCGTCGAGGAGTGGAAATGGAGAGGCGTTCCCGTTTGGGAGGACGCCGGCATGATCTGCACGGGCGATACCTACAAGGCCGTGGTCAAGCTGACCTTCGCCAAGGGGGCTGCCCTGGAGGATCCCTCCGGCCTCTTCAACTCCAGCCTGGACGGCAACACCAGGCGCGCCATCGATTTCCACGAGGGCGATGCGATAAACGCCGAGGCTCTGAAGGCACTTGTTCGCGCGGCTGTGAGCCTGAACAAGTCCAAGGCCAGGAAATAGTCCGCGGGATCGACCGGCGGCGGCCAAGGTCTGTTGAGATTCAGGTCAGGCCGAGTCGAAAACGGTGATTTCCGAGAACCGGAGCGGAGCGTGCGCAAGAAAGCGCGGGCATGCGCTGGCCTCACCTGAATATCGACAGACCTAGATCGTCACCACCATTTTGCCGGCATTGGCGAGCGGCGTCGTCACGCCCGACAACATGGTGCGGATATGGGCGACGCTCTGGTAGCGGCCATTGACCGAGATGCGCGGCAGGGCATGCAGGAAGCCGGCATGCTCGGCGCGCAGCACGCCGTGGCGCGTCGTCACCGCCGAGATATAGCCGGCATCGCGGGCAAAGCCCACTTCGCGGCAGCCGACTGCGCTGACATAGCCATAGGGATAGGCAAGATGGCGCGGCTCCTGACCGAGCTTCTCCAGCAATATGCGCCGGACATCGCCGATCTCATGCCGCGCGTCGGCCTCCGAAAGCCGTTTCAGGTTGAGATGGTTGACGGTGTGAGCGCCGATCGTCACCAGCCCGTGCCCGGACATGGCCCGGATCTCGTCCCAGCTCATCAGCGTGCTCGGGCGCTTTGTCGCCAGATCGATGCCGTTCACGCGCGCAAATTCGCGCAGCGTCGCTCGCTGGTCTTCCTCGCGCACCTCCACCGTCAGCCAGCCATGCAGGCGAGCGTTGGCCTGGAGTTTCCTCCCGCGGGTCGAGCAATCGATCGTCACCGCGCCGTCTAGGGTCGGCAGCGTCAGCCGGTCGCGCGCGTTGACGATATCCTCGATCACGTCCCACCAGAGGTCGGCGGCGCCGTCGATCAGGCCGGGCGCGACATAGATGGTGATGGGTGCGCCGTGCTTTTCCAGCACCGGCAACGCTTCGGTCATGTTGTCGCGGTAGGCGTCGTCGGCGGTGATGGTGGCGAACTGGCCGCCCTTGCCGCCGCACGCGACGCGTTCGATCGCCTCGTCCAGCGAGACGAAGGCGTAGCCTTCGGCCTTCATGTCGGCGATGAGGGCATCGAGGAAGCCGGGCGCAATGTTCAGGTGACGGTTGACGCCGTTCGGCTTCTCCGGCGTCGCGGTGACCCGGTGCAGCATCAGAATGGCGCCGATGCCGCCGACAAACGGCTTCGCCAGTGGCGCAAGGCCGGTGTAGCGGGCGAGGTTCAGCGCCAGTTTCCGGATTGCCTCGCCCCCGTCGATCATTCCTTCACCTTTTGCGCCTAGGCTCATCCAAGCACGGAACGCGCCCACGCGTACCCCCTGACTGGGACCAATACGCCTTAAGGATTGAGGTATGGTTGACGCTAGCGCGTCATTTGACGGCAATCGGCTGGCCGCGAGCGAGACGTCGCCACGCACCTCGCCGGTCGGTCAGGCCGGCCTGTCGGTTACCGTCGGCGACGCTGCGGCGCTTGCAACTTATGCGGGATTCTGCGGTTCTGCGCTGTTTGCGCCGGCGCAAAGTGACGGCTGGATCCGCAACTGGGCGCGAGCGGTTCATCCCGACATTGTCGTCGCGGCACTCCATATGGAAGACGAGCCGGTGCTTGCGCTGGCCCTTGAAGTCGTTCGTCGTGGACCATTCCGCGTCGCCCGCTTCATGGGCGGCCGCCATGCCAACGGCAATTTCGCCGCCGTCGCACCGGGCTGGCTGCCAATGGCCAACGCCGCGGCGATGCGTTCGATGCTGGCGGGCATCGCCAGGGCACGGCCCGACATCGACCTGATCTCGCTGGAGCGGCTGCTGCCCGACCTTGACGGCGCCGCCAATCCGCTCGCCGCCCTGCCCCATTTTCCGAGCCCGAATCTATCGCTCGGCGTCGATCTCGACGGCGGCTTCGACGCCTTGCTGGCGCGCGCCAGCGGCAAGCGCAAGCGCAAGAAGCACCGTTCGCAGACGCGCAAATTCGAGGCGGTCGGTGTCTTCCGCCGCATCGAGGCGCGCACGCGCGAGGATGTGGACAGGCTGCTCGATGCCTTCCTCGAAATGAAGGAGGTCCGCTTCCGCAAGATGGGCATCGCCAATGTCTTCGGCGAGCCGGAAGTTCGTGCCTTCTTTCGCGCCTTGTTCAGCGAAGCGCTGGCCGAAACAAAACCATCCTTCGTGCTGCACGGGCTTGAGGTCGCCGGCAAGTTGCGCGCCGTCACCGGATCGAGCCTGTCGGGCAAGCGCCTGATCTGCGAGTTCGGGGCGATCGCCGAGGATGATCTCGCCTTCACCAGCCCCGGCGACTTCCTGTTCTTCGACAACATCCAGGAAGCCTGCGAAACGGGCTTCGCCGTCTATGACTTCTCGGTCGGCGACGAGCCCTATAAGCGGCTCTGGTGCGATGTCGAGACGCAGCATTTCGAGGTGATGGCGCCGTTGACGCTGAAAGGCCGCGCGCTGGCGCTGGCGATGCGGCAGGGCGCACGGATAAAGGCCTTCATCAAGAACAGCCCGCTCATCTGGAAGCTGACCAAGATGCTGCGCCGCAAGGCCGCCGGACAGGCGGCCCCTGCGAGCGAGGACGACAGCTAGCCATATAGAAGCGCTGGGATCGTGGAGCTCTGCGCCGGCGGGCGGCCGGAGCAGATCCCTGTCTTATGCCGCCGTGCGCCGTCCCGGGACCGGCGTTCCCGGCGACTCGTGGCCGAGCGGCGTCACCAAGGTAAGCTCGGGATAGCCGTTCTCGATCAGCTTGACCGCGGCCTGTGTCACCTCGTCGTCCGCCTCCAGCATCGAGAGGAAGACCTCTGTCGCCTCGCCCGCCAGCCGGCTGATGCCTTGCGCGTCGGCCGGGCCGCATTCGACCACGACAAGGTCGTAGGCGGTGGTCAGCGACTGCATGATGATCGGCAGCCGGTCGGCGGCGCGCATGGCGCGGGCAGGATCGGCGGTGCCGACCGGGATCACGTGGCAGTCCGAGTAGAGATCGGCGTGGATGACGTCGCTGAACTGCGCCTCGGAGGCAAGCAGATCGGTGATCCCCGGGAAAAGCGCGCTGTCCAGCATTGGTCGCGAGGCGGCGCCCGAAGCGGTGAGGTCGAGCAGCAGCACGCGCAGGCCGGCGTCCGAGACCTCGCGCGCCACCAGCACGGCCGAAGCGGCGGCCTCGTCGCCTTCCGGCGACACGAATATGGCCCGCGCGGCACCCGAGGCGATCAGCTTCTCCGCCGCCTTCTCGATGTCGATCTCGCCCAGCGCCGAGGGTTTCGGCGCGGCGCTTTCGTCCAGTGCGTCCGCTGCGGTGGCGGCCTCCGGCTGAACCTCTCGATCAGCCAGGCGATCCCTGGCCAGCCCGGCATCGACAAGTGCCGGCTCGACGCGGGCAACCGGCATCTCGACCTGCTCGATTCGCCCGAAGCGGGCGCCGGCGGCCGGGCGCATGGCGCGGCCCGAGAACAATTCCCCAAGAAGCGTCGCGATCGCCATCAGAAGCAGCGAGGCGACGAAGGCGGCGCCGACGATCGGCACGATCTTCGGGAAATACGGCTCCGACGGCGTCACGGCGCGCGAGAAGATGCGCGCATCGACCGGCAGATAGTTACGGTCGCTGCGCGAGGACGCCTCGCGATAGCGGGTCATGTAGGATTCGAGCAGCTGGCGCTGGGCGTTGGCGTCGCGCTGCAGCGCGTCGAGCTCGACCTGCTGCTCGCCGGCGCGCGCCGATGCGGCCTTCAGCGTGTTGACGTCGCCGAGGAGCTGGTTCTCGCGCGCCTGGGCCGTCTGCGCCTGAGTCGCCAGGCCCTTCATGATCTTTTGCGCCTCGTTGCGAATCTGGCCGTCGAGATCGGCAAGCTGCGATTTCAGGGCGCGGATGCGGGGATGATTGTCGAGCAAGGTGGTGGAGAGGTCGGCGATGTTGGCCCGAAGCTCGACCTGCCGCTCGCGCAGGCGCTGGATCAGGTCGGAGTTCAGCACTTCCGGCACCGCGTCCAGCGAACCGCCGCTTTGCAGCGCCTTGCGCACGCTGTCGGCGGTCGCCTCGGCGGCGGCGCGATTGGCGCGCACCCGCGACAGTTCGGTGGACAGTTCGGAAAGCTGCTGGGTGGCCAGCACCGCATTGTTGCCGCCCATCAGCAGATCCGATTGGGCGCGGAAGTCGGCGACCTTGGCCTCGGCATCCTTGACCCGCTTCGACAGGTCGGCGATCTCAGGCGCCAGCCAGTCGGTGGCGGCGGCGTTCGATTCCAGCTTGGCGTTGCCCTGGACGGAAATGTAGGTGTCGGCGATGGCGTTCGGAATGTCGGCGGCGAGCCGAGGATCCTCAGAAGAAAACTCGATGACGATAACGCGAGATTTTTCAACGCTGTACACGTTGAGCTTCTCGCGCATCTTCTTCAGCACGCGCTCTTCCGGCGGGATTTCGTTGGGGTCGCTTTTCAGCCCGACGATGACCAACAGCCGGCTGAGCGCCGACATCTTGGCCGCCTCGTCGAACTCGGGCAGCCGCGACAGGTTGAGCTTGGCGGCCACCTGCTTGAGGATGTCTGTCGAGGCGATGACCTCGACCTGGCTGGCCACGCCCTGCTCATCGAGAATCGGCTTCTCGCTGTCGTTGCTGGTGCCGTCAGGCCGGGTGAAGACCGATTCGCGGGTTTCGATCAGCAGCTTCGTCTCAGCCTTATAGTGCGGCGTGGCGAGCCAGGCGAAAGCGAAGGCCAGACCGGTGACGGCGAGCGCAACGACCAGGATGCGCAGCCAGTTCCTCGCCAGACTGGCGAAGAGCTGCCTGAGATCGACATCGACGTCTGCGGCCGCGGACTGAACGGACATGCATCCTGCTCCGAACTTTGAGTCTAGGATGGACCGTAAACAACTATGGTAACTCAGCCGTTAAGATCAGTACGAACCCCTATTAGAGACGACTGAAGAACATTCAGCAAAGACAGTAGAATAGCTACGCTTTTTGACGACCGCCGCCGCCGCGGACGGCAAACCTTTACCGGCCATTAACCCTAACAGGACGATAACGGATTCCGTTCCCTGGGGTTTGCCGCAACATATGGCGGCCAGCGATGAAGGTTCGTGACCGGCCATGAAAAGCACTGCCTCCCTCTTTCGTGCTCTGCTTGCCGTGTCGATGCTCGCCGGCTGCTCAAGCTACCGGCCGACGCCGGCGGCCTTTCATGAGGTGCTCGACCAGCCCTACCGACTCGGCGCCGGCGACCGCGTCCGCGTCACGGTCTTCGAGCAGGACGGCCTGACCAACACCTACAGTGTCGACCAGTCCGGCTACATGTCCTTGCCGCTGGTCGGCGCCGTGCCGGCGCGCGGCCACACCGCCCAGCAGCTCGAGAAGGAAATCGCCGACAAATTGCGGCAAGGCTATCTGCGCGATCCCGATGTCTCGGTCGAGATCGACCGCTACCGGCCGATCTTCGTCATGGGTGAAGTGGGTGCTGCCGGCCAGTATTCCTATGTGCCGGGCCTGACGGTGCAAAAGGCGATCGCGATCGCCGGCGGCTTCTCGCCGCGCGCCAACCAGGAAAGCGTCGACATCACCCGCGACATCAACGGCAAGGTAATGACCGGACGGGTGGTCACATCCGATCCGCTGCTGCCCGGCGATACCGTCTACGTCCGCGAACGGCTGTTTTGACAACCAACGTGGCGAACCAATTGCGGATCGTCCATTGCTTTCGCTCACCCGTCGGCGGGATATTCCGGCACGTGCGCGACCTGACCGAGGCGCAGATCGCTTCGGGTCACTCAGTCGGCATTGTCTGCGACTCGACCACCGGTGGCGAATTCGAGGAACGGCTGTTCGAGGGCATGACGGACAGCCTGGCGCTCGGCATCCATCGCACGCCGATGCAGCGCCATGTCGGGCCGGGCGACCTCGCCTCGGCCTGGCGCACCTACCGAATCATCAAGGAATTGCGGCCGGACGTGCTGCACGGGCACGGCGCCAAGGGTGGCGCCTATGCCCGGCTGTTCGGCTCATTGTTGCGGGTATCCAGGTCTCGCGTAGCCCGCCTTTATTCGCCGCATGGCGGCTCCCTCCACTATGACGAAACCACGGCCACCGGAAAGCTGTTCTTCGCGCTGGAGCGCTTCATGGCGCGCTTCACCGACTGCCTGCTGTTCGTCTCCGACTACGAGCGCCGCACCTGGCGCAGGAAGGTGGGCGAACCACCCATCCCCAACACGCTGGTCTACAATGGCCTGCGCGCGGTCGAGTTCGAACCGGTGGGGAGCGTGCCCGACGCGGCCGACCTGCTCTATATCGGCATGATGCGCGACCTCAAGGGTCCCGACATCTTCATCGATGCGCTGGCGCTGGCCGGCAACAGGCTTGGCCGACGCTTGAGCGCCGTGATGGTCGGCGATGGCGACGACCTGCCGCGATACCACGAACAGGTGAAACGGCTCGGCCTCGACGGCCATGTCCGCTTCCTGCCGCCGATGCCGGCCAGGGACGCCTTCACGCTGGCGGAGCTGATCGTCGTGCCATCCCGCGCCGAGGCCATGCCCTATATCGTGCTGGAGACGCTGGCCGCCGGCAAGCCGATGATTGCCACCGCTGTCGGCGGCATTCCGGAAATTTTCGGCGAAACCTCCCGCGCCTTGATCCGGCCCGACCCGAACCAGCTCGGCGACAGGCTGAGCGACGCGCTAGCCGATCTCGGCGCCTACCAGCGCCTGATGCCCGGGGCGCCCGACCTCAAGGCACGCTTCGGCGCCGACGTCATGGCGGCGGAGATCGAGAAGGCCTATTTTGCCGCGCTTCGGCGCTAGAGCGTGGTCGGCTTGATCTCAAGTATTTTTCACGCCGATCAGCGCCCTTTTCCTCAACGCTGGGTGGCAACCGCTTCAAAGCCATCGGTTGTCTCAAGGGTTTCTTAGCTCTCTTTTGCTATTCAGCTGAGCGAAGCCCGCGGACAATCCAATGAACGAGATCGACCCCGCACACCGCTTTTCCATGGACGCGGTACGCAAATTCGACGGCCCTGCCCCGAGCGAAGCATCGAGCAGCCTCAACGATGTGGCGCGCCAGGTCGCCTCGCAATACCGGCGCGATACGATGTCGCCGATCATGGTCAGCGGCGTGCTGCGCATGGTCGAGTTCGCGCTGCTGTTCCTGTCGGGTCTCTGCGTCTATGTCTACTATGTCGGCTTCTTCAAATATCTCGCCTGGCAGTACCCGCTGACGATCGCCGCGGCCTCGTTCCTGGCGGTGGTGCTGCTCGACGTCACCGACAGCTACCAGGTCTCGGCCCTGATGCGGCCGATCGCCAATTTTGGCCGCGTGCTCCTGGTCTGGGCCGGCACTTACGCGCTGATGGCGCTGACGGCCTTCATCATGAAGATTTCGGAGGATTACTCGCGCCTCCTGTTCGGCACCTGGTTTGTCGTCGGCTTCGTGCTTATCTTCGGCCTCAGGCTGGTGATGTCCAACCTGATCCGGCGCTGGGCCCGCGACGGACGCATGGAGCGGCGCGCCGTCATCGTCGGTGGCGGTAAGTCGGCCGAGATGCTGATCCGCTCGGTCGAGAGGCAGCCCTACAACGACATCCGCATCTGCGGCATCTTCGACGATCGCGGCGACAAGCGCTCGCCGCCGATCGTCGCCGGCTATCCCAAGCTCGGCAACATTTCCGAGCTGATCGACTTCGCGCGCATTGCCCGCATCGACATGCTGATCGTGTCGCTGCCGCTGACCGCCGAATCGCGCGTGCTGCAGCTGCTGAAGAAGCTGTGGGTGCTGCCAGTCGACATCCGGCTGTCGGCGCATTCGAACGCGCTGCAATTCCGCCCGCGCGCCTATTCCTACATCGGCTCGGTGCCGATGCTCGACATATTCGACAAGCCGATCAACGACTGGGATTCGGTCGCGAAGCGCGCCTTCGACATCCTGTTCTCGATCATCGGCATCATCGTCTTCTCGCCGGTCATGCTGGCGACGGCGATCGCCATCAAGCTCGACAGCAAGGGGCCGGTGCTGTTCAAGCAGAAGCGGCACGGCTTCAACAACGAGGTCATCGAGGTCTACAAGTTCCGTTCGATGTACACCGACCGCTCGGACCCGACCGCCAAGCAGACGGTGACCAAGAACGATCCGCGCGTCACCCGCGTCGGCCGCTTCATCCGCAAGACCTCGATCGACGAGCTGCCGCAGTTCTTCAATTCGCTGTTCGGCTCGCTGTCGCTGATCGGTCCGCGTCCGCATGCGATCGCCGCCCAGTCGCACAACCTTCTCTACAACGAGGTGGTCGACGGCTATTTCGCCCGCCACAAGGTCAAGCCCGGCGTCACCGGCTGGGCGCAGATCAATGGCTGGCGCGGCGAGATGGACACCAATGAGAAGATCCGCATGCGCACCGAATACGACCTCTATTACATCGAGAACTGGTCGCTGCTGTTCGATCTCAGGATCCTGTTCCTGACCCCGGTGCGGCTGCTCAACACGGAAAACGCCTATTGAGCGCGGTGGCCCATGAGCTGCCGGCGGCCGCGGTCAACAAGTTGCCGCCCCAGGCGGTCAACAAGTTGCCGCCCCAGGCGGTCAACCAGTTGCCGCCTCAGGCGGTCAACGCCAAGCTGGCGGCGCTGATTGCATCGGCCGCGGTGTTCTTCGGCGTCCTGCTTTCCGGCTTCGTCATCGACGAACCGGCGCCTTACGACCTCTTCATGGTCTGCCTGATCGCGGTGTGGGCGCTGTTCGGCCTGCGGATCTCGCGGGCGGCGGTGCCGCTTCTGGTGCTGCTGATAGTGATGAACATCGGCGGCATGATCTCGATGACGCAGATGGCGAACCTCGCCAACACGCCGCTCTATCTTGCCGTGTCGATGTTCCTCGCCTTCACCGCGATCTTCTTTGCCGCGGTCACGTCGGTGCAGCCTCGTCTCTACCGGCTGATCTTCACCGCCTATGTGGTGTCGGCGGTGCTGACCGCGCTGCTCGGCATTGCCGGCTATTTCCACGCCTTCCCGGGAGCGGAGGTCTTCACCAAATACGACCGCGCCGCCGGCGCCTTCCAGGACCCGAACGTGTTCGGGCCGTTCCTGGTGCTGCCCGGCGTCTACCTGCTTTATCTGCTCCTGACCGGCCCCGTCGCGCGCATGCCGCTGGTCGCCGCGCCGCTCCTGGTCATCACCGCCGGCATCTTCTTTTCCTTCTCGCGCGGCGCCTGGGGCATGTTCGCGGTTTCGGCCGTGCTGCTGACCGGCGCACTCTTCCTGCAGAGCAACAGCGGCAAGTTCCGGCTGCGCGTGGTCATCATGACGGTCGCCGCCATGGCGCTGCTTGTCATCGCCATGGTCGTCATCCTGCAACTGCCGGGCGTGGCCGAGATGTTCTCCAGCCGCGCCCATCTCGAGCAAAGCTACGACACCGCCCGCCTTGGCCGGTTCGCCCGCTACACGATCGGCTTCCAGATGGCGATGGAGCATCCGTTCGGCATCGGCCCGCTGGTGTTCGGCACCATCTTTGGCGAGGACACGCACGACATCTGGCTGAAGATGCTGATGGACTACGGCTGGCTTGGCTTCATCTGTTTCCTGACGCTGACAGTGTGGACGATCGTGGCCGGCTTCCGCATCCTTCTGCGCGACCGGCCCTGGCAGCCCTATCTCTTGTGCGCCTATGTCGCCTTCATCGGCAATATCGGGCTCGGCACCTTCATCGACATCGACCACTGGCGCCATGTCTACCTGCTGCTCGGCCTGATCTGGGGCGCGATCGCGCTCGAATACCGGCATCAGAAGGCGTTGCGACTGGCAGCGCCGCAAGCGGTGCGCCCGGCGGCGGTGCCGCTGGCGAAATAGCTGCCGAATTCGGTTGACCGGCACCGGGTTATCACGATACATCGCCACCCGGTCCGGAGTGTAGCGCAGCCCGGTAGCGCACTTGACTGGGGGTCAAGGGGTCGTCGGTTCGAATCCGGCCACTCCGACCAATTAAAACAAAGAGTTAGCCGTTTCCCCCAGAGGTGGCTATAAAAATTGCAGCCAGATTGTAGCCAGATAACCCATCAATGAAAAGCCCGCCTCCCCTTCGGAAAGCGGGCCTCGCGCGGCGCGTCGACTTCGGGTTACTGCTGATCAAAGGCCGCGCGATTGCTATGCGGCAAAGCCTATGCCGCCGCCTCGACTGCTCGGAGCGCTGGCGCCGCACAATCGTCGTCGTCAAAGCCCAAGTCGGCAAACTCTTCCGCGAAAAACCAGTCTTCTACTATCTCGCCCTTCCGGTCGTACCGGACGAGATACGAAGTCCGCCCGTCTGGGTGCCTGCTGGTGCCGACGACCGCGCCCGTCATGGTAACGATCGCGCCTAGCCCGATTTGTTGTGTTGCCTGTTTCATGCCCGAATCCCCTTTGCCCCTGTTGGCAACGACTATAATGCCGCAATCAGCGGGGAACGCAAGTATCAATTATAACGATACTGCAATGACATTAAAGCGGTAAAGCGGCATGCAACAAAGCCAAGGCGAAAACGCCTACAGAGTCAAACTAGATATGCGAAAACGCCTAAAACTTCTCCACTGGACTCCAACGTTGTTATGTGGAATCGATCCGACGTCGTCAGAAAAATGGGTGGCAGCCATGGAACACACGTTCAATGAACTCGCTCGGATCCTCGCACAGCGCCCCGCACGCGGGCGCTATACGGCATTGGCGGTGCGCCTGGCGGAAAGCTTGGCTACCGGCATCGCGATTGGCGTAGGAGTAGCTGTGGGCCGAGTGCTGGCGGGCTAAGCGTGCCAAGGCGCGGGCATAGTTGCCGCTTAGCGCTCAGACTGCACGAACTGTGGATAGTAACCGCTTGTTCACCATAAGCCGGCAATCTGATTGAGGGTGATCTAATCACACCCAAAACTGACTCTGCGTCATTCGTGACGCACCCCCGCCGAGGCCGGCGGCCGACGTTTTCAAGTACCCCAATGCGCCCCAGCAAAAGTATACGTCGGCCGCCGGTTCTTCTCTTCTAGTGGGTGTTATGCCCTTCGTCCCGCTCTACATCGCCGCGATTAGCGCCGTCATGCTCGCCGGCGCGATCTGGCGCTACCGGCAGCGATATGGTCGGCACGGCCGCGTGTGGCCGGCATGGGCGCCTACATGCTGTTGCACTAAGGCGAAACCCGCTGCCGAGGGGACAGCAGCGGGCTTGGCTTCAAGGCTAGCCGGAAGAGGGGATTGGGACACAAGGGCATCCGGCCAGCCCTTTCAACGAGGGTGGCGATCAATTGTTCCCATGCCGTTCGCACATATTAGCAATCTCTTGACTAAACCGGCGCTCGCCCAGAATCGCCTGCATCAGCGCTGGGGCTTTTTAACCTCCAGAGGTAACGGTACAGGGCCTGTAGCCTTGGGTAAGTGGTTCAATGGTTGGCCTTGCCGGGATGTCCTGCCGCTGCCATTTGCTTGTTGAACGCTGCGGCCTCTTGCTCCGTATCGAATGGACGGGCGGCAGCCGTTCCATCTGAAGCGATGACTACGGCCAGGTACGGCAGGCCATTCGCTGGCGGGTGGTAGACGGCATAGATCGTGCTGCGCTTCATTCCCTCATGCTACCGGGACTCAAAGACCTCGCCTAGCCTTGCGTTGAATTCAAAAGCCGATCCCGGTGAGCGACGTGCAGACGCTGCATCTGCTCGAACAGGGTCAAAAGGTCTTCGGCTAAGTCTGCCCTGAAGCCCTTATGGTGGAAGTCGGCAACAATCTCGCGCTGGCGCGCAATATGTCGCTCGCCCAAAAGCACATGCTGCTCCAGCATCGCTAGAACGGCTTCCCTCATCGCTAAGCGATATCAGATTTCTCGCGCTTCTTATAGGGATCGCGCTTGCCTGGCTTCGGCGGCAACAGGGCCGCCGGGCCGCTTTCACCTTTAGGGACGGCAGACGTTTCAAACATCGTCCGTACTGGTTTCTGCAACTGCGATTCAGACAATTCGAGCAAGCTGTGGCACGTCGCCATCCGTGTGGCGGAGCGCCCTATTGAACGCTCTGTCGCGGCAACGATCCGGAGAGCCTTGAGATAGCGCTTCCGGTTTCCGAACAGCGTAGCCATCGCTTGCACCCCTGCATTCATAGGCGCTTCGGTCACCGGCCTAAAATAGGAGCCAATTTTTTGAAATTCAAATTGAGCCTTATTGAGCCAGGCTCCGATGCGCCAGACGCGCAATGTCGAACAATCATCAGTTGAAGGTGCGCAGGAAGTCCAGATGCATTTCAAGTTCGCGTTGCACCGCCTCGAAGTCTTGCAATAGACCTCGGGCCACTTCGGTCCGGTGGCCGTCGAGCGTCATCTCATCAATGAGTTTGCGCTGGCGAGCAATGCGTGCCCTGCCTTCGCGAACGTGGCGTTCTCCTCTTTCCACCTTGGTCTCGGTGCTCATGCTGAGACAAGGCGGCTAATGGCCTTAAGTTCCGCCGCCCAAACGGAACATTTGCTCGCTCCTGGAGTTGGTCGGCATGGACACTTGGACTTCCCTCGATATCAGCGCCGCAGCCCTGAAACGGGCGCAAAAGCTTCGCGAGGAAAATGACCGTGTCCGGGAGCAGGCGGCGGCGGAACTGGCCAGGGCTCGCGAACTGATTGCCGATATTGCCGAGCTTCTGGGCGCTCGCGGCCTGAGGCGCGATTGAACCGTGCGGGAAGTCACCGAGGCAGACACCCACAGCCCGGCTCGCTTTATCGAGGTGACACAGGATTTAGCGGCCGGGCCGTGTCCCAGAAGCTGGGCTCCAAGGGCAAGGTAAGCATGCAGTCTTTTGTCAGTACGCACAACAGGGCCAAAGGTCCATTAGCAACCGCTTGACTAAGCAGCCGATCGCCCCAGACTCCATGCATGTGGAAAGAAATCCAGCGCAAATCACGGTGAAAGGCTCGATGGCCCCGACATATCTCAATCACCGGTTGGAATGCCCCTACTGCCTCATCATCAAGCTGAGAATTCCCGATGACGCTCGCCCGGATACGCTGATTTCTTGCGATGATTGCGGCGAGTATCTTGGCACCTGGGATGAGCTACAAACCGACTTTGAGAAACAAGGCGGCCAGAATGGGGTGTTTCGACTCGACAGAGGCCGCATCCAGCGGATCCGTTAGTGTCGGGCGGCAGTCCTCTAATGCCGCCCTTTCAGGAACCTAGCCTCGCGAAGCAGCGAGTTCCAATCGGTTCCAATCAGCTCGATTAGACGATTGGCCTCTTCCTCCTTGATGCCAGTTTCTCTCGTCAGTCGCTCTGCCAGCAGCTTTAGATGGGCTTGGCGATCGCCCCCATTGTCGATTGCCGGGCACATGGGTTGTTACCTCCAATTTGAAGAGGAACCCATGAAGCTAGCTTTTGTTTCGGCCCGCGAAAGCATACGCTAATATTATAGGACGAATCGTCAACTTAGGAGGCGCGTCATGGATTCGCCAAGCAAGCTGGAGAACTTGCGCTTTGTTGCATCCCTGCTGAGCGTAATCCGCCATCGGATGCATGAGGATGGTGAAGATCTGCTGACGTACCTAATAGACATTGCGTATCTGGAGGCTAGCGATCGGCTGAAACAAAAAAGCCAGCCGGCCGAAGCCAGCGGGAAGGCCTTACTGGAGTAGCCAGGCGCCAGTTTTCTTGGCCAATGTCGGTGGTGAAGCGATCGGCTAATTGCTTGTCGGCCAACTTGGCGAGAAGCGTAATGAGGCGTTAGCTCAACGCTACCTTCGGACAGACATAGAACGTTGACGATGCCTTCGCCGCCTTGACTCGGACCAGCACCCAGCCTTTTTGCTGTGGCGTGAAGCTTGCCGCCATCTTGAACTTTGTCGTGGATCCGCCCCACGTCTCGGAGCTGGATGTCTGCCCGGCGGCGGTGGCCAGGATGTCGGCCTTGCTGTCATTGACGAACGATCCGAGCGGCGAGCCGCTGGAGCCGAGGTATTCAACCTCAATCCAGATGTCGTCGTCATTGGGGACCGCGCCGCCACCCCATATGCCTTCGACCGTCGCGGTAACGCTTGAGCCAGTCGTGTCATTCCAGATCGCGATAGGCGGCGACTCGAAAGGAATGCTCCATGAAGAGTTGGCGGTCGTGACGATCTTCCATGCCAGCGGCGTTGTGCCGTCCGAGGCACCTCCGGTGCGAACGATCGTCGTCTCTTCGGTCAACGTGCCGGCCCATCTGACGCGGGAATACGCGTAGTTCACGCCGCTCGACCCCGAGCGGTACGCATCAACTTCGATAGAGCCTGGATTGTCGATCGCCTCACAGAGCGTCACCGAAGCATTGAGCTTGCAATCCTCCAACTCCACGACGCACCCGGTCATGTTCGTGGTGTTCTGGCCGATGATGAATTTGCCAGAGCCGGCTGCGCTTAGATCGACACCTTGGATTTTCAAATGCGCGCCATTGCTCCCAACGAACGTGAAGAGCCTGGTCGGGATAGTTCCAAGCAGCGCCGAAGCCGTGTTCTTCCACCTAAACGTGGCATTCAAATTAATGGTGTTGCCGGTCGCTGCGGTTGTAAGGGTGCAATTATCCCATTCCAGATAGCAGGACGGATTGCCCCCGACATTGCCGATGTTGACTGCCGATGAAGATCCGGTTCCAACGATGACGAACGCGCAGCTTTTGAACACCATCGCCGACTTGGACGATTCGTTGAAGGTGAACTGCGGAATGCCGGCGCCGCTGCCAACATTGAAGGTGATGCCGTAGTAATAGGTGCCGAGACCGTCAAACGCAATTCGGTTGGATGCACCAGTCATGCTTATGGTGGCGGTCGTCCGAAGATCCGCCGAGACTGGCGGAACGCTGCCTGAGTGATTGACGCAGATGACCTTGCAGGGATTGGCGCGAGTGCCTGGCGAAGTCAGAATAATGGTCGACCCCAACGTCTCCGCATGATCTTCGGAGACGTAGAAGGTATCGCCGGCCGCCTTGCCTGAGAAAGCCGCGGCGAGTGTCAAGTAGGCATTGGCCCAGCTCGATCCATTGGCTGAGCCGCCCGCACCCGAGCGAACATAGTAACTTGCCATTGTTGGGTTTCCTTATGGGGGATTAAGCGGCGTCGACTATGTCGCCGGACGAAGAGATGGTTGCGTCGATGGCAAGCGCTCCGTCTGTTAGCGCGCGCTTGAAGATGATCTTGCCTGCGCGCTCAAATACGGCGATCGAATACGGCTCGCAGACAGAGCGAGCGATATCCCTTACGCCGGCCGTCACATCGATCACGGCGCCGTCGATGATGTCGTCAATGTCGCCTTCGAAGGCGATTTCTGACGATGCAAACCCGCCCGACTCCATAAGTGCCTGCAGGAAGTCGGTTAGCTCTCGCTGCGTGCCGTCGCCGTCAAGGATCCGCATCCGGATCGGACCGCCGGCTACGTTGACGATCAGCGCTTCGCCACTCTGGCCGTCGTAGAAGTATTGGCTGGTTGTCGAGTCGCCTGAAACAGACCGCGTCACGCCCGTTTCCAGATTGGTGAAATACGACGTGCCGCTGCTGGGAAAATAGAATTCATCGACAAGGCGCTGTTGGTCTGGCGATCCGGGGTAGCGAAAGTTTACCGTCTCGATCTGGTACGGAACCGTCTTGGTGAACTCGACAGCGCCCGTAGTGCCATTGATACGCTTGACGGTCGCCGCATCGGTCCAAACGACAAGGTCGCCATCGTCATAAACCGCATAGCGCAGGTCATCTGACAGCGTCGCGACAACGGTGGAGCTTTTGAACGTGCCGAGCGCGGTAAGCGTGACCTTGACCAGATCGGCGTCAGCGCAAAACCAGAAATCCAGTTCGCTGCCTCGCACCTCGCCAGGCGTCACGCACTGGATGCTGGAGTAACCGCCAAAGCTGGCAATCGACTGATAGGAGCGCTCGATGGTCGTCGCGGTAAGGGAGAAGGCAAAGATTTGCTGGTTGTTGGAGAAGCCGACGTAAACAGCGCTCCCATTCAGATCCACCATCGCGGCGCAATCTTGGACGACTGCCGTGGTTGCGTGTGCCACCGATGACGCAATCAGCGCGCCGGTCAGCGGCTCGACAAGCGCCGCGTCGACATCGCCAACGCCAGTAAAGCCGGCGAGGTAGACCAATCTGTCCAGCGAGGGCACATATCGAAACCCGCTGAAATAGCTGGCGGCGATGGAATGGTTGACGGAGAAATATTCGGTCGTGGCGCCGATTGAGTATCGACGCATTGAACGGGGCGAGAATCCAAAGGCATACAGGACACCAGATGACCAATCCGGCGCAAGCAGGCCGGCGTAGCCTGGAGACAGTGTCGTGAACGTGTCGTAATCGTGCGTCGTCGCGCCGTCCTGAATCCATTCCGCCTCAAAGACAGGCGGCGACCCGAGGCCGATGATGTCGAAGTCCTTGACGACCATATCGAGGTAGCCGCGGTGAGCCGAAACGTTGTCTTCGCCTTCCTCGCTAACCATCGTGGGATCACGCGGCTGCGTGCTTCTGCCGTCGTAGGCGGTGAACTTCAGGCCGCTCTGCCGATACCCGGCGCTGCCGTCATAGATCAGCTTGCCGTTTGCGTAGAGCTTCCTCAACGTCCAAGTCGAATTCGGGACAAGCGGACGCGCAAAGCGCAGCCTGGCGGACATCTTCGCCGTGGTTGTTGTGACGGTGTCCCACCACTCCACATGCGTTGAGGTAACGGTGAGGATTGGCGCCACCCATATATAGGCAGCCGGCAATCTGCACTTGCCAAACACAACCGGGATAGTCTGGCCATATGCCGACGTCGGAAGCGTTGTCTGGACTTCCGGCACCTCGGGAACGACGGGTGTAGTTGTGCCGCCGCCAAAGTGAATGACCGGTCTGTTGAAGGTGTAGGAAGACAAAGTCATTGGCCGGCTCCGATTAGAAATGCCAAGCCAGGCAGCGTTCCGGCCGCGGCTGGTTGTGTGGGCATGTGGATTTTTCCTGTGAAAAGCTAGCTTAGGAGGGGCACCGAGATTGTTTATTTCGCTGACCGGCGCTTAGGTGGTTATTCTCACTGGGATTAGTCGATGCGCGGCAAGTATGTACCACCATCAACAGATTTGACGGCGTTCAATTGCCCGCACTGTGGTGCGCTAGCCAAACAGTTCTGGCACTATGTGCATGAGCGTGCGTATTCAGCCAACGAGCATCCGCAATTTTGGACTATGGAGGCGGCCACAGCTGCTTCATTCGAGCATGTCAAAGGCGAAATCGACCGCAATGAGTTGAAGCGCTGGGTTATTAGAAGCGCCAGCGGAACACCATTCTTCGATCCGTCAGAAAAATACGGCGTCGAATTGGTCGTCAATTTAAACCTATCAAAGTGCTATAATTGCGCAGAAGTCGCAATCTGGCGAAACACCCGACTAATGTGGCCCGCGGCTACCGACGCGCCAGACCCCAATCCTGACTTGCCCGACGATGTGCGCGCCGACTACGACGAAGCCGGCCTGGTGCTAAACACGTCTCCAAGAAGTGCCGCAGCGCTTTTGCGACAGGCGGTTCAACGGCTTTGCGCGCACCTTGGAGAGAAAGGCAAGAACATAGATGCAGACATTGCCGCCTTGGTTCAGCAGGGCCTCGACAAGCGCATCCAGAAGGCACTCGACATCGTGAGAGTAGTTGGCAACAACGCCGTCCATCCCGGTCAGATTGACCTGAAGGATGATCGCGCTACCGCTGAAAAGCTTTTCGGCTTGGTGAACCTGATTGCGGATACCTTGATCAGCCAACCCAAGCACATTGACGCTATGTTCGATGGCCTGCCGGCTGGCGCGAAGCAGGCCATTGAGAAGCGCGATGCGCCTAAGCAGATTGAAGACAAAAGTGGTGGCTAGCTAACCGCCAGCTCGAGCGAATGCGCGACTTTCTTGATAACCGTTCCGGTGAAGTCGGTCACAATCCAGAATGAGACGCGCTGACCCTCGTCAAACCATTGACACGCACCGGCAACCTTTAAACGCTCGCCGTGGTCGAGCAGCACCTTGGGATCGGCGCCAGGCACGAAGGTGCCCTGCTCGCGCGGTCTCATCGGATGCCTCGCAGCCGTTGGTCCCGCTCCATCTTTTCGATGAGGCGGCGCCTGGCCGCCGATGCGTTGCCCATTGAGGTTTCGGAGCGCGTTAGGGCAGCCGAGGTGGCTTTTCCGTAGGCGCCAAAGATTACAAGACTCAACTCCACTAGCCCTGCTTGCGTAACCAGACGCTGAGGCAAATCCCCCGTGTCGTCCCACTCCTCCGACTCTGAGAAAAAGCAGACGCTTACCTCATCGACCAGGCCGCTTCCAACGCTGGCTAAGGCTTCCTGTCCCATCGGCGATTCGGGGTTCGGCGTCAGCGCATACCAGAGGCCGACAGCGTCGGCCTTGATCTCGAGTGAGCCATTGGAGACACGCCCGAGCGGGCGAGACATGTCATGCGCCCAGCAGGCGACAACTGAATCTCCGCTCTCTCGGATAGACTTGTCGAATGCACCTCTGGCAAACCGCTCAATAAAAAGCCCGCCGATATTAGCGGGCTGCTGCCATTGGATGGCGTAACCAGAGATAAAAGGCTCAGCCATCTTTCAGCGCCTTGATCTTCTTGTCGAGCTTGCCAAGAGTGATTTGGCGCGCGATGTCCTTGGCCGTTTCGCTGCGATTTGCGTGCCGTTTCTCCCCCGGTAGTTTGATCATGCGCTTTGCCGGCCCGCGGCGTCCGTCGCTGCTGGCTCGCTCGATTTCGCGATGTTCAGCCATCGTAGCCAGCCCCTTTCAGTTCCTTGAGGTACTGCACAATCCGGCGTTGCGGATCCTGAGCCGACCCGAGAAAATGGGGCCTTATCTGCCCTAGACCATCTGTCGATGCGCCTTCCGCCTCAATCGCTAGGAACATGTCGGTTAGTTCGACATGCGCGACGTCAACGGCGCGCAGCGCCTCAACCAACGCAGCCACGCGTCTCTCGGCTTCCGGGCGAGCCGCGGCACAAATGGCACGCTCGGCGGCAGGCCTGGTCGCGGCAATACGCCGTTCGATGAGTTCGATGGCCTGGCCTGCGACAGTTTCCAGGCGGCGCAACTCGGCAACCCGTTCGCGCTTCTGTGCCTTGGCTGATGGCTTCTCGCCGATGAGCGCGGCAACCTCGGGTGCGATGTCAATGGATTTGTCGGCTTCAATCTCGGCCTGCAGCGCCTTGCGCTCCGCAACATAGGCTGCGCGGTCCTTGAAAATTGCTGCGCGGCGATCTTCGTCGGCACCAAGCTCGGGCAGCGCTTCGCGCGCTGTCAGTGCGGTGAAGCTGAGTTTAATCGGCGCAACCTTGGCCGGCCGAGCGTCAGGCTTGGCTCGCGGCGTCTTATTAAAGATTGGCATAACGGTCTCCTGCGAAAAGTTCTGCGATGACGGTCGCAAAGGCGCCACCGTTGATTTCCACCGACTTGCGGTGGCCGTAAGCCTGCCACCTACCTGGCTCACCGGCGCTAAAGCGGCGGACGTCGATCGTGTCGGTCAGGGCGATCTCCTGCCAATTCGATACGACCGCGATGATCGTCTTGGCGACGAGCGCCTTTGCGTCAGGGGTGCCGCTCGCGGCAATTTCGGCCAGGATGTCGAGCGCCTCGCCGGCCGTGCTGCTGATGCTTGCCGGCGCGCCCTGTGGCACGCCTTCGCGGCGCAGTGAGCGGTATTCGCGTACGGTCTCTGCTACGGCGCGCAGCGGCGCGTCTACGGCCACGCCGAGCATCAGCGTCGCAACGTCTTGCGGACTCAGGTCTGGCGAAACGCCAGGCGAGCCAGCGGGGAGAATTTGGGCTTCAGTGAGCGCGCGCGCGACCTCTTTGGTGCGGCCGGGATCGTAGCCGACGCGGCGCACGAGTCCGTCGCAGGCCTGCTTGGTAGAAGGCATGTTTATTGTCCTTGAATAGAGCGGGAAATTGCAATTTCCCGTGTGGATGGTTGTAAAAAAGAAGGCCCGATAGCCGAAGCTATCGAGCCAATCAGCTCGCCTGCAGTACTTCTGCAATGGCGAGGGCCTATACCGTGTGGGGCGGTAGCGGCGACGCAGACGACAGAGCGGGCGCCTGCGAGGGAAAGAGGTGTTAGTTCTCCACCTCATACCTTTGAAAACGAGGTGGGGTACAGATTAGGCAGCGAGGCCCAAATATCGCGCTTCAGCCGCGGCAAGCTCCTTCCGCCGAGCCTCGACGCGACGACTGCAAGCCGCGGCTTGCGCTGCCATTTGGCGATCAATCATCTGCCATTGATCGCGAAGACTATCGATGCCGCCATACACAACCCACTTCGCCTTGGCGCTCCGGGCTTTCCACCTGTGGCCAAGATCCTCTCCGATCTCGGTCAGGGTGCATCCGTCAAGCACCGCGTCTTCAAATGGAATGAGAAGATCGCCCAGTCCGGCGCGCAGCGCCGCCAGGATTGGCTGGCCATCAATTCGGGCAATCCGCTCGTCCTCGCTTTTCGCCAGCCGCAGCGGCGTTTGCGTCCTAGTGCCGTTCTCGTCGTCGGCTGCATTGGTGCGCTGGCCGACGCTCACGCGCTGCTTCACTGTATGCCTTGTCTCGCGATAGGAGATTTCCCCGCCCGACAGCACGGCACCCGTCCAGCCACCCTTCTCTGCCCGCTGAAACGGCCTGTCGAAATTCTTCCCAGAGACATGCAGGCTGCGGTTTTCGACGCTGATGCCCTCGTCGCTGATGTCGAGTTCGTCATCGCAGGGCGAAGTGCCAACCACCTCGCAGAGTAGCCGATAGCGAATGATCCATGGGATGTCGTCTTGCCTGCGATCGCGGCGTAGAGCTTCGATAATGGGCAACGGCGCCGCATCGTTGTCATTCGCGGCGGCATATTTGCGCGGCTTCCATTTGTTCGGTCCGCGTGGCGGCCTGTAGCGGCATACGGTGATGGCCGGCGCAGATGCCATCAAGTCGGCCAATTCGCGCCTGGCGAGCGCCTTTGCGGAAGGGATGTCGGTGTCGACTTCGAACGCTACCGGCAGATTCTTATTCGCGACGTCAAAAACCGCGACGTCGTCGTTGGCCGCAACGCGACCGTCCGCCTCGCTGGCGGCCTCCAGATTTTCCATTGATGCTGCTCTGTTCCCAAGGTCGCCCCACGCGACCGATTGCAATATGCCGGCAATGCCGGCTGCCTGCCGCCTTGGTGGCGGTCGATATGATTGCCCCTATATATAGGGGTTAACTGCGTCAAAATTCAGGACGGCCGCAATATATAGTGCAGCGGTGACCAAAAAGACACTGCTTTGAATCGGCAAATTGTGCCACAAGGCTGCAAGAGGGTAATCCGCACCGCAAAGATTTGCCATTGCCACTCGGGAGTTAGACGAGGTCAGCGAAGGCGCTGCGGTGCGGCACGAAATCGAACCTGTGATTCCTTGCGGCATCCTGTGAATAACGGGCAACCGAAATCAGCGGGTCAACGAGGAAAATCAATAGTTTGCGCGCCTCACGAGTTGTCGCACAATCCAGATTCGTAAAAAATCCGTTAGTCGTGGTCTTGCAAACGGGTCCGCGAATCCGCACCATTTAGAAATCGCACCGGAATGATCCTTTCCTAATGGAGAATTCCGCGTGCGCAATCCGCGAAAGCCCAAACAGCCATGGTGGCGCCTCACACGAGACGAGGTGTTCAAGCTGTTGCCAGTTATCGTCTCGCTGGCCCTGGCGCTGTTGCGCGGGTGCGGCGGGTAAGGGTTGGATCTATCCGCTGGAGACGGAGGCCTTTTCAACGGCCCGCACGCCGCTTCATCTGTCCCGGCGCCCCAAATTCGCGTTCTGCCCATATCGGATGCTCTGGCGGGTGATAGCCTCTGTAGAACTCTTCCATATAGGCCAAAACGTCGTTGCCGATCCGTCTCCATGTAGCTTCAGCCAGATCGCGAGGGACGTGGTGTCGATCCTCCACAACGCCAGCATCGACAAGTTCGTCAAAAAAGTCGTGCCCGCTCTGAAAATACATCATCCACGCTTTAGCCTCGTCAGGCCTGGCCTTCGAAGCACGTTTTCTTACCGGCATGCGTTATCTCCCTGTGTGCTACACCAAGCCAGCAGCGGGTCGTAACCGGCTGCTCTGCACTCCGCCTCAAGTTTCGTCAGCTCGCCCTTCTCAGTGGCGTCGAGAGCCGGCCGGAGCCAGAGCGCCCAAACACGCCGAAGTGCGTCGACTGGCACTCCGTCGCGGCGTCTATCGACCTTGCGTCTCACCGGCATCAGGCTGCCCTCCGACCGTAGTCGCGCGTCCGTGGCGCCCTTGGTGCATCGGACGTATCGACGTCCAAGCCAAGCTCGCGAAGGCCGCGGAGCACAGCGGTGCGGGCGTCCCGTTCGATGGCGACGGCAGGATGAGCCTTCGGCGTGCCGTAGCGATCGTTCACGGTGAGTCCCTCCTTGGCCACCAAGTCGCGGGCCGAGTCTGCCCGGTCCATAGCCTCGGCTGTGCGGCACAGGATCTCGAAATGGTGCCGCTCTAGGGCAAAATCTTCTAGGATTCTCGCACAGAATTTTCGGGTTTTGGCACTCAGGTGCCGTGGAATCTTGTGGTCATTCATGGTATAAGTTGTTGTTCCCTAACAATATTGCGGTTCACCGGACTAACCGGGGCAGGGCGAATGCGCGCGATGGGGTTGCGAGCGGTCCGTGGAGTCGAACGTGCCAAGGGTTGACTCACCCCTCCCGGTCGCCTCACTCACCGGCTGGCCGCCTTGCGGACGGTCGTCGTGGGCTGCGGGCGTTGTCGTTGTCGGGCTTAAGGTCGGGCCGGAGCTTGTAGAGTTCGACCCACGTTATGGTGCGCTTGGTGACAGTCTCGTTGGCGGGTGGTGCTTTCAGCATGGCTCAAACCTCATCGAGGAAAAGCATCAGCTTCTTGCCGTCCTTGCCTGTCACCTCCGCCACGTAATTCGGCTTGGGCTTCTTGGTGTCCTGCCACTTGGTCGCGTCGGTCACGCCGATAACCTCGCCGTCGCCATACACTGGATGCCAGTACGGCCGTGGTTCGCTGAACAGAGTGATTGTGCGTTTCTCAAGCATGGTGTTCCTCCTATTCAGTGCGCCGCACTAACTCGGCCGTGTCTGGCCAGAGATTGCCGTCTTCGTCTTCGACAATGGTGATGAAGCGTGACTGCGAGCCGTGCACGCCGTCGACGCTGACGCCTATTACCTGGCAGGGCGACCAGCGGTCCTTCCCGCCCATGATTTTGGTTTTGTACTCAGCTTCGAATGGTTCGATTGAAATCGTATGCATGTGTTTTCCATGGTGGTTCTCTCCTCTGGTTTCGCTTAGGGTTTGAAATCGTCCG
The DNA here is from genome assembly GCF_004792275.1 of Mesorhizobium sp. M4B.F.Ca.ET.143.01.1.1. Classification (NCBI taxonomy): domain Bacteria; kingdom Pseudomonadati; phylum Pseudomonadota; class Alphaproteobacteria; order Hyphomicrobiales; family Phyllobacteriaceae; genus Mesorhizobium; species Mesorhizobium sp. M4B.F.Ca.ET.143.01.1.1. The sequence goes on from NZ_SRSR01000004.1 coordinate 450,872, forward strand.
TTCGTCCGTTTCCTAGAGAAGAGGTACGTACGTACGACGGTGGTTGGTGGTTAAAACCACCCACCACCAATGCTGTTTTTAGAGAAAAGCCGTACGGAGCGTACGGTTTGATTTCATTGAACTTTTTGCCAATTTCTGGTGAAGTCGTACGGGATTTCGTCCGTACGGACGATTTGCCGAAAAATGGCAAATCGAACCGATCAGTTCGTACGGAGCGTTTCGGACGATTTTAGTCGTCATCGCGGGCCGCGCTTCTCGCCACCATAGAGGCAATGTTGCTTCTCAGGTGACGCTGCTGGCGCACCTCGGTTGCAGCCTCTTGGCCTACCGCGGTTAGCGTCCATTTGCGGCGCGCAAACAGGGCCAGCTTTTCCTTCTTGAGCTTTTCGGTGGCATAGGAAACGCGCCGCTTATCCGGTGCGCCTTCCTTGTCCTGCCAGCCCAAGGCACCAGCCATATCGGCGAGTGACTGCTTCCCGTCGCGCTCGATTTGCAGCAGCACCTCGTCCTCGTCCTTGCGGGCGGTGTCGGCCGCCTGGCGAGCGTCGCGGGTAGTCAAGGCGCGAGCCATCACGGTTGGAATGCTCTTGCCCTTTGTGTCGACAAGAGCGGGTGCCGTGACGGTCCTGACTTCGAAATGGATGGGTTCAAAATCCGGTCCGCGGTGCTTACCCTGCCAATGCATCCTGGCGCCACCCTCGGCCCTTGCTAGCGTCAGGTTGCCGTCGATCTCGTTGAGGAAACTGCCGCCGCCTTTGGGTAAGAGGTTGTCGGCGCTGGCGTTCTTGACCGGGTGAGCCGCGACAAACACGCAAGGCTTGCCGGGTAACTCTGTAAGCCTGCGCATGTCTCGAGCGTGGTTGCCCATCTCGACGTTGCTGTTCTCGTCGGATCCTTGGAAATAGGCAGCACTCGTATCGACAATCACTAAGTCGACGCCGCCCAGTCCCTTGGCCGCTTCCTCGATTTTCGATATCGAGTCCGGAATACTGTAAGTGCCGGCGATGAAGTGGACGTCGATGTCGGTTGGGTCGAACTGCAGTTCGTGCGCCATCGCCAGCCAACGCATGCGCACGTCGACCGGATTCTCGCCCGCACTGTAGATAACCCGGCCCTTCCGCACCTCACGATCGCCCAGCCGCTTGCCGAGCGCTGTGCAGTACGTAAGGCAGAGCAGAACGGCCGTCTTGCCTGCTCCTGTCATGCCGGTGAGCGAGTAGATGAACGCAGCCTGCGCTACGCCGTCAATGTGGTAGTCAGGCGGCGTGAAGTCAGCGACGAACTCGCCGCTCGAGACAACGCCTGGAAATGGCGCTGCTTCGTGCTTGGCGCTCTTCTTGTTGTCGTTGGCGGGTGCGGGTTTTGGTTTGGCCTGCTCTACGTCGGAAAAGGCTCGCGTATGCGATATGTGCAGCGGCAAGCCACATTCCATTGAGACGAGCCCGCCAATCGCCTGCGGCGTGTAGGCGCCGTCAGTGCGGCCGCAGAATACCTGTCCGCCGACGATGTAGAGGTCTGACACCTGGCCGGCGATGGTGGCGCCTTTTACGTCTTTCCTGCTGGCCGTGCCGCCGTACCGTGCCACAAGGCTGGCCGCGGTGATTGGGGCGTTAGGCTGCGCGTTGGTCATGCGGCTTACGCTCCTGAAGCGCAGCCAGAGCAGCGCGGGCAATTTCGTTGACTAGGTTTGCTGAAAAGGTGACGACGCGCGCTCCGCGGGCGTTCGGCGAATACACAGAGTAGCCGCCTGCGGCGCGCTCAGTGATGCGCAAACCGAACACACGAACGTCGTCTGAAAGCGCTACATCAAAGCGCGCGATTGTATTCCCGATGCCGCCAGGCGGCTCAGGTCTGATGTGCAGAATCTGCAAGGTAGTTATCCCGATTGAGATGGTGGGTTGCGGGCGCCGTTGAGTCGGACGCTCTTTTGTTGTCAGGCTGCGCGGGCAGCGCCTCCGTTATCATTGGCGGCGCGACGATTTGCGACGAGCCATGCGTCCAAGTCCTCGGTCCGGTAAATGACCGAATTGCCGAGTTTGACATAAGCCGGGCCAGTGCCCCAGCAGCGCATCTTATCGAGATTGGACTTTGACAGGCCTACATATTCGGCCGCCTGCCGTACCCGTACGTTTGCCATACAATTACCTCCGTGCGTTTTGTTGCATGGAGGAATATGCGGCTTTACCGCGTTGAAATCAGCCGAACGATCTTGGACAATCGTTCGGTTGCTACCCTTCTTCCCTATGGGCTTGCGCGACCTTGTTCCATTCGGCGACGCATTTCTCTACATGACGGTCGCTGCACCCAAAGTAACCGGCGGTATCCTGAATGGCCTGATCGCGGGTCTTGCCCTCAGCCTGAATCTTTCCCACCATTTCGGAAATATCGAGCCAATCCTCCAGCAGCGCCTTGTTTCCTTTCCGCAGCGTCTTTGCTGCTCCGCCAGGCAATCCAATGCGCTCAATCCAGTCAGCGGCAAGGAAGCGAATTGCCTTGCTATCACCGTCACCGCGCAGAGCATGAACCAACTTGTGCATCGCCTCTTCGGCGCGCCCCTCGCTAATCGCTGACTCGATGAGAGACGCCGAGCGGCTGAATGGTCGCGGCAGCGGAGCCATGTCACCGCCCTCCAATCGCGTCAGCAATCTTGCCTGCAATCAGGTTGGCAGCGGCGCGCGTCGGGTTCACATCAACATGAGCGTATCGCTGTGTGGTGCCAGCATCGGCGTGACCGAGAAGCTTGCCAATGATCTGCAACGACATGCCGTCACCTGCCCCGACGCTCGCGAAAGTGTGCCGCTAATTCCGAAGTCGGAATTAGCGGCATAACTCCGAGTGCCGGATTATTCCGAGTGACGGCCGGGAGGCCAAAGAGTGCGGGCGATCTGTGGCTGTTGGGTCGGCATAATCAGAGGCTCTTCAGGAATGCAAGGAGATGGTCGTCGGGCTTGTAGCGGCCCAACCGGATGTCAGCCGTGTCGGTCTTCGCCAGAGCTTGCTCCTTGAGCTTCATGTCGGCCTGAAGATAGATGGCGGTGGTTTCGACCGACTCGTGGCCCAGCCACAGAGCAATGACCGAGCGGTCGACGCCGTGCTGGAGCAGGTCCATTGCCAGGGTATGCCTCAGGACATGCGGCGTTACGTGCTTGCTGGCCAGCGATGGGCAGTGGCGACGTGCGACGACGAGGTGCTTGTTCAGCAGGTATTGAAGTGCGTCGTGACTCAATGATGTGCCGCTTATCGTCGGGAAGGCAGGATCGGCGCTCTGCCCGCGTCGCTCGGCAAGCCAGGCACGCAGCACCGTGACCGTATCCTTGCGAAGCGGGGTGTTGCGGAGTTTTCGGCCCTTTCCCTGACATTGCACATAGGCGGCCGGGCCGAGGACGATATCCTCGCAACAAAGGCCGACGATTTCGGCAGCACGCAGGCCGGTCTGCACGGCCAGCAACAGAAGCGCCCGGTCACGGCGCCCGCCCCAGCTGCCGAGGTCGGGGGCGGCGAGCAAGGCGGCGACTTCGACGCTGCTGAGGAAGGCGACCGGCCGGCGCACGTAACGCTTGCTCGGAATGGCGAGCACGCGCTGAGCCAATGCGCTGTGTTCCGGCGCATGCAAGGCCACATAGCGGAAGAAGGAATGGATGGCGGCAAGACGGACATTGCGGCTCCTGGCGCTGTTGTCGCGTTCGTGTTCGAGATGATCGAGGAAGGCGCCGAGGAACGCGGTGTCGAGATCCGGCAAGGTGACGTGCGAAGCCCCCTTGCGTAGCTGCCGCTGGGCATAGGCCAGCAGCAGGCAGAAGGTATCGCGGTAGCTCGCCAGCGTATGCGGGCTTGCTTGTCGTTGTCTGATGAGGCGATCGGTGAAGAAGGCCTCAAGAAGAGCGGGGAACGTTGGGGCGGCGCTCATGGGCGGGATTCCGGCTGAGATTGTTCCGCCCGCAGCAGCGCTTGCTGCAGCAGCTCCGGCGTTGCCGTCAAATACCAATAGGTGTCGGTGATGTGGGCATGGCCGAGATAGGTCGCCAACTCGGGCAGGTGGCGTTCGACATCGATGCCGTTGCGATACCAGCGCAGCAATGTTGTCACGGCCAGTCGGTGGCGAAGGTCGTGCAGACGCGGCCCATGGGAATCCTTAGAGCCGCGCAAACCGACCTCGCGCGACAGCTTGACGAACGTCCACCGCACGGCCCATTCGGTTAAACGCGTGCCGCGCTCGGAAAGGAAGAAGCTGGAGCTCAGGGGATTGGGGCATGACCGGTCTCGGCTGGCCGCATAGATTTTGAGGGCCTGTTGCGTCGAGGGGTGAAGCGGCACATAGCGCGACTTGCCGAACTTCGTGTCGCGAACCGTCAGCACGCCATCAACGAGATCGGTGTCGTCGCGATCGAGACGCAACGGTTCGTTACAGCGCATGCCGGTCGCCGCGTACAAGCCGAAGAGCGTGGCATACGTCTGCGGGCGAAGGCCGACTGTCGACGGCAAGCGCTTTGCCGCATCGATCAGTCGGGTGATCTCTTCGTCGCGATAAATATAGGGCGACGATGGCCGACGATACCGGTGAGGAAGAAGGTCGGGCGGCGGCACGACGGTCCGCGGGTCAATGGCGCTACAATAGCGCGCGAACCGGCGAACCATCGCCAACCGGTTGGCCCACTGGGCGGGCTGTGCCTTTGCCGGCTGCATGGCCCAGGCCAGGGCAATCTCGGTGCTGATGAAGGTGGCGCCGGAAGATTCGGCAAAGACAACGAAGCGCTGCAGCAACCGTCCCGAAAGACGCAGCTTATGGCCGAGGGCGCGGCGCGCGGCCAGGTACTCTTCGAGCGCCGCTTGCAACGCGCTCATGATGAGACTCCTGGCCAGGGTAGCGCAATAGCACGCAACGCCGCGATGTCGACTTTGGCATAGATCTGTGTCGTGTTCGGCTGGCTGTGGCGGAGAAGTTGACCGATTTCAACGAGCGAGGCGCCGCGGCGCAGCAGATTGGTGGCGAGTGAGTGACGCAACAGGTGCGCACCCTTGAACGCCGGCGTCAGACCGGTGCGCTTGAGCGCACGATGGACGATGCAGCAAATAGTCGAAGGGCTGACAAAACTCCGTCTGGGCGCCTTTATGCGAATGAAGACGCGGCGTGTTGAGCAAGCAGGCCGATCCTGCCGCAGATAGTCGACCAAGGCGGCACCGACATCCGCCGGCAGTGGCAGCCGCGCCAGCCGTTGACCCTTGCCATGCACGACGATCTCGCCGCAATCCCAGTCGAGATCGTCCAGGGTCAAGGCCGAGACTTCGCCACCCCGTAAGCCGAGGCGCGCGAGCAGCATCAGAACCGCGTAGTCCCTGCGGCCGGCCGGTGTTCTCCTGTCGCAAGACGCAAGGAGCCGTTCGACCTGTTCGGCAGGCAGCGCCTTCGGCAGGTGTGCCAAGCGCCAGCCGGCGATCCCAGGCACCGCGACAGCGAGATCGGTGGCAAGCAACCCGCGTTGCTGGAGGAAGCGCAGAAACGAACGCAGTGCGGTGACCACCAACTTGGCGCGGCCGGGCGAACCGGCCTGGGCTCGCCGCACGATGAACCGATGAACGTCGCCCACTCGCAGGCGGTCAAAATCCGGATCGTTGCCGCCAAACTGTTCGTCCAGGAACCCACGAACAATCGGCAGATAGTTCGTCAATGTCGATGCCGAGAGACCACGCTCCTTGCGCAGGAATTCCCCAAATGCGTCGATCAGCTTACCCTTGGCGCTCGTATCGACCTCTGGCAGCAGCACCGGCACGCCGCCCGTGTCGCGCAGATATCGGAGCAACTGCCGAATGGTCCAGGCATCGCCACGCCTCGGGCGCAAACCAAGTTCCGTCAGAAATCGATCTGCGTCCTCTTCCCCGAGCAAGCTCAGCGGAACATCCTGCCTCTCCACCCAAGCACTGAAACCGGCCAGGAGCTTAATCTTCTGCTGAACAGTCGTTTTGGCGTATCCCTGGCCATCGAGCAAAGCCTCGAAATCATCCAGGTGGCTAGCCAATCGGCCTATCCAGCGATCTTTGGCTAGCGCCTCGTTCAGATCAATCGTCGTCTGTCTCCCTATAGCGTGGGAAAGTCCACGCTCAGAAAGAGCAGCCGAATAATGTCGAGCAATCAACGGCCGACGCTGATCCAATTACTTGCAATCATGAGAAAATTACGCCGCGGCGATGGCGTCACTCGGAATAATCCGGCACTCGGAGTTATGGCGCAAATCGTGGAGGTGAACGTCGGCAATGCCAGCCCTTCCGGCTATGGCTGCCCACGGCTTTTTCAGGTCGGCGCGCGGCTTCTCCTTTTCGGTCGCGGCGGATTGGCCGGCTATGACGTATTCTCCCACGCGTGGCAGACCGTTTAGTTCGGCTTGCGCAGCAGACGACAAAACGACCGTCTTGCGACCAGTCTTGCTGTCAGGGAGAAGCAGCAAGCCGCGCTGATCGTCGTATTCATTCCATCGCAAGTTCAAGATTTCCCGCAGCCTGCAGCCGGTCAGCATCAGAAGGCGAATGGCGCCGGTGACGTGCGGACCGTAAATGGTCCTGTTCTTCTCTTTTGCGGCGTGTTTCGATTCGGACGGCTTGTGAGGAATGCCGATCGTTTCGGCCTCACGCAGCGCAGCGCCGAGATTCGCCATCTCCTCCGCGTTTAAATAGCGCTCGCGCGCCACCTCTTTATTGCGGTCGATCGCCGACGCCGGATTCATGCCTTCTGGCAAATATCCGCGCTTCGCGCCCCACACGTACGAAGCGGAGAGCAGGGCCATTGCGCGGTTGGCGCTGTACCGCGCCTTTCTCGACATTTTGTCGTGCGCGCGCTGGACGTCCACACGCAGCACTGCAACAGCTTTCATTGTCCCCAGATGCGGTTCGATCTGCGTCTTGAGTGTGATGCGATAAAATGCCCTGCTCGACTCCTTCATTTCCTTGCCGGCGATATACGCCTCGACAAGCTCTTTCACCGTGCCGCTGGCACGCTCGTCGGATCTTTCTTTTGCCAGGTCTTTGCCGAGCGCCGCGCTGGCAATTGCCTTGCGTGCCGCCTCTCGAGCTTCGTTCGCCTTAAGCGTACCGACCCGGCCAAGCTTGAGGCGACGCTTGATACCGCCAGCCACAGGGCGGAACTCAGCGAACCACGTGCCTGTGCCAGACGGCAGGCGGTAGAAGCCGAAGCCCGCCAGATCGTCATCGAAATAGAACTTCGTCCTATTTGGCACGGCGGATTTCATCTCTTCCGCCACCGCTTCAGCCGTAATTTTCATACCGCCACCCGAAATTATAGCCACATTGTAGCCAGCATTTAGGCGAGGATCTCGGATTAGTCAAGCGGGCCTATGTTGCAAACCATTGCATTTCTGCGGCTTTCGGCCATGCCGTGAAACGGCAGGAATGGCTATAAAACGCGTCTAGTAAAACTGGGGGTCAAGGGGTCGTCGGTTCGAATCCGGCCACTCCGACCATTTTTCCTTGAAAGCCCCGGTTTGTCGAAGGCGCCCTGTGGCGCCTTTTCGCTGTTCGGAGCGAAAGCCGTTGGAACCGCCCGGTCGCGATCAGGGCGCTGCCGACCGACGTTGGTCGGGCCTGGACGGAAGCCGGTGGAACAAGACATGCGCCAGGCGCGGCCGCGCCTTGATCTTCCACTTCGGCACAAGTCGCCAGTGAGTCTTGCTCAGCGGCGAACAAGGATCCCGCGGGCTTCCTCGCCTGTCGAAATGCACCGCCAGCGCCTGGTCCACGGCGCACAGAACGGCGTAGCGCTCAATCTGCTCATCGGATAGCTCGCAATCCGGGACCTTGTCCCGCACCGACTGAACCACCGAATAGGTCGAAATGATGCGTCCGGGAGCAGCGCAGTCGATGCATCGCTGGACGGCGTCGATGACGTCGTCAGGAACAAGAAAGTTGAATTGGCGCGAACTGGTTGTGGTGGCAGTTACGATCCGCTCTAGCATATCGCCTTCTGAAAGCCCCGCAGCACGCTAGCTTCGGGACAGATCCATCAGCAAGGACTAATAATAGCCCCTGCCAGAGTTATGCACCGAATTCTTTGCGGCCTCAGTCACCAGCGAATCGAGTCCGCGCCGCGTAAGGATATGGGTGAACCCTACTAAAAAGCCCGCCAGGGCAAACCGTGGCGGGCTCGTCGGGTCGACCCAGCTCGACTATTGCATGGGCCGATTTTCAGACGCTGGCATGTCGATGAAAGCGCCTTCCGGCATCTGCAGCGCGACGGCGATTCGCCGGAGCTTCGAGGGGTCGGCATCCCTGCCGCTTTCAATATCGGCAATCTCGTGGGTGGACAGGCCGCATGTCAGGGACAGCTCTTCGAGGCTGTATCCCCTGGTTTCACGGGCGGCCTTGAGGGCGCTGTAGCCGGGTGTTGCAATCAAATCGGACAGAACTTCGCGTCTGGCAGTGGCGGGCATTGGCAACTCCTTGGGTTGAAACCGTCTGATCAAATCATAGGGTTGCCTGAGACGAGCGAGACAATGACCGCTCGCGGGCGATTTGCCAAGCGTCAAAACGGGCGTCACGCCATCGTGAAACTGCGCCGGAATAATCTCGCGGAATCGAACCAGCCAATGGGCGCCGCCGCCTTTCACCTCGGCACACCGGAGCAGCGCCCGGCCGAACCGGGGCGGGGAAGACCTCAGACACAATCCAGAAACAAAATTCTACAGTCGGGAAAAATTGCCGAAAGAATCCAGGAGGATAGTCCGCAATCGCGGCGCTCGAGCCATCGATATGGTCCGATGTCTCCAGAAACGGCCCGCGCAAAAGGAAACGATGTCATGAAGAAGTCCCTCCTCTCCGCTCTCGGGCTGGCTGTGGCCCTGGCTGTCTCGATGCCGATCCTCGGCGCGACCAGCGCCGATGCTGCTCCGATGCATCACAAGCATCACCGTCATCATCATCACCGCAAGCATCACCATCATCATCATCATCACCATCATCACCACCACAAGAAGCTGGTGGCGAAGAAGGCCTAAGCAAACCGGCTTATCCGACAGGAAGGCCGGTTTTTGGTTGTTGCCCGTAACCGGCCTTCCTGCCCTTCTCTGATGGCATCGTGCCATCAGCGTTCGCGGCACAGGCAGTTCGCGCCCGCTGCGCTCAGACCTGGTTGCATCCCAAGGGGTGCCTGATGTTGGCCAAGGCCAGGTTGCCAGTAATGCACCGCCTGGTCCTGGCTGTCGCGCGGCTGCTGCTCACGCTTCGCCATCCTGCCCTGATCGTCCGCTTCGCCATGAAGCTCGGCTATCTGCCCAATCCCGCCGCGCCCGGCACCTATCACGAGCTGATGCTCTGGCGGAAAACCGTCGATCGCAATCCGCTGTTCGTGACGCTGACGGATAAGCTCGCGGCGAAGGATTATGTTCGCGGCATCTGCCCTGAATTGGCTCAAGCCAAAACGCTCTGGTCCGGGCGCGACCCCGCCGACATCCCACCCGGGCTGTTGACAGGCAATGCGGTGGTCAAGGCAAACCATGGCTGCGCGATGAACATCTTCGTTTCCGGCGGCCGGCCGGACCGTGCCACCGTCATCGCCACAGCAAGGGGCTGGCTCAAGAAACGCTATGGGCGCCGAAACGGCGAATGGGCGTATTGGCCGATCGTGCCAGCGGTCTTCGTCGAGGAGCGGCTCGAGCTGAGTGGCGGAGCAATCGCCACCGACATCAAAGTCCATGTCTGCGGCGGCACGGTCTGCCATGTCTGGGTGGAAGACAAGCAGGCCCGCCTCTCGCACCTGTTCGACTGCGATGGCAAGCCGCTGCCCGGGCGCGACCCCGACTATCCGCGCGAGGACCAGGCGCTGCCGGTCAGCGACCGTCTAGTCGACTATGTGCGCCGGGCGGCGGCGATCGCGCCGCGCATCGCCGGCGATCTCGATCACATCAGGATCGACTTCCTTGTCACCGGCCAGTGTCTCTATACCGGTGAGCTCACCGTCTACTCCGCCGCCGGCTACGGCACGTGGACCAATCCGGAAATCATGGCGACGATCGAGCGAAACTGGCGGCTCGACCGATCGGACTATCTGCGCAGACGGCATCGCGGCATTGCAGGTCTCTATGCCCGCGCGCTCAGCGCCTGGTGTCGGGCCGACGTACGCAATCGCCGGCCGGCGACGAGCCCTCGCCAGGCCTGACCAAGCGGCACCAAGCTCGCGCTCTGGCCTCCGCCTCGGCAAAAAATTTGAACCGACGCGTGAACCTTTCCCCTCCGGGCCGCACCAAGCCTGCATGGACGCCACGAAGGCGCTCCCCAACCAGAAGGACGCCGCAACGGCGATCCTCGATCAAAGAGAAGGAAATGCTCAAATGACCAACTTCACCAACTTCAAGCGCATCTCGCTCGCCGCGGCCATCGCTGTCTCGGCCCTCGGTTCGGTTTCCGTCCCGAGCTCGGCCTTCGCCGGCACGCACCCCACCGGCGACGGCGGCGCGGTGTGCAAGGGCGCGGGCTCCTGTCTGGTGCTGGAGATCGACTGCAAGGGCACCTATACCGACGCCACCGACAAGAACGGCACCGTCTACGGCAAGTGCAGCCAGGTCATGAAGGTCGACCCGACGAAGCGGCTCAAGCTCGCCAACTGATCGACCTGCGATCAAGGAAATGGCGGCCGTCCGCGCGACGGCCGCCATTTTCTTTCACCCTTTGGGGCGCGCGCTAACGCCGCGCGAGGAACAGGCTGGCAACCAGTCCAAGCACGAGCAGCCCGACGGCGGCAGCTGTCGCGGGATGCTCGCGTGCCGTCCTTTCGATCGCTTTGCCCCTGCCGCCGATCACCGGCAGCGCATCGGCGAGGCGCCCGGCCAGCTGGGAATAGTAATCCGAAGCGGCGTCGCGACCGTCCTCATAGTAGGCGCCACCTTGCCTCGAGATGGCCTTCCTCAAAGCAGCCAGTTCCCTGGAGAGGGTTGCGACCTGCTTTTCGAGATCGGAGACGGTCGAAAGCGTTGCCATGATGCGTTTTCCTTCCTTGTGCAGAAGGAGGCGTAACGCATGGGCGCACAAGCAGTTCCGGTCAACCGACTGTCAGCGAGCGGCGCCTAACGCACCTGGTCGAGCAGGCGCTTGCACTCCAGCAGATCGAACAGCGCTTCCTGCAACAGGGCGCGGTTGTCGCGCGACAGTTTCGAGGAGTCCGGCTGGACCGGCCCCTCATCGTCGCTCTTGCCGAGGCCGAAGAAGCGTCGGCTGGGTTTCACCCTGGGCTGGCCGACCAGCATCTCGTCGTCGGCGCCGCGCGGCTGGGCAGCCGGCGTCAGCGGCACCTGGTCTGCCTGCCGGCGCTGCGCGATCGCCTCGACGGCCGCCATGTCGCCATTGCCGATGGCAACCAGGAAATGGTTGCCGTTCTCGCGCAACAACTTTTGCACGCCCTTGATGGTGTAGCCCTGGTCGTAGAGCATATGGCGAATGCCCTTGATCAGTTCGACGTCCTGCGGCCGGTAATATCGGCGGCCGCCACCTCGCTTCATCGGCTTGATCTGGTTGAAACGGGTTTCCCAGAAGCGCAGCACGTGCTGCGGCAGATCGAGATCCTCCGCGACCTCGCTGATGGTGCGGAAAGCATCGGGGCTCTTGTCCATGGGTGAATCCTCCGCTGGACGGCGATCGGGCCAATTGCTGCCGAATCGAGCCTTATTTCAGCGGTTTATGGAACAATATTCAAGCCCGACGTCAAAACGCGCGGACATTATCAACCGGGCATTTGCGGCGGCTACTTGCCGCCCTTGGCCTTGCTGTTCTGGTGCGAGCGCAAGATGCGGCTCTTCAGCACGTTCGACGACTTGAAGGTCATCACCCGTCGCGGCAGGATCGGCACTTCCTCGCCGGTCTTGGGATTGCGGCCGATGCGCTCGTTCTTGGAGCGGACATGGAAAGTCGCGAAGGATGAGAGCTTGACCGTCTCGCCGCGCACGATGGCTTCGCAAATCTCATCCAGCACCGCTTCAACGAGCTCGGCCGATTCAGTTCTCGACAAGCCAACCTTGCGGTAAACGGCTTCGGCAAGGTCGGCGCGCGTAAGTGTCTTTCCCCCCATGCGACCGTCCCATCAGCTCAAAAACATAAATCGGTACAAGCAACGGCAGAGCCTAAGTAATTGATCCGTCAAGGTCAAGGACCGAACCCTTCCGTTCGGCACTTACCAGCGGACCAAAACCGCGCCCCAGGTGAAGCCCCCGCCCATCGCCTCGAGCAGCACCAGATCGCCCTTCTTGATGCGGCCGTCGGCGACGGCCACTGACAGCGCCAGCGGCACGGACGCAGCCGACGTGTTACCGTGCAAATCGACCGTAACCACCACTTTTTGCTCGGCGATCCCGAGCTTCTTGGCGGAAGCGTCAATAATCCGTTTATTGGCCTGATGCGGCACGAACCAGTCGAGATCGTCGGCGGTGATGCCGGCCTGCGAGAACGTCGCCTCGATGACGTCGGTGATCATGCCGACCGCATGCTTGAACACCTCGCGGCCTTCCATCCTGAGATGGCCGACGGTGCCGGTGGTCGAAGGCCCGCCATCGACGAACAGCTTCTCCTTGTGGACGCCGTCGGAGCGCAAGCTCGCCGCCAGCACGCCGCGGTCGGCGATGGTGCCGGTCCCCTCGCCGGCTTCCAGCACCAGCGCGCCGGCGCCGTCGCCGAACAGGACGCAGGTCGAGCGGTCGTTCCAGTCAAGGATGCGCGAGAAGGTCTCGGAGCCGATGACGAGCACCCGCTTGGCCAGGCCGCCGCGAATGTAGAGGTCGGCGGTCGCCACCGCGTAGACGAAGCCTGAGCAGACCGCCTGCATGTCGAAGGCAAAGCCGTGATGCATGCCGAGCCGGTTCTGGATCTCGACCGCAGTCGCCGGAAAGGTGTTGTTGGGCGTCGAGGTCGCCAGCACGATCAGGTCGATATCGGCGGGCGTCAGGCCGGCGCTGTCGAGCGCCGCGCGCGCGGCCGCCTCGCCGAGCGAGGCGGTGGTCTCGTCATCGGCCGCGACATGGCGCTGGCGGATGCCGGTGCGCTGGACGATCCACTCGTCGGAGGTCTCGACCATGCCTTCGAAATCGGCATTCTTCATGATGCGGCGGGGCAGCGCGGCGCCGGAGCCGCGCACGACTGATCTGATCAAAGCTCTTTCCTATTCCTTTGCGTCGACGACGACGTCGGATTTCCTGTTTGCCTGGGCATGCGGATTGCGCGCATGGAACAGATCGAGATCGGCCTCGATGCGGTCAAGTAGATTGTTGCGCACCATGTCGTAGCCAAGCTCGATTGCCGCCGCGAAGCCGTCCGAATCGGCGCCGCCATGGCTCTTCACGACAATGCCGTTGAGGCCGAGGAAGACACCGCCATTGGAGCGGCCGACATCCATCTTCTCGCGCAGCCGGTCGAAGGCGCCCTTGGCGAAGACATAGCCGATCCTGGCCATCAGCGTACGGCTCATGGCGGCGCGCAGATAGCCGCCGATCTGCCTGGCGGTCCCTTCCGCGGTCTTGAGCGCGATGTTGCCGGCGAAGCCTTCGGTGACGACGACGTCGACCGTGCCCTTGCCAATATCGTCGCCTTCGACGAAGCCGCGATAGTTCATCGATGCCATGTTGGCCTCGCGCAGCATGCGCCCGGCCTCCTTGACCTCTTCCTGGCCCTTGATCTCCTCGACGCCGACATTGAGCAGACCGACGCTCGGACGGTCGATGCCGAAGATCGAGCGCGCCATGCCGGTACCCAGAATGGCGAAATCGATGAGCTGGTGCGCATCCGCGCCAATGGTGGCGCCAACATCCAGCACCACGCTTTCGCCGCGCGTCGTCGGCCAGATCGCGGCGATTGCCGGACGGTCGATGGTCGCCATGGTTCGCAGGCAGAATTTCGACATCGCCATCAGCGCGCCGGTGTTGCCGGCCGAGATGCAGGCCTGGGCGGTGCCGGACTTCACCGCCTCGACCGCCTTCCACATCGATGACTTCCAGCGGCCATGGCGCAGCGCCTGGCTCGGCTTGTCGTCCATGCGGACCGCGATCTCGCAATGCACGAACTCGCTCACCTCGGCGAGCTTGGGGAATTTGGCCAGCTCGGGGCGCACCGCATCCTCGCGGCCATAAATGATGAAGCGGATGTCGGGACGACGGATGGCGACCGTCATGAGCGCCGGGATGACCACGCCTGGTCCGTGATCGCCGCCCATGGCATCGATGGAAATCCTGATCACGCGGTATTCATCTCACGGTTTGCCTGCCGGCGGCTTGAGCTGGTCAGGTTCGGGGGCTCGCGAAGGTTCGGCGAAAATAGCGTTTTTGGGCTGCCGCACAACCGGCTTTTCTAATATCGGGTCCGCTTTCAGGATTTTCCAAGCAGCGAACGCAGCTTTTGCTGGAATTCGCTTTCCTCGGCCTCGCCGTCGCCGGTGACCTCCAGCGACACGCCGGCCTTGCGCGGATAGGGGTCGATCGCCAGCCCGAAGAACTGCTCGGCGAGCGCGCCGACATCGATCGTGTCGCCGGAAAAGGTCTCCGGGCTGTCGGGTCCGTCGGCATCCAGCACGATCTCGCCGCCGCCTTCGAAACCCTGCCGTCCAAGCTTCGACTGCTCTGGCAGGAACAGCGCCTCGACCGGCTCGTCTACATGCGCCTCCACGGGATCCAGGGTGACGATGCAGGCCTGGGTGATGTCGGCCTCGACGCGGCCGCTGACCTTGACGCCATTGCGCTTCCACGGCGCCACCAGAAGCTCGGCGCGATAGCGTTCGACCGAGAGCAGCTCGTGCTCGACGGCGAGCGCCGCGCGCTGCCCTTCGTCGGCCTCGATCGTCACCGGCAGGCCTTTTTGCGGCAGGCGGGCGACATTGGCGACGAAGGAAACCGGGCTTTGCGGGTCGATATGTTTCATCTTCGCCTCCTCAGCCGGCCGCCGGAAACGTCAGCGTGCCGGATGCGATCGATTCGGCCGGCTGGGCCGCAAGATGCCGGGCGGCATCCGCGACATAGGCGGCCAGCAGCGGCGCCTGCGGCCACTCACCCGCGTCGGGCACGACATTGCGGGTAAGCGCGGCGGCCAGCGCTTCCCTGTCGTCGCGCTCGAGCGCATCGTCGTAAGCGGCCGTGCGGCCATAGAACATCTTGGCCAGCTTCTTCATGCGCTTCGGCACGCCGACGTCGCTGATGCCCAGTTCCCGCAGCGAATGTTCGACATCCAGGAAGAACTCGTCGATGAGCACCTGGGCGACCTCGGTCGCGGCGCCGCTTTCGCCGCGCAGCCGGTGCTGGAACAGGAACATGTGCAGCGACAGCATCTCGAAACGACCAAGCGGCGTGTCCGGCACATTCCAGTCGGAATAAAAAACGGCTTGCCGCGCCGCCGCCACGATTTGTGCGTAAAGCGCCTCGGTGATAGCGCGGTTGGCATGGCGTTCGCGGCCAAAAAAGCGCTGGAACATTGAGGGTGGTCTCCCGGGGACCGTTTGTTGAATTGGCCTTGTTGCATCGGCAGGCAAGCTGGTTTACCGGTTTTGCCGCCCAGCGCAAGTTGCGGTCGGCTAATGGAGTTGTTGTTGCGCGCGCTGAATTTCAAGTTGCATTTCCTGGCCAGGCCGGCCGGCATGGCATCGCTGCTGGTGGCGGCGGCCGCCCTTTCAGCCTGCAATTCGTCCAAGATGATCGGCGATCTCAGCCCCGGCGAGACGCTGACCCAGGGCTACGTCATCGACCAGCAGGCCATCGACTCGGTGCCGGTGGGGTCGAGCCGCGAACAGGTGCTGCTGGCGCTGGGCACTCCGTCGACGACGGCGACCTTCGACAACGAGGCCTTCTACTACATCTCGCAGACGCGCAAGCGCTATGTCGCCTTCGACAAGCCGCATCTGGTCGATCAGAAAGTGCTGGCGGTCTATTTCGGCGCCGACGGCCGCGTCACCCAGATCGCCAACTACGGGCTGAAGGACGGCAAGGTCTTCGACTTCATCTCGCGCACCACGCCGACCGGCGGCAAGGACCAGAACTTCCTCAGCCAGATCATCAACGGCGCCAGCAAGCTGGCGCCCGGCCTGCCAGGCGGCGGCAACGGCATGTAACCGACGGCCGGCTCGCTTTTCGCACGCGGGCAACACAGAATCAGGCAGCCAGGGACCCGCCGGATCGCTCCGGCGGGTCTTTGCTTGGTACTGACCGGTCGTTGCGGCTCAGCGAGGCCAGCTTCGCTCGAAGAGCAAAACCGAAGCCGTCCAGTGTCCCTATGATCCTTTATTGATCCTGTGGCGGGCGCAACTTCTGCGTTAGCCGTTTATCCACCACAAAACGCAATGGCGCTTGGGTTTCATCTGCCTATAATTTTTGATCCGCAAGATCAGCCGGATCGGAGGGTCAGATGAGCCGCATCGTCATGTACGACCAGATCGGCGCCCGCAAGCCGGTCCAGAGCTTCGTCCTGGACTGGAAGGACGGCGTCCCGTGCACGCTCCGGCAGATCATCACCGAACGCGTGCTGCTGGAGCATGACAGGTTGCACGCCTCGCGCAACGACGCGGCGATCGAGACCCTGCTCTATGCGCCAAACACCGGACCGCTCAAGAAGACCAACCCGGACCAGGCTGTGGCGGCAGCGATCGAGGCCTTTTCGCGCAACGCCTTCATGGTGGTCGTCGGTGGCAAGCAAATGATGGCGCTGGACGACGTGGCCGTCATTTCAGCGCGCACGGACGTCGTCTTCATCAAGCTTTTGCGGCTCAAGGGAGGCTGAGCGGATGAGCAATGGACGGTTGTTTTCGGGTCTCAGGGCAGCGGCCGCGGCGTTCGGCAAGGCCGTAGGCGGCGCCGCGCGTCCGACTGAGCCGGCGCCGGTCGCCGACATAAACAGGATGGTCGAGCGCCTCCATCGCGCCCATGCCGACAGGGAGCGGAGCCAGGCGGAGGCGCTGGCGCGGGATATCGAGCTGGCCTCATCCGCCGGCGTCTCGCGTCCGATGACAGCGGAGCTCATCTCCCTCGTCCGCGCCTACGACACCGCGAACTCGGAGGAAGCCCGCAAGGATATCACCAGCCGCCTGCGCGCTTTGTCGGCGGAACAGCGCGGCGAGTTGTTCGACACTATCGACATGCTGCGAGCGCGGTTCGGCTGGGGTCCGGCGGTGGCCATCTATGTGCGCAGCCGCGAGGGCAGCATCCCACCCAGATTCGCGCGCTTTTGCGAAACCTTGAGTCGCGATCTTCTGCGCAGCGGCTTCCAGGCGAACGCGCCGAGAACCGCCACCGCGCTCAGGCTGCTCGCCAACGACCAGGCCGGCCTCCACCTCAAAGGCACGATCGGCTGGTCGAGCGGGTTGCCCAAGCTCGGCATCGTTCGCGAGATCGAGCGCGCGGTGAAACACGGACTGGTTCCTGGCCCCGAGGACCGGGCCAACGCCGCCAGGCTCATCGCGCTGGTTTGCGATACGCAGTACTACAAAAACCGGACTGGTCCGGAAAAGACCGATCCACCGCTGATCGTTTCGCTGAAGGCGCTTGCCGGGGCCGGCCAGCAGGACAGTTTCTTTGCGCGCATGCGGGCCAATCCGCCGGGAAAACTTCCGCACCTGCGCTACACGCCGCCGCCGTCCGACAAGGCGGAATTTTGGGACGACGTGCTGACGGAACTGGCACCGCTGTTCGAGGACATCCGCGCCTACGCCGGCGACAGGACGGTGCACAACTGGCTGACCGACCGACAGGCGTTCGCCGCCCGTTTTGGCTCCGGCGATGGCAGTGCCGCCTTCAGGTTCGGCTGGTGGGCTCGCGACACCAAGGGCGAGGAAGGTTTTCACAAGGACTACAACAACCATCTCAGCCGCATGCTGAGCCAGGAAAAACCCGAATGGCGACAGCTCGCGACCGCCGCGCAAATGGCGATGCTGCGTACCATGGGGCCGACCTTCGATCGGGGTTGGCCGCAGGACTTCACGAGGGCCGGCACGCAGGTCGAGGCGTTCGAATTCGGCGGCGGGGATCCTGACGGCAGCCTGCTCAACCATCTGGTTGCCGCCGGCGATGGCGCGCCCGGCACGACCTGGCTGAAGGATTGCGAACGCAAGATCGCAGCCCTTGGGCACGACACGGTGGCCGACGGTTTCAGGCAGTGGCTCAAACCGCTCTGCGAACCGGCGCTGCCGGAGATCGACCGCGACGTCTATATCGGCCTCGAAGCCTACAGCCTGGTGTTCAGCCCGCAGAATGCATCGGTGTTTCCGACACCGCTGCCGGAACGGGAGTCGGCGGGCTATGCGGCGGCGGTGCGGCAGTCCGCGCTGAAGGCGATCTGCGCGATACCGGGCCTGCTGTTCCAGCGCGCGGCCGGGGACTATGTACCCTGGCAATTTGATCTCGGCCGACTGCACGGCGAACTGTCGCCCGACAATGTCGCGGTCGCACGCGGCATTGCCTTGGCCTTGTCCCGCCTGCCGGCCGACAAGGCGCTGCCGCTGCTGGAATCGCTGGCAGGCGCGACGCTGATCAAGACAGGGCATTACGGACGCACCGTGCGTTCGCAAAAGACAGGGGCGGCCTGCGTCTGGTCGCTCGGCCAGTTGGGCACCGCGGACGCCGCCTATGCGCTCGGCCGCCTTCGCCGCAGGATCGACGACAAAGTGGTGATCAAGTCGATCGACAAGGCGCTGGAAGCGGCGGGCAGAAAGCTCGGCCTGTCGGGCGACGACATGCAGGAAATCGCCATGGCCGAGTACGGCATCGGCGACGGCGGGCTTCGTGTCGACGAACTGGGCGGCGTTCGCGTCGAGTTGCGCGTCGTCTCGTCGGCCAAGGCCGAGTTGCGCAGCATCGACGCCAAGGGCAAGTCGAGCCGCGGCATCGCCAAGGATTTCAAGGCGGCACCCGGCGGTAGCGAAATGGCGGGCGAGTTGGAAGATGCGGCGAAGGACATCGCGCTGATCCTGCCGGAAGCGCGGCGCCGCATCGAGAGCGCCTGGCGCGACGGCCGCCACTGGAATTACCAGGGCTGGCAGGATCGGCTGATCGGCAATGGCCTGCTGCGCACGCTTTCCGAGCGCCTGATCTGGCGTTTTGTGGGTCCCAAGGGCGAGGCGTTCGTCGCCATGCCGCGCGACGGCGGGCTTGTCGATCATGCCGGCGTTCGCTGCCCGGTTCCAGGACCGGACTGGACGGTCCACCTTTGGCATCCGCTGGACAGCCCGGCCACGACCGTCGCCGCCTGGCGCGAGAGCCTTGCCAGGCAGACGATCCAGCAGCCCTTTATCCAGGCCTGGCGGCCGGTCTATGTCGTCACCGACGCCGAACTTGCCACGCAGAGCTATTCGAACCGCTTCGCCGCGCACATACTGGAGCAGGCTCCGGTCATGGCAATCCTGAAGAAGCGCGGCTGGACGGCGTACAACCGCAGCATGCACGGCAACAATGCCGAGCATGAACGCGTTCGGCTCATCCTGCCGCATCACGGCGTCGCCGCCGAATTCTGGGTCGCCGGCATCGGCACGCGCGTGCAGGACATCGAGGCGGCGGAGCGCGGCGCCGCCCTCTACGCCTTCATCGCCACGGACCGTGTCGCCTTCTTCGCGCTCGATCCCAAGACCGGGCTGCCGAACGAGGTGCCCCTGTCCGTCGATGCAGTGCCTCCCCGCGCGTTCTGCGAGGCGATGTACGACATCGACAGCGTGATAGGCCGCACCTCGATCGGCAACGACCGCCACTGGCAGGATCGCGGCGGCGATGCCCGCCACCCGCTGTCGGAGCGGCCTGAATTCCTCGATTACCGCGAGCGCTATTCGGCGGGACAGGCCAGCGGCCTGGCAAAGGGTCGCCGCGATTTCATCGCCACCATCCTGCCCGGCCTCGCCATTGCCAACCAGTGCACGGTTACAGACGAGTTCCTGATCGTCGACGGCAAGCGCAAGACCTACAAGATCAACTTCGCGTCCGGGCACATCAGAATGGCGCCCAACGACCGCTATCTCTGCATCGTGCCGTCAAACGAGGCGACCGGGCCAAGGCCAGCCTACGTGCCGTTCGAGGGCGACGACACCCTGTCGGTCATCCTGTCCAAGGCAATGATGCTCGCAAATGACGACAAGATAACCGACGGCTCGATCCTCACGCAGATCGGGTGACGGCAAAAAGAAAACCCGCGGGATCGCTCCCGCGGGTTTTTCTGACTTCCAGCCTCGAGCCTCAGCCGTGCGCGAGCACGGCCAAGAGCAGCAGGGCGACGATGTTGGTGATCTTGATCGCCGGGTTGACGGCCGGGCCGGCGGTGTCCTTGTAGGGATCGCCGACGGTGTCCCCGGTGACCGAGGCCTTGTGCGCCTCCGAACCCTTCAGGTGCTTGACGCCGTCCTTGTCGGTGAAGCCGTCCTCGAACGATTTTTTGGCGTTGTCCCAGGCGCCGCCGCCCGAGGTCATCGAGATGGCGACGAACAGACCGTTGACGATGACGCCGAGCAGCGAGGCGCCGAGTGCCGCAAAGGCCGAGGCCTTCGAGCCCGAGATCAGAAGCACGCCGAAATAGACCACCAGCGGCGCCAGCACCGGCAGCAGCGACGGGATGATCATCTCGCGGATCGCCGCCCTGGTCAGAAGGTCGACGGCGCGGGCGTAGTTGGGCTTCGAGGTGCCGGCCATGATGCCCTTGTCCTCGCGGAACTGCTTGCGCACCTCCTCGACGATCGAGCCGGCAGCGCGACCGACGGCAGTCATGGCGATGCCGCCGAACAGATACGGGATCAGGCCGCCGAAGATCAGGCCGGCGACGACGTAGGGGTTGGAGAGGTCGAAGGAGACGTCGCCCATGCCCTGGAAGTAGGGGAATTTGTCGCCATTGGCGGCAAAGAACTTCAGGTCGTTCGAATAGGCGGCGAACAGCACCAGCGCGCCGAGACCGGCCGAGCCGATGGCATAGCCCTTGGTCACCGCCTTGGTGGTGTTGCCGACCGCGTCGAGCGCGTCGGTCGAGTGGCGCACTTCCTTGGGCAGGCCGGCCATTTCGGCGATGCCGCCGGCATTGTCGGTGACCGGGCCGAAGGCGTCGAGCGCCACGATCATGCCGGCAAGGCCGAGCATGGTGGTGACGGCGATCGCGGTGCCGAACAGGCCGCCGAGCTGGTAGGTCGCAATAATGCCGCCGACGATAACGATCGCCGGCAGCGCCGTCGATTCCAGCGAGACAGCAAGGCCCTGGATGACGTTGGTGCCGTGGCCGGTCACCGACGCCTGGGCGATGGAGTTGACCGGGCGCTTGTTGGTGCCGGTGTAGTATTCGGTGATCACCACGATCAGGCCGGTCACAGCCAAGCCGATCAGGCCGCATATGAACAGGTTCTTGCCGGTGATGGCGATGCCGGCGACGGTGCCGATATCACCCCAGCCGATGGTGAGCGACGTGGCGGCGCCAAGGCCGACGATCGACAGCAGGCCGGTGACGATCAGGCCCTTGTAAAGCGCGCCCATGATCGAACCGTTGGAGCCGAGCTTGACGAAGAAGGTGCCGACGATCGAGGTCAGGATGCAGGCGCCGCAGATGGCGAGCGGATAGAGCATGGTGTCGGCCAAAATGGCAGTGCCGCCGAAGAAGATAGCAGCGAGAACCATGGTGGCGACGACGGTGACGGCGTAGGTCTCGAACAGGTCGGCCGCCATGCCGGCGCAGTCGCCGACATTGTCGCCGACATTGTCGGCGATGGTGGCGGGGTTGCGCGGATCGTCCTCGGGAATGCCGGCTTCGACCTTGCCGACGAGATCGCCGCCGACGTCGGCGCCCTTGGTGAAGATGCCGCCGCCGAGACGGGCGAAGATCGAGATCAGCGAGGCGCCGAAACCGAGCGAGACCAGCGCGTCGATGACGATGCGGTCATTCGGCTGGAGGCCCATCGGACCGGTCAGGATGAAGTAGTAGATCGAGACGCCGAGCAGTGCCAGACCCGCCACCAGCATGCCGGTGATGGCGCCCGACTTGAAGGCGATGTCGAGGCCGGCGGCAAGGCTGTTGGAGGCGGCCTGCGCGGTGCGCACATTGGCGCGCACGGAAACGTGCATGCCGATGAAGCCGGCGGCGCCCGAGAGCACGGCGCCGATCAGGAAGCCGATGGCCGAGGTGATCGACAGCAACCACCAGGCAAGCAGGAGCACGACGATGCCGACGACGGCGATGGTGGTGTATTGGCGCGCCAGGTAGGCCTGGGCGCCCTCGCGGATGGCTGCGGAGATTTCCTGCATGCGCTGATTGCCCTGATCGGACGCAAGGACCGAACGGGTCGCCCAAATAGCGTAAAGGACTGAAAGCAGGCCGCAGGCGATGACGGCGTAAATGATGGTCATTGCCGAATTTTCCTCGATTGATGGCCCAAAAGAACCCCTCCCTGGGCCGTTGGAACGGGGATGCACGCCGCCAGGCGGAATCCACCCCTTGGCTGGGCTGTATGCGAAACAGGGCTGGGAACGTCAAGATATTGTTCGGTTTTTGCCCGGCTTTCGCCCAAAAGGCGAAGGCGATGGCAAACCTGCCGTCGTGACCGTCCTTTTAGATCGATTGAAATGACGTGGGGTCATCAGTCGCCGCACGGATCCGGCGTCGCCTCTCGACAGGCCCTTCAGTCTCGGTCCCGCCCGATCGGTCCCGACATTTGTCGCTAAACCGCCCCCTGCCCCATCCGACGCGCCGCGTAGCGCTCGATGGCCGACAGGCCGTCATAGATCAGCACGGCAAGTGCAGCGACGATCAGGCCGCCCTGCAGCACGAAGGCGAGATTGTTCGACAGCAGGCCGGCGATGATCACCTCGCCAAGCGTCTTGGCCGCAACCGTCGAACCAATGGTGGCGGTGGCGAGGCTGATGACCACCGAAAGCCGGATGCCGCCGAGGATGATCGGCGCGCTGAGCGGCAGCTCGACCTTGACCAGCCTCTGCCAGGCGGTCATGCCGGCGCCGCGCGCCGCTTCCATGACATTGCCCGGCAGGGTGGTGAGAGCCGTCAGCGCGTTCTCGAAGATCGGCAGCAGGCCATAGAGGAAGAGCGCAATCAGCGTCGGCTTCTCGCCGAAGCCGACGGCCGGCACGGCAAGTGCCAGCACGGCGACAGGCGGAAAGGTCTGGCCGATATTGACCAGGCTGCGCGACAGCGGCAGGAACTCGGTGCCGGCTGGCCGGGTGACAAGAATGGCAAGCGCGACCGCGACGATGGTTGCGGTGACCGTAGCGATCAGCACGGTCCTCAGATGCAGCAGCGTCAGCGTCAGCAAGCTGCCCTGGTTGTAGATCGCCGGCGCGCCGTTCTCGGTCAGCGGCTTGAGCAGCGGCTCGAACAAGCCTGGGTTGGTGACGAAGGCGACAAGCAGCACCACCAGGAGAAGCCGGAGCAGCGATGGCATCCAGGCTTTCATGCAGGCCTCGCGGCGCGCCTGACCAGCCCATCGACGGTGACCCGGCCAAGCGGCTTGCCGTCGCCATCCTTCACCGGCAGCGCCGGGCGACCCGACCAAAGCAGCTCGGCCAGCGCGTCGCGCTGGCTGGCCTCGGCCGGGATCGCTTCGCCCTCGGCGGGGCCGTTCTCGACGGCATCGCCGACGCGGCCAAGCGACAGCAGCCGGAACGGTTTCTCGCTGGCGCCGACAAGCGTCTCCACAAAGGCGCTGGCCGGCTTCGCCAGGATCTCGGCGGGTTTTGCGTATTGCACCAGCTTGCCGGCATCCATGACGGCGATCTTGTCGCCCAGATGCACGGCTTCCTCCATGTCGTGGGTGACGAGGATGATGGTGGTGCCGAAGCGCTTCTGGATCGCCAGCAGGTCCTCCTGCGCCTTGTTGCGGATGATCGGGTCAAGCGCGCCGAACGGCTCGTCCATCAAAAGCACGTTCGGCTCGGCTGCCAGCGCGCGGGCAACGCCAACGCGCTGCTGCTGGCCGCCGGAGAGCTCGTGCGGGTAACGCGGACCATAGGCCTGCGGATCGAGCTGGTAGAGCGTCATCAGCTCGTCGACACGGCGCTTGATGCGGTCCCTGTCCCAGCCGAGCAGCAGCGGCACGGTGGCGATGTTTTGCGCCACCGTGCGATGCGGAAACAGGCCATGGCCCTGGATGGCGTAGCCGATGCTGCGGCGCAGCTCGTAACCCGGCAGCGAGCGGTTGTCGGCGCCGTCGAGCTTGATGACGCCCGCGGTCGGCTCGACCAGCCGGTTGATCATCCTGAGCAATGTCGTCTTGCCGGAGCCGGACGTGCCGACGATGACGCAAACAGTGCGCGGCTCGATCGCCATCGACACGTCGTCGACCACTGTGGTTTCGCCATAGCGCTTGGTGATGCCTTCGATCTCGATCATGCCGGGCTTGCCTCATGTCGTCTGATGGAGGTCATTTCGATGATGGCGTCGAGGATGATGGCGGCGGCGAAGGCCAGCGCCACGGTCGGCACCGCGCCGAGCAGCACCAGATCCATCGCGGTCTGACCGACGCCCTGGAAGACGAACACGCCAAAGCCGCCGCCGCCGATCAGCGCGGCGATGGTGGCAAGGCCGATGTTCTGCACCAGAACGATGCGGATGCCGGTCAGGATCACCGGGAAGGCGAGCGGGAATTCGACGTCGAACAGCCGCTGGCGGTCGGTCATGCCCATGCCGCGGGCGGCGTCGTTGGCGGCGCGCGGGACGCCTGCGAGGCCGACCACGGTGTTGGCCACCACCGGCAGCAGCGAATAGAGGAACAGCGCGACGAAGGCTGGCGCGGTGCCGATGCCGCGGATGCCCAAAGCGCCGGCGCCGGGCACATGGGTCGCCACCCAGCCGAGCGGCGCGATCAGCAGCCCGAACAGCGCGATCGAGGGAATGGTCTGGATGATGTTGAGCACGTTGAGCACGCCGGCCCGCAGCCTCTCGACGCGGTGGCACAGGATGCCGAGCGGCAGGCCGACCACCACCGCCGCCGCCAGCGAGCCCAGTGCCAGCGTGATGTGCTTGGCGCCTTCGGCCCAGAAACTGTCGGCGCGGTTGGCGTATTCCTTCAGGATCGACAGGCTATCCCATTGCCCCGACACCAGAAGCAGGCCGATCGCCAGCGCGGCGGCGACGAGCACACCGACGCGCGCCCAGGGCGACAGATCGAGCCTGGTCAGCACATCCGCGAGCAGCAGCGTGAAGGCGAAGATCAGCAGCCAGAAGCCGGAGGCCGGCGAGACGCGGGCAAAGGTGTTGCCTGCCGGGGTGAGGAAGCTGCCGGCCGTGCCGATGAGGATGGCAAGCGCTGCAAGCGCCACGACGCCGGCGGCAAGCCGGAGCAGCAGCGGCGTCTTCAGCAGCGCGATGAGCGCGCCGGCAATGACGATCGCCAGCAGCAGCGGCCCGGTGACTGACGGCAGCGCTTCCAGAATGGAGCGCGCCTGGCCTGGCACGATGCGGTTGGCACGGAAGGTGGCGAAGGGGGCAAGCAACGCCGCATAGGCCGCGATCGCGGCGATGACCACGCCGAGCTTGTCGAAACGGAGGGTCATCGGCTGCTCGCGCAGCAATTCGGAGAGACAGAAATAGGAAGGCCTCGTTCCTTCGCGCCCCCCTCTGTCCTACCGGACATCTCCGCCACTTGGGGGGAGATCAGATGTCGCGCGGGCTTTCCCCAATCCCCAGCGTGGCAAGAAGAGCGACGGCGATGAAGCTGCCAATCTCCCCCCTTGTGGGGGAGATGTCCGGCAGGACAGAGGGGGGCGCCTCGCACCCGCGTACGCTTCTTCGACGCGATCGCGACTACTTCAAGAATCCGTTCTTCTTCAAAAAGTCCTCGGCGACGCCCTTGACCGGCTCGCCGCCGACCTGCACGCGGCCGTTGAGTTCCTGCAGCGTGACGAGGTCGAGCTTGGCGAACACCGGCTTCAGCAGCGTCTCGATCTCGGGATGCTCCTTCAGCACCGCCTCGCGGATGATTGGCGCCGGCTGGTAGACCGGCTGGACGCCCTTGTCGTCGTCGAGGACGACGAGGCCGGAAGGCGCGATGCCGCCGTCGGTGCCGTAGACCATGGCCGCATTGGCGCCGTTGGTCTGGTTCGCGGCAGCCGCGATGGTCGCCGCGGTGTCGCCGCCGGAAAGTGTGATCAACTGGTCGGGCTTCAGCGCAAAGCCGTAGGTGGTCTGGAAGGCCGGCAAGGCGGCCGCCGAATTGACGAATTCGGCCGAGGCCGCGAGCACGACCTTGCCGCCGCCAGCCACGTACGTGCCGAAGTCGGTGAGTGTCGCCAGCTTGTTCTCGTCGGCGACCTCCTTGCGCAGCGCGATCGCCCAGGTGTTGTTGGCCGGCGATGGCGACAGCCAGACGATCTTGTTGGCGTCATAGTCTAGCTTCTTGGCCGCCTCATAGGCCTTGGCGGCATCCTTCCAGACCGGATCGTCGGCCTTCTCGAAGAAGAAAGCGGCATTGCCGGTATACTCGGGATAGATGTCGATCTCGCCGGCGGTGATCGCCTTGCGCACCACCGGCGTGCCGCCGAGCTGGATACGGTCGGTGGTCTTGATGTTGTTGGCGTTCAGCACGAGCTGGATGATGTTGCCGAGCACGCCACCCTCGGTGTCGATCTTCGACGACACGACGACCTGCGCGTTTGCCGAGGCAGCGGTGATGCCGAGCGCAAGCGCGGCGCCAGCCAGAAGCTTGATTGAAAACATGGTGAAATCCCTTGCTGTGAACCGGATTCGGTTGCCGCATATGAGCATGGCTTCAACGCCCCGTCGGGGCACACGGTTTCATAACAAGGTGGATACACGCAATAATTTTATACGGGCTGGCCCAACGTGGCAGCGCCGGTCCAGGACAGGGTGATGTCAGTTGGCTGCGCGCAAGCTCGTCACCTTCAACGCCCCGAGCGCGACGAAGCAGAGCGCGCAGACCGGGAACACCAGCCAGTTGAGCATCGCCCAGCCCCAGGCGTTGTAGACCGCGCCGGACATCAGCGAGGCGAAGGCGACGGAGCCGAACAGGACGAAATCATGGAAGCCCTGCACCTTGCTCTTTTCCGACGGGCGGTAGCTGGCGGCGACCATCGAGGTTGCGCCGATGAAGCCGAAATTCCAGCCGAGGCCGAGCAGGATCAGCGCCGTCCAGAACTGCCACAGCGCCAGGCCTGACAAAGCGACCGCGGCGCAGCCGATCAGGAGCACGAGGCCGGCGGCGACGATGCGCTCGGCGCCGAAGCGGTGGATCAGCGAGCCGGTGAAGAAACTTGGCCCGAACATCGCCATCACATGCCAGGAAATGCCAAGCGTGGCATCATCCGTCGACAGGCCGCAGCCGACCATGGCGAGCGGCGCACCGGTCATGACGAAGCTCATCAGCGCATAGCTGCCGACGACGCAGAACAGCGCCGCGACGAAACGCGGCTGGGTGACGATCTCGGATAGCGGCCTGGCGTCGCTGTCCTCGACCGCGGCGCCGCTGACCGCCTTGGGCGCGATGCGCAGAAACGACAGGATGACGGCGCCGACGGCCGACAGCACCAGGATGGAGGCGAACGAGCCGGCGAACATCACCGGTGCAAAGGATTCGCGGGTGAAGATGACGATCTGCGGCCCGAGAATGGCGGTGACGATGCCGCCCGCCAGCACGAAGGAGATGGCGCGCGCCTTGAATTCGGGCGGCGCGTTGTCGGCGGCGGCGAAACGGAACTGCTGGACGAAAGCGCCGCCCACTCCGATCACCAGCAGGCCGAAGGCGAACAGCCAGAAGCTCGGGTTGAACAGAGCCAGCGTCGCGACAAGCCCGCCGAGCGCGGTGACGATGGTGCCGGTCATGAAGCCGCCGCGCTGGCCGAGCTGGCGGATGATGGCGGCGGCCGGCAGCGCGCCCAGCGCCACGCCGATGTTGAAGCCGGTGACCGGCGCCGTCGCCAGCGATTTGTCGGGCCCAAGCAGGTATTGTCCCGCAAGCGCGCCAAGCGAGATGGCGATGGGTGCGGCCGAGCCGATGATCGCCTGCGCGGCGGCAAGCAGCAGCGCCGTGCGGCGCGCTTCCTTACCGGCCTCGGCAACGACGGCCGCGGCCGTCACGAAGTGTCCTTGCCGCGGCCTTCGCCGCGCACCCGGCGCGACACCCGGTCGAGCACGGCGTTGGTGAGCCTCGGTTCGTCTTCCTCGTAGAAAGCCTTGGCGATGTCGACATATTCCGAGACGATCACCGCCACCGGAACGTCGTCGCGCTTCATCAGCTCGTAGACGCCGGCGCGCAGGATGGCGCGCAGCGTCGAATCCAGCCGCGACAGCGGCCAGTCGTCGGTCAGCGCCTGGCGGATGACCGGATCGATGGTCTTCTGGTTCTCGACGACACCGGTGAGGATGGCGCGGAACCATTGCGCATCGGCCTCGCGATAGAGCGCGCCGTCGACTTCCTTGCCGAGCCGGAACGCTTCGTACTCGGCCGTGATCTCGATCACGCCGCTGCCGGCAACGTCCATCTGGTAGAGCGCCTGCACGGCCGCGAGCCGGGCGGCGCCGCGCTTGTTGGCGTGGCGGGCCGTGGGCTGGCCGGGCGACGCGGGCTCGCTCACGATCGCGCTCCCAGCTGCTGTTTGAGGGCGATCATGGTCAGCGCCGCGCGCGCGGCAAAGCCGCCCTTGTCGCCTTCCGAGCGTCTGGCGCGCGCCCAGGCCTGGGCGTCGTTCTCGGTGGTCAGGATGCCATTGCCGACACAGACCGCTTCCTGCACGGAGAGGTCCATCAGCGCGCGGCTCGATTCATTGGCGACAATGTCGAAATGGTAGGTGTCGCCGCGGACGATGGTGCCCAGCGCGACGAAACCGTCATAGGCGGTGCCGCCTTCGGCGGCGCCGTCGAGCGCGAAGGTGATCACTGCCGGGATTTCCAGCGAGCCGGGGACGGTGACGACGTCATAGGTCGCGCCTGCCTCGTCCAGCGCACTCGTTGCGCCTTCGAGCAGCGCGTCGGCAAGGTCGTCATGGAAGCGCGCCTCGATGATGAGAAGGTGCGCCTTGTCCTTCGGACGGATGAACGCTTTGCCGTGTTGGGATATGCCAGCCATAGATGTCTCCGGGGGTCGCCGGTGACTTAGGCCGAAGCGGCAGCATTCGCAAGCTTTGTCCGATGCTCAGGCCCGGTCTAATTTGCCGGGGTGGCTCAAAGCCCTTCTTTCGCCGCCTCCGCCAGGCGCGCCGCGTAGCGAGCCATGGTGTCGATCTCGAGGTTCACGCGGTCGCCGACCTGGCGTTCGCCCCAGGTGGTGACGGTCAGCGAATGGTGGATCAGCAGCACGTCGAAGCGGGTGCCTTCGACCTTGTTGACGGTGAGCGAGGTGCCGTCGAGCGCGACCGAGCCTTTCGGCGCGATGAATTTCGCGAGCTCGCGCGGCGCTTCGAGCGTGAAGCGCACGGCGTCGCCCTCGTCCTTGCGCTCGACAATCTCGGCCGTGCCGTCGACATGACCGGACACGATGTGGCCGCCGAGCTCGTCGCCGATCTTCAGCGCCCGTTCCAGATTGATCCTGGTGCCGGACTTCCAGCCCATCGCTGTGGTCAGCCTGAGCGCCTCTTCCCAGGCCTCGACCTCGAACCAGCGGGCGTTGGAGCCGCCTTCCGGCAACGCCGTCACCGTCAGGCAGACGCCGGCGCAGGAGATCGAGGCGCCGATGGCGATGCCTTCCGGGTCATAGGCGGTGTCGATGCGCAGTCCGACCCCTTCCCTGAGCGGCTTCACGGCAGCGACGGTGCCGACATCGGTAACTATTCCGGTGAACATCAGATGTCTCTGTCTTTCAGTTTGACCATCATCTGGTCCGAAAACCGGTTCCCACTTTTTGGGTCATGGTCTCACCCACTCGACGTAGCTGTCCTCGCCGAAGCGCATCTCGCGCAACTTGCGGAACCCTGCCGGGATATGGTCGGCGTCGATGGGCGATGCAATGCCTTCTTCGCCGATCGCGTCCGGCCCGCCGAACAGCACGATGCGATCGACCAGGTCTTCGTCGAGGAAAGCCTTGGCCACCCTGGCGCCCCCCTCGACCAGGACGCTCGCCATGCCGAGCGCCGCCAGATCCTCGAGCAGCTCAGGCAAGGCCACCTCACCTCCATACGTTTCCGTTCCGATGAAGTGCACGCCCGCGCGTTCGAGCGTGGCGCGCTGCTGCGGATCGGCCTCGAGGCAGGCGGCGAGGTAGAGCGGCACGCGGTCGACGCCGGAGACCAGCTTGGAGGTGTCCGGCAGTCGGATCTGGCGGTCGAGCACGATGCGCGCCGGCGAGCGGTTTTCAAGGCCGGGCAGCCGTACGGTCAGCGCCGGATCATCCTCAAGCGCGGTGCCGATGCCGATCAGGATGCCGTCGGCTTCGGCGCGCATCAGATAGACTTCGCGGCGCGCGATATCGCCGGTGATCGCGACCTGCCCCTCGCCCTCGACGCCGATCTTTCCGTCGCTGGAAAGCGCAAGTTTCAGAATAATTTCCGGCCGTTTCCTGAGTGATCGAATCATGTAACCGGCCATCTGCTCCGAAGCCTCGTCGGCGAGCACACTTTCGACAACCTCGATGCCCGCGGAACGCAGGATGGCGTAGCCTTGGCCGGAAACGCGCGGATCGGGGTCGCTGGCCGCGCCGACGACACGCGCAATGCCGGCATTGACCAGCGCGTTGGCGCAAGGCGGCGTGCGGCCGTGGTGGGCGCATGGCTCCAGCGTCACATAGGCGGTGGCGCCGCGCGCGAGTTCGCCCGCCTCGGCCAGCGCTTCGGTCTCGGCATGCGGCCGGCCACCGACCGCGGTGACGCCGGTGCCGACGATCATCGGCCCGGCGCCATCGTCGCGGACGATGATCGTGCCGACGGACGGGTTGGTCGAGGTGCGTCCGGCGTTTTTTCGCGACAGCCGCAGCGCCGCCGCCATGAAACGGCGATCGAGAGCTTCCTGCCCGGCCGGGCTTGGTCGCGGCCCTGCCATGCTCAGCCTGCGTCCTCTTCGCCCTTGTCTTCGTCGCCCTTCAGCTCGCCGAGCAGCTCATGGAAATCCTTGGCCTCGCGGAAATTGCGATAGACCGAGGCGAAGCGGACATAGGCGACGTCGTCGAGCGACTTCAGCGCCTCCATGACCAGTCGGCCGACCTCGCCCGAGGCCACTTCGGTCTCGCCGGAGCTTTCAAGCTGGCGCACGATGCCGGTGACCGCGCGGTCGATGCGCTCGGGATCGACATTGCGCTTGCGCACCGCGATCTCGACCGAGCGCAAGAGCTTGTCGCGGTCGAACGGCACCTTGCGGCCGGATTTCTTAACCACGACGAGGTCGCGGAGTTGGACGCGCTCGAAGGTGGTGAAACGGCCGCCGCAATCGGGGCATACGCGCCGCCTGCGGATCGCCGCGCCATCCTCGGCAGGGCGCGAATCCTTCACCTGCGTATCTTCGGACTGGCAGTAGGGACAGCGCATGGAGAGCCTTCGGTTGGCGATTCTTGGTGAGCGGAAGGCTTAGAGGTTTTTGCCGCGATGGCAAAGCACGGACGGCCTTCCGTGCCTCAGAGATAGCGAGGCGCGAGGAAGATTGCCAGCGCCGCCGCCAGCCAGACCGCGATACCGCCGAGAACGGCAAGCCGATAGTCTACCCTCTCGATGAACAGCCAACAGGCGCCGAGGAAGGCGAGATAGGCGGGGATCGTCCTGAAGCCGGCGAGACAGGCCTCGCGAAAGCCGGTTGGGTTGCCCTTGGCGCCGACCGCGAGCAGCGCGATGACCGCGAAGGTCGGCGCCAGCGGCAGGATGCCGGGCAGGACGTTGCCGCGCTTCGAGGCCCAGACGATCAGCGCCGTGACGAGGCCGCCGACGACTCCTTTCCAGAGAATGTCCATGGCGCGGCTCCTTGCTGCCTGTCAGGGCGCGACGTCGGTGGTCGGGAAGCCGCAGGACGCGCCAAGGCTGCGGTAGGCCTTGGTGAAGCCGTCCATCGATATGCTGGCAACCGGCTTGTTGGCGAAGACGACATCGATCGCGGCCGCGCGCCGCATGGCCCGCAGCAGGGCAAGCGCGACGTCCTTCTTGTTGTCCAGCATCCACTGGTCGCCGATATCGGCGCTGACGGTCGCCTTGACCTTGCCCTTGTCGTCACCAAACACGGCGGGAATGTTCTCGCCGGCCGGCAGATCCTTGTTCCGCAGCGCGATGACGAGGCTCGGATAGCCGTCGGGCGGCAATGCGTCGCCGTTCGAGATGGCAAGCGTCAGCGTGCCGCCGGTGCCGTTCTGGTCGAGGAACGCCGTCGAGGCGGCGCAGGTTCTGCGCACGTCCTCACCGGTGTTGACTTCATCGATGATGGTGGACCACCTGCCGAAGGTCTCGGTCTTGGGAGATGCAGGCGGGGGAGATGCAGGCGCAGGCGATGCGGCCGGAGCCGTCTCTGCCTTCGGCGCCGTCGTCGTGGTCTGCGCCTGGGCGGCGCCGGTCAACGGCGAGGCCGCCAGAAGCGCCGCGAGAGCGCCGAGACATGGAAATCGCATCATCAACAAGGCTCCTGTCCGGATCGCCGCTCCATCCGGAGCGGCGCTTCCCGTCGTGGCCAATAAGAATGACGCGAGGCTTCAGGTCAACCGAGATAGGGATAGAGCGGGAAGCGATCGGTGAGCGCCACGACCTTGGCCTTCACCGCCGCCTCGACGGCCGCGTTGCCCTCGTCGGAGTTCGCCACCTTCAAGCCGTCCAGCACCTCAGCGATCAGCTTGCCGATCTCGCGGAACTCGGCCTGGCCGAAGCCGCGCGTCGTGCCGGCCGGCGTGCCGAGGCGCACACCTGAGGTGACGAAGGGCTTTTCCGGATCGAAGGGGATGCCGTTCTTGTTGCAGGTGATGTTGGCGCGGCCGAGTGCCGCCTCGGCGCGCTTGCCGGTGGCGTTCTTGGGGCGCAGATCGACCAGCATCAGGTGGTTATCGGTGCCGCCGGAGACGATGTCGAGGCCCGTCTCCTTCAGGCTCGATGCCAGCGCCTTGGCGTTGGCGGCGACGCTCTCGGCATAGAGCTTGAAGCTCGGCTTCAGCGCCTCGCCCAGCGCCACCGCCTTGGCGGCGATGACGTGCATCAGCGGACCGCCCTGCAGGCCCGGGAAGACGGCGGAATTCATCTTCTTGGCGATGTCTTCGTCATTGCAAAGGATCAGGCCGCCACGCGGGCCGCGCAGCGACTTGTGCGTGGTCGTCGTCACGACATGGGCGTGCGGCAACGGCGACGGATGCACGCCGCCGGCGACGAGGCCGGCGATGTGGGCCATGTCGACCATCAGATAGGCGCCTACCGCATCGGCGATCTCGCGGAAACGCTTCCAGTCCCAGATGCGGGAATAGGCGGTGCCGCCTGCCAGGATCAACTTCGGCTTGGTCTCATGAGCGGTCTTCTCGATCGCGTCCATGTCGAGCAGATGGTCGTCCTTGCGCACGCCGTAGGAGACCACCTTGAACCACTTGCCGCTCATGTTGACCGGCGAGCCGTGGGTGAGATGGCCGCCGGAATTGAGGTCGAGGCCCATGAAGGTGTCGCCGGGCTGCAGCAGCGCCAGGAATACGGCCTGGTTCATCTGGCTGCCGGAATTCGGCTGGACGTTGGCGAAGTTGCAGCCGAACAGCTTTTTCGCGCGTTCGATGGCCAGTTCCTCGGCCACGTCGACGAACTGGCAGCCGCCATAGTAGCGCTTGCCTGGATAGCCCTCGGCATATTTGTTGGTCATGATCGAGCCCTGCGCTTCCAGGACAGCGCGCGAGACGATGTTTTCGGAAGCGATCAGCTCAATCTCATGGCGCTGGCGGCCGAGCTCGTTGCGGATGGCGCCGAAAATCTCCGGATCGGCGTCGGCCAGCGTGGTCTCGAAGAAGGATTCGAATTTGTTCGACGCTGCCGCTGCTGTTGCCATGCCTGAAATCCTCCGGTTCGGGGCAATTTGTTCATGCATATCGTTGCCCCAAAACCGCTGCGCACTCTTGGGCGACATGCATTGCCGCGCCATTAACACAGTTGTTTTCGCCTCGCCACGTTTGCGCCGCGAAATTTGCTGGCCGGTTTGCGTCAACGCCAGCGGCGCGAGGTCTATTTCCGCTCCCGCCGGCTTTTCAGCAGGGCTTCGGTGAGCGTGATCTCGGCAAGCAGCGCCCGCATCGTATGGTCGTTGATCTCGCGGCTGCGGAACATGGCGCGCACGGCGCCCCGCTCGGCCTCGATGCCGGCGTGCCTGAGTTCCAGCTCCAGGCGCCCCGCCTCGCGGGCCTCGGCGCGCGCCTCGTCGGCCTCGTCGGAGGCGGCTATGCGGCGGCGGTAGCCGGCGACGATGCTGTCGGCCACCGCGAGCCTGGCTTCGGCGGCCTCGCCCTCGCCTCCTTCGTTGGCGATGCTCTCGATCCTGGCGATCGCCGCGTTGGCGGCGCCGACACGCGCCCGGCGCTCTTCGGCCGCGCTTGGATCCTCGCCCGGCTCGACCAGCCCGCGCGCGATCTTCGGCAAGGCAAGGCTGGCGATCGTCAGCGAACAGATGATGACGCCGGCGGCGAGGAAGATGACGACGTCGCGTGACGGAAAGGGCGAGCCGTCGGCCATGGTGAGCGGCAGCGACAGGATGCCGGCCAGCGTGATGGCGCCGCGCACGCCGGCGACCGAACCGGCGAGCCGCACGCGCAACCCGAACGGCTCTGCCTTGTGCTTGCCGAACCGCGCCGCGATGCGCTGCGCGATGTCGCCTACCCAGATCCAGAGGAAGCGCAGGCCGATCAGGCAAAGCGTCAGGATCAGCACCGTCGCCGCGGGCTCGATCAGCCAATGCCTGCTGGAAAGCTCCGGCGGCACGTTGCGGATGATGTCGGGAAGCTGCAGGCCAAGCAGGATGAACAGCGCGCCGTTGAAGATGAAGGACAGCGTCGTCCACAGCGACATGGTCTGCATGCGCGCCGAGACGCCGAGATAGCGGAAGATGCCAGAGCCGCCGGTGAGCAGGCCGGCGGTGACCGCTGCCAGGATGCCCGAGGCCTCGACGTGCTCGGCGATGAGATAGGCGATGAAGGGCATCAGGATCATCACCAGCACCTGCGCCTCGGACGGCACGCCACCGATGCGGTTGAGCAACTGCAGCGTCTTGGCGGCGACGATCAGCGCCGCCACGCCGGCCAGGATGCCGGCGGAGACCGCATAGAGGAACGTCAGCGACGCAGCGGCCAAAGAGAAGCTGCCGGTCAGCGCCGCCGCGACGGCGAAGCGGAACATGACGAGGCCGGACGCGTCGTTGAGCAGCGACTCGCCCTCCAGTATGTGCATCAGCCGCACCGGAACCACGTTCCTGTCGACGATCGAGGACACGGCGACCGCATCGGTCGGCGACAGCACGGCGGCGAGCGCGAAGGCGACGACCAGCGGGATGCTCGGCACCAGCCAGTGCAAGGCATAGCCGAAGCCGACGATGGTGAAGAAGACCAGCCCGATGGCGAGGTCGAGGATCGGCCCGCGCAGTGCCAGAAGCTCGCGCTTGGGCGCGGCGACGGCATCGCCGAACAGGAGCGGCGGGATGAACACCAGGAGGAACAGCTCCGGGTCAATCTCGACATGCAGGCCGCGCGCCGGCCAGGCAAGAGCCGCGCCTATGGCGATCTGCAGCACCGGCAACGGAACGCGCACGAGCCGGACCAGGGCGCCCGAAAGCGCGACGAACACGAGCATGACCAGGATGAAGACGGCGACAT
Source organism: Mesorhizobium sp. M4B.F.Ca.ET.143.01.1.1 (assembly GCF_004792275.1). Lineage (NCBI taxonomy): Bacteria > Pseudomonadati > Pseudomonadota > Alphaproteobacteria > Hyphomicrobiales > Phyllobacteriaceae > Mesorhizobium > Mesorhizobium sp. M4B.F.Ca.ET.143.01.1.1. The sequence continues at coordinate 486,528 of NZ_SRSR01000004.1, forward strand.
GCATGGCGGCGATTCCGAATATTGCCCGACCATGCGCAAAGCAGGTCGTGCCGTCCAGTCGTGACGAAGGCTAGCTGACGGAAGGCGGAAAGCAAAAAGGCCGCCTATCGGCGGCCTTTTCAATAAAGATTCCAGTCGCTTAGAGCGAAGACGTGATCTGCAGCTCTTCGTTGCCGTCAAGGCCGTAGATGTCGTCGCGGAATTGCACGACGCCGGGGCCCGTCGACCATGCCGAAAGATAGAGGAAGTGGACCGGCACCGGGTTGGTCACCTGAACCGGGGTGTTTTCGCCGGTCTTGATCGTCGCCTCGAAATGCTGGCGGTCCCAACCGGGCGTGTCGCGCAGGATCCAGGTGACGAGGTCACGCACGTTCTGGACGCGCACGCAGCCCGAGGAGTCGAAGCGCATCAGCTTGCCGAACAGGCTCTGCTGCGGCGTGTCGTGCATGTAGACGCCATCCGGGCTGGGGAAGTTGATCTTGACCGAGGCCATGGCGTTGCCGGCGCCCGGATCCTGGCGGAAGCGGTACTTCTCGGCGTCATCCGTCGACCAGTCGACCGTCATTGGGTCGACCTCGCTGCCATCCGGCGCGAACAGGCGGATGTGGCTGTCCTTGAGATAGTTGGGATCCTTGCGCATCAGCGGAATGATATCCTTGCGCACGATCGAGACCGGGGCATTCCAGTAGGGATTGACGATGATCTCGTTGATCTTGGAATTCACGATCGGGGTCTGGCGGTCGATCTTGCCGACGATCGCGGTGTGGCGCAGCACGACGCGGTCGTTCTCGACTGCCTCGATCTGGGCCGCCGGAATGTCGACCAGCACGTAACGGTTGCCCAGCGTGCCAGCCTTTTCGCGCAGACGCTGCAGATTGGTCTGCAACTGGCCAAGCCGGATCTGCGCCGAAACATTCATCGCCGTGTAGGTGTATTTGCCCATGGCGCCGTCGGCAGGCAGGCCGTGGCGAAGCTGGAAGCGCTTGACGGCGGCGTCGACATAGGAATCGAACGAGTTCGAGATGCCGGCGCTCTGCGACAGATCGCCCGAGATCATCAGCCGCTTGCGCAGCGGCACCACATCGGGATCGTCGACGCCGAGCTGCAGCTTCTTGGTCGCGGGCACCTGCTCCCAGCCGCCCTGGCCGGCGATGGTCTGGTACTGCGCCACCGCCTGCTCGGTGAAGGCGACGGTCTGCAGGCTGAAAATCGGCAGCGTCGAGGCCACTTTGCCGCCCTCGCTGGCGCGGGCGTCGAACTGGTCGTCCCAATTGCCGCGGGCCGATGATTTCAGGATATCCCCGATCACGTCCTGCGCGCTGGCACTGTTGGCAACCATGGCTGCGGCAAGCGCGGAAGCTCCGGAAAGGAAGAAACGGCGGCTGGTTCTCATGGACGTTCCAGACATTCTCTAAGCATCTGATCAACGGGCGATCTCGCCCGCACTCTACGGTTGGCAATCTTAACAATTAGCCAACCATGACCGCATCGCTTCGGCGTGAAACGCGTGGCGCGACGCAACTTCAAGGTGAAGGCAGGCCTGTGGCCGCAGCATCACCCGTATTCTCGCTTTCACCGGGATTATGGCGGCAATTTGGCCTTGGCGCGCGATTTGCGTCAGGCGACGCGATGAAAGGAAAGCAGCGGTGCTTTTCGGCACCGGTGAGCGATCGTCCTCGCCTCCGCAGTCGCGTCCCCACTCAGTGCGCAGTCTCGACCTTCGGATCCGGCCCTGGCTGCGCCTTCAATTCCGAACATCGCTGCAACACCTCTTGTCGGGGATAACGCATGACCTTGTTATCCTCCAGCTTGAGCAGCAGCTCGCGTCTCTTTTCCGTGGTCTCACCGTCCGAACAGGTCATGTCCAGGATGATCGCGTCGAGGCCGCCGATCTTCTGCACCTTCTCCAGCGAGCAGCCGACCTCCCACATCTCGACCGCCTTGTCGGTGAATGTCACGATCGTATCGTTGTTGTCGCACGGGGCGCTGCCTTCGGCGGCGAAAGAATCCTTCCACCACTCCTCGGCGGAGGCCGCGGTCGAAATCAACAGAAGCACCGCGGCGCCCCAGAAGATCCTTGAACGGTTTTTCAGGTTCATGTTCGCTCCCTCGCCAGGACGCGACATTAGGCAGTGCCGCGGCGAAAGCAAACAGCGTAGACACCCTGCCGATGGGCGCGGCGCTTCTGAAATATCCCTTTGCATCGCGAAAAAGAAAAGGGACCGGCGCCTTTCGACACCGGTCCCCGACGGTTTCCCCTGCCCGCGCTTCCGCGGCGCGGTCCCTCGGCGCGGATGCCGCTTACATGCGGTAGGCGATGGTGTCGTTCCAGAAGCGGTCCAGCCGCTGCAGGGCGCGGTTCATCTGCTTGAACTCGTCGGTGTTGATGCCGCCGACCTGCTCGATCGAGCCGACATGGCGCTCATAGAGACCGGCGACCACTTCTGCCACCTCGTTGCCCTTCGGCGTCAGCGAGACGCGGACCGAACGGCGGTCGATGCGCGAGCGCTGGTGGTTGATGAAGCCGAGGTCGACCAGCTTCTTCAGATTGTAGGAGACATTCGAGCCGAGATAGTAGCCGCGCGAGCGCAGTTCGCCGGCGGTCAGCTCCGAATTGCCGATGTTGAAGAGCAGCAGCGCCTGGATGGCGTTGATGTCGGAACGGCCGTTGCGGTCGAACTCGTCCTTGATCACGTCAAGCAGACGGCGGTGCAGACGCTCAACCAGCTGCAGCGATTCCATGTAAAGCGAACGGATCGCCTCGCGGCGGTCGTCGGATACGGTGGCGGTCTTCGCCGCCGGACGCGAATTGATCATTGTCTTTGCCTCTCGTTTGTCGCCCGGTGATTTTTTTGTTTTTCACCTTGATCGCGACACTATCGAATACTCATAAAATTCGACTTAAACGCCAAGGCTAACAAGAGCTTACCGGTAAGAGGTTTCGAAAGAGGCTTAACGAACGGTCACCCCAGCAAGGATAATTAACCTAAAGATTTAGGCACCGTTTCCGGAACAAATTGCCCGCGCTTCCGGGCTAGCGCTGGGCCTGGCGCTTCTGCAGCCAGATCACCACCCGGAAGGCGATGTAGAGCAGCGCCACCGCGGCATGCGAGGCGATGATCAGCGGGCGGTGGCCGAACAGATCGGGAAAGCCGACATACATCACAATCTCAGTCGCGGCGCAGATGAACCAGATCACAGGCCCCCAGGAGGCCAGCATCCACAGGCCAGCGGCGGCGAAGGGAAAGAAGACGGCGAGCGTCACCGCGGCCACCTGCCAGTGCACCGGCATCAGGTCGAAGCGCCAGAGCGGACCGGGATAGAAGCCGATCAGCCGGATCCAGTAGAGGATGCCGAACAGCAGACAGTAGCCGGCGATGACGCGCTGGAACCAGGCGAAGATGATTTCGGTGGTCGAGGGCTGCAGCACGACGCGCCTGGAGGTCACCTCGCTCACAGGTCGAGCTCCCGCTCGCCGAGCGGCGCGAAATAGGCGTCGACATCGGCGACGCTGACGTCGTCCAGGCCTGCCGGACGCCAGCGCGGCGTCGAGCCCTTGTCGATGATGGCGGCTCGGATGCCTTCGTAGAAGTCGTGGCCGGCAAGCATGCGGTTGAGGATGCGGAACTCCATCTTCATGCACTCGTCCATCGACAGCGTCAGCCCGGCGCTGATCTGCCGCCAGGCGACATGCAGGCTGGTCGGCGAGCGCGTCCTGATTGTCGCCAGGGTCTTTGCGGCGAACTCGTCGGAGGGCGCGCCCCGATCGAGGCTGGCGATGATATCGGAAAAAGAGGGTTGGGCGAAATGGTGCGCGATCGCTTCCAGCACCGGCCGGTCGGTCTCGCGCCTGGCCGGGACGAAAAACCCGCGCAGCACCGATTCCGGATCGCCGGTGGCGCAGAGCCGGTCGAGGAAGGCTGCCTGGTCCTCGGCCTTGATGGTGTGGGTGGCCAGTCCCGACCAGAGCGCGTCGCCGTGGCGGATGCGGCTGCCGGTCAGCGCCAGGTACATGCCGAAGCGGCCGCCGAGATCCGGCAGCAGATGGCTCCCGCCGACATCGGGGAAGAAGCCGATGCCGACCTCCGGCATGGCGAACTGGGCATTTTCGGTCAGCACGCGCTGCGAGCCGTGGAAGGAGATGCCGACGCCGCCACCCATGACGATGCCGTTGATCAGCGCGACGTAGGGTTTCTTGAATCGCTTGATGCGGGCGTTGAGGCGGTATTCGTCGGCGAAGAAATCGACCGGCGGCTGCCCGGCGCGGCCGGCCTCGTAGACGTGCAGGATGTCGCCGCCGGCGCAGAATGCCCTGCCCTCGGCCTTGACCACCACCACATCGACGCCGTCGTCACGCTCCCAGGCATCGAGCGCCTTGCCGAGCGCCTTGACCATGGCGTGGGTGAGAGCGTTGAGCGCCTGCGGCCGCGTCAGCGTGACGACGCCGGCCCTGCCCAACCGCTCGAAGCGAATTTCGTCGCCTCCGCCAAAATCCATCGTAAGAGAATCCTCCCCCGCGCATGCGGGACTGAAGTGCTAAAGGCTGGCGCACATGTCCGTCAATGGCAGGAGGGGATCGCCTTCGTATTGGCGGCCGCCGGCGGCTGGTGCTACGAAGCGGCAGTCCTCGCGGAGAAGCGGGGAGCAACGGCAGGATCCACAAGCTGCCTGACGGACTTCGGGGGGAGCCATGTCCGCATTTTGGCGTCTCGGCATTGCAATCATCGGCCTGCTCGCCGCGGTGCCGGCGCCGCGTGGCGCCATGGCCGCAACGATCGACGACCTCTATCAGTCGCAGACCATCGTCACCGGCACCGGCGAGGTGAACCGACAGATCGGTTTCAAGGATTGCCTGGACCGGGTGCTGGTCAGGGTTTCAGGCGATCAGCGCCTGCCGGGAAAACCGGAGATGGCGGCGCTGCGCGACAAGGCCGGCGATTTCGTCGACAGCTTCCGCTACCACGACCGGCTGGAAGGCATCCCCGTGCATGACGAGCAAGGCACGCATGACCGGCCGCACGACCTCACATGCCTCTACAAGCCCGCCGTGCTGGACAGGCTGCTGGCGCAGCTCGGCAGCAAGCCTTGGCTCGGCGAGCGGCCACGCCTCGCCATCCTCCTCAGCGCCGAGCAGGGCGAACGCCATTTCGTGCTAACGGCCGACGACGGGCGCGGCGAGGCGATGCGCGACTCTTTCGTCAGCGCGACGGGGCCGTTGCTGATGCGCATCGCTTTCCCGCCGGCCGAGCTGGTTTCCGGCATGGACGAAAAGGCGCAGCGCGCAGCCGACATTGCCGGGCTCGACCAACTCGCGAAAAAGGCGGGAGCCGATCAGGCGCTCGCCGGCAGCATCGTGTGGAGCGACAAGGACCTGGGGTGGATCGCCGACTGGCGGCTTGGTGATGGCGGCAAGACCTACCGCTGGCAAGTGCGCGGCGTCACCTTCGACGAGGCGTTCCGCGTCGCTATCCGGGGTGCGGCACAGGTTCTATCGGGCAATGGCCAACCCTGAGGGCTGGCACAATCGTGTCGCATTGGTCTGCGGTGAGTGCCCGTGTTAAAACCCGGCCAAACGAGAGTTTTGGCGATGAACAGATTCACCCCCGCAAAGCCTGCCGGCGCGCGCAGCGTCGATGAGATCACCGGCAGCCGGCGGCTGAGGCGCATGCGCAAGGCCGACTGGTCGCGGCGCCTGGTGCAGGAAAACCGGCTTTCGGTCGACGACCTGATCTGGCCTATTTTCGTCGTCGACGGCAAGCAAGTGCGCGAGCCGATCGCCGCCATGCCCGGCGTGTTCCGCCTGTCGCTCGACCTCGCGGTCAAGGAGGCCGAGCGTGCGGCCAAGCTCGGCATTCCGGCGATCGCCACTTTTCCCAATGTCGAGCTTTCGCTGCGCGACCAGACCGGCTCGCACATCCTCGACCCGGAAAACATCATCAACCGCGCCACCCGCGCCATCAAGCATGCGGTGCCGGAGATCGGCATCATCACCGACGCCGCGCTCGATCCGTTCACCAGCCATGGCCATGACGGCATCCTGCGCGACGGCATTATTGTCAATGACGAGACCGTGGAACAGGTGGCGGCGGCAGCCGTCATCCAGGCTGCAGCCGGCGCCGACATCATCGCGCCGTCGGACATGATGGACGGCCGCATCGGCGCCATCCGCGACGCGCTCGATGCCAATGGTTTCCAGGACGTGGCGATCATGTCCTACGCGACGAAGTTCGCCTCCGCCTTCTACGGCCCGTATCGCGAGGCGGTGGGCACGGCCGGCCTGCTCAAGGGCGACAAGAAGACCTACTATCTCGACCACGCCAATTCGGACGAAGCGGTGCGCGAGGCCGAGCAGGACCTCGCCGAAGGCGCCGACATGCTGATGGTGAAGCCCGGCCTGCCCTATCTCGACATCATCCGCCGGCTGAAGGACGAGCTGCAGATGCCGACCTTCGCCTATCAGGTGTCGGGCGAATATTCGATGATCAAGGCGGCCGCCGCCAATGGCTGGATCGACGGCGAGAAGGCTATGCTGGAATCGCTGCTTGCGCTGAAACGCGCCGGCTGCGACGGCATCCTCACCTATTTCGCGCCGGAAGTGGCAGCGATGCTGAAGGGATAGCCGACATTGCTGCGGGGGCTGGGCAAGCATCTCAAATCATTGTTCGTTGCCACCCCACGCGGCGATACCACTACGCCGGGCTATCACGCCTACGTCACGCTCCATGACTGGATTGTGCCGAGTTCCAAGCTGTCCAGTGCTATCGGGCCGCTTTCGGGAAAGCATCAATCCGCGCTCGACACCGCATGGGCCGAACTGGAGAACGGCCTGGCGGGCTGGAGGACGAAACATCTCATTCAGGCGGCTGATCTCGCCGCGGGAATCCGCAACGGCCCGTCGGCGCCCGACCTCGCCAATACCGTTGTTTCCATTCTCGTCGATCACTCCGGATCGATGCGCGGCCAAAAAATGCTCTACGCCGCCGCTTCCGTCGACATTGCACAGGAGTTCCTGAGGACGCTAGGCATCAAGGTCGAGCTCCTGGGCTTCACCACGCGCGCCTGGCGCGGTGGGTACTCACGGCAGACCTGGGATGCAGATGGCCGGCCCAAAAATCCGGGCAGGCTGAACGACCTGCTTCATATCGTTTATCGGGAGGCCAACGATATGCGTCAGGGCAGTATCGGTCATGCTCTCAAGGTGATGTTGCGGCCGGACCTGCTCAAGGAAAATATCGACGGCGAGGCCATCGAATGGGCAGCCGACCGGCTGCGGAAACGTCCCGAGCGCCGGAAAATATTGCTCGTCGTGTCGGACGGGGCGCCGGTCGACGATTCCACGCTTCACGCAAATGGCCCTCGCTATCTCCAAGACCATCTCTTTCAAGTGGCGGTGCAACTGGAGACAGCCGGAGACGTTGAGTTGCTGGCGGTTGGTTTTTGTTCCTATGTCGACAACTCCTATCGAGTGTCAACGAATTGCGAGGCACCCGATGAGCTCGGCAGAACCATGTTGATGGCATTGCAGCGCCAGCTTGTCGCCGGTGGAACGATGTCTGCCAGTGACACGGCTGACGAGGTTGGTAGTTCGCCGTCGCCGAACTGATCATTCTCCTGAACTTGCCGGGGCGCGATCCGCATCCATCCGCGCACCAGATACCGCTTGCAATACGCAATCAGTTAGGCTAACCACTAACTGCTTGCAAATTACAACTGGTTATGAAGGAGGTAGCATGTCGAAACTTCGTGTCAATGCTTTCACCCTGTCGCTCGACGGCTTCGGGGCCGGCCCTGACCAGGATCTCGCCAACCCGCTCGGTATCGGCGGCGAGAACCTCCACAAATGGATGATCGGCACCCGCTTTTTTCGCAAGGTTGTGATGGGCCAGGACGGCGGCACCACCGACACCGACGACGCGTTCGCGGCGCGCAGCTTCGAGAATGTCGGCGCCTGGATCCTCGGCCGCAACATGTTCGGACCGATCCGCGGCGACTGGCCGGACGACAGCTGGAAAGGCTGGTGGGGTGACAACCCGCCCTATCACGTGCCGACTTTCGTGCTCACGCACCACAAACGCGCGCCGATCGAGATGGAAGGTGGGACGACGTTCTATTTCGTCACCGACAGCATCCATTCGGCGCTGGAACAGGCCAGGGAGGCGGCCGCCGGCAAGGATGTGCGCGTCGGCGGCGGCGTTTCGACCGTCCGGCAGTATCTGCAGGAGCGGCTCATCGACGAGATGCACCTGGCGATATCGCCGGTGCTGCTCGGCAAGGGCGAGCATCTTTTCGCCGGCCTGGACATGCCGGGCCTTGGCTACCAGTGCACCGAGCAGGTGGCGACGCCACTCGCTACGCATGTGGTGATTGAGCGGGCGTGATTACAGCTCTTTCTCCCCGTTCACGGGGAGAAATGCCCGGCAGGGCAATGAGGGGCAGCGCTGCCGGTTGGAGATTGGCGATAAGCCGCTGACCGCGAACTAAGGCTCAATCGCTGGCGTCGGCGCTGCCCCTCATCCGCCCTTCGGGCACCTTCTCCCCGTGAAACGGGGAGAAGGAAAAAAGGTGCTCAATACTTCTCCGGCACGTAAAGCTCGCGCGGCAGCACCTGGCGCTCGTATTCGGGGTTGAAGACGCGCTCCGGCAGCGTGATCTCCTCATGCGGCACCTCCTCATAGGGAAACTGCTGCAGGAGATGGTCGATGCAGTTCAGCCGGGCGCGCTTCTTGTCGTTGCCTTCGACGATGAACCATGGCGCCTCGGGAATGTTGGTGCGGGCGAAGGTTTCTTCCTTGGCCTTGGTATACTGCTCCCAGCGCACGCGCGATTGCAGGTCCATCGGCGACAGCTTCCACTGCTTCATCGGATCATGGATGCGCATCAGGAAGCGCATCTGCTGCTCCTCGTCGGTTATCGAGAACCAGTATTTGACCAGGGTGATGCCGGAGCGCACCAGCATGCGCTCGAATTCCGGCACGTCGTGGAAGAACTCTTCGACCTGGTCCGGCCCGGCGAAGCCCATCACCCGCTCGACGCCGGAGCGGTTGTACCAGGAGCGGTCGAACAGCACGATCTCGCCGCCGGCCGGCAGATGCGGCACGTAGCGCTGGAAATACCATTGCGATTTCTCGCGCTCGGTCGGCGCCGGCAGCGCCACGACACGGCAGATGCGCGGATTGAGCCGCTGCGTGATGCGCTTGATGACGCCGCCCTTGCCGGCGGAGTCGCGGCCCTCGAAGACCACCACGACCTTCTTCTTGTGATAGGCCACCCAGGACTGCAGCTTGATCAGTTCGGACTGGAGCCGCAGCAAGTCTCGGAAATATTGCATGCGTTCGATCGAGGGCGGATGCGACTCCTTGTAGATCTTGGCGATCTCGAGCGACAGCGCCGGCTCCGATATCTCGAGCTCGTAGTCCTCGTCGAGCGTGTCGGCGAGTTCGGCTTCCAGCCAGTCCCTGGCTCCGGAATTCGGTTTCAGTTCGCTCATCGTGCTTCTCCGTTCGCCATCCTGAGCCGACTTCAATAAAGGCCGGCAATGACGGTTTTATTGCAATGCCGCTGCTGCAGATGTGATCGACCGGTCGCCGCGATGGGGCGACAAGCCGAGCAACTTGTCCTACAAATAGGCTGTCCTATTCGGGCTGCCCATTCGTGGCGCCTCTCTCAATGCGATTGCGAGGATCTCAAATGGAATACCGTACACTCGGCCGTTCCGGGCTGAAGGTTTCGACATTGACGCTCGGCACCATGACATTCGGCGGCGCCGGCGCCTTCGCGGCGGTCGGCAAGACCGACCTCAAGGAAGCAAGCCGGATGATCGACCTCTGCATCGATGCCGGCATCAACCTCATCGACACCGCCAACGTCTATTCGAACGGGATTTCGGAAGAGATCATCGGCGAGGCGCTCGGCGGCAAGCGCAAGGACGATGTGCTGATCGCCTCCAAGGCGCGCATGCGCATCGGCAAGGGTCCCAATGACGAGGGCCTGTCGCGCCACCACCTGATCCGCGAGTGCGAGAAGAGCCTGAAGCGGCTGAAGACCGACGTCATCGACATCTACTTCCTGCACGAATGGGATGGCGTGACGCCGCTCGAGGAAACGGTCGCCGCGCTCGACACGCTGGTGAGCCAGGGCAAGATCCGCTACGTCGGGTGCTCCAACTATTCCGGCTGGCAGGTGATGAAGGCACTCGCCATCAGCGACAGCAGCCACCAGCCGCGCTTCGTCACCCAGCAGATCCACTACACGCTGGAGGCGCGCGAGGCAGAATACGAACTGCTGCCGATCTCGGTCGACCAGGGGCTCGGCGTGCTGGTGTGGAGCCCGCTCGCCGGCGGGCTGCTCAGCGGCAAATACGACCGCAACAGTCCGACCGCCCGCCAGATCGGCGGCTGGTCGGAACCGCCGATCCGCGACGAGGACCGGCTGTGGCGGATCGTCGACGTGCTGGTCGACATCGGCAAGGCCAGGGGCGTGTCCGGCGCGCAGGTGGCGCTCGCCTGGCTGCTCGGCCGGCCGGCGGTGTCGTCGCTGGTGATCGGCGCCCGCAGCGAGGCGCAGCTCAAGGACAACATCGCCGCCGCCAGCCTGACGCTGTCCTTCGATGAGCGGGCGCGGCTCGACGCCGTCAGCCGGCCGCCGGTTCTCTACCCCTATTGGCACCAGCAGCTGACGGCCAAGGGCCGCTTCGGGCCTGCCGACCTGGTGCTCGACCGCAGCGACGTCTGATCGCCGGAAGGGTCAGCCGGTTATGAAACGCCAGACCTCGGGATCCGGTTTGACCTGGCCGCCGAGCACGAAATATTTGTAGAGGACGAGCAGCGAGATCGCCTGCTCGTCCCGCTCGTTGCGGAACTTCTGGCAATAGGCATTGGCGGCGGCGACGATGCGTTCGGCCTCGGCCGGGTGCTTTTCGAAATAGGCCACCCGGTCGGCGAGATCGGAGAAGTCGGGGGCCAGCGGCACATAGTGGACATCGGCCCTGACCTCGCTTTCGGCGAACCAGGTCTCGTAGGTCGGCGGCGGCATCAGGCAGAGCGAGTTCGAGCTCATGATCCATTTGAGGTTGGTCGCGACATCGTTGCCTTCGAGCGAGACGATGTAGCGGTAGCGCCGCTGCTCATCGATGGTGAGATAGGGTTTTTGGTATTCGGCCTTGGCCTCCTTCTTCGGCGTCCCGACATCGCAGATCGGCAAGTCGCGCACGGCATCGAGGAACCGCGTGCGGATCGGGTTGTTGAGATCGCCGCGCCAGACCACGAGCGGACGCTTGTCGGCGAAGGGCTGCCGGTCGGCCGGCAGCTGGAAGTGGCGGAACTTGTCCAGCTTCATCAGCACGGCATTGCCGTTGCCGTCCGTGATCGGCCGGTCCTTGACGATCGCCGGCATCTTTGGGACGTCGATGACATCACCGAATTCGAGATCGATGAGCAGCGCCGGATCGAAATAGCGGGCAAATTCCTTGAGGTCGTAATAATACATGCTCGGAGAAAACGGCATGCGACTGACCGGCACCGCGGCCGGGCTCGGCGCGAAGGGCCGCTCCAGCCTGTTGTAGTAGTTCACCCGCTCGCGGACCGAGCCGTCCGACCGCCGTGTCTGCTCCAGCCATCCCGCCAGCCGGCGACGGAACAGCGCCTGCGGAGCGAGGTCGCGCGCGAAGTTGCGCGCGTAGTAAAACACCTTGGCGGCGGTTCGGAGAGGCGTGGCCATCGGTCCGTCGTTTCAATCAGCCTGGCGCTGGCGCGCAGATTTCTCCTACACCATTGTGCCGCCTGTCTTGCAAGCCCCGAACCGAGGGCGGGATCATTGTCCGCCTATTCTTGCTTCAGCCGTTGTGTTTGCGCTCCAATGCTCCTAGGCAGGACGTCAAGTCCCGCAGTTGAAAGGAAGCGATATGGCGCGAGCACCGAACTACGGTCAGGAACGCAAGGAGCGCGATCGCCAGAAGGCCGCCAAGAAGGCCGAGAAGCTGGCGGCCAAGGTCGCCGCCAAGGAGCGTTCGAAGCCCGCGGACAAGACGGAAGCGGAAACGGCCAAGTAACAATGCAGTCAGCAGGCCGCGTCGCTTATGCGGAGGCCTTGTCGCTGACGAAGACATTCACTTCGCGGGCGGCCGCGATGAAGGCGCGCCTCGCATTCATCGCCGGCTTGTCGCCGGCCAGAGCGTCGTGGCAGGCCTGCAGCGCTTCGCGGTGTTTGGCGCTGCGCTTGCCGGGCCAGCTGTTGAGCAGATAGTCGGAAGCCTCGCGCGCGCTGCGCAAGAGCTGATTGGTTCCCGCCGTGGCCGACTTGACGGTCACGGGTATTTCAAACCGGTTGTTTTCCATCGCCGCTCTTACGCCATCGGCGCACGCGAAGCGAGAGCCAAAGCGAACTGAATCGCGATCAGGCGGCGACGACGGCGAAGCCCCTGGCGCGCAGGCCGCGCCGGTCGTCGCGCAGCGACGTCACCAGCCGGTCGCGGCTGCCGACGATATGGGTTGAAAGCAGCCCCGCCGCCTCGTCGGCATCGCCTGCCCGCACGGCGGCCAGCACCGCATGGTGCTCCGCCCAGGCGCGGCCAAGTGCCGCCTCGTCGCGCACCTCGAGCCAGCGGGCGCGCGACAGCCTGGTCATCGCATCGCGGACCGCCCGGAACAGGAAGTCGTTGCCGGAAAGCCTGGCCAGCTCGATGTGGAAATCCATGCCGACGCGGTGCCATTCCTCGCGCGCTGTGGCGGCATCGCAGGAGTCCAGCATCGCCTCGATGAGATCGATGGCGCTCTTGCCCTCCAGCGCGCAAGTAAGCCGGATAGCGGCCACCTCTACCGCCTCGCGATAGACGGCGATCTGCTCGAGCTCGGCGAGGTTGATGGGCGAGACGGTCCAGCCGCGCCCGTCGCGGCAGATCAGGCCCTCGGTCTCCAGCCGCAGCAGCGCCGCCCTGACCGGGGTGCGCGAGGCGGCGAAGCGGCTTTCGATCCAGCGCTCGGTCAGGCGCTCGCCGGGCCCGATCTCGAGGCCGAGGATCATTTCGCGAAGCTGCCGTTCGACGCTCTGCATCTGCGACATGGCGGTCTCGTTGGTAACGGTCGATTGACAGCGACAGGGTTGAGGTTCATGACGGATACCAGCTTGGTATCCCAAATTGGCATCCGCAACAATCCCCCTGACCGGGCAGGCATGACATGAGCGAGCACGGCAGCGAGCACGGCGGCTACAATGTCCACTGGCGACGCAATCTCGCCGTCTGTTTTGCTGGCTCGTTCAGCACGCTCATCGCCATGACCCTGCTGTTGCCCTTCCTGCCGCTCTATGTCGAGCAGCTTGGCGCCGAGGGCCATGCGGCGATCGTGCAATGGTCGGGCATCGCCTATGGCGCCACCTTCCTTGCGGCGGCACTTGTGGCGCCGCTGTGGGGACGGCTCGGCGACCGCTACGGCCGCAAGCTGATGCTGGTGCGGGCCAGCTTCGGAATGGCCATCTGCATGTCGCTGACCGGCATGGTCGAGACCGTCTGGCAGCTGGTGCTGCTGCGTCTCCTGATCGGCTTTGCCGGCGGCTATTCGTCGGGCTCGACCATACTGGTCGCCATGCAGACGCCGAAGGAGCGTTCCGGCTGGGCGCTGGGCGTGCTGTCGGCCGGCATCACCGCAGGCTCCCTGGTCGGCCCGCTGCTGGGCGGCGCATTGCCGCCGGTGATCGGCATCCGCGCCACCTTCCTTTTGTCGGGCGGCGTCATCTTCCTCGCCTTCCTGGCGACGACTTTTCTCATCAAGGAGACCCCTCGCCCACCGGCCGCCAAAACCAAAGCTGCGTCAAAGCCGAAAAGCGGCTGGTCGCAGATCCCCGACAAGCGGCCGGTCGCCGCCATGCTGGCGACCGGCATGCTGCTTGCCTTCGCCACCATGTCGATCGAGCCGATCATCACCGTCTATGTGCAGCAGCTGATCGAGGACCAGAGCCGGGTGACGCTGGTCGCCGGCGTCGTCATGTCGGCGGCGGCGCTCGGCGCCATCCTGTCGGCCTCGTGGCTGGGCAGGCTGGCCGACCGCATCGGCCATTGGAACGTCGTGATCGCGGCACTTGGCGTTTCGGCCCTGCTGTTGATCCCGCAGGCCTTCGTCACCGCGGGCTGGCAGCTGATCGGCCTGCGCTTCCTGATGGGGCTGGCGCTGGGCGGCCTGTTGCCCTGCATCACCAGCGTCATCCGCCACAACGTTCCCGACGGCGTCGGCGGCAACGTGCTGGGCCTGTCGATCTCGGCGCAGTATGTCGGCCAGGTGGCCGGGCCACTGCTCGGCGGCTTCGCCGGTGGCCATTTCGGCATGCGCTCGGTTTTTCTGGGCACGTCGGTGCTGATGGCCGGCGGCGCGGTCTACAACTGGATTGTCCAGTCGCGGCGGGCAAGGCATATGGTGCTGGAACCCGGCAAGCCCTGAGCGGCCTGCGTATCGCTCGCTACGACAGAGACATCCATGAGCTTGGCCGAACACCCGGCAAAAACCGGCAGCCGCATCCTCGTTCTTGCCGGCGGCCTTTGCGGCGCGGCGGGCGTGGCGCTGTCGGCCGCGGCGGCGCATCTCGGCGGCGCCTTCGTCGGCACGGCGGCGTCCTTCCTGCTGATGCATGCGCCGGTCTTCCTCGCCGTCGGGCTGATCGGCGCCGGCCGCCCCTTGCGAATTGCGAGCCTGCTCCTGCTTGTCGGTCTGGTGCTGTTCTGCGGCGATCTTCTCGCCCGCGACTTCCTGGGATCGCGGCTGTTCCCGATGTCGGCGCCGATCGGCGGCACCTTGCTGATCGCCGGCTGGCTGGCGATCGCGGGATCGGCGCTGATCCAGAACCGGCCCTGAGGTCGGGAATCAGTCCTGCCGGCGCTTGCGTCTTGCCAACCAGTCGCGGTTGCGCACCGCCGGCCTCGTCAGGCGCCGCCGTTCGGGCCGGTCGCTAGCGGGTGAGATGCCCCAGTAGTTGCGATAGATGTCCTCGAACAGATGGCTTATCGGATGCATGACTGTTCTCCCGAAAATTGAATCGATCCAATTAACCGATACAGAAAAAGCGGACCGATCAGCCGCGCCTACGATCCACGATAAAGCGCAGCTCGCGCTTCCATGGACTTGCCTTGCCGCGGCGCCTTTCGCTGAGCGTGGCCGAGGCAATGCCCCAATCGTTGCGGTAGACGTCCTCGAACAGAAAGTTGACCGGATGCATGGCACCCTCCTTTTCAACCTGCTCCATCGGCCGAATTGCCGATTGGATCGATTCAAGAATACGCCGCCAGGCGATAGAGTCAAGCAATATTTGAATCGATCCAAGAAAAATGATAGATGGACCGGAGATCGATCCCCGTCCATGTATTGCAGCGCTAGAGGTTCGGAGAACTGACATGGCAGCACTCGTCGAAGGCCAGGCACGACCCATCCGGCTCGCCGATATCGCCAAAGCCGCCGGGGTCTCGCACGGCACGGCCTCCAACGTCTTCAGCCGGCCGGAGATCGTGCGCGCGGAAGTGCGCGAGCGGGTAAAGGCGGTGGCGGAAGCGATGGGTTATGCGGGTCCCGACCCCAAGGGCCGGCTGCTGCGCGCCGGCAAGGTCAACGCCATCGGCGTCTGCACCACAGAGCCGCTCTCCTATTTCTTCGACGATCCTTTCGCCCGTGTGATGATGGCCGGCATCTCGCAGGCATGCGACGCCACCGGTGCCGGGATCGCGTTGGTGTCAGCTCAGAATGACGAGAAGCTCGCCTGGAACATCCAGAGCGCCCTGGTCGACGGCTTCATCCTGTTCTGCATCGAGGGCGGTCCTCGCCTCGTCGAATTGACGCGCGAACGCAGGCTTCCCTTCGTCGCGCTCGCGATCGGCTTCGATGACGACACCATCTCGATGATCGGCATCGACAACATCGCCGGCGCCAGGCTCGCCGCGCGTCATCTCGGCGAACTTGGGCATCGCCGCTTCGCCGTCCTGTCGCTGCCTTTCGTCGATGGCAGCACCGGTCTTGTGACGCCCGGGCTGCTCGGGACGGCGCTCTACACGGCAACGCGCGACCGGCTTGCCGGCTATTTCGAGGAGCTTGCCCGCTTCGGCGTCGATACCACCAGGGTGCCGGTCTACGAGACCGAAAACGAGGCGGCCACCACCAGGGCCGGCCTCGAGGCCATCTTCGCCAGCGGCAAGCCGCCCACCGCGATCCTGGCCATGTCGGACCGGATGGCCATGGTCGCGATCGACTGGCTGACGGAGCGCGGCCTGAACGTCCCGGGCGACGTCTCGGTCGTCGGCTTTGATGGCGTGCCGGATGGCCTGCTGAGCAGACCTCAGCTCACCACCATCGTCCAGCCGATCACCGAGATCGGCCGTCGGGCGGCGCGGATGATCCTCGATTTCGATGGCGCGGTGCGGCGCGAGATGCTCGGCGTCGAACTCGTCATCAGGGCATCGACCGGGCCGGCGAAGGCCTGATCCTCAGCGATTGCCAGCGGCCATCGGCTGGGCGACGAACGTTGGTCGCGCCGGCGCCTCGCCGCGGACCGGCTTCCGGCCCAGTAAACCGATGCCCGACAGCCATTCGAGATAGAAGGCGAGCGCGAACTGCATGGCGATGCCGGCCGATATCAGCAGCGTGTCGTAGGCAAAGCCGCCCGGATTGATCAGCTTCAGCACCTGCGCCACCATGGCGAGAACCGTGCCGGCGATGAACACCGGCAGCGAGCGCTTGCCGAGGATGGCCAGCGGATGGTCGGTGCTGGTGCGGAACAGGTTCGAGACCGCCGGCAGCGCGACGATCAGATAGCTCACCGCCAATATGTGCAGGAGCCTGGGCAGCGACAGGAAGGTCTTGTCGAAGCCGGTCAGCACCACCGGCAGGTCGAGCCAGGATATGCGGCCCCAGAGCGGGCTGTGCACCCAGACCAGCGCCGTCAGCACATAGGCGGCGGCAGCGCCGACCAGCCAACGATTGACCGGAATGGTTCCGCCGCGCCTGACATGCAGCATGGCGGCCAGGCCGATGTTGAACAGGAATTGCCAGGACAGCGGATTGAGGAACCAGAAGCCGGGCTCCGGATAGTTCGGCGGCGCGATCTGCCAGATGCCGGCGATCAGCCACAGGGCAGCCGACAGTACAAGCGCCGGCACCGGCCTGTAGCTGATCAACAGCAGGAAGACCGGCGCCAGCAAAAGCAGCACCGCATAGACGGGCAGGATGTTGTTGTAGCCGAGCTGGTGGCCGAGCGTGACGATGCCGACCAGCACCTCCGGCGTGTTTTTCATCAGCGGCTCGATGTTGATCAGCTTCAGCAGCTCCGGCCGCCGGGCGAACACCGCTGCGGCGCAGAACAGCGCCATCACCACCATGGTCGTGACGATGTGGGCGGCATAGAGCACGCCGGCGCGCCGCCACATTTTCAGCGTCGCCAGCAGCCGGCCGCCGGGCTGGAATTTGCTGCCGTAGGCGAGCGCCACCGACATGCCGGAGATCAGCACAAAGGCTTCGGCCGCGTCCGAGAAGCCGAAATTCTTGTAGGTCAGCGTCTCGAACATTGTGCCAGGCACATGGTCGATGAAGATGGTGAGCAGCGCGAGCGCGCGAAACACGTCGATACGCGTGTCGCGATCGTGGATACGCGTATCGCGATCGTGGATACGTGTTTCCCGTCCGGGCGAAACTGGCATGGTCATCGACAAAAGGCCTCAAAGCTGGTCGTTCATTCGGGCAATGCGACCCCCGGCGCACCGCTTTGATTCCTCCCGTGAGAGGGAGTGTATCGGCGCAGAAACGGACTGAAGTAAGCCTGGTTCAATCAACTTTCGCGGAGCAAGAAAATAATCCGTTTTGAAGCCGGCAAATCAATGAAACAGCCATGAAATCAAAAGGATATGAGCGTGCCTGAATATACTGACGATGGCGGCGTCTTCTATGACTTGAGCTTCCTCCATCGCTTCATCAAGCCATCCGGCGCAAGCGGCGAATGCCTGTTCCTGCTGCATGGATCCGGCGTCGATGAAACCACGCTGGTACCGCTTGCGAGACAGATCGCGCCCAGGGCAGCGCTGGTCGCGGCGCGCGGTCGAATCCCGCAAGAGGACGGCTTTCGCTGGTTCGAGCGGATCACGCCGACCAGCTTCGAGCAGACCAGCATCCGCACGGAGACGGACACCTTCGCCACCTTCGTTGCCGAGGCGACGAAGCGCCACGGGCTCGATCTCTCCCGCGCGGCCTTCCTCGGCTATTCGAACGGCGCCAATCTGGTCTCGAGCCTGATGCTGCTTCATCCCGGTCTGGTCCGGCGGGCAGCACTCCTGCGGCCGATGCCGGTGCTCGACGAGGCACCGCCGACGGATCTCGGCGGCACTAAGGTGCTGATGATCGCCGGCGCCGCCGACCTCACCTACGGCCCGTTCGCGCCGGCGCTGGTGACGCTGCTAAGCCAGCGCGGCGCCACGGTCGATGCTCGCATCGTTGCATCGGGACATGAGATCGGCGACCCGGACGCGGCCATCGTCAGGCAATGGCTGGCGGATCCGGCCGTGGCGTGAGTGGACTAGGACCGGAGCCCTATCCCTTCCCCATCCGGTTCCAGGCATCGAGCCCGGCGATCTTGTAGGCTTCGGCCAGGGTCGGGTAGTTGAAGGTGTTGTTGACGAAGAAGTCGACCGTGCCGCCGAGATTGATCACCGCCTGGCCGATATGGATGAGTTCAGTGGCGCCCTCGCCGACGATGTGGGCGCCGAGCAGCCGGCGCGTTTCGACCGAGAACAGCAGCTTCAGGAAGCCCGAGTTGACGCCCATGATGTGGCCGCGCGAGGTTTCGCGGAAGCGCGCCACGCCGACCTCGTAGGCGGCGCCGCTTTCGCGCACCTGCTCCTCCGATTGGCCGACGGTGGAGATTTCGGGCACAGCGTAGATGCCGTAGGGAAAGGTTTCCGGCGGCGGCGGCAACAGCACGCCGAAAGCGTGGCAGGCGGCCACCCTGCCCTGCTCCATCGAGGTCGAGGCTAGGCTCGGGAAGCCGATGACGTCGCCGGTGGCATAGATGTTGGGCACGCTGGTCTGGAACGTGTTCGCGTCGACCTTGATGCGGCCCCTGGAGTCGGACTCGATGCCGACCACGTCGAGGCCGAGGCTGCCGAGATTGCCGCTGCGGCCGGCGGCATAAAGCACGATCTCGGAGCGGATGGTGCGGCCATCGGCAAGGGTGACCTCGGCATAATCGGGCTTTGAGGTGATCTCCTTGACCGTGCTGCCGAGGCGGATGGTCATGCCGCGATCGCGCATCTGATGGATGAAGTCGTCGACGATCTCGCGGTCGACGAAATCGAGGATGGTGTTGCGCGGCTCGACCAGCGTCACCGGCACGTCGAGGGCCGAAAAGATGGTGGCGTATTCGACGCCGATGACGCCGGCGCCGATCACAGTCAGCGTGCGCGGCAGCCGGTCGAGCTCCAGCATCTCGTCGCTGTCGAAGACGCGGGTCTTGTCGAACGGCACGTCGCGCGGCCGGTGCGGCCTGGTACCGACGGCGATCAGCGCATTGGCGAAGCCGACCTCGCTATAGTCGCCATTGTCGCTCGTCAGGCTGACCTTGTTGGGGCCGAGGAATTTCGCCGTGGCGCGCGAACTCTTGACCGCGTTGCGCATGAACTGGTGCTGCAGCACCTCGACCTCGTGGTCGAGCGTCTTGTGCAGGCGCTCGACGAGGTCGCTGACCGAAATGTCCTGCTTGACCCGGTAGCCCCGTCCGTAGAAGCCGCGCTCGCGCCAGCCGGAAAGGTTGAGAACCGTCTCGCGCAGTGTCTTCGACGGGATGGTGCCGGTGTGCACCGAGACGCCGCCGAGGCGCCGGCCCCTGTCGACCACCAGCACCGATTTGCCGAGCTTGGCGGACTGCACCGCGGCGCGGCGCCCCGAAGGGCCGCTGCCGATGACCAGCATGTCATAGTCCATAATACCCCCGTCCCCTCGGCGTCTTGTTGCGCCGCAGCAAGCTAACGCCATCCTTGCCGTGAATTCAACCGCTCGAGCGACCTCCGCACGTCGCACCCCGACCGACGATCTTGATTCCGCCATCGGCTTTCACCATTTCAATGGCGGATCGCCCGCACCCTATCGCGGGCCCGGTTACGAGGGCATGACATGAACGCGCGTGTACTTGACGGCGAAATCATTACCAGTAAGCTCGACGACGTCAGGGCCTATGACGGCGTGCGCACCCGGCGCATCCTTGCCTGCCTGATCGACTATCTGATCATCGGACTGCTCACCATTCCCTTCGCCATCCTGGTCGCAGTCCTCGGGCTGCTGACGTTTGGCCTCGGCTGGATGCTTTTTTCGGTGCTCGTGCCGGCGGTCGCCGTTCTCTACATCTGGAACACGCTGGGCAGCGCCGACCAGGCGACCACCGGCATGAAGCTGATGGGCATCCGGCTCGACCGCCTTGACGGCACCCGCATCGACGGGCTGACCGCTGTCGTGCATTCGGTGCTGTTCTGGGCCGGCAACGTCATGCTGACGCCGCTGGTGCTCCTGGTGACGCTGTTTTCGGACCGCAAGCGCACGCTGCACGACCTGCTGCTTGGCACGGTGGTGAGCCGTACAGATCGCTGAAACAGCATTTTCGAGGGCGAACGCGGGCGCTTATGCGCAATTATGAAGGCCCTCAGTCAGCCACCGCTCCACAATCCTGTTGAATTTTTCGCCGGTCGGGCCAAAGGTAAGGCGATTCGTAGGAGCGTTTCCCGGAATCCATGACGCAGCACCCGACCCAGTCGCCGCAGTTCTTCCTGACCGCGCCGTCGCCGTGCCCGTATCTGGAGGGCCAGTTCGAACGCAAGGTGTTCACTCACCTCGTCGGCGACAAGGCGCCCGAGATGAACGACCTGTTGACGCAAGGCGGTTTCCGGCGCTCGCAGAACATCGCCTACCGGCCCGCCTGCGAGACCTGCCGGGCCTGCGTGTCGGTGCGCATCCTGGCGCAGGAATTCACCGCCAGCCGCAACATGAAGCGGGTGATCCAGCACAATGCCGACCTCGTCGGGGCCATGCACGACGCGCAGCCGTCGACCGAGCAATACTCGCTGTTCCGCGCCTATCTCGACGCCCGCCATCGCCGCGGCGGCATGTCGGACATGACGGTGCTCGACTACGCCATGATGGTCGAGGATACCCACGTCGACACCAAGATCATCGAATACAGGCGGCGCGGCCCCGACACCTTCATCACCGGCAAGGGCCAGGGCGAGCTGATCGCGGTGGCGCTGACCGACAAGATGGCCGACGGGCTGTCGATGGTCTATTCCTACTTCAATCCGGACTTCGAGGACCGCTCGCTCGGCACCTTCATGATCCTCGACCATATCGCCCGAGCGAGAGCCATGGGCCTGCCCCATGTCTATCTCGGCTACTGGGTCAACGGCTCGCGCAAGATGAGCTATAAAATGCGCTTCATGCCGCAGGAGCATCTCGGCCCGAAAGGCTGGGAACGCTACGAGCACGAAGCGGTCACGCGCTGACTAACCCTTTCCAAGCCCGACCTTAAAACTGTTTCAAGCAGCGGGATGCTGGTCTTGCCGCCGAACGGCGAGAGAATGCGCTATCGCGCCGCCGGCCGTCCGCCTGCAAATTCCATTGCGAGAATTGCCGACATGTCCTCCAACCACGACCACCAGAAAGGCCTTCTGCTCACCGCCATCGGCGGCATGACGCTGACCGTCGACATCCCGCTGATCAGGCTCGCCCATGGCGAGGCATGGACGATCCTGTTGCTGCGCACCGGCACCACTTTCCTTGCCGGACTTGTCATCTGGGCGGTCTGGCGCTCGCTGAGCGACCGGGCGCCGCAACTCGTTCCCGGCCGGGCGGGGCTTGCGGTGGCGACGCTCTACGGGCTCGGCTCGATCGCCTTCATCACCGCCGTCTACAACACCTCGACCGCCGACCTCGTCTTCATCCTCGCCTTCACCACCATGTTCTCGGCGCTGCTGTCCTGGCTGTTCCTGAAGGAACGACCACGGCCGCTGACGCTGGCGGCACTGGCGCTGATGATCGTCGGCGTCGCCATCATCGTCGGCGACTCCATCGGCAACGGATATCTGTTCGGCGATGTCATGGCCCTGTGCTCCGCGCTCTGCGTCGCCTGCGCGATCACCATCTCGCGCGCCAGCGGCAAGGACATGGGCTTCACCTCGCTCATCGGCGTGGTGCTGCCCTTCAGCGTCGCCGCCGTCATGGTCTCGAAGACCGGCTTTCAGGTGGACGCGCCGTGGTGGATCATCTTCAACGGCGCGGTGATCATGCCGATCTCGTTCTTCTGCCTGGCCAACGGGCCGAAATACATCTCAGGGCCGGAAGTGGCGATGTTCTACCTGTTGGAAACGGTGCTGGCGCCGGTCTGGGTGTGGATGATCTTCTCCGAGACGCCGTCGCGCAACAGCCTGATCGGCGGCGCGATCCTGATCGTGACGCTTGTCGGCCATTCGCTGTGGCAATTGCATGAGGGGCGCAAGCGCCGCGCCACGCTGGCGGTCAGTCACCCGGTCTGAATCTTCTTCTTTTCGGCGGTGATCTCGATCTGCGGCGGGCCGTCCTTGGTCTCCGCAAGCGCCGTGGCAGCGGAATCGTCCATCAGCTCGACCTCACGCAGCCACTCGCGCCAGATCGCGACCAAGAGTGCCATCAGCACCGGGCCGATGAACAGGCCGAGGAAGCCCATCGTCTTGACGCCGCCGATCAGGCCGAAAAAGGTCGGCAGGAAAGGCAGTTTGATCGGCCCGCCGACCAGCTTGGGGCGCAGCGTCTTGTCGACGATGAACAGCTCGACCGCGCCCCAGGCAAAAAGCGCCAGGCCCGCCATTGGCGAGCCGCTGGCGGCAAGGTAGATCGATACCAGCGTGAAGGAGAGCGGCGCGCCGCCGGGGATCAGCGCCATGATGCCGGTCAAGGCGCCGAGCGTCACCGGCGACGGCACGCCGGCCAGCCAGTAGGCGACGCCAAGCACCACCCCCTCGCCGATGGCGATGATGGTCATGCCGGTGACGGTGGACGAGATCGTCGCCGGCACCACGCGCGAAATCCGCTCCCAGCGGGTCGGCAGGATGCGCTCGCCGAGGCGGTCGACCTGCGCGGCGAAATGTTCGCCATCGCGATAAGCGAAGAACAGCGCGATCATCATGAACAGCAGCGTCAAAAGCAGGCCGAACGCGCTGCCGCCGGCGGCGAGCGCGCCGCGATAGATGCTGCCGATATTGGCGCCGCTGACCAATTGGATCAGTTCGCCGATGCCGCCCGGATGGCCGAGATTGGTCGTCCACTGCTCGTTCAGCCATTCGCCGACGATCGGCATGGTGGCGATCCAGTGCGGCGTCACCGCGCCGTGGCGGTTGGTTTCGATCGCCCAGCCGACCCATTCCCGGACCTCGTTGATGGCATAGGTGCCGGCAAGCGCGATCGGCACCACCAGGAAGGTGAGGATGAAGAGGATGGCGAAGGTGGCGGCGATGGTGCGGTTGCCGCCGACGGCGGCCAGCAGGCGGCGGTAGAGCGGCCAGCTGGCGAAAGCGATGACGAGGGCGGCCAGAACCGGGAACAGGAAGCCGTGGAAGAAATAGACGCCGGCGGCGACGATCAGCACCAACAGCCAGCGCGCCGCAGACAGCGGCGGGATGACGGCGGCCCTGAGCGGCGTCGACAGGCCGAACAGCCGCTGCCCCGGTTTCTGGATCTCGGTCTGCTTCAAGCGCGCGTTTCTCCCCTGCCCCCGGGTTTGCCTGTGCACCATCATAGTGCAGCAATCGTGACGATAGTCCAAATGATTGGGCGGAGGTCTTCCTTCTCCCTTGCGGGGTGAGCAGCCGGTTCGCCGAAGGCGAATTCATCGTGCCAGTGGCACGGTGAAAGGCCAGCGAACGCCGGGACGCCGCGAAGCAGCGGGGACCCGGCCGGGGTGGATCGGCCACCGCCCGGCCCTTCGCAGGCTCAGGGCGTTCGAAGCTCGAAAAGCCAAGCAATTGGCTTTTCGTCCGCTAGCGCGGACCGCTTCTCACCCCGCAAGGGGAGAAGGAGAGGCGCGCGCTAGCCGAACTTCCCCGTCCTCGGGAAACCCTTCGGCACCATGCGGCCGGCGGCGGCGCGGGCGCCGATCCATTCGGCCAGCTCCTCGCGCGAGCGGATGAAGGTGCGGTCGGCCGAATCCTGCCAGCTGAGGCCGGTTTCGAGCGAGAAGGGCTTGATGTCCAGCACGCCGCCATCCTTGTACTTCTGCAGGCGCACGCCCTTGCCGCGCCCCATCTCCGGGATCTCGGCGAGCGGGAACACCAGCATCTTGCGGTTCTCGCCGACGATGGCGAGGTGGTCGCCCGAGAGCGGAATGCAGCGCTTGGCCTCGTCCGGCGCCTTGACGTTCATCACCTGCTTGCCCTTGCGGGTGTTGGCGACGACCTCTTCCTCCGGAACGATGAAGCCGTTGGCGTCGTAGGAGACGAGAAGCAGCTTGCGCTTGGGATCGTGGACGAAGGCGGTGACGATGTCCTGGTCGTTCTCCATGTCGACGATGATGCGGATCGGCTCGCCATGGCCGCGCCCGCCCGGCAGCCGGTCGGCCCCGATCGTGTAGAACTTGCCGCCCGTCGTGAAGACCAGGATCTTGTCGGTGGTCTGGGCGTGGAAGGCTAGCTTGAGGCTGTCGCCTTCCTTGAAGGTGAACTGCGAATGGTCGGTCAGATGACCCTTCATCGCCCGCAGCCAGCCCTTCTCGGAGACGACGACGGTGACCGGCTCGCGCTCGATCATGGCGTGCGCGATGTCGGTCAGGTCATGCTCGGGCGCGTCGGCGAACTGGGTGCGGCGCTTGCCGAGCTCGGTCTCTGGCCCGAACTTGTCGCGGATGCTGGTGACCTCCCACTTGATCGTCGCCCACTGCTTGGCGTTGGACGCCAGCAACGCCTCGATCTGCTTCTTCTCGGCGGTGAGCCCGTCGAACTCCTTGCGGATCTCGATCTCTTCCAGCTTGCGCAAGGCGCGCAGGCGCATGTTGAGGATGGCTTCGGCCTGGGTGTCGGTGAGCGACCAGCGGGCCATCATCACCTGCTTGGGCTCATCCTCCTCGCGGATGATCCTGATCACCTCGTCGATGTTGAGGTAGGCGATCAGGTAGCCGGCGAGAATCTCGAGGCGCTTTTCGATCTCGCCGAGGCGGTGCTTCGAACGGCGGATGAGCACGTCGCGGCGATGCTCCAGCCACTCCTTGAGCACGCCCTTCAGCGACAGCACGTTCGGCACCTTGCCGCGCGACAGCACGTTCATGTTGAGCGGGAAGCGGCTTTCGAGCTCGGTCAGCTTGAACAGCGATTCCATCAGGATGCCGGGATCGACGGTGCGGCTCTTCGGCACCAGCACGATGCGGATATCCTCGGCACTCTCGTCGCGGATGTCTTCGAGCAGCGGCAGTTTGCGCGCCATCAGGAGCTCGGCGATCTTCTCGATCAGCCGCGCCTTCTGGACGCCGTAGGGGATCTCGGTGACGACGATGCTCCAGGTGCCCCTGCCCTGGTCCTCCTGGCCCCATTTCGCCCTGACGCGGAAGCCGCCGCGGCCGGTCTCATAGGCTTCGAGGATCGAGGCGCGGCTGTCGACGATGATGCCGCCGGTCGGGAAATCCGGACCCTGGACGAAGTCCATCAGCGCCGTCACCGGCGCGTCGGGATTCTCGATCAGATGAAGCGCTGCGTCGCAAAGTTCGGCCGCGTTGTGCGGCGGAATCGAAGTCGCCATGCCGACGGCAATGCCGGACGAGCCATTGGCGAGCAGGTTGGGGAAGGCGCCGGGCAGCACGACCGGCTCCTCGTCCTCCTCATTGTAGGTCGGCCTATAGTCGACGGCATCCTCGGTGATGCCGGCAAGCAGTTCCGTCGCCACGTCGGTCATGCGCGCTTCGGTGTAGCGCATGGCGGCGGCGTTATCGCCGTCGATGTTGCCGAAATTGCCCTGCCCGTCGACCAGCGGGTAGCGCATCGAGAAATCCTGCGCCAGGCGGACCAGCGCGTCGTAGATCGACTGGTCGCCATGCGGATGGAACTTGCCCATCACCTCGCCGACGATGCGCGCGCATTTGGCGAAGCCCTGGTCGGGGTTGAGCCGGAGCAGCCGCATGGCATGCATGATGCGGCGATGCACGGGCTTCAGCCCGTCGCGCACATCCGGCAATGCCCGGTGCATGATGGTCGACAGCGCATAGGCGAGATAGCGCTCCTCGAGCGCCTTCTTCAGATCGACCGGTTCGATATGGTCACCGCCGCCATCTTCAGGCGGCAAAAGCCTTTTTCCCATGGGTTTGCACTAGCCGAGCGGGTGATTCGCGGCAAGCGCCGGCTGGCCCAATCCGCGCTTCTCAACCCCATGGGTGTGACGGATTTCACGGAATTGGCGAAGCGGGCAGGCCAATTTGCGGCCCGACTGCAACACCTGTCACCCGCATGACGGCGCCAGCCAACATCAACCTGTTACATGCCCTGTCTATGGCAGGGCGATGCCGCATGGGAACCCGATCTTCATGACAAATTCACCGCTTCAAGCGAAGAGGTCGGCGCGCTGTTTGCCTTTCACCGTGATTTTCGACCATTGTGCCGGGAGACGCCTTTTTCCCGTCCAGTTCGTCGCGGAATGGTGATGGCGCATAGGATCAAAAAGCAATTTCAGGACAACTCTCAGGGGACTTCGCGATGACAATCCAACGCTCAACTCTTAAGAAACTGGCTTTCTCGACCTTCCTGCTGACGCTGCCGCTCAATGCCGCCTTCGCGCAGGACACCGCCGTCGCCGATCGCCTCAAGGCGGCGCTTGCCGCCCAGGGCGTCGACATCTCCTGGACCGGGGTGAGCGGCGATGAGTCCAACATGGTGCTGCAGGGCGTGGCCGTGAAGCCGGCGGGCGAAAAGGAGCCGCTGACCATCGGCGACGTCAAGCTCGAAGGCGTCAGCGAAGCCGATGGCGGCTACGACATCGAGACCGTCTCGACCGCGGCCCTCGAGCACAGCAAGGACGGCGTCACGCTGTCGCTCAGCCCGTTCATCATCCATGACATGACGGTTCCGGCCGAGGGCGCCACCGGCCCGCTCGGCTCGCTGATGATGTACAAGTCGGCCGAGCTCTCCAACATGACGGTCAAGGTCGCCGACAAGACCGCCTTCTCGATGGACGGCCTGGCGATCGAGATCACCCCGCCGGAGGACGGCAAGGCGATGGAATTTTCCGGCACGACGGAAAAGTTCAATGCCGACCTGACCCTGGTCGACGACCCCAAGTCCAAGGAAGCCATCGAAGCGCTCGGCTACCAGAACATTTCGGGCAATATCGATATCGCCGGCACCTGGCAGCCGGCGGACGGCAAGATGGAACTGTCGAAATACGACATCGCTGTCGACAATGCCGGCAAGCTCGGCATGACCTTCGGCCTCGGCGGCTATACGCTCGACTTCATCAAGTCGCTGCAGGAGATGCAGAAGAAAATGGCCGCGCAGCCCGAGGGCGCCGACAATTCGGCGCAAGGCATGGCCATGCTCGGCCTGCTGCAGCAGCTTTCGTTCAACAGCGCCTCGATCCGCTTCGACGACGATTCGTTGACCAACAAGGTGCTGGAATATGTCGGCAAGCAGCAGGGCATGTCGGGCAAGGACATCGCTAACCAGGCCAAGGCGATCGTGCCATTCGGCATGGCGCAGCTCAACAATCCGGAGCTGACGGCCGAGGTGACGACGGCGGTCGGCAAATATCTCGACGACCCGAAGAGCCTGGAGATTTCGGCCGAGCCGCCGGCCGCTGTGCCGTTCGCGCTGATCATGGCTGGTGCGATGTCGAACCCGCTCGACCTGCCGAAGACGCTCGGCGTCAAGGTCAAGGCCAACGAGGACTGATCGGACTAGCTGCCTTCTCCCCGCTCTACGGGGAGAAGGTACCGGCAGGCGGATGAGGGGCAGCGCCGACGCCTGCAAATATGAAATTCAATTTCTGACCCGATTGCCCGTCAGAAGGCTTCAGCTGCTACGACCGCTCGCAAATCGCCGACGTCCGCGCTGCCCCTCATTGTCCTGCCGGACATTTCTCCCCGTATAGAGACGGGGAGAAAGAGCAGTTGCAACGCTGCCGTCAGTCCTTCTTGGCCACTGCCACGCGCAGCGACAGTTCGCGCAGCTGCTGCGGCGTTGCTTCGGAGGGCGCGTTCATCAGCAAGTCGTAGGCCTGCTGGTTCATCGGGAACATGGTGACCTCACGCAGGTTCTTGGCGCCGACCAGCAGCATGACGATGCGGTCGATGCCGGCCGCCATGCCGCCATGCGGCGGCGCGCCATACTGGAAGGCGCGGTAGAGGCCGCCGAAGCGCTCCTCGACGGTGGCGCGGTCGAGCCCGACCGTTTCGAACGCCTTGACCATGGTCTCCGGCAGGTGATTGCGGATGCCGCCGGAGGCGATCTCGAAGCCGTTGCAGACCATGTCGTACTGGAACGCCTTGATGCCGAGCAGATCCTCGCCGCCCAGCGCCTCGATACCGCCCTGCGGCATGGAAAACGGGTTGTGGGCGAAGTCGATCTTCTTCTCCTCCTCGTTCCACTCGAAGAACGGGAAGTCGACGATCCAGCAGAGCTCGAAACGATCGCGGTCGACGAGGTTCAGCTCCTCGCCGGCGCGGGTGCGTGCGGCACCGGCGAAAGAGACGAACTTCTTCGGGTCGCCGGCGACGAAGAAGGCGGCGTCGCCATCGGCGAGGCCAAGCTGCTGGCGCACCGCTTCGGTGCGCTCCTCGCCAATGTTCTTGGCGATCGGACCGGCGCCTTCGAGCTTGTCGCCCTCCTTGCGCCAGAAGATGTAGCCGAGGCCCGGCTGGCCCTCGCCCTGCGCCCAGGAATTCATGCGGTCGCAGAAGGCGCGGCTGCCGCCGGTCTTGGCGGGAATGGCCCAGACTTCGGCCTTCGGATCGTTGGCCAGGATGTTGGCGAACACCTTGAAGCCGGAGTCGCGGAAATGGTCCGACACCGCCTGCATCTCGATCGGGTTGCGCAGGTCCGGCTTGTCCGAGCCGTAGGTGCGCATCGCCTCGTCATAGGGGATGCGGCGGAATTTCTGCGTCACCGGCTTGCCGGCGGCGAAAGTCTCGAACACATCACGAAGCACCGGCTCCATCGTCGACAGCACGTCGTCCTGCTCGACGAAGCTCATTTCGAGGTCGAGCTGGTAGAATTCGCCGGGCAGACGGTCGGCGCGCGGGTCCTCGTCACGGAAGCAGGGCGCGATCTGGAAATAGCGGTCGAAGCCGGAGACCATGATCAGCTGCTTGTACTGCTGCGGCGCCTGCGGCAGCGCGTAGAAGCTGCCGGGATGGATGCGCGACGGCACCAGGAAGTCGCGCGCGCCCTCGGGCGAGGACGCGGTCAGGATCGGCGTCGAGAATTCGGTGAAGCCGACCTCGCCCATGCGCTTGCGCATCTCGGCGATGATCTTCGTCCGCGCCACGATGTTCCTGTGCAGCGTCTCGCGACGCAGGTCGAGGAAGCGGTATTTCAGCCGGATGTCCTCGGGATAGTCAGGCTCGCCGAACACCGGCAGCGGCAGTTCCTTGGCCGCCGACAGCACCTCGATCTCGCGCGCGAAAATCTCGATCTCGCCGGTCGGCAGATTGGCGTTCGCGGTCTCCGGCAGGCGAGCCTTGACCTCGCCATCGACGCGGATCACCCACTCGCCACGCACCGTCTCGGCGATCTTGAAGGCCGGCGAATCCGGATCGGCGACGATCTGGGTGAGGCCGTAATGGTCGCGCAGGTCGATGAACAGCAGGCCGCCATGGTCGCGCACGCGATGCACCCAGCCCGACAGGCGGACGGAGGCGCCGACGTCGCTCTTTCTCAATTGGGCACAGGTATGGCTGCGGTAACGATGCATTGTCATGGTGAAGTCCGGATGCTGATTGCGGACCGACGGCCCGGCTCGAAAATTGGCGCGAAAAGCGCATGGGAGGCCGGTTTTGTCAAGGCAAGCGGTCATACAGGCGCGCCGCCTTGGCTTGTCACGCAAAGTGGATTTCGGCGCCCTGGCGTTCGAAATCCGCGAGGATCGCGGCTGGCGCCGACTTTTCCACCACAAGGTGGCGGATCGCTTCGGCCCTGGCGACGCGGTAGGGCGCGGCGGTGGCCAGCTTGTCGTTGGTGACGGCGACGACGATGCCGGCGCTGTTCCTGGCCATGGCCCGCTTCACCTCGGCCTCGGCCGAATCGAAAGCCGTCACGCCACGCGCGGCGTCGAGACCGCAGGAGCCCAGGAAACACAGATCGGCGCCAAGCTGCGCGATGGCGGCCAGCGTGTCGGCGCCGACGCAGGTTCCGAGCTCGCGGACGAACCTGCCGCCGAGCACGATCAACTCGACCTGCGGATGATCGGACAGCGCAGAGGCAACGCCGAGCGAATTGGTGGCGACGGTCAGGTCGAGCTCGCGCGGAATGGCCCTGGCGATCGCCGCATTGGTGGTGCCGCCGTCAATGAACAGGCTCTGCCCGGCGGAAAGCAGCCTCACCGCCGCGCTCGCCAGGCGCATCTTCTCCTCGACCGCATGGCCGCTGCGCTGGCTGACTGTTGCCGCGGCCAAAGGTGCCGATGCGACGGCGCCGCCATAGACGCGGCGGCACTCGCCGGCTTTCGCCAGCTCCCTGAGGTCGCGCCGGACCGTGTCCTCGGAAACGCCGAAGTGGCTCGCCAGTTCTCCGGCCAGCACTCTCCCCTCGACCGCGAGACGGTCGCGGATGATCTGGTGCCGTTGATCGGTCAGCATTGCATGATCCTGTTTTTCGTCGTGCACGTTCTTGCATGTTTTGCACGTTTGTGCAAGGAGTAAGCGATGTCGGACCCGGCAAACTTAGCCGTCTGCTCCCTTCAAGGAAAACACCGCGATGCGTTTTGGCCTCAACCTTGCCCCTCAACACCGCGTCTATGCCGGGTTCGCGATCTATTCCTTCGCCATGGGCAACATCTTTCCGCGGCTTCCCGACATCAAACGCGCCATGGACATCGAGGACGGCACGCTCGGGCTGAGCCTGATCGGCACGCCGATCGGCACCTTGATCGCGCTGACGCTGGCGGCGCCATTGCTGGAGCGAGTCGGCTTCCGCCGTGCGCTGCTCGGCCTGGTGCCGCTCATTGCGACCGCCTACGCGCTCGCTGTACACGCGCCGGGGCCGCTTGCGCTGTTCCTGATGCTGCTTCCGGTCGGCTTGATGATCGGCAGCGTCGAGATCGTCCTCAATGTCGAGGCAGACAGGACCGAGTTCCTGCTCGGACGCCGGATCATGAACCGGGCGCACTCGTTCTGGAGCATCGGCTTCTTCGGCGCCGGGCTGTTCGGCGGAGCGCTGGCGCATCTCGGACTGTCGCCGCAACTCCACCTCGCCCTCGTCGTGCCGATGGTGGGCCTGTCGATGATGCTCTTTCTCGGCGGCTACGAGCCGGCGCCCGCCCGCCACGCCGATACAAGCGATGCCGCGCCGATGTTCGCGCGGCCGACGCTGCCGATCCTGGTCCTGGTCGCGGTGACGCTGTCGGCGATGCTGCTGGAAGGCGCCAGCATCGACTGGTCGGCGATCTACATGCGCACCGTGTTCGACACCGGCCCCTTCGTCGCCGGCTTCACCGTGGCGCTGTTCGCGTTCTCGCAAGCGACCACGCGCTTCTTCGCCGACAGTTTCGTCGATCGCCACTCGCCGAGCGGCGTGGCGCGCGTGCTGCTGGCGACAATGGCGGCGGGCGTGCTGTTGGTCTTCCTGTCGCCGGCACCGTTTTTCTCATTGCTGGGCTTTGCGCTTCTGGGCATCGGCACCAGCGCCATCTTCCCGCTGGCGATCTCGGCCGCCGCGCAGCGCACGGACCGCTCCGCGGCAATAAATGTCGCGGCGCTGTCGCAGATCTCCTTCGTCGCCTTCCTGCTCGGCCCGCCGCTGCTCGGCTTCGTCTCCGACCATTGGGGCATCCGCTCGGCCTTCGGCATCGGCATCCCGTTCATTGCGCTGAGCCTGCTGACCGCGGGTTCGCTCGGACGCCGGCCGGCCAAGTCCGCCGCGCCGGCTGGCGAGGCGGCCGATCCGGCGCGGGCGAGAGTGTTGGCGCCGGCGGGCAAGGCCTGAGCGTCGCTCCCAATACGGCCCGTAAGCAAGCCGCCATTGGCCCCACAATTGCCGCTGGCATTGACGGTAGCGATGGTCCAAGAAGGATCACCAACATGTGATTGCCTTCCCCTATGTCCTCGATCCGCCCGCTGATCCCCCTCCTCATCGCCGCCGGCATCCTGCTTGGCGGCAACGGGCTGCAGGGCACGCTGATCGCGCTGCGCGGCGCGCAGGAAGGCTTTTCCGCCCCCGTCATCGGACTGATGGGGACCTTCTACTTCGCCGGCTTCCTGCTCGGCTGCCTGGCCGTCACCCGCATCCTGAAGGCGGTCGGCCATGTCAGGACCTTCTCGGCGCTCGCCGCCACCGCTTCGGCCGGTACACTGCTCCTGGTGCTGGTCATCGATCCTGTCATGTGGTGCGCGGTGCGCTTTGCCGGCGGTTTCTGCTTCGCCGGCCTGTTCACCGTAATGGAAGCCTGGCTGAACTCCGGCGTCACCAACAAGGATCGAGCGCGCGTGCTTGCCATCTACCGCATGGTCGACATCGGCTCGGTCACCAGCGCGCAGTTCCTGATCCCGATCTTCGGCGCCGGCGGCTTTGCCATCTTCGCCATCATGTCGATGATGATCACGCTGTCGCTGGTGCCGGTCTCGCTCGGCGATCGCTCCAACCCGACGCCGCCGGAAGACGTCAAGCTCGACCTGCCGCGCGTCTGGCGCATCTCGCCGCTCGGCTCGATCGGCTGTATCGCCGTCGGCGTCACCAACAGCGCCTTCCGCACGCTCTCGCCCGTCTATGCCGAGCAGATCGGCATGTCGGTCGCCGATGTCGTCACCTTCGTCAGCGTCGGCATCTTCGGCGGCGCCCTCATCCAGTATCCGCTCGGCTATCTCTCCGACCGCCGGGACCGGCGCTCGGTGCTGCTGGCGACGACCTGCTGCGCCATGCTTGCGGCACTGGCACTGGTGTTCCTGGCGGGCGCCGACCCGTTCCTCAACTTCGTCATCGTCTTCATCTTCGGCAGTTTCGCCATGCCGCTCTTTTCGCTGTCGGCGGCGCATGCCAATGACCGCGCCGACAAGGGCGAGTTCGTGCTGATCAACGCGGCCCTGATGCTGTTCTATTCGTTCGGCGCCATCGGCGGCCCGTTCGCGGCCTCGGCGGCGATGCAGTATTTCGGACCGGGCGCCCTGTTTGTGTTCAGTGCCATGGTCTACGCGGTGCTGATCCTCGTCATTCTTTACCGCATGCAGGTGCGCTCCGGCGTGCCGGCCGACAGGCGCAGCCCTTTCACCGCGCTCTTGCGCACATCGACGGTGTTCGCGAGGCTGGCGCGGCGCAGCGGCGATTCCGATGGATCGAGCGAGCCTTGACCTTGCGGCGGCTTGACGAAAGCGCCCGCGGCTGAAATTGAAAGGGACCTAATTTTTCTTAAAAGCGATTTGATGCACGTCATCACCACCCAAGCTGAGCTCGAGAGCGCCATCGCCGCGTTCGAAAAGTCGGAATTCGTCACCGTCGATACCGAGTTCATCCGCGAGACGACATTCTGGCCGATCCTGTGCCTGATCCAGATGGCCGCGCCCGGCCTGACCGCGCTGATCGACCCGCTCGCGCCCGACATCGACCTGAAACCGTTCTTCCGGCTGATGGCCAACGAAGCCGTGGTCAAGGTCTTCCACGCGGCGCGCCAAGACATCGAAATCATCGTCCATCTCGGCGATCTCATGCCGCACCCGGTGTTCGACACCCAGGTGGCGGCGATGGTCTGCGGCTTCGGCGACAGCGTCTCCTACGACCAGCTGGTGCAGCGCATCACCGGCGCCCGGCTCGACAAGTCCTCGCGTTTCACGGACTGGCGCCACCGGCCGCTTTCCGACAAGCAGCTCGACTATGCGCTCGCCGACGTGACCCATCTGATCGACGTCTACAAGAAGCTCAGCGCGGAGCTGAAGCGCGAGAACCGCGCCCACTGGCTCAACGAGGAAATGGACGTGCTGACCTCGCGCCAGACCTACGATCCGCACCCCGAGGATGCCTGGAAGCGGCTGAAGATGCGGCTGCGCAAGCCACAGGAGCTGGCGATCGTGCAGGCGGTCGCCGCCTGGCGCGAGCGCGAGGCGCGCGAGCGCGACGTGCCGCGCGGCCGGGTGCTGAAGGACGATGCCATCTATGAGATCGCGCAGCAGGCGCCGCGCGATTCCACCGCGCTCGGCCGGCTGCGCACGACGCCGAAAGGCTGGGAGCGCTCGGCGACCGCAACGGCGCTGCTGGGCGCCGTCACCACCGCGCTTGCCCTGCCCAAGGAGGCGATGCCGAAGCTGCCGAAGACGTTCCAGCCGCCCGAAGGTTCGAGTGCCGCGGCGGAGCTGCTCAAGGTGCTGTTGCGCATCGTCGCCGAAAAGGAAGGCGTCGCCTCGAAGGTGCTCGCCTCCAGCGACGATATCGACCGCATCGCGGCCGAGGGCGAGGATGCCGACGTGCCGGCTCTTCAGGGCTGGCGGCGCGCAGTGTTCGGCGAACAGGCGCTGAAGCTGGTGCGCGGCGAGATCGGCATCAAGTTCGACAAGCGCAAGATCGCCGTGTTCGACCTATAGCGCCAGCCGGAAGCGTTCAGCCCACGCCGGCGAGGTGCAACGCGAACAACGCCCAGGCCAGCAGCAGCACCACCGCGCCGAAGAAGAAGACGCGGCTGCGGTGGCGCAGGTTGTTGCTGCTGAGATGCACCCAGGCATGGACGTAGCGCGACAGGATGAAGATCCACGCCAGCGCAAGCGTCAGATAGTTGACGCCGTTGGTCACGAACAGCGCCAGGCACAGCACGTGAAACAGCACCGGTAACTCGAACTGGTTGATCAGATTGTTGGCGACGGTGACGCAGGAGGCCGGCTCGGTGGTGCGGACCTTGTACTGGCCGACCTTTGCCTCCCCCGACTTGACGGCGAAATACCGGCGCCGGGCCATCACGAGATAGACGATATAGACCAGCAGAACGTGCGCCAGCATCGGCCAGAAGATCGCGGTCTGGCTCACGGCCGCTCGCCGCCCTGCCCGGCCCGCCGCTGATCCGCGAGGTAGAAGACCGCAATGACAACCACCGGGATCGCCAGCAGCGCGAATTTGGTGACGGTCAGGGCAGAGGCGAAGGCGAGCGAATCGGGATTGGCCGACTGGAAATCCGATAGCAGCCGCGCCACCGCGAGATTCTGCGCGTAGTCGGCAAGCATGTAGGGCAGCACGAGCACGAACGCCAACAGGGACTGGGCCGGCGCGGCCATCGTCCGGAACTTGGCCAGCCGGCGTCCGGTGGCCAGAAGGAGGCTGACCAGGGTCAGCGACAGGAGCGCCGGGAACAGGAGGTCGAAGGTCAGATAGTGCCAGACGAGGATGATCTCGCCGCCGCGCCGGCCAAGCGCGGTGAGCCAGGCCATGCCCTCATCCGGCGTGAAGCCGGCAAGGCGCATGTCGAGCGACGGCAGTCCGCCGCTCAGGCGGCGGAAATAGAAGAATTCCAGCAGCGTCATGGCGACGAAGACCGCCAGTGTGACGAACGCGAGTGCCGCGGTGTGCCGCGACAGCCGAAGCGCCATTGCCGTCAGGTTGCGCCAAAGCGTGTAACGATCCCGTTGATCAGGCTCGGCGGCCTGATCAAATTCCGCCCGGATAGTTCGGGCTTTCGCGGGTGATCGTGACGTCATGGGCGTGGCTTTCACGAAGTCCGGCGTTGGATATGCGAACAAAGGTGGCGCGTTCCCGGAAATCGGCAAGATCGCGGCCACCGACATAACCCATAGCGGCTTTCAGGCCGCCTGCAAGCTGGTGCAGCACGCCAGC
Organism: Mesorhizobium sp. M4B.F.Ca.ET.143.01.1.1; assembly: GCF_004792275.1. NCBI lineage: Bacteria > Pseudomonadati > Pseudomonadota > Alphaproteobacteria > Hyphomicrobiales > Phyllobacteriaceae > Mesorhizobium > Mesorhizobium sp. M4B.F.Ca.ET.143.01.1.1. Next base: position 522,487 of record NZ_SRSR01000004.1, read on the forward strand.
CACAGGTCCTTTGTAGGGAACCTGCCCTTCGATGCCTTCCGGGACCAGTTTCAGCGTGTCGCGGACCTCGGCCTGGAAGTACCGATCGGCCGAGCCGCGCGCCATGGCGCCGACCGAGCCCATGCCGCGATAGGCCTTGAACGAGCGGCCCTGGTGCAGGTAGACCTCGCCCGGGCTCTCGTCGGTGCCGGCCAGCAGCGAGCCGATCATGGCGGCGCCGGCGCCGGCGGCGAGCGCCTTGGCGAGATCGCCCGAATATTTGATGCCGCCGTCGGCAATCACCGTCACGCCCTTTTTGTGCGCCGTCTCGACCGCCGACATGATCGCCGAAAGCTGCGGCACGCCGACGCCGGCGACGATTCGGGTGGTGCAGATCGAGCCTGGACCAATGCCGACCTTGACAGCGTCGGCGCCGGCGTCGATCAGCGCCTGCGTGCCTTCCGCAGTGGCTACGTTGCCGGCCAGGATGCGCACCGAATTGGAGAGCTTCTTCGCCCGGGTCACCGCGTCCAGCACGCGCTGCGAGTGGCCGTGCGCGGTGTCGATGACGAGGAGATCGACACCGGCATCGATGAGGCGTTCGGCACGCTCGAAGCCGTCATCGCCGACGCTGGTGGCGGCGGCGGCGCGTAGCCGTCCCTGCGCATCCTTGGTGGCGTGCGGGTTGAGCTGCGACTTCTCGATGTCCTTGACGGTGATCAGGCCGACGCAATTGCCCTTCCTGTCGACGACGACCAGTTTTTCGATGCGGTGCTTGTGCAAGAGCCGCTTGGCCTCGTCCTGGTCGACGTTCTCCTTGACCGTGATCAGGTTCTCGCGGGTCATCAACTCATAGACCTTCTGCGAGGGATCGGAGGCGAAACGCACGTCGCGGTTGGTCAGGATGCCGACCAGCCGGCCGACCGTGTGGCCGCCGGTGCCGCCGTTCTCGACCACCGGAATGCCCGAAATCGAGTAGGTGCGCATCAGCGCCAGCGCATCGGCGAGCGTGGCGTCGGGGCCGATGGTGACGGGGTTCACCACCATGCCGGATTCGAACTTCTTCACCTGGCGGACCTGCTCGGCCTGCTCGGCCGGCGAGAAATTGCGGTGGATGACGCCGATGCCGCCGGCCTGGGCCATGGCGATGGCGAGCCGGGCCTCGGTGACGGTGTCCATGGCGGCCGACAGGATCGGCACGTTGAGGTCGATGTCGCCGGCGATGCGGGTGCGGATGTCGGTCTCGCCGGGCATGACCTCGGAATGACCGGGCTGCAGCAGCACGTCGTCAAAGGTCAGCGCCAGCGCGCCGGTGGACGTTTCGATGATTTTTGCCATGGCCAGTCCTTCGAACACGAAAAAGCCTGGGGAATACAAAAAAGCGCTGGACCGTTATGGACAGCGCCGACTCGTTTCTTCCCTTTCAGGATTGGCGCTGGCTGGTAACACGTCCCGCGGCCGATGAAAAGCCGCTCGTTGCGTCGATCGCAAAGTGTTGCGCTCAGCCATTTGCTGGCCACCAAGGGGTTGCGGCCGCACAAAAGTGACAGCAATTTAATGCGACATCCGGGACAAGGCGTGATAACCGCCCTTGCGTGTCGGCTTGCCCCCGGTCGGCGACAAGATTCGAAGCCTGGACGCGTTCCCTTGAACCGCATCATTCCGCTCATCCTGGCGGTCGCACTTTTCATGGAGAACATGGATTCGACCGTGATCGCGACGTCGCTGCCGGCGATCGCGGTGGACATCCACACCAGCCCGATCGCGCTCAAGCTGGCGCTGACGGCCTATCTGGTGTCGCTGGCGATCTTCATTCCGATCAGCGGCTGGATGGCGGATCGCTTCGGCGCCAAGAACGTCTTTCGCGCCGCGATCGCCGTCTTCATCCTCGGCTCCGTCGCTTGCGCAATATCCAATTCGCTGCCCGCTTTTGTCGTCTCGCGCTTCCTGCAGGGAATCGGCGGCGCCATGATGACGCCGGTCGGGCGCCTGGTGCTGGTACGCGCCACGCCGAAGAGCGAGTTGGTCGCGGCGATGTCGTGGCTGACCGTGCCGGCACTGGTCGGACCGCTGGTCGGTCCGCCGATCGGCGGCTTCATCACCACCTATTTCACCTGGCACTGGATCTTCCTGATCAATGTGCCGATCGGGCTCATCGGCATCTGGCTCGCCACCCGTTTCCTGCCGGAGACGGATGCCGCCGAGACACCGCCGCTGGATTTTCCGGGCTTTGTGCTGAGCGGGCTCGCGGCATCGGGCGTCGTCTTCGGCCTGTCCGTGGTCAGCCTGCCCTATCTGCCGCCGGCGATCGGTTTCATCACCGTGGCCGTCGGGCTGGTTTCGGGCATTCTCTATCTGCTGCATGCGCGCCGCGCCGAAAACCCACTGCTGGCGCTCGAGCTGTTCCGAAACCAGGTGTTCCGCTCGTCCGTGCTCGGCGGCTCGCTGTTTCGCATCGGCATCGGCGCGGTGCCATTCCTGTTGCCGCTGATGTTCCAGATCGGCTTCGGACTGACGCCGTTCCAGTCGGGCATGATCACCTTCGTCTCGGCGATCGGCGCCATCGGCATGAAATTCGTCACCGCGCTGATCTTCCGGCTCGCCGGGTTCCGCCGGGTGCTGATCTCGGGCTCGCTGGTCGCGGCCGGGTCGATCGCCATCTACGGCCTGTTCACCCCCGAAACACCCTATGTGCTGATGCTTGCCATATTGCTGGTCGGCGGCTTCATCCGCTCGATGTTCTTCACCGGCGTCAACGCGCTCTCCTATGCCGAGGTGTCGGCCGAAGATACCAGTAAGGCGACGCCGATCACGGCGGTGTTCCAGCAGCTGTCGATCGCTCTCGGCGTGGCGCTGGCCGGCGGTATCCTCGAAGTGTCGACCTCGATCCATGGCGGGCCGCTGACGCTGGCCGACTTCCACACCGCCTTCTTCATCGTCGCGGCAGTGTCGGCGGTGGCATCGCTGTCGTTCATGCGGCTGGCGCCCGATGCCGGCAACGCGGTGTCCGGACATGGCCGGCTGTCGACGCCGAAGACGCTGGAGCCGGCCAGGTCGCCGGGGGAGTAGTTGCCCTTCCCTTCTCCCCCTGTGGGAGAAGGTGGCTTCGCGAAGCGAGGTCGGATGAGGGGTGCTGCAAGGATCACCGCGCTGAAGAACTAAGCGCCTAAAATTGCTCGATTTTCCAACGCCTCGTTTCTTCCAGTACCCCTCATCCGCCTCGGCCCTGCGCGCCGATGCACCTTCTCCCACAGGGGGAGAAGGGAAAGGTGCTAGCCTTTAAAATCCTTCGCCAGCAGATAGAGCTCCACCGACTCGTCGCGGGAGGCCGGCGGCTTGACGTGGTGGACCGAGCGGAAGTTCTGTTTCAGCAGCGACAGCAGCTCGTTCTCTGCGCCGCCCTGGAACGTCTTGGCGAGAAAGTGCCCGCCGGGCTTCAGCACCGAGAGCGCGAAATCGGCGGCCACCTCGCACAGATGCATGGTGCGCAGATGATCGGTGCGGCGGTGGCCCGTGGTGGGCGCCGCCATGTCGGAAAGCACCACGTCCGGCTGGCCGCCAAGCGCCTCCGACAGCTTCTGCGGCGCCTCGGGGTCGAGGAAATCCATCAGCAGCACCGGAGCGCCCGGCACGGCGTCCATTTCCAGATAGTCGATGCCGACGACATGCGGGTTCTCCGCCGTCGACTTCGTGCGCGCGGCCGCCACCTGGCACCAGCCGCCGGGCGCTGCGCCGAGGTCGATCACCTTCATGCCGGGCTTCAGGAGATGATGCTTGTCGTCTATCTCGATCAGCTTGTAGGCCGCGCGGGATCTGTATCCGTCCGCTTTGGAGCGCTGCACATAGGGATCGTTCATGTGGCGCTCGAGCCAGCGGCGCGAGGATTCCTTCAGGCCGCTCTTCTTCTTGATGCGGGTCTTGAGCACGCGAATGCCGCCGCCCGGCTTTTCCGGTTTCTTCGCCATCAGCGACCGCGCCCCTCGTTGCGCCAGACGCCGTCATCGGCCATCAGCTCGCTCAATATGCCCTCGCGCAGGCCGCGATCGGCGACGCGCAGGCGCTCCGACGGCCAGACGCCGCGGATCGCCTCCAGGATGGCGCAGCCGGCGAGCACGAGGTCGGCGCGGTCGGCGCCGATGCAGGGGTTGGCGACGCGCTGCTGGAAATCCCAGCCGACCAGCTTCTCGACCATGCGGTCGACGCTTTGGCGGTCCATCCACAGGCCGTCGACGCGGCGGCGGTCGTAGCGTTCGAGGTCGAGATGAACGCCGGCGAGCGTCGTCACGGTGCCGGAGGTTCCGAGCAGGTGGAATTTCGGACTGGCCAGCACATGCGCCAGCCGATCGCGCCCATCGAAGGACTTCAGCCGCGCCGCCACATCCTCGACCATGGCGGTAAAGGTCTGGCTGGTCACCGTGCGGCCGCCAAAACGTTCGGCCAGCGAAACGACGCCGACGGGAAGCGATGTCCAGGAGACGATGTGGTTGGCCAGCCGCGGCGAGCGGTGGCCGGTGAGGTCGATCAGCGCGATCTCCGAGGAGCCGCCGCCGATGTCGAACAGCACCACGCCCTGCGTGTCGCGCTCGACCAGCGAGCCGCAGCCCGACACCGCCAGCCTGGCCTCGGTCTGGCGGTCGATGATCTCCAGCTTCAGCCCCGCCTCGCGCTCGACGCGCTCGAGGAATTCGACACCGTTTTCGGCGGCGCGGCAGGCTTCCGTGGCGATCAGCCTCGCCTTCCTGATCTTGCGGTTGCGCAACTTCTCGCCGCACACCTTCAGCGCTTCGACGGCGCGGTCCATCGCCGCCTGGCCGAGCCGGCCGGTGGCGGTCAGCCCCTCGCCCAGCCTGACGATGCGCGAGAAGGCATCGATGACGCGGAACTGGCCGTGGCGCGTCGGCACCGCAACCAGCAGCCGGCAATTGTTGGTGCCGAGATCGAGCGCGGCGAAGACAGGCAGTTCGTGCTGCGGCGGGCGCGGCCCGCTTGGCACCGGCCTGCCCTGCACGGCAGGCGGAGGCGGGGCTGGCGCCGGCTGCGCGGCTGGCGCACTGGCGCCGGGCGCCGCTTGCCCCGCTGCCGCGGCATGATTGTCGTCGCGGGCGAAAACCTTGCGGCCGCGCCTGCGTTTGCGGCGCTTGCGGGTCTTGCCTTTCTGCTGCTGGGCGTCGCCCGGGGCATGCCTGCCGCCCGGCCCCGCATGGCGGTCATGATGCCGCCCCGCGGATGGGCTCGCCGAATCGGGCGGCGAAGCCCTGGACACACCCACTTCCGGCGCACGGGCGCCGGTGTCGTGGTCTTCCACTGTCGTTCCTTCCGGCACCGCGCGAACCGGGGAACGGACGCTGCAGGCGCTTTCATTGTTTCAAGTTGCGGCCAGACTAGCAGCGCCACGTCGGATCACCAAGAGCGCAAAGGCGATTTTTGAAAACGGGCACGAGCGGTGCGATGTCTTGCCAGTTGAATAGCCGGCTTCGATCAGGCATGTCTCAAATGAGGGCGGACAGGAAACGGGAAGCGGGCTACAGCCTGGACTATGAGCTGCAACGCATGACGACCACGCCATGAACTGGAGGCGTTACATCTGGCCGGTCATCGGCATTGCGGCGGTTATCGCCTCGCTGCTTTTGCTCTGGCACGAATTGCGCGGCATCTCGATCGACGACGTCTGGGCCGGCATTATCGCCATCCCCGCGCGCGGCTGGATCCTGGCGGCGCTGAGCTCGGTGATCGCCTATGCCTCGCTCGCCGGCTACGACCACATCGCGCTGCTGCACCTCGGCAAGAAGGTGTCGTGGCTGTTCGTCACGCTGTGCTCCTTCACCACCTATGCGCTGTCGCACAATATTGGCGGCTCGGTGTTTTCCGGGGCCGTCATCCGCTACCGCGCCTATGGCACAAGGGGGCTGACCGGGCAGGATATCGGCATTCTGGTGGCGATCTGCTGGTTCACCTTCGTGCTGTCCAGCATATTCGTCGGCGGCCTCGTGCTGGTGCTTGAACCCGAGGTCATCGATCGTTTCTCCGGCACGCCGCATCACGGAATGGCGATCGCCGCCGGACTTGCCATGCTGATCCTCGTCGGGGCCTATGTCTTCGGCAGCTGGCTGCATCTGCGGCCACTCAAGGTCGGCGGCTTCCAGCTTCACTATCCGGCGCTGCCCATCGTTGCGCGGCAATTGCTGATCGGCCCGGTCGAGCTGCTGGCGGCGGCGGCGATCATCTTCTTTGCCCTGCCGGCGGCGGGCAATCCCGGCTATTTCGTCATCCTCGGCGTGTTCCTGGTGTCGTTCTCGGTGGCCCAGATCTCGCATGCGCCGGGCGGGCTCGGAGTCTTCGAGGTGGTCTTCCTCGCCGGCCTCTCGCATATGGACCCGGTCGGGGTGCTGGCCGCGCTGCTGGTGTTCCGGCTGTTCTACCTGATCATCCCGCTGCTGATCGCGCTTTGCGTGGTGCTGTTCTTCGAGCACTCGCAGCTTGGCCGCAGCGAGAGCTGAAACTGCCCTTTTCGTCGCAATGTGGCCGAGCGATCAAAAGCTGCGATTGAAACGCGGCGCGGGGTTGACTATTTTCCGGCGGCGGCTACAAGGCAGCGCTCGCGGCGCTTGAGCCGCCCGCTTCGCACGGTCCATCACCGGCCGAGCCTGCTGGGGAATAGGTTAACGGTAGACCCACGGACTCTGACTCCGTTAGTCCTGGTTCGAATCCAGGTTCCCCAGCCAACTCATTTCCTGACGACGAAAAGCCGCCAGATGATCAGGCCGAGAGGTTCAGCTTTGATCCGGCCCTGGCCTTGAGGTTGCCCCGCCGCGCAATCAGGTGATTTGTCAGCAGTTTCTCTTCGATTGGTTCCGACATGAAAAACCCCTGGGCGCCGTGGCATTGTTCGGCGATCAGGAAGGCCAGCTGTCCTTCGGTTTCCACGCCTTCGGCCATGACCGTCATGCCGAGAGAGTTGGCCAGCGCGATGATGCCGCCGACAACGTCCTGCTTCTTCCTGGACGATTCCAGATCATTGAGGAAGGATCGATCGATCTTCAGCTGATTGAGGTCGAGATCGGCAAGATAGCCGAAGCTCGAATATCCCGATCCGAAATCGTCGAGTGCCAGGCTGACCCCTAGTTTGCGAATTTTCGCGAGCGTGTTCAGCGCATCCTTGCTTTGGATGAAGACCCCTTCGGTTATTTCCAGTTGCAGGCGCGCCGGCGGCAACCGCGTTTGCTGCAGCACTTCGACGAGGTGCACGAAGAATGCGTCGGCCTGCAGGGTTTTGCCCGAAACATTGACGGCGCAGATGAAATCGCCGGCCGAAACCGGCACCCACCGAACGGCCTGCGCGCAGGCCTTGCTCAGCACGACCTTGTCGATTTCCAGGATCAGATCGCTGCGCTCGGCGGTCGGAATGAACGAGTCCGGCAAACGGACCGTTCCCGAAACGCGGTCGCGCCAGCGGACCAGGGCTTCGGCGCCGATCATGCGCCCGCTCGCCAGTTCGAACTGCGGCTGCCAGACCAGGAACAACTCATCATCGTCGAGCGCTTGCTTGATCGCCGCCTCCTCGCCGAGTTGCAGGTCGATCTGGCTGAGGATCGCGGGCGAGAAGGTCACAAAGCCGGACCGCCCTTCTGCTTTCGCGGCATAAAGCGCGCTGTCGGCATTGCGCAACAGTGTGGAGATGTCCGCGCCATGATCCGGGAAGGAGGCCATGCCGATGCTTGCGCCGATGCGCACCTGATGCCCGTCCAGATCGGCAAACCGGTTCAATTGCTCGCGCAGCCGGTGTCCCAGATCGTCCGAAGGCCCGATCGCCATGATGGCGAACTCGTCTCCGCCCAGGCGGACGGCGGCCACTTCGTCCGGCCGCTCGACCGACTGCAGGGTTTCGGCAACGGTCTTCAAGAGCATGTCGCCGATGTGATGACCGAAGGTGTCATTGACGCTCTTGAAGTGGTCGAGGTCGATCAGGAACAGCCGGAGCTGCTGGCCGGACAGCCTTGCCCGCTCCAGCAGCCCGTCCCTGTTGGCCGACATCCAGGCCCGGTTCTTCAACTCGGTCGTCGCGTCCCGCCAGGCGAGAAATTCGAGCTTGCTGATGGTTTCCCGACGGCCGATGAGAAGCACGGCGGTTCCGATCGCCAGCGCCGACAACACCGTCAAGGCAAAGGCGATCTGGTAGTTGAACCTGTTCAGGTTCGTCTCCGCGGCATAAAGATCGACGTTAACCTCCTCGCCATATTTGTAGTACTCGTCGTTCATCCGCGCGACGATCTGGTCGAGCTCAATTCCCAGTTGCCTGAGGCCCTTTTCATCCAGAGGCAGACCTGCCTGGATGATGACATCGATCCGCTTCACAGCGTCCTTGACCTGCGGCACGATACCCGCGTAGGCGGGGATTTCGCTGATGGTGTCGCCGCCGTCGATCCGCTCGAAGCGGATGTAGACCAGATCGTTTGCGGCCGACAGCTGTTCCAGGCTTTCCGGCGAACCGTCGGCCAGTTGCGCAAGCGAAACCATATCTCGCAGATGCGTCACGTCGCGTATGGCAATGTGGAACTCGCGAATGGCGAAGAAGCCGAAACGCGGCATCGCGCTCTCCACCTTGCTGACGCTCGTGAAGAGCACCGCGATCAAGATCGCCGAGCAGATGGCCGCCGACGCCGCAGCGGCGACGTAGGTTATGGGAACCCGCCAGGCTTTGCTTCTAGACCACATGGCCGAAAGTCACGAAGGGGTTCAATTGCCCGGCGCGATCGTCTTGATCAACCAGATCCATCGCGGTTTGCGAACTGGCGTATCGAAGGCCGGATAGTCGTCGAGAGGATAGATCAGCCGCGTCGGACCCTGCGTCCGCCGGGTCAGCAGCTCGCCGTCCTGGCGCGTGGCAAGAAGCAGCGGACCGTCCGTCCAGTCCTCCTTCGGGATTACCTGCACATAGTCGTCCGCCGCCCGCAGGACGACCGACGATTCACCCTCCAGTCCGACCAGCTTGACCACATCCCTAAACAGCACACCCTGAAACGCCAGTTGCCCCTTTTCGAAGGGACTTGGCGTGGAAACGCTGTAGAGGCCGAGCTTTTCCAACTGGCGCAGCGTGACCGGGATCGACTCGCCGTTCTTCTCGACCTTGAATGCGACGGTGTCGGGCGGTTCCGGATATTTGGCGGGCTCCATGGCGAATGCCGGCAGCACGCCGATTGCCGAAACGAACAGAATGATCAAGGCCCGATGAAGTGCAGACAAACGCCTCTTGAGGATCGACACAACGCAGTCCTTCCATTTCCATGGCCAGTACCAACCGTTGCCGGCTCGCCGATACTGTCGGCGGAGCTGCCATCCTTCCATCGAATGTTTATTTTTCAGTTAGCTTTTGGTTTCAGATGCCCGTCGTTGCTGGCCATCGATACGGGCTAACCATCACATATCGATAGCTTTTCGAGACCGATCGGCGGGCAAGCAACCTTGCACGCTACTCCGCCGCCTGCACCCTGCCGGTTGCGATGATGGCGCGGATTTCGGCGCGACAGGAGCCGCAGTTGGTGCCGGCCCTAGTCGCCTCGCCGATGGCCTCGACGGTTCCGCAGCCGGCCCCCACCGCCGCCGCGATCTGGTTGGCGCCGATGCCGAGGCAGGAGCAGACGATGGCGCCGATATCGGGCCGATCGGCGCCGGCACGACCGGCGACGATGCGGAAGCGCTGGCGCTGGCCGGCGTGGGTTGCGTCGAGCTGCTCGGCGGCCCAGCCGCGCGATACGGCGACCGGTCCCGGCGCGACGAACAGTGCGCCGGCAAGGCGTTCGCCGGCGAAGGCGGCGATGCGATGCTGGCCGGCGTCGCGGTCGTGATAGGCAAGCATCTCAACATCAGGCGATGCGCCGAACAGCGACTGGGCAAAGCCGGCCCAGTCGATGTTCTCGTCGGCGACGGCAAGCTCCACCCGCCAGCCGCCCTTGCAGCGCGCCACGGCCCAATAGTCGGCGGCGATCGTCTCGGGGCGATCCCGCATCACGGCGAAACCAAAGGCCGCCGCGGCGAATTTCTCGATGCGCACCGCGACATGCTTCAGCGCCGGCTGGCCGGAGACCGGGTCGGTAAGCGGCGCGGTCAGCGCGTCGAGGCGCCCTTTGGCCGCGAACTGGTCGGTCCAGTGCATCGGTGCGAAGACGCTGCCTCGGCGCTGGCGGGTCGTGATCAACGCGCGCACCAGGACGGCGCCGCGCGGGCTGGATAGGCGCACGATGTCGGCGTCGCCGATGCCATGGTGCTGTGCATCGGCCGGATGGATTTCGACGAAGGGCTCGGCGATGTGCTGGGACAGGCGCGGGCTTTTGCCGGTGCGCGTCATCGTGTGCCAGTGGTCGCGGATGCGGCCTGTGTTGAGGATCAGCGGGTAGTCGGGCGTGGTGCGGGTGTCGGTTGAGACGCGGATCGGGATGAAGCGGGCCTTGCGGTCGGGCGTGTAGAAGTTGCCGTCGGCGAAGAAGCGAATGGGCTGGCGCCCAGTCGTACCGACCCCCTCTGGCCTGCCGGCCATCTCCCCCTCAAGGGGGGAGACTAGCGGCACTGCGGACTGCGCCCACTCTCGAACCTTGGAGATTGGCGAAGGTCGAGGTGCGGGCTGATCTCCCTTTTTAAGGGGGAGATGGCCGGCAGGCCAGAGGGGGTCGCCTGCGACAGTCTCGGCCTCGTTGCCAGAGACTGAGACTTCACCTCCGACCCCTCTCCGGCTCGCTTGTCTCGCTCCGCTCAACGCGCTCTCCGACCCTCCCCTCAAGGGAGAGGATAAGGCCGGTGCTGGCCATTGGAATGGCGCCAAATCCTCATAGCCCTCAGCATTGATCCCGGCATGAGCGCCGATATCAAAATCCCGCGCGCCATCATTTTCATAACCCGACAGCGCGGCGTGCTCGGCGAAGATCTCGGCCGGCGCGGCATGCGCAAACGCCTCGGCAAATCCCATCCGCTTCGCCACCTCGGCAACGATCCACCAGTCCGGCCTCGCCTCGCCGGGCGCCGCCAGAAAAGGCCGCTGGCGCGAGATGCGGCGTTCGGAATTGGTGACGGTGCCGTCCTTCTCGCCCCAGGCAGTGGCGGGCAGTGACACATGGGCGTGGCGCACGGTGTCGGTGCTGGCCAGAACGTCGGACACCACGACAAACGGGCAGGCCTTGATCGCCGCTTCCACGGCATCGGCGTCCGGCATCGAATCGACCGGGTTGGTGGCCATGATCCACAGCGCCTTGATGCGCCCGTCGGCCACCGCGTTGAACATGTCGACCGCCTTCAGGCCCGGCTTTTCAGCCAGGGTCGGCGCGTTCCAGAAGCGGCGCACGCGGGCGCGATGCGCTGGGTTCTCGATCTCCATATGCGCGGCCAGCATGTTGGCCAGGCCGCCGACCTCGCGACCGCCCATGGCGTTGGGCTGGCCTGTCACCGAGAACGGCCCTGCCCCCGGCTTGCCGATGCGGCCGGTCGCGAGATGGCAGTTGATGATGGTATTGACCTTGTCGCTGCCTTGCGAAGACTGGTTGACGCCCTGGCTGTAGACGGTGACTGTCTTCTCGGTCGCCGCGAACAGCGCGTAGAAGCGCGAAAGCTCGTCCTCGCTCAAACCAGTGGCGGCGGCAATGCCGGCGAGATCGAGCGATGCGGCGGCCGTCAGCGTCTCCTCGAAGCCTGTCGTATGCGCGGCGATGTAGTCGCGGTCGAGCGCTTCGTTCTTTGCCAGATGTTCCAGCAGGCCGGAGAACAGCGCGGTGTCGCCGTCCGGCGCGATCGCCAGATGCAGGTCGGCGATATCTGATGTCATGGTGCGGCGCGGATCGACCAGCACGATCTTCATCCCGGGCCGCTTCTCGCGCGCCGCGGCGATGCGCTGGTAGAGCACGGGATGGCACCAGGCGAGATTTGAGCCGACGAGCACGATGAGATCGGCAAGCTCCAGATCCTCATAGCAACCCGGCACAGTGTCGGCGCCGAAGGCGCGGCGATGCCCGGCGACCGAGGAGGCCATGCAGAGCCGCGAATTGGTGTCGATGTTGGCCGAGCCGACAAACCCTTTCATCAGCTTGTTGGCGACGTAATAGTCCTCCGTCAGCAGTTGGCCGGAGACATAGAAGGCGACCGCGTCCGGCCCATGCTCGGCGATGGTGCGCGAGAAGGTCGAGGCGACGAGGTCGAGCGCCTCGTCCCAGCCGGCACGGCGGCCGCCGATTTCGGGATGGAGCAGCCGGCCATCGAGGTCGATGGTCTCCGCCAGCGCCGAGCCCTTCGAGCACAGCCGGCCGAAATTCGCCGGATGATCAGGATCGCCGCGGACGGTGACTTCACCGTCCGCGGCGACCTTCGCCAGCACGCCGCAGCCCACCCCGCAATAGGGGCAGGTGGTCCTCACCTCGCGTGCTTCGTCGATCTCCATGGGTTCAGGCCGCGCGGCTGGCCAGCGCTTCCAGCGCCAGGAACAGGCGCTCGCCTTCCCGCTTGACCGGGATGGTGCGCACCGCGCCCTCGTCGGCGCCGAGCGCCTTGCCGGTCTCGAGCGAAATCACCCAATTGTGCAGCGGGCACGTCACCGCGGCGCCATGGACGATGCCCTGGCTCAGCGGCCCGCCCTTGTGCGGGCAATGATCCTCGATGGCGAAGACCTCGTCGTCGGCGGTGCGGAAGACGGCGATCTTGCCATGCGGGGTGGCAACGCAGCGCGCGCCACGACGGGGGATGTCGGCGATGGTCCCGATAGCGATCCAGGTCATGATTGTCACTCCGCCGCCTCGGCAAACCCGACCGAGGCCATCGGCCGGAATTCGTGCTTGTCCTTGCCGGAGGCGCGTTCCGACCACGGATCGACCTGGGCGAATTTCTGCGAGAAGACGAAGCGGTCGTAATAGGCCTTGCGCTTCTCGCCGTCGTCCATGATCTGGCGCTTGATCTCGGCGATGCCGACGCGCTTGGCCCATTTGTAGATGCGCTCGAGATAGCGGGCCTGCTCGCGGTACATCTGCGTCAGCGCCACGATGTGCTCCAGCGCCTCGTCTTCGGTCTTGACCAGGCCGAGCACCTCGGTGCCCTTGATGTCGAGGCCGGCCGCACCGGCGAAATGGATCTCATAGCCACTGTCGACGCAGATCACGCCGACATCCTTGCAGGTCGCCTCGGCGCAATTCCGCGGACAGCCCGACACCGCCATCTTGACCTTGGCCGGGGTCCACGAGCCCCACATGAATTTCTCGATGCGGATGCCCAAGCCGGTCGAATCCTGCGTGCCGAAGCGGCACCAGTCGGAGCCGACGCAGGTCTTCACGGTGCGCAGGCCCTTGGCATAGGCATGGCCGGAGACGAAGCCGGCCTGGCCGAGATCGGCCCACACCGCCGGCAGGTCCTCCTTGCGGATGCCCAGCATATCGATGCGCTGGCCACCGGTGACCTTGACCATCGGGATCTCGAACTTGTCGACGACGTCGGCGATGGCGCGCAGTTCGGAGGCGCTGGTCACCCCGCCCCACATGCGCGGCACCACCGAATAGGTGCCGTCCTTCTGGATGTTGGCGTGCACCCGCTCGTTGATGAAACGCGACTGGTAATCGTCGGCATATTCGTCCGGCCAATCGCAGACGAGGTAGTAATTGAGCGCCGGCCGGCATTTGGCGCAGCCACAGGAGGTCTTCCACTCCAGCTCCTGCATCACTGCCGGAATGGTCTTCAGCCCCTTGGCCTTGATCAGCCGGCGCACCTCGTCATGGCCGAGCGTGGTGCAGGAGCACATCGGCTGCACGGCTGCCGGGTTGTAGGTGTCGCCGAGGGTCAGCACCATCAGCTTCTCGACCAGCCCGGTGCACGAGCCGCAGGAGGCGGACGCCTTGGTGTGCGCCCGAACATCATCGAGCGAGGTCAGGCCCTTGCCGGTGATCGCACCGGTGATCTTGCCCTTGCAGACGCCGTTGCAGCCGCAGATTTCCGCATCATCCGGCAAGGCTGCAACGGCCGCCATAGGGTCCAGGGGGGCACCCCCCTGGTATGACTGGCCGAAGATAAGCGTGTCGCGCATCTCCGAAATATCGGTCTGCTTCTTCTTGAGGTCGTTGAACCAGGCGCCGTCGGCCGTTTCGCCATAGAGCACGGTGCCGATGATGCGGTCGTCCTTCAGCACCAGGCGCTTGTAGACGCCGGCCGAGGCATCGCGCAGCACGATCTCCTGGCGGTCGTCGCCATCGGCGAAGTCGCCGAGCGAGAACAGTTCGATGCCGGTGACCTTGAGCTTGGTCGGCGTGTCGGAATGGACGAAGGCGGCAGCCTCGTCGCCGGCAAGCTGGCTGGCGGCGACGCGCGCCATCTCGTAGAGCGGCGCCACCAGGCCGTAGACCATGCCGTTGACCTCGGCGCATTCGCCGAGCGCGAAGATGTCTGGGTCGTTGCTGCGCATACCGGCATCGACGACGATGCCTCGGTTGACGGCGACGCCCGCCTCCTTGGCCAGCGCCGCGTTCGGCCGGATGCCGACCGCCATCACCACCAGCGTCGCTGGGATGATCGTGCCGTCGGCAAGCTCGACCTGCTCGACCTTGCCGTTGCCGGTGATGGCTTGCGTGTTGGCCTTGGTGATGACCTTGATGCCGCGTTCCTCCACGGCGCGCTGCAAAAGGTAGCCGGCGGCGGGATCGAGCTGGCGCTCCATCAGCGTCGGCATGACATGCAGCACGGTGACGTCCATGCCTTGCGCCTGCAAGCCGGCGGCGGCTTCCAGGCCGAGCAGGCCGCCGCCGATGACCACGGCCTTGGCCCGCGACTGGGCGGCAAGCATCATCGCGCGGACGTCGTCCAGATCGCGATAGGTCAGCACGCCCGGCAGGTTGTTGCCGGGCACCGGGATGATGAACGGCACCGAGCCGGTGGCGATCACCAGCTTGTCATAGGGTTCCGTCACGCCATGGTCAGAGGTGACGGTCTTGGCCGCGCGGTCGATGGCGACGATCTTGTGGCCCTTGTAGAGGGTGATGCCGTGCTTGATGTACCAGCCGTCGCCGTGAATGATGATCTCTTCGTAGGCCTTCTCGCCCGACAGAACCGGCGACAGCATGATGCGGTCGTAGTTCACGCGCGGCTCGGCGTTGAAGATGGTGACCTGGTAGCGATCCGGCGCCTTTTCCAGGAGATGCTCCAGCATGCGCCCGGGGGCCATGCCGTTGCCGATGATGACGAGTTTCTCGGTCATATTGCTGATCCGTTCCGGTTTCACTCGGCCGCGTAGAGCGCTGGCGTTTCGGCGGCGGCACGTTCCATGCGGCGGATGGAGAAGTGCATCCAGGCAAGGCAGCCGACGACGATGACGAAGAGCAGCATGAAACAGCTCGACCAGACGCCGGTGAGATCGTTGAGGGCGCCGAAGGTGATCGGCAGGACGAAGCCGCCGAGCCCGCCGATCATGCCGACCACGCCGCCGACGGCGCCGACGTTCTTCGGATAATAGACGGGGATGTGCTTGTAGACGGCGGCCTTGCCGAGGCTCATGAAGAAGCCGAGCACGCAGGCGACGGCGATGAAGGCGAGCGGGCCGATCTCGAAGTGGAAGGCGATCGGCCCGCTGATGCCGCGCACGACGTAGTCTGCCGAGGGGAGAGACAGAACCAGCGTCGCGACGGCACAGACCGTGAAGGTCCAGTAGAGTACGGTGCGGGCGCCGATGCGGTCGGACAGCACGCCGCCATAGGCGCGGAAGACGCTTGCGGGGATCGAGTAGGCGGCGCCGATCATGCCGGCGGTGGCGATGTTGAAGCCGTAGACGCCGATCAGGTAGCGCGGCAGCCACAGCGACAGCGCCACGAACGCGCCGAAGGCGAAGAAGTAGTAGAAGGCGAAGCGCCAGACCTGCAGGTTCTTCAGCGGCGCGAATTCCTGCCAGAAGCTTCTCGGCGCTGCCGCTTTGCCGGCGCGGCGCTCGCGGATGACGGGGTCGTCGCCGGTGGTGAACCAGAAGACGACGGCCATGACGACGAGCGCCGCCGCCCAGATCTGCGCCACCGTCTGCCAGCCCCAGGCGAGCAGCACCAGCGGAGCCAGGAACTTGGTGACCGCGGCGCCGACATTGCCGACACCGAAGATGCCGAGCGCCGTGCCCTGCCTGCCGGCGGGAAAGAAGCGCGAGACGTAGGCGACGCCGACGGCGAAGGAGCCGCCGGCAAGCCCGACGCCGAGTGCTGCGATCAGCATCTGCTCATAAGTATGCGCAAAAGAGAGCAGTAGGGTCGCGATCGCCGCCGAAAGCATGACGGCGGTGTACACCAGCCGCCCGCCATAGCGATCGGTCCAGACGCCGAGCAGCATGCGCACGAGCGAACCGGTGAGGATCGGCGTGCCGATGAGCAGGCCGAACTCCGTCTCGCTCAGCCCAAGCTCCTGCTTTATGCGCACGCCGATGATCGAGAAGATCGTCCACACCGCGAAGCAGACGGTGAAGGCGATGGTAGACATCACGAGCGCCTGCCTGGGTTCCTGGCTGGGCGCGGCTGGGAGAATTGCAGTCATGTCGGCTCCGGTTTGCGGCGTGGGAGGCGCCGCTCTTGTCTGTTCGTTGGCGATTGTCAGCGACGCGCCATCGGCGTGCCGGTCGAAACCTCGCTGTGCGCGGTCACTGCCGGCCCCTTGCCGTCCGTCTTGGCGCCGACGGGAAAGAGCAGCAGTGCGGCGGTGAACAGCGCGGCGGTCAATGCGCTGCTGGCCAGGACATCGCGGCGGGTGAAGTCCTCGAGGGCCGCGCCAGTTCCGATCCGTTTCGTCATCGTCGTCTCCGGTTGGGCACCGCCTGGGATCGGCGCCGTCGATTGCGTGTTCGGTCAAAACAAAAAAGCTGCCGGCCAGGTCGCTCGCGTCCGTCCATCCGGGATCGCGTGTTGACCTGATCGGCAGCTTTGCCTGTGGCGCCCGCCATTGGACGCCGTGTCTCTTGGCCCCGAGGGACCTACATTCCTATAAGCAGGAAGCGTGCCAGTTCGACTGCGCGCTGAATTATCACATAATATCAATGCGAAACCGCAGCCGCGCGACTTTTGACGAGCCCGGCGGCGGATCAAAGATTAGTCAGATCGCCTTGCACGGCAGCATAATATTTGTGCAGTGCGGCAGGGTGCCCATTGCCGATGCAGATCGACCTTTGGCGTTGAAGATGCGTTTCTCGGGTCATGACGCTACTCCGCGGCTTCAACGAAGCGGTGGCGTTCATAGAGGAACTTCAGCACCGCCTCGCGGCAGCGCAGGAAGGTGCGGTCCGAGGCAAGCTCGATACGTCGGCGCGGCCGGGCCAGCGGCACCGAAAGCACCTCGCCGATGGTTGCCGCCGGGCCGTTGGTCATCATCACGATGCGGTCGGACAGAAGCACCGCCTCGTCGACATCGTGGGTAATCATGATCATGGTCGAGCCGAGCCTGGCGTGGATGTCCATCACCGCGTCCTGGAGGTGGGCGCGGGTCAGCGCGTCGAGCGCGCCGAACGGCTCGTCGAGCAGCAGGATCTTCGGCTGCATGGCGAGCGCGCGGGCAATGCCGACGCGCTGCTTCATGCCGCCGGATATCTCGGCCGGGCGCTTGTTCCTGGCATGCGCCATCTGCACGAGATCGAGGTTGCGCATGATCCACTCATGCCGCTCGGCCCGGCTTTTGGTGCGGCCGAAGACCTTGGAGACGGCAAGGTTGATGTTCTCGTAAACGGTGAGCCACGGCAGCAGCGAATGATTCTGGAACACCACGGCGCGCTCAGGTCCCGGGCTGTCGACCTCCTTGTCCTCGAGCAGCACCGCGCCCGAGGAGACCCTGGTCAGCCCGGCGATGAGGTTGAGCAAGGTCGACTTGCCGCAGCCGGAATGGCCGATGATGGAGACGAACTCGCCCCTGTCGATGGTGAGCCTGATATCCTTCAGCACCTCGCTGACCTGGCCGCCGCGGGCGAAGGATTTGTCGATATGGTCGAGCTTCAGATAGGCGGTCATGGCGCCCTCCTCACTTTGCCGTTGTGCCGCGGGTGACGAAGGCGCCGACCGCCGCGACCAGCCGGTCGAGGCAGAAGCCGGTGACGCCGATATAGGCGAGCGCGACGATGATGTCGGGCAGCCGCGAGGAGTTCCACGCGTCCCAGATGAAGAAGCCGATGCCGACGCCGCCGGTCAGCATCTCGGCGGCGACGATGGCGAGCCAGGAGAGCCCGATGCCGATCCTCAGGCCGGTGAAGATGTAGGGGGCGGCCGCCGGCACCATGATCTTGACGAAGAACTCGAGCTGGTTGAGCCGCAGGATGCGGGCGACGTTGCGGTAGTCCTCAGGGATGTTGCGGACGCCGACGGCTGTATTGATGATCACCGGCCAGATCGAGGTGATGAAGATCACGAACAGCGCCGACGGATTGGAGTCGCGGAAGGCGGCGAGCGACAGCGGCAGCCAGGCGAGCGGCGGCACGGTGCGAAGGATCTGGAACACCGGGTCGAGGCCGCGCATCGCCCACACCGACTGGCCGACCAGCGCGCCCAGCGCCACACCGACCACCGCAGCCATGCCGAAGCCGATGGCGACGCGCTGCAGCGAGATCAGCACTCGCCAGGCAAGGCCGATATCCTGCGGGCCGTTGTCGAAGAACGGATGCGCGATCAGGTCATAGGCCTCGTTCCACACCTGGCTCGGCGGCGGCAGGCTGGCCGTCGGCGACGAGCAGGCGACCTGCCAGACGACGAGCAGGACGAGGATGACGACGGCCGGCGGCACCAGCGCCGTCGCCAGCTTGCCGGCAATGGCGAGCGGATCGATGCGGCGCCTCGCCTTGGCGGTGAAGGCGATCACCTCGGCGGGCTTTACGGGAAACGCCTTCACCTTGGTGTCCTCGACGGTTTGGATGGACATGTGTTCGCGAAGCTCCTGGTCGTTGGGCGACAACGGCGCGAGCGCCGTTGCGCCTTTGTCGCGCCGCGACAAACGGCGCCTTTGGCGCCGTTTGCGCCTAGGCTGATGCCTTGATCTTCAGGCTGTCGAGATAGGCGGACGGGTTGGCCGGATCGAAGGTCTTGCCGTCGAAGAAGGTCTCGACGCCGCGCGACGACGATGCAGGGATGTCGCTTGCCGCGACGCCCAGGTCCTTCGCCGCCTCGCGCCAGAGATCCTCGCGGTTGACCTGGTCGACCAGCGCCTTGATGTCGGTGGTCGGCGCGAACTTGCCCCAGCGGATGTTCTCGGCGAGGAACCAGCTATCATGGCTCTTGAAGGGATAGGAGACGCCGCCCTTCCAGAACTTCATGTAGAGGTCGGTGCCCTTGGCGACGCGGTCGTTGCCATAGTTGATGTCGCCCTTGAGGCGGCCGATGATGTCGGCGCTCGGAACGTTCATCCATTGCCGCTTGCCGATGATGGAGGCCATCTCGTCCTTGTTCTCCATCGCCTCGCACCATTGCTGGGCTTCCATGACGGCCATCAGGATCGCCTTGGTGGCGTTGGGATATTTCTCGATGAAGGCGGCGCGCAGGCCGAGCGCCTTTTCCGGATGGCCCTTCCACAACTCGCCCGTGGTGGCGGCGGTGAAGCCGACGCCCTGGTGGACGAGCTGCTCGTTCCACGGCTCGCCGACGCAGAACACGTCCATGTTGCCGACCTTCATGTTGGCCACCATCTGCGGCGGCGGCACGACGATGGTCGAGACGTCCTTGTCGGGGTCGATGCCGCCGGCGGCCAGCCAGTAGCGTATCCACAGGTCATGCGTGCCGCCCGGGAAGGTCATGGCGGCCTTGACCTCCTTGCCGGCGGCCTTCTTGGCGGCGAAGGCCTCCTTCAGCTTGGAAGCGTCGAGGCCGACGCCGGTGGCGGCGTATTCCTGGGCGACGGAAATGCCCTGGCAGTCGTAGTTCAGCCGCGCCACGATCGCCATCGGCAGCGGCTGCTTGTTCTGCGTCACCTTGCCGGTGTGCATGAGGTAGGGCATCGGCGTCAGGATGTGGGCGCCGTCGATGCCATTGGCCTCGCTGCCCAGCACCAGATTGTCGCGCGTTGCGCCCCAGGAGGCCTGCTTCAGCACCTCGACATCGGGCATGCCATATTTGGCGAACAGCCCCTTCTCCTTGGCGATCATCAGCGGTGCCGCGTCGGTGAGCGCGATAAAGCCGAGCTTGGCGCCGGTCACTTCGGGTGCTGCGGTCGCCGCATAGGCGCCCGAAGGCAGGAGGTTGCGCGCCGCCACGAGCAGCCCCGCCGTCAGCGCGCTTCTGGCAAGGAAGTCGCGACGCGACATGCCCTTGAGGGTCGTTGCAGTTCCGATCCGTTTCGTCATCGTCATCTCCCGGTTGGACGCCGCTTGGGACCGGCGCCGTCGATTGCGTGTTCGGTCAAAACAAAAAGCTGCCGGCCAGGTCGCTCGCGTCCGTACATCCGGGATCGCGTGTCGACCTGAGCGGCAGCTTTGCCTGTGGCGCCCGCCATTGGACGCCTGTTCCGTGGCTCCGCGAGGAGCTTGTCTATTGCAATGCAGAAACCGTGCCAGTTTTGAACGAGGAGAAAAACTTCAATTAAATCAATGATCCACGCCGGCAACGCACGGGCTTGGTCACGAGGCGCGCAGGCCAAAGATTGTTCATTAGCGCAAGCGCACGCATAATTATTGTGCAATGCACAATAGTGGCGCGAAAATAATCAGGCCCGTAAAATCAGCTCTCGACACGGTGATCTTGACCGGTTGTGGACCTGTTGCCGGCCATGGTTTCAGCCTTCGTGATGATGGATCGACGGCACGGGCGCTTGGCTGATCTCGGCGCCGCCGCCGAGACCACTCGCGGCTAACGAATCCGTCCGGTCAGCCTGAGACAATCTCGTAGTGAAGAACCTCGGTGTCGCCGGGCGACGATCTCCGTCCAGGCGAGATGACGCCGGAACCGAAGAGAAGAATATCTTCGCGGCGCACGAATACTTCATGGTCGGGCCCCATCGACACAAATGTGCCCGACGAGCTTCGCTCGATAAGGCGGGCCTTGCCATTCGAAATGGTGAAGGTGGCGTGGTGCCTTGAGACCCAGGGCCACTGGATGACGATATTGCATTCCGGAGATCGGCCGAACGTCACGAATTCGTTGTTTCGGCAGGATCGCGACTGATCTCCATAGCCGATGAGTAGATTGATCTGCGGCGGCGGGACGGCGCGCCTTTCGATAATGGTGCCCCGGCTGGCGATTTGCGGACTGAGGGTCCCATCGTCGCTCCTCAGAGTATAGACATCGAAGAGTTCCTGCTTCCCCTTGAAAGCCATTTTGTCCAGGAGCCGCAAGGCACTGCGGCTGCCCGCTGCAAGGCCTTCGAAGAAGCTCTGGCTGATCAGCACCTCGCCGGGGTTGGCCGTGCTGGACAACCTGGCGGTGACATTGACAACGTCGCCGAATATCGCGCCCCGCGCGCGAATGACCGCCCCGAAATGCAATCCTATACGGGCGCTCAGCGGCCCTTTCGTCAATTGGCGGCTGATTTGGCAGACGGCCCTCAGCGCCATCTCCGGGCTCTCGAACAGGCTGAGTACGTCATCGCCTTTCGAGTAAATGAAATCACCGCCGTGCTGGGCGACGATCTCGCGCATCGTGTCCAGGCAATCCGAAACCTGTTGTAGAGCGGCATCGTCGCCGATGCGCTCATAGAGGGGCGTGCTGCCCACGACATCAGCCAAAAGGACGGCGGCCAGAAGTCTTTCCTGATCCATCGATCTCGTATCCGCCCGAGAACGCAGCGTATATAACACACCAAGGCGGCCTTTGACTTATCAACTTGCGCGCGTTGGCGATCCGCACTCCGGCACGTCGGAACCTACTGCGCCAGGGAATCAGCGTGTTTCTGCCCGGCGACATAGGCTTCGATCTCGTCGGGATCGAAGATCTGGCCGTCGAAGAACCCGTCGGGGCCGAGCAACAGGCTTGCCCCCGCCGAACCGACCGGCGTCGCCGCTTTCAGCGCCCCTTCGACCTTGGCATTGGCGCCGGGCAACGCCACGCCGAGCGGCTTCAGCGCCGAGCGATAGAGGTCGGGCCGGTAGCAGTTCCAGGCAATGGCGAGATTTGCCGGCGTGTGCGCCAACTGCCCCCAGCGCACCATCTGCGTGTAGAACCACAGCGCATGGCTCTTCCAGGGAAAATTCGCCGCCTTGTCGAAGGGCACGAAGAAATCCGGGATCGCGCGCTCGGCGCCGCCACCGAGCTTCAGCCGTCCGGTCAGGATCGGCATCTGCACCACAGCCGGCAGGCCGAGGAAGCCCGGCCCGGCCATCAGCGCCCCCAGTTCGGCATGGTTCGCCGGGTCCTGGCACCAGCGCGCCGAATGATGCAGCGCTCTGAGCAGCGCCGCCAGCGCCTCCGGATTCTCTTCCGCCCAGGCCTTGCGCACGCCGATCACCTTCTCCGGGCTGTTGCGCCAGAGCAGCGCCTTGACGGTGACGATATGGCCGATGCCGGCGGCAACCGCTGCACTGTTCCAGGGCTCGCCGACGCAGTAGCCGTCGATGCGGCCGGCGGCCAGCGCGTCGGCCATGAAGGGCGGCGGCACGATGACGATCTCGATGTCGCGCTCGGGATCGATGCCGCAAGCAGCGAGCCAGTAGCGCAGCTCGTAGTTATGCCCGGAATGCGGATGCACGACGGCGAAGCGCAGCGGATCGCTCCCCCTGGCGGCCCGCTCGCGGATCAGCGCGCCAAGAGCGGTCCCTGCCCGCGTGGGATCGAGATCGGGTTCCGCGCCATGCGCCGCCATGCCATCCCACACCGCGTTGGAGACGGTGACGCAGTTGCCGCCGAGGCTGAGCGAGAACGGAACGATGGTCTCGGAGGCGATCGGCGTGAGGCCGAGGCTGCAGGCCAGCGGCATCGGCCCCAGCATGTGCGCCAGATGGAAATGGCCGATGGCGATGCGGTCGCGGATGTTGGCCCAGGAGGTCTCGCGATGCAGCGTCAGCTCGATGCCCTCGCGCGCGGCAAAGCCCAGTTCGCCCGCCGCCACCAGCACGGCGCTGTCGAAGAGCGGCATGAAGCCGGCGGTGATCTGGTGCGCAGCGGCCATGCTCATTCGTCCTCCAGCGGCCCGAGCAGCCCGGCGGCGGTCACCAGACTCTGGGCGATGTCGCTGATCTTGCGGTTCTGGTTCATCGCCGTCTTGCGCAGCAGCGTGTAGGCCGCCTCCTCGGAGAGGCCGCGCGACTTCATCAGGATGCCCTTGGCGCGGTCGATGACCTTGCGGCTCTCCAGCTCGCTGCGCGCCTCCTCCAATTCGCGCGCCATGCGCGAGAAGGCGTTGAAGCGGCTCACCGCCATGTCGAGGATCGGCTTGACGCGCTCCTGCCTCAAGCCATCGACGACATAGGCCGAGACGCCGGCCTCGACCGCCGCCTCGATCGAGGCCTGGTCGGAGCGGTCGACGAACATGGCGATCGGCCGCTTCACCGCGCGGGATAGCTGGAACATGTTTTCGAGCATGTCGCGGTTGGGGTTTTCCAGATCGATGACGATGACGTCCGGCTCGATCTCGGCGATGCGGCGCGCGATGCCGGCGACATCATGGATGACCGTCACCCGCTCATGCCCGGCCTCCCGCAACCCCGCCTCGATGATCGAGGCACGGATACGGTTTTCGTCGATCACGAGAACGGCGAGCGAGGAACGGACCATGGCTTCAATATGTCGAAGCGGGGGGATTGTGCAATGCAGGATGGGGGGGCGCCATACCCTGCCCGGGCCCTGTAACGCGGATGTTGGAAATGGACAGCTATGATTTGTGGCTGCAGAAGCGCACGGCGACCACTAGGCGGCGCGCCGAGTTGCCGTCAGCTTCGCGTAATTTCAGTGGCCACGCCTGCTGAATAGGTAAACGGGAGACCACGGACTCTGACTCCGTTATTTTGGGTTGGATTCCAGCTTCCCCAGCTACAACTCTTTTTCCTTTTTTCAATTGCTTACGAAGCATTAGAAAATTCTAGTGTTACAGTAACGTGGATGCATCGCGTGGGCCTGCAGTCAGGTCGTCCGGCTTAAGAACCAGCTAGAAAGGCCACGATCATCGCTATTAGCTTTTTGATCAACGCACTTGCGGCTTCATCACGAACCTTTTTGGAAAACCATGTCAAAGACGGCAATAGCACCCTTCGGACTAGGCTCGCGTCGGTTCGGTCCGCCTGAAGTAGCCGGTTGCCGGCCTCCAATTCGGCTAGCCGTCGGCTCGCTTCCGGCCCCTCAATGGCGTTTATCTCATTGTTTCCGCGCAGTTCCTCGATAGTGATCCTGAGTTGCGCGTCGAGGTTCTTGTAGGCGTCCGACAGCCTATCAATACCTATCACTTCCTCGACCTTAGTTGTTGGCACAACATCCGCCGCTTGCGCATGGTCATACGCTTCGCCGAGTTCTTCAGTTTCGACTTGATCTTCGATCTTGGTCCAAATGTCTATGCCTCTCGTTAGACCAATTCGTTCAGCCTCCTCCAATCCCGCTGGCGTGATTGTGAAAGGATCTGTGACGTCGGTGAATGCGTAATTGCTCTCGAAATAGTGCTCTTCCATGAGACGGCGTCCAGTGGGCACAATCCAGCTTTTCGGGAACTTGCCGCCTATTGCCTGGGCAACTTGTTCCGGTCGAACCTCTGCGTCGAAATCGCCCTTTGCCAGGATCGCAGTGTGGATCAGAAAGAATTGTTTGAACTCCGTAAACGTCAAAGCTCTTTCCTCACTTTTGCGCTATTTAGCTTCCCGAAGACAACGTCAGGACCATCGCCGCCTGGGCCAGAATCAGCTATCTCGCGGACAGGAGAATATCATGGCTGGCGACGACGACGACATAGATGGCGAAGAGCTTGAACAGGCGCTTCCCGATACGTCATTATCCACGAAGTTCGCTGATCCGCAGGCGGCGGTCGATGCAAGGATCCCTGACGACATTCGCCAGAAGTATGAGTTCTTCAGCTACAAGAACGCCGTCGTCGTCCTCGCAGAGACGCGCGCCGCCGAATGGGCCGAACTGCTTGAAGCACTCCGCGCGTTCACGCTGACGACGCGCGTCATTCGGTCGGCAGGCGGAAACGAATCGGAGGTACCGAAGCGTGTCAACGCTTTGCTACGGCCGAAGGGCTGGCACGAAACGATCGTGCGCGGAGATCTGCACGTGAAGCTCTTATGGAAGGAGCAGATCCGAACCACAAAAGGCGGCAAGGCAGTTTTCGAAAAGCGCGACAGCGAGCAGGTCCGAGAGGGCTTTCTCGATGGCCACAAGATCGACTACGTGAAGAACAAGGTTGCGTTCGATCTTGAGTGGAACAGCATGGATCAAACGTTCGATCGCGATCTTTACGCTTTCAATGCCTTCTACCAGGCCGGCGCCATCGACGCGGCGGTGCTGTTGACCAGGAGCCGAGAACTCAACGACGTCTTTCGAGCTCTCGGCACAACCGTCGACAAGAACGGTGACGAAGTTGCCGGTTCTAGACTGGCGTCGAAATACGGTGCGAGCACCACCTGGATGGGGAAGCTGCTTTACCGGTTGAACGCTGGGCGCAATGGCGGCTGTCCTGTGCTCGCGATCGGAATCCGGGCCGGCTGTATTGAAGACTGGTCGCCGCCGTCGGTCGGGATCGCGACGGCCTAGCGCTCTATTCAGCCGCGAGGGCGCGTGAGTGATTGCTGTAGGTGTCCCAGGTTGGCGCGTAGTCGTCGTCGGCTTGGTTCCCCCAGACGGTCCACTTCGGCCGCGTCCCTCTTGCGAACAGTTCCAAATAAGGTCCGGGCGAGCAAGCCTCTATAAGGCCGTATTGCTCGTCCGGCTTCCTCGAATGTTCGCGCTTGCGGGTGGCCAGTAGGTTGACCTGAGTGCGGCCGGCCTCACGTGTTCGCGCGTTCTTACCGCGAACGCCGAACAGGATGATTTCAGTCACGTTGCGGAAGTAGAAGCCGACGCCACGGCCGTCAGAGCCGCCGTCCTTTCGGATCTTGTGCCAGATGAGATTCGACTTGTAGGTGAAGCCCCAGCTTTCCATCACCTGCAAGCCGTCCGGCAGCAAGGCATTCGGGACCCATAGGTAGAGGTGCGCGGTGTCAGCGCTGACCTGATCGACGGGAAGCGCCTTGATCTCGCTAAGGCCCATGGTGCCGTAACGAGTGAGCCGACGATGTTCCGGCGCTACCTTGCCTGTCCGATTCACAAACTGCCAGGGCGGATCAGCAAGGATCGTCTTGAACCGCTTCCCGTCGGCCGTCTTTAGCAGGTCCGCTGATGGATCGAGCATGTGATTCTCGCCTGTTTGTGCGACACGCTTAGCACGGAGGGTGATCGATGAAAGCGATGCTTTCAATGGGTGACGAACAAAGATAGCGGAAATCCACTGTATGGTTCCTCCCGCTCGTAGGCTCTTGTATGAACAACTTATTGTTGCAAAACATGTTGCCACAACCTACACTGGCTTGTCAAGAGTATGTTCCCAATTTGTTCACGGAAACCGCATAGTAGATTTGACCCGTACAATTTGCGGGGATCATTGAGGCACACTTTGTGCAAGAGGGCGGGAAAACGCCCATTTGGCCGACGCGAACAGTCAGTCGCCTTCTTAGATTGGCTCAGATCCGCTGCTTGCGGTCGGCTCTGCGCCCACCTCGCCTACTCCGCCGCCTCGTACCCCGCGATGCCCTTGATCTCCAGGAAATCCTCGAGCCCGTACTCGGCATACTCGCGGCCGTTGCCGGACTGCTTGTAGCCGCCGAAGGGCAGGCCGGCGTCCCAGGTCGGGTAGTTGATGTAGACATTGCCGGAGCGCATGCGGGCGGCGACGGCGCGCGCCTTCTCGATGTCCTTGGCCTGGATGTAGGAGGCAAGGCCGAAGACGGTGTCGTTGGCCTGCTCGACCGCCTGCTCGACCGTGTCATAGGGCATGATCGCCAGCACCGGCCCGAAGATTTCTTCGGTGGCAATGCGCATATCGTGGGTGACGTCGGCGAAGACGGTCGGGCGGACATAGTAGCCGCGGTTGAGCTCTGCCGGACGGCCGGGGCCGCCGGCGACCAGCGTGGCGCCCTCGTCGATGCCGCTCTGGATCAGGCTCTGGATCTTGTCGAACTGGAGCTGGCTGACCACCGGGCCGAGCTTCGAGCCCGGCGCGTCGGCCGGGCCGACGGTGAATTTTTCCGCCGCCGTTTTAGCATAGGCGGCCGCCTCGTCGTGACGCTCGCGCGGCACGAACATCCGCGTCGGCGCGTTGCAGGACTGGCCGCTGTTGCCAAAACAGCCGGCGACGCCCTTGGTGACGGCCCTTTCGAGGTCGACATCGGGAAACAGGATGTTGGCCGACTTGCCGCCAAGCTCCTGATGCACGCGCTTGACCGTATCGGCGGCGGCCTTCGCGACCAAAATGCCGGCGCGGGTCGAGCCGGTGAACGACATCATATCGACATCGGGATGGCTGGCCAGCACCTGGCCGACGGTCGGGCCATCGCCATTGACGAGGTTGAACACGCCCTTTGGCACGCCGGCCTCGTCGATGATCTCGGCGAAGATGATGGCGTCGAGCGGCGCGATCTCCGAGGGCTTCAGCACCATGGTGCAGCCGGCGGCGAGCGCCGGGCCGACCTTGCAGGTGATCTGGTTCAGCGGCCAGTTCCACGGCGTGATCAGGCCGACGACGCCGATCGGCTCCTTGACGATGAGAGACGAGCCCTTCACGTGGCGGAACTGAAAGCTCTTCAGCACCTCGGCCATCTTCTCCAGATGCGCCTGGCCGACGCCGACCTGGCTGTCCAGCGCCATCTGGCGCGGCGCGCCCATCTCGCGCGAGACGGCCAGCGCCAGGTCCCTGCTGCGCTTCTTGTAGACATCGATGACGCGGTTGAGGATCTCGAGCCGCTCCTCGACCGAGGTGAAGCCGAAGCTGGCGAAGGCGCGCTTGGCCGCCGCCACGGCCTTGTCGACATCGGGCTTGGTGCCAAGCGAGATCTGCGCGAAGGCATCCTCGGTGGACGGATCGATGACGTCGAAATTGTTCGGCACCACCGGATCGACCCAGGCGCCGTCGATGTAGAACTGCAGATTGTGCGACATGGATTTCCTCCTCGGTCGGCCGTGGTTCTCGATTGTGGGGCGTCGTATTCCGCCAGTGATAACGATGCAATTAGGTCAAACGCAAGACCGGGTCGTTGAGCCAGAGGTTGACCGCTTCAGGGGACCGCTCTCACCCTGAGGCATCGCGCCATACAGCCTGGCTTTCAGCGCTGGCGCTGCCCCTCATTGTCCTGCCGGACATTTCTCCCCGTGAACGGGGAGAAAGTGGCTGGCCGCAGCCTCGGCGCTTCGTCCTGCAACGCTGGCGATTGGCGAAGCCGCCCGCACAGCGTCCTTCGCCCCGTTTACGGGGAGAAGTGCCCGGCAGGGCGATGAGGGGCGGCGCCGACATCGACAATGGCACTCGCCAGACGCGCTGCACCGCCATCAGTCGGGCTCGAACGCGCTCGCCCCGACATAGATCGCGGCGAGCTTCTCGATGCCGGCCTGGTCCTCCTTGTCGAAGCGGCCGGGCAGCGGGCTGTCGAGGTCGAGCACGCCGAAGATGCCGTCATTGTCCCTGAGCAGCACCACCAGCTCCGAACGCGAATCCGCGTCGCAAGCGATGTGGCCCTCGAACTCGTGGACGTCCTTGACCAGCATGGACATGCCCAGATCGACGGCAGTGCCGCAGACGCCCTTGCCGACGGCGATGCGCACGCAGGCCGGCTTGCCCTGGAAAGGGCCGAGCACCAGCTCTTCGTCCGATTGCAGGAAGTAAAAACCGGCCCAGTTGAGGTCGGGCACCATCTGGTAGATCAACGCCGCGGTGTTGGCGGCGTTGGCGATCGAGTCGCGCTCGCCTTCGAGCAGCGCCTTCAGCTGCGTGGCGAGTTCGCTGTAGAAGGCCGGCTTGTCCGTGCTCTCGATCGCCTTTGCCGCAAACATCGCCGTGCCTCCGTTGCCAGGACGCCGAAGCGCCCGCTCCGCTCTCTCTGCCACCAGGTGAGCGGTGAGGCTATCACGAAATCCCCCGGGATGATGACGATTGCGGCGGCGGCAGCACAGCGTAGGTCCGCGCTGCCCCTCACCTGCCTGCCGGCATCCTTGTAACTTGTCCCTTGCCGACTCTGCTATTGCAGCAGGTGCGGTGGCGGACGAGAGACCGGAGCATCTTTGGGCCTTGAAGCCCGTGGGAGAGCGAGGGTCTTCGTCCGCCGTTCCATCGACCCCG
>NZ_SRSR01000050.1:0-1543 GCF_004792275.1 Mesorhizobium sp. M4B.F.Ca.ET.143.01.1.1
CTAGTACTACTGCGTCATAAATTGCGAGCCTGACGCGGACTGTCCATGGCCCTTGTGCAGCACGGACATCGTTGCAGACGGTTGGCCAGGGCCACGGTCAGGCGTCGCCTGATGGTCGGGATCGAGGTCGGGACGTGCCGCTCTGGCCGGATTGGAGGATCCGCGGGGTCGATTACCGCCGGGAAGACCAGGTGTTTGGCGGCCCTGGGCGCGAGTTGGAGTTGAGGGGGGAATCGTCTCCCGCAGAGAGACCAGGAAGCCATAGGCGGCGATACAGAGGCTGGCGTGGTGGTGGAAGCCCCGCCACCCTCGGCCTTCGTAGTGGCCCAGTCCCAGTTCCTGCTTGAGTTCCTGATAGTCTCGCTCGATCCGCCAACGCAGCTTGGCGGCGCCGACCAACTGGGTGACCGTAGTGTCGGCCGGCAAGGTGGAGAGCCAATACTTGCTCGGCTCGACCTCGCCTTCAGGCCACTCGATCAGGAGCCACTCTTGGGCGTGAGCCTCGGGCCGATTGTAGTCCCTGGATGCCGGCCGCAAGCGCACGGCGGCGAAGCGGGAATTGAGCTCGGTGTTGGTTCCTTCGCGCCAGGCGATCGTGCGCCAGGTCTCGGCGTCAAACTCCTCGGCCAGGGCCTTGGCCGAGATCGGCTTGTGATTGTCGGTTCGGCCGACTCGAGACGGCGGCCGGCCTCTTCCGCTCCAAGGCTTGGGCGGCAGCGGGCTCTCGCCTGGGCGCCAGACGCTGAGGGTGGGCTGAACGCCGACAACATAGGTCAGACCGAGCTCGGACAGGCCCGCGCGGAAACCGCCGTCGGCGCCATATCCGGCGTCGGCCAAAACCACGCCGGGCGCGACGCCCTCGGCCTTGGCCGTCCTGATCTGCTCGAGCGCGATCTGCGGCTTGGTCCGGAACGTGATCTCCGCCGGAATCTTGGCCTTCTTACGTTGTTCCGGATCCTCCGCCCAGCTGTGCGGGAGATACAGTTCGTAGGCGATCGGAAGCGAGGCTGCGTCATTTGCGATCGACAGGCTAACCGCAATCTGACAGTTGTCCTGCTTGCCCAACTGGCCGCAATACTGGCGCGCCACGCCCACCGAGTGCTTGCCCTTCTTGGGAAAGCCCGTGTCGTCGACGATCCACGCCCGGATCGGTCCACGCTGCTCGATCCGTGGAAGAACCCAGTCGCGAACCCGCGCCAGCAAGGCCGCGTCCGACCACGGCGCCTGTCCCACGAAATGCAGCAGAGACTGATGCTTGGCCGCTACCCGCGACGGTGCCGTGACGGCCGCCAACGGTTCCACGCTCTTGCGCTCCATCGGCATCAGGAGTCCCAGGCAATAATCCTTCAGCGGCTCAGCTCGGTCGGCGTGGCCGATCACCCCGATCAAAGCATCGATATAGGCGTCGAATGCTGCTTCACTCTCGGCTGTCCAGTCGGGCATGGCGGGGCGCTTCCCTGATCACGAATCAGCACGCTAACAAATCCGCAACCAGCGCGAATCCCCCCGCATCCGCGACTTTCTGACTCAGTAAGACTAGGCC
>NZ_SRSR01000051.1:0-1461 GCF_004792275.1 Mesorhizobium sp. M4B.F.Ca.ET.143.01.1.1
CGACGGCGATCAGGATGTCGCCGGCGCCACGGCTCTTCAGTTCGTTCATGACGCGCAGCCAGAACTTGGCGCCCTGGGTCTGCTCGATCCAAATGCCGAGAATCTCCTTGGTGCCATCCACGAAGCAGCGGGCAAAGCGGTCGACCAGTCCGATCGCCCGCTCCGTCAGCCCCCTAGCAAAAGCCCGCCGGCATCTGATCGTCCCGCCGTCAAAACCGGCCACAACGGCGCGCTTTTTCAACAGATGCAAAATCAAACCGTTCCGCGCTACACTCTGTTTGCATCGGGGAGTACCTCTGCCTCGGGTAAGTCTTTGTAGCAGAAGCATTTTCCCTGATTCGGAGTCCCGATGCACCTCAACTCTGTGACAAATTCGGGCTAGGCCCCTTTTTTGCGTATGGAGAAAATCCTCCAGGTCACGCTCACGTGAGGGTAGGTGCCTGAACCGAGAAGTACGGAGGCGAGATCGTTTACGTCGATGATTTCCGAGAGGAGATCGTCCCGTGCATCACTGGCGAAGCCTAGAAGGATGCTGCCTGACTCTGTGAGGAATTCTGGGCCTTCCGATAAAAAACGGCTGAGCAATTTATAGCCCGGATTGATAGCTGCTCGTTCGAGGTTGTCCCTATACTCGTAATCGTCCGGCGCAAAGATCGAAGGACAATTCCAGAATATAAAATCGAATTTTCGGTGGCGAGGAATATTGCTGAAAATGTCGCTTTCGATCACCTCGACGTTCTGAATGTCGTTTCTTGCTACATTTTCCCGTGTATTAGTGACCGCCTCAGGACTGATATCAGAAGCTACCAAGGACGCCGCGCCGAGTTTCGCGAGGTACAGTCCTGGGAGGCCGAAGCCGCAGCCGATCTCCAGAATGCTTTTCCCGGCAACAGGGGGAAAATTATCAGCATACCAACGCCAACTTTGGAAATCTAGTGAGGAGAAGACCCCTGCGTTTACACTTAGTTCTAGTCCAAATTCCTGAAAATGCAGTGGAAAAGTCTGCTCTTGGCTGAGTTTTAGCCTCGTCCTTAACTGATCTAAGTTCGTCATATTCCTTCTCCTCATAACCTGAGCACAAGACGCTGAGATAGTCTCATAATTTTGGCGTATAAATATGGAAAAAGCAATTATCAAATTGGATATATTTTAAATATACTTTTGAATATATTTTCAAAAAACGGTAAGTTTCGAAAAATGTGGGGGGGCGGGCGCGCAAATATTTTGTTGTATATATTGTTAATATTTCGGAGGCCGACGACTGAAAAACGCGTTGATGAATCGCGCACTTTGAAGATGTCGAAGCGGTATGACGAGAACCAACGACAGCCGTAAATCTCCCTGCTTGTGTGGCGCGCGCAATCCCCTGTAACCTGCAATGCAGATTGCGATTGAGTTGGACGGGCGCAGGTGACCAGCCACGGGTAACTTTCCTCCAAGATGGATTAGTAGTTACAAGCG
>NZ_SRSR01000052.1:0-1396 GCF_004792275.1 Mesorhizobium sp. M4B.F.Ca.ET.143.01.1.1
GGGGTCGGAACAAGAGCAGTGCGAAATCGTACGCTAAGGGTGAACGGATCATGAACTCTACTGTAGTGCGGCTGTGTAGCATCCGATCCCTGTGGATTGCCATCGCGGGGCACCCAGTTTTGATTTCTTCGCCCGCCCGACTCGACAACGCTCCCGGTAGATTAGTCGTGGATGGAGTTGGGCGATGGGTAAACGGGGGCTTCTCAAGGTTCAGGATCGACAGAGACTTTTCGATATACCAACCGATGAGGACGGCCTCATCCGACACTATTCGTTGTCGTCGGCTGACAGGCTTGAGATTGGTCTTCGCAGACGAGAACACAATCAGCTCGGATTTGCCGTTCAGCTCTGCCTGATGCGATATCCAGGCAGGGTGTTGGCGACCGACGAAACTCCGCCTCGCGCAATGCTAAAGTACGTTGCTGAGCAGATTGGCGCCGACGCTGGAAAGTTTGCGCTCTATGCGCGCCGTGAAGAAACGCGTCGCGATCACATTGCTGGCTTGATGGTTTATCTGGCCGCGCGGAGCGCGACGGGGCAAGACCGTAGAGCTGCGCTGTTGGCTGCAATTCAGGCGGCCGCGATCTCCGACGACGGTGGCGCGATAGCGAGTGCTACTGTCGCCATGTTTCGTGAACGCGGATCTCTTCTGCCAGCAATCGACACGATCGAACGGATCGGTCTTGCCGCCCGCGCCATTGCCCGTCGGCGGGCGGAGAGAGCGCTGATCGAAGAAATTTCGGTCGCTACGCTTCAATCATTGGATAAGCTGTTGGAGGTTGACCCGGCCATTGGCCAAACGCGCTTTCATTGGCTGCGATCAGCGCCGGATGCGCCAGGTGCGTCAAACCTGGTCGGGCTAACCGAACGGATCGCCTTCCTGCGCAAGCTAGAAATCGATCCGAAATTGCAGATGCGCATATCGTCTGGACGGTGGGATCAGATGATCCGTGAGGGCAACGCCACACCGGCATGGCTGGCCAACGACTTCAATGCCAGCCGTCGACACGCGCTGATTGTGGCGCAGATTATCAAGCTTGGCCAGAAGCTCACGGACGATGCAGTGTCGATGTTCATCAAGCTGATGGGTCGGCTGTTCTCGCAAGCCAATAACCGCAAGAAGCAGCGGCACATGGACTGCAGGCCGGATACCGCCAAAGCGCTACGCATGTTCCTGGACACGATCACAGCCCTGCAGTCGGCGAACGATTATGGCCGGAACGCATTGGAGGTTCTCGATCAGGAAGTTGGATGGCACCGGTTGCTTCGGATGAAGCCTGAGCTTGAGTCGATGGTCGAGGACAACGAGGCGTCGCCTTTGACCTTAGCGGCTGAGCAATATGCGACCGTCAACAAGTACGCCGGTGCGTTCCTGGAGGCGTTCACATTCCGCTCA
>NZ_SRSR01000053.1:0-1367 GCF_004792275.1 Mesorhizobium sp. M4B.F.Ca.ET.143.01.1.1
CTTAGCGGTCGCGCCGAACACCGGGATTCCGTTCTGACCGAGGAGGAGAAGACAGCACACACCGTTCTCATGGTCTGTTGCTCGCGCGCGGCCACAAAGCGCCTGAAGCTCGATCTGTAGTGTCGCGATGTTCTCAGCTATGCACCGACCGTCCTGCTTGGGTAAAGGCGTAAAACCTTAGACCAGCCGATAGTTGGGGTCTGAAACTAGAATCCAATTCAATCGTGAAGTCGAGGCGTTCCGCCGTCTCGATGTCGGCCGTAAGCGGGCGATCGGGACCAGGGCGCCGATGCTGGTGCCGCTCAGGCCCGACGAGCGCTGGTCGCTCGACTTCGTATCGGACGGGCGCCGCTTCCGCATCCTGGCCGTCGTCGACGACTGCACAAGAGCGTGCCTGGCACTCATCGTTGATACGTCTCTCTCGGGCATGCGGGTTGCCCGCGAATTGGACCGGCTCATCACCGAGCGCGGCCGCCCGAGGATGATCGTCAATGATGGCAGCGAGTTCACCTCGAACGCCATCCTCTGCGCGGCGACAATCAAGGTGCGGTATTCGCCGCACCTTGAGCGGCGTATCCGATGATGGCGGGCTGTTCACGGTCAGGAGCAGCAGGAAGTGATGTTCCGTCAGACGCACGAACCCGGTCGGCTGGGACTGTCGGATTTTACCGACATGGGCAGCCTCGGCGTGACCATCGCCGGCTAGAGCCCGTCCTGCGATTGATGAATCGATTGTGATGTGACGGCGGGCTTTGGTGGTGGTTCAACATCCCCTTTGATGATGAGGTGGATGATGGGAAGAGCACTGAGTGAGGATCTCCGGCTGCGGGTCCTGAAGGCGTCTGACGCAGGCATGTCGGCCCGGCGGGCTGCGGCGCGGTTTGGGGTCGGCATATCGAGTGCGATCCGCTGGATCGCGCGGGCGAAGATCGGCGAACTGGCGCCCCGGCCGCAAGGCCGCCGCCGCGCGTCCAGCCTCGATGCGCATGAAGTCTTCATCGTCGGGCTGATCAATGAGCGCAAGGACATCACGTTGAACGAGATGGTGGAGCGGCTGGAAGGCGAGCGGTCGGTGCGGATCAGCCGCAGCGCCTTGAGCGCCTGGCTTCGCGGTCACGGCTGGACATTCAAAAAAAGTCCGCACACGCACTGGAGCAGGATCGCCCCGACATCCTGAAGCGGCGCCGGGACTGGTTCGACGGCCAGCTCGATCTCGATCCGGCGAAGCTCGTCCTCATCAACGAGAGTGTGCTGCAGAGCAGCGGAAAGGAGTTCGCAATGAACTAACACCGTTGCGTAAAGCTGCGTGAATGATGGGGGACGGCCCTCCGGGATCGGCTTTCAGGAGCGGGTCTCAAACCAGTCCG
>NZ_SRSR01000054.1:0-1328 GCF_004792275.1 Mesorhizobium sp. M4B.F.Ca.ET.143.01.1.1
TGTCCAGCCGATAGATGGGTAACAGAATGGACCGGATACATAGGTAACAGTTCTCCCCCTATGAGTCCGCTGCAGCGCCAAGCGGATTGGTTGGCGCGGCGCTGCAGCGGACAAGCGTCATACGCCTTGTGTCGATGATGCCGAGCTGGTGGGCATGGAACGAAAGAGCCCATTGACCATCCTCGGTCTGGGCGGCCGCGACAGCTTCACCAGCCAATGCCTGCGAGACATAGACGAAGCCGCCGTTCCACCTGATCTCGCCATTGTGGCGTACATGACGGACCGCGGCCTCGGCTGGATAATCAGGCTCGGGCAGCATCGTCGGCATGGCGCGCCGGGAGGATCTGTAATGCTGGGCTGGAGTGTCCATGCCGAGCGCCTCATGGGGACGTTCTTCATTGTAGCTGTGCCGGAAGGCCTCGAAGGCCTGGCCCTGGGCCGTTCTGTCGGCCTCCGGTGCCTCGGCCAGCGGCAACAGGGTCAGATGAAAGCGCTCGTGGCGCCCGTTCTGCTGGGGTTTGCCGGGCGCGATCCGCTCCAGGGCGATGCCGAGTTTGATGAAGCGCACCGCAAGCGGTGTCAGCCCGGTGACACCGGCCGACGCGAAGGGCGGGCCATTGTCGCTTCGGAACCGGTCCGGCAGGCCATGCTCCTCAAACAGCCGCTCGAATACCGGCCAGGCCTCGGCATCCGCCGTCGAGCCGGTCGCTTCGAGCGCCAGCAAGTAGCGGCTCGACGCATCCATCACCGTCAACGGTTCGCAACGCCACCCGTCACGGGTCCGGAACCAGCCCTTGTGATCGCCAGTCCACACCGCGTTCGGCCCTTGCGGCTCCGGCCAAGGTCCATTGCCGCAGGCCCGCAGCCGGGTCCGCTTGCGGGCGCCGACAAGCCCATGCCGCGCAAGGATAGCGCCTGCCGTCGAGGCCGACGGCCAGATCAGTTCGGGAGCCGCGCGCTTGAGCCGCGCCACGATCTTCTTGGGCCCCCACAGCGGATACGTCTCCTTCGCCGCCACGATCCGCTCGACAAGATCAAGGGCTGTCGCACGGCCATGATTGAGCGGCGCTCGCGGCCGATCGTGCAAACCCTCCGGGCCAAACTCCCGGTAGCGACCCAGCCATTTATAGCCGATCTTGCGCGAAATGCCGTAGGCCGCACAAAGCTCGCTCATCGTCTCTTCGCCAGAAAGGCAATCCACTACAAAACGAAGCCGCTCGTCCATGATGCCAGTCTCTCGCCAAACCATCGCCGGGTCCTCCGGCGAGGGAGAAAACTGTCACCTATGCAATCGGTCCATTCTGTTACCTATCTATCCGGTTCGGACA
>NZ_SRSR01000055.1:0-1142 GCF_004792275.1 Mesorhizobium sp. M4B.F.Ca.ET.143.01.1.1
ACGGGGCTGATCACCGGGCGCGGCGTGGCAAAGGCGTCGCGTGAGGGGCTGAAGGCGATGTTTCCGGAGCGCGGGTGATCTCTCCCCTTGAGGGCCTGTTGCGTAATTGGCTGGTTGTGATTCTCTGAGACGGAAGCTCGGAGGGAATCGCAATGGCGGTGAAGCAGACTGGTCAGTTGAGCCTGGCGGAAGCATTTTTGGGCCAGAAGCTTGCAGGTGGATCCTCGCCGCTCGATCGACTGTCCGGTCTGGTGAAGTGGTATCGCTTCGAGAAGCTGCTCAACCCGCTACGCGATGGCGGGGCGGGCCGTGCGGCCTGGCCGCCGTTGTTACTCTTCAAGGCGCTATTGCTGCAATCACTCTATGGGCTATCGGATCGCGAGCTCGAGGAAGCGCTGGGCGATCGATTGTCATTCCGGCGCTTTGTCGGGCTCGGGCTTGAGGAGAGCATCCCCGATCACACGGTACTGTCGCGCTTTCGCAACCTGCTTGTTGGCGAAGGGCTGATGGAGAAGTTGTTTGGCGAGTTGGACCGGCAGTTGGAGAAGGCCGGCGTGATCCTGAAGCGCGGCACGATGCTGGATGCCACGCTGATCGATGCGGTGTCGGCGCCGCCGGCAGCGGATCGGCCGTCGCAGGATACGGACGCCCGCGTCACCGCCCGCAAAGGCAAGCGCGGCCTCACCTTCGGCTATAAGGCCCATGTCGGGGTCGATGAGGGCTCTGGCCTGATCCGCACGGTGATCACCACGGCGGCCAACGTCAACGACACGGTGATGGCCGATGCCTTGATCTGCGGCGACGAGAAGGCGGTGTGGGCGGATGCCGCCTATGATACCCACGCCCGTCGTGCTCGATTGAAGGCCGAAGGCAAGAAGGTTCGCATTGCCCGCCGGCCCAACAAGCACCATCCGTTGCCCGAGCGGCTCAAGCGCTACAATCGCCTGATCGCGAGACGGCGAGCGGCGGTGGAGACCACTTTCGCGACGCTCAAGAACCGCATGAAGCTGACCACGATCCGCTATGTCGGACTGGCCAAGGCCGCAGCCCAAGTGACGATGGCAGCGATCGCCTTCAACATGCGCCGATGGGCCGCCATCACGCCATAGGTGCGTCCAGCATCCGGCCTAAGGCCGCATCGC
>NZ_SRSR01000056.1:0-1133 GCF_004792275.1 Mesorhizobium sp. M4B.F.Ca.ET.143.01.1.1
ACGGGGAGAGCGACTGTCTTGGCTGTCAAGCTGTTTGCCATGGTTTTTGGTCGCGGATGATGGCGTTGAGAATGGTCAGCAGCTTTCGCATGACGGCCACGACGGCGACGATCTTCGGCTTGCCGACCTCGACGAGGCGGTCGCGAAAGGCCTTGAGGACCGGATTGTGGCGTATGGCGACGAGGGCAGCCATGAAGAGGACGGCGCGCACGCGGCTCCTGCCGCCGCCGATGAAGCTCTTGCCACGCCATGTGCCAGACTGCCTCGTCCATGGTGCGAGACCTGCGAGCGCTGCGATCTGGCGCCGGTCGAGGCTGCCCAACTCCGGCATCTCGGCGATCATGGTGCGGGCAACGGTGGGACCGATGCCTGGTACGGAGGACAGCAGTTTTTCCCGGACCCGCCAGAGTGGCGACTTGCGGATATGATCGTCCAGGTCGGCATCGAGGCTTTCCAACTCACGCCTGAGCGCGGCGAGCAGGCGCTTGATGCTCTTTTGCGCCTGTCTTGCGTTGACCGTGCGGGCGCGGTTCTCTTCGGCCACGATCATCTGCACGATCTGACGCCGGCGCGTGACGAGATCGGCCAACGTCCTGGTCTCGGCATCGCGCAGCGGCCGCAGTTCCGGCTTGGTCGCAGCTATGAAGGCTGCGATGACGGCAGCGTCGATCGGATCGGTCTTGGCCCGCTTGCCGAGCGCGTTGGCAAAGGCCCGGACCTGCGCTGGATTGACCACGACAACCGAAAGGCCGGCGCTCGCCAAAGTGGCGACCGCCAGC
This sequence comes from Mesorhizobium sp. M4B.F.Ca.ET.143.01.1.1, assembly GCF_004792275.1. Taxonomy (NCBI): domain Bacteria; kingdom Pseudomonadati; phylum Pseudomonadota; class Alphaproteobacteria; order Hyphomicrobiales; family Phyllobacteriaceae; genus Mesorhizobium; species Mesorhizobium sp. M4B.F.Ca.ET.143.01.1.1. The sequence goes on from NZ_SRSR01000056.1 coordinate 780, forward strand.
TGCTCGTAGCCTCCCGTAGCCTCCAATCCGATTGCCGTCGGAGAAAAGGCTGCAAGACGTCGAGCCAGATCCTCCATCCCGGCATGGTCGTTACCAACCGAAAACGCTTCACCGGACGGCAAAACGTGCACATCCAGCCGATCCTTCGAAACGTCGATGCCAACAACGATTTCCATCCTATCCCATCCTTGCCTAATCGGGCTTCGCTTGCGGCCCAGGCGACTGTTCGGGGTCGATGGAACGGCGGACGAAGACCCTCGCTCTCCCACGGGCTTCAAGGCCCAAAGATGCTCCGGTCTCTCGTCCGCCACCGCACCTGCTGCAATAGCAGAGTCGGCAAGGGACAAGTTACAA
>NZ_SRSR01000057.1:0-1127 GCF_004792275.1 Mesorhizobium sp. M4B.F.Ca.ET.143.01.1.1
GCATCGGCTTGCCGGGCGCAATGTAATGCCATTCGACGCGGTTCTGATCCGCCCAGGAGAGGATGACGTTCGAGGTGAACTCGCTGCCATTGTCGCTGACGATCATCCTCGGCCGGCCGCGCTCGGTAATGAGCCGGTCCAATTCGCGGGCAACCCGTATGCCCGAGAGAGACGTATCAACGATGAGTGCCAGGCACTCTCTCGTGCAGTCGTCGACGACGGCCAGGATGCGGAAGCGGCGCCCGTCGGTGAGCTGGTCCGATACGAAGTCGAGCGACCACCGCTCGTCGGGCTTCAGCGGCACCAGCATCGGCGCCCTGGTCCCGATCGCCCGCTTGCGGCCGCCACGGCGGCGAACGGCGAGCTTCTCCTCCCGATAGAGCCGGAACAGCTTCTTGTGGTTCACGACCAGACCCTCCCGCCTCAGCATCACGAGAAGACGCCGGTAGCCGAACCGGCGACGCTCCTGCGCGATCGCCTTCATCCGCTCGCGAACCTCGCGGTCGTCCGGCCTGCTGGTCTCGTAGCGAACCGTCATGCGGCAACAGCCGATGGCTTTACACGCCCGCCGTTCGCTCATCCCGAAGCCTTCCTTCAGGCGAGCGACAGCTTTCCGCTTGGCCGCGGGCGTCACCATTTCTTTCCCACAAGATCCTTCAACGCGGCATTGTCGAGCATGGCGTCGGCCAGAAGCCGCTTCAGCCGCGTGTTCTCGTCCTCCAGCGCCTTCAGTCGCCGAGCCTCGGAGACATCCATCCCGCCGAAGCGGGCCTTCCAGTTGTAGATCGAGGCGTCGCTGACCCCGTGCTTGCGGCACAGATCGGCAACCGATACCCCGGCCTCGTGTTCCTTCAAAATTCCGATGATCTGCTCTTCGGAGAAGCGGCTACGTTTCATGTCCTGGTCCTCTCGATGGGCCAGAACGAACTTCAAACCGGATTATGTCAGAGGGGCAAGGTCACTCTCGACAGACTTGGGGGAGTTGCGAATGTCGTCTAGGCTAGTACTACTGCGTCATAAATTGCGAGCCTGACGCGGACTGTCCATGGCCCTTGTGCAGCACGGACATCGTTGCAGACGGTTGGCCAGGGCCACGGTCAGGCGTCGCCTGATGGTCGGGATCGAGG
>NZ_SRSR01000058.1:0-1071 GCF_004792275.1 Mesorhizobium sp. M4B.F.Ca.ET.143.01.1.1
CTCAGGTAGCCTAAACCGTGGATGAGCTGGGGCCCGACCGCCTTCTTTTGTGAACCCGAACAGTTGCAAGGGGCAAGCCCCCGCACACAAGGAAGGGACCGAGAAGATGGCTGCAGGAACGGTTCAGAATGTCGGCATCGACGTTGCCAAGCGATGGCTCGACGTGGCCGTGTTCCAGACGCAGGAACAAGCGCGTTTCGACAACGACAAGGACGGATGGGTCAAGCTGAGCAAGTGGCTGAAAGGCCGCAACGTGCGCGCCATCGGCATGGAGCCGAGTGGAGGCTATGAGCGCGGCGTGGCCAAGGCGCTGCGCAAGGCGGGTTTACCGGCCAGGAACGTCAATCCGCACAAGCTGCGCCACTATGCCCGCGCGCTTGGCCGACTGGCCAAGAACGACCGCATCGATGCCCTGCTGATTGCACGCTATACCGCCGAACTGCCGACCCGGCCGGTGCAGTGCGACCCAATCGCCGAGCAACTGGCCGATCTGGTCGTGGCCCGCAGGCAGCTCAGCGACGACAAGGTCAGCCTGGCCAATCAGCTCGAGCAGGTCCGCGAGCCGACGGTCAAGCGCATCTTCACCCAGCGTCTGCGCCGCATTGAGTTCGATATCGCACTGCTGGCCAAGCGCATGGCCGATCTTGTCGCCAGCCAGCCGGCGTTCGCGGCCAGGGACCGCCTGATCCAGTCCTTCCACGGTGCCGGTCCGGTGTTCAGCCATACCGTGCTGGCCTTGGCGCCGGAGATAGGGCAGGCCTCGCGGCGCGAAATCGCAGCCCTTGCTGGCCTGGCCCCATACGACTTCGACAGCGGCACCTTCAAAGGCCGCCGCATTATCTGGGGCGGTCGTCACGCCGTGCGCAGGGTGGTCTATATGGCTGCCCTCACCGCCAGTCGCTCAAATCCCGTCCTCAAGGCCTTCCACCAGCGTCTCATCGCCAAGGGCAAGGAGCCGAAGGTCGCTCTCGTCGCCGTGGCACGAAAGATCCTGACCATCCTCAGCGCGATGATCCAAAACAACGAACCTTGGAATCCAAACAGGTCCTGACGAACACAGTTGCTCATCCG
>NZ_SRSR01000059.1:0-983 GCF_004792275.1 Mesorhizobium sp. M4B.F.Ca.ET.143.01.1.1
GGGCCGCCTGTCGTCGCAGTTCTCCCGTTTGACAACCTCGGTGGAGAAGAACGCTGGACGCGTATCGCGGAAGGGTTGTCGGCGGACATCATCGTTGATCTCGCCCGTTACCCCGACTTGGGCGTGATAGCCCGCCAGACAATGCTCTCATACAAGGAGCGGCGCGATGATGTTCGATCCATCGGACGAGAGTTGAGTGCCGACTATGTGATGGAAGGAACCGTGCAAGCGGAGGGCCAGCGGGTACGCATCTGGGTGCAACTCGTCGACTCCCGCACAGGGGTTGATGTTTGGACAGCGCGTTATGATCGGTCCGCAGAAAACCTGTTTGCGATGCTGGACAGCGTGACCGAAAACGTCATCAATGTCGTTGCTACTTGCCACGGTCAACTCGCCAACCTGCGACGCGATGCAGTGCGTCCCACCAACAAGTTTGCAAGCCTATGATTGCTACCTGCTTGGCCTTGAGCAGAAGCACCTTTTCACCCAGATTCGAACAAGGAAGGGATACGGCTACTGACGCGTGCAGTCGAGCTTGATCCGGGTCTTGCAAGAGCCTGGACCGCGCTGGCTCTTGCGCATGCTGTGGATGCTTGCAACGGGTTTTCCGATGATGTTTCTGTCTCTATTGAGAGCTGGAGCGCATGTGTCAAGAAAGCGCTGGCCCTCGATCCGGCCGATATTTACGCACGAATAATGCTCGCTGATCTTCGGGCTTTGCAGGGCGATATCGACGCTGCTGTCGAAGAACATGAGCGAGTCTTGGCGTCGTCCCCAAACAACGCTGACACACTTGCCTTGCTTGCAGGAAGCTTGGCTCTTGTTGGGAGCGACGCCAAGCATGGCTACGAATTGGCCAAGCGAGCGATCCGGCTAAATCCTAATGTTCCGTGGTACTTTGGAATGTTGGGGCGCTGCTGCTTTGTCCTTGGCCTGTACCGGGAATCGTTGGTTGGGCTGCGTCGGTCCCCGTCCGACTCGCC